>CAZAIB010000054.1:0-40405 GCA_964485095.1 uncultured Planctomycetaceae bacterium | reverse complement strand
GCTGATTCAGTCACCGTCAACACGGTTCCTGACCCAGCGACCGAAGGAGCGTTGAATTACATCGACGACACCACCGGCCAACCAGTCACTGTCGCGCCAGGCGATGTCTTGAGCCCAACCGAAGCGGCCAGCCTGGAATTCACTCCGGTTGAAGACTTCAACGGAACCGTTCCGCCGATCGAATACACACTGACCGACATCAACGGTGAGACTTCCGACGCAGCGATTCTGATCGAAGTCACGCCAACGCCGGATGCAATGGACGACCTGGCCGTCACAAACGAAGACACACCCGTCGCCGTTGATGCACTAGCTAACGATGACGTCGGAGCCGGTGCTCAGTCTGTCACCATCAACACTATCCCGGATGCAGCAACCGAAGGAGCGTTCACCTACATCGACGATGCCACCGGCCTGCCTGTTACCATCGCTGCCGGTGATGTGCTCAGCCCAACGGAAGCCGCTTCGATGGAGTTCACTCCAGCGGCCGACTTTAACGGCATGGTGGCGACTGTCGCCTACACCGTCACTGACATCAACGGCGAAACGTCGGATGCCAACATCGACATCACCGTGATCCCAACGCCGGACGCCGTTGATGACATCGCAAGCGGCAACGAAGACACGCCTGTGCCACTGGATCCGCTGGCCAACGATGACGTCGGAACTGGTGCTGACAGTGTCGAGGTTCTAAACGTTCCTGACCCTGCCACTGAAGGAACGTTGACCTACCTCGACGACCTGACGGGTAACGCACTTCCGATCACTGCCGGCACAGTGTTGACCCCAACCGAAGCTGCCACGATGAACTTCGTCCCTGTCGAAGACTTCAACGGGACAGTCTCCACAATCGGTTATGAAGTGACCGATGTGAATGGCGAGACTTCGCAGGCCGTCATCGATATCGACATCATCCCAACTCCGGATGCCGCCGATGATCCGATCGTCGTCAACGAAGACACTCCGGTTACTGTCAACCCGCTACTCAACGATGACGACGGAGCGGGTGTTGATTCAGTCACTGTCGATACCGTTCCAGATCCATCTGAAGGAGAACTGACCTATACCGACGCTGACGGCAACACGGTTGTTGTGGCACCAGACGATGTTCTGACTCCGGACGAAGCTGCCACACTGACATTCACTCCCGCCGATGACTTCAACGGAACTGTTCCGCCGATCGAGTACACACTGACCGACATCAACGGTGAAGAATCGTCAGCTGAGATTCTCATCGAAGTCACTCCGACTCCGGACGCTGTGGACGACCCGGTCACTGTCAACGAAGACACACCAGTCCTGCTCGACCCATTGGCAAACGACGACCCAGGGCCGGGTGCAGAGAGCGTTACAGTCAACAACGTTCCTGACCCGGCGACCGAAGGTGCGTTGACCTACACCGATGCAGCAGGCAATGAAGTGACGGTGGCACCCGGCGATGAACTGACCCCTGAAGAAGCAGCAACGCTAACGTTCACTCCTGCAGATGACTTCAACGGAACCGTTCCGCCGATCAATTACACCGTCACCGACATCAACGGTGAAGAATCGTCAGCAGACATCCTGATTGACGTCACTCCAACGCCGGATGCAGTCGACGACCCATTCGTAGCGAACGGGGACGCCCCGATTGCAATCAATCCACTGACCAACGATGACGACGGTACGGGGGTTGAGTCGGTCACGATCAACAACGTACCTGACGCGACCACGGAGGGCACGCTGACATACACCGACGACACGGGTGCGGTTCAAACCGTCGCGCCTGGCGATGTATTGTCGCCAGCCGAGGCAGCCACGTTGATGTTTAATCCGGCCGCGGAATTCAGCGGAACGGTTCCACCAATCAACTACACGATTGAAGACGTCAACGGTGCGACATCCGACGCAGATGTCATTATCGACACGGCGGATATCCGAGCCGCCAAGGCCGTCGTTGGTACGCCGCAATTGCTGGACAACGCCAACTACCTGGTGTCGTACCAGGTTGTGGTCGAGAACACTGGCACGCTTAATCTTGCTGACCTCTCCGTGATAGAAGACCTCCAAACGCAGTTCGGAACATCACTGGTGAATGTCCGCGGGCTAATCCTGTCCCAGGCACCAACTGATTCCTCAAGCAACATTGTCGTGGACAATGCAGGCTGGAACGGAACCAGTGTGACGGAGATCCTTGCCAGCTCCGGTTCGCTGGCCGCCGGAGATTCATTCGTCGTCACCTTCGATGTCGAAGTCGATCCTGACGCGGCCGGAGCCCCGAACGATACCAGCAACCAGGTCTCCGTGACCGGCAACGCCGTCGACGAAAGCGGAGCCCCAATTCTCGACCCAAGCGGCACTCAGCTTACCGCCAACGACCTGTCCGACAGTGGAACCGACCCAAATGGAGCCAACGACGGCAACGATGGAGACACTGGCGGAACCGACGATCCAACACGGCTTTACCTGCCATCAGTTGGCGTCGCCAAGGAAGCTGGCTTCGCAGTACCAAACGCCGACGACCCGAAGAACCTGGACGTCACTTTCACCCTCAAGTGGGAGAACACTGGTACCTCGGTTCTAACCAACCTGGCTCTGTTCGACGACCTGGCAACAGAGTTCGGAGAAAGCTTCCTGTCGGTTTCGGGGCTCACCGTCCAGAACTTCAACGGCACGGGCACCGCCCCAACAGCCAACGGAGCATGGGCGGGAGACACGACCCGAAACCTATTGGTCGGCGGAACCGCCAACCAGGGCGACAGCTTCGAAGTCACATTCGTCGCAACCCTACAACCGAATGCCGATGGAACATTCGGGAACATTGAGAATCAGGCTCAGGGAGCTGCAACCGCTGTCGACGACAATGGCAATGTTCTAACTGACTCCAACGGTGCTCCACTGTCGGCATTCGACCTGTCCGACGAAGGCGATAACCCAACCGGCGAAAACGGCACCGACAACACCGACGGTGTTCCTCACAACGACCCAACCGTCGTCGAATACGCTGATCTGGACCTTGTCAAAGAACTGGTTGACTTCGTGGAGACCGACAGTCGGCGTGGAACCGCCACCTTCCGACTGATTGTCGAAAATACTGGAACGGCCGCACTCGGCGAAATTAGTCTGCTGGAAGACCTCGCGACACAATTCGGCGATGTCCTCGATCAAGCAGGCAACCTGACACTGGTAGTCGCACCAACAGATGGTGACAGCAGCGTAACGCTTAACGCTACCGCCTGGGACGGTGTGAACGACATCGAACTGCTGGACCAAAGCGTCGATAACGTGCTGGCCGCCGGTGATCAGTTCGTACTCGAGTTCACTACAGACCTCATCACGCCTCTGTTTGATGAGCCTCTTGAGAACCAGATCACAGGATCCGGTGCTGCTCTCGACGAAAACGGCGATCCAATCCTCGATGCCAACGGTGATACGATTGTTGTTAGTGACGCTAGTGACAGCAGTGCTGATCCGCCGGAAGACAACACGGACGATGATCCAACCATCATCAATCCAATCGAAGATGATGAACCAAGCGGAACCAGCGGGAATCCGCCGAACACACCTGGCTTTGCAGGTCTGGGCGGTTCAGCAATCGCTCCATTGCTGTCGAACTTCACCAGCAGCCCCGGCCCAATCTACTCTGGTCGTGATGTTGTAGGCGGCTTCAGTGGTTCTGGATTTGGCGGTGGTGGATTCGCGGGCGGTGACGGATTCGCAGGTGGGTTTGGTGATGCTCCGATAGTGGCGGGTGATGGGTTCGCCACTCCGGCCCCGTTCGGTCAGCCACTTGTACCGATTGCCAGCAACCTTGCCTGGTCCCTGGAACCAAATAGCGACGTCACCGGTAGTCGCATGAGGATCACACTGGACGGCGACGCTGCTGCTGGCCAGACGGCATCCGTCGAACTGAACCTCAACGGACGCGATCTCAACAGGAACCGTGATCTTGATCAAAAGCTCATCCAACGCATCCTCGAAGCGATCGATCGTTACGACGGCCCTGGCCGACTGACATTCGATGGTCAACGATTGACGTTCTCCGCTGACCAGTGGGGTAACGAAATGGCACCGTTGTTCGTCGACCTGCCGGTCGCAGGCGAAGACGCAGACGAGTTCCTCAAGAATATGGGCGTCCTACTGGACGAAGCCCAAAACTCAACAATCGATCGCGATGGACAAGGCGGATCTGACAGCATTCCGCCAAACCCGGATCTAGACGTCCCAACGTCAAGACTTGATGAAGCCGTCGAAGGGGGAACCGACATGAAAGTTTCATTCCTCAAACGGTTCACCAGCTGGTTGTCAAAACCAACTGATGTGTAGACCACACTACGACCAACCAGGGCATCTGCCCTGGTTGGCCCTTGCGGCATAAGTCCAGGAAAGACACGGGAGGCTCCTCGCACCTTCTGAGTGCACTGAAGACAGACACTAGACAAGCAAGCGCAAGAACGACGACAGCAAAAGCGATTCAGCGTTGACACTGCGCGAGGTTGCTTTCCTGAGCAATCTCAGGAAGCACGCGAAGCAGCTCAGTTCTGGCTCTCCAGCACTACTTTGCCAACTGGCTTAGCACATCCAGCTTCCGCTGCGAGACCATCCGCCGTCGCTCTGTCGAACGCAACCAGGACTCCGCCCTCCCAAGTCGTGCCAGGGCATCAGCCTGGTTCTTCCACAATTTGTAGTCAGCCTGGTCATGGACCTGCGCCTGCTTAGCCTGTTCCAGACAGGTCGCGTGCTGCAACGAACCCATTCGCACTAACGCGGCCGCATCCGCATGCTCTCGAAACACATCCATCGCGCGTTCGACAAGCTTTCGCTGATTCTCCACTGATCCATCCGCGTAGACATCTCTCAGCGCCAGAGTCAACCGATACTCAGCTTTCCGTAACCGGATCTGACAAGCACTCGCATCAACCTTCGCAGCGCTAAGCGTGCCAGACGTTTGGGAAGCCGTCGAAACCGTCTTCGCAGCACTACGCGTGGCTCGACTGTAACGGGCTTCCGCCGAGCGGAACCGCAACAATGCGGCCTCAGTCGCCGACTCCAGCTGAGCCCACGTGGGAGATCCCCACACCCGAATCTGTCCACCCGGGTCAACAGGACTGTTCACAACCTTGTCCGGCGCGTCGTATTGCGGCCATTCAAATCTCGCCGAACCTGTGTCTTCATCCCTCACTCGCCACTGAGCGAATTGGCTCCGGTAAGGACGCAGCTTCAACAAATACTCGTGCTGCATCGTTCGAACATCGACAATCGCATCAGCCGAGAACCGCAATTCAGCAGGCTGATTGTCGCGACTCGTCAGCCGAATTCGTGGAACCAGCTTCCGAGTGACCCATACGCCAGTCTGTTCCAGTTTCGCCAGTCGCTCTTCCGCCTCAGCAACCATAACCTCGCATCGCGCCCGTTCTGCTTCAGCCGGCTCCCGAGTTCTCTGCAAAGCCTCCCGCCAAACCTGGCTGTTACTCAGTCCCCGCTGCAAACTCAGAGGACCAATTGCCGCCGGATTCCACCGTTGCGGGTCACACTGCAAAACCAGCCGACTGACAGCCACCAGCTGCGGATGACTTTCAAACCCAGGCACCGAGAACACAAGAGAAGCGGGACCGCTTTCGTTGAAGTGCTTCGCAACCGAACGCATTCGCAACACGCGCAGTTGCTCGCTACGAACCTTAGCAGCCAAATCGCTTTCCTGAGCAGCCGCCATCGCGACACCAACCGAAGTCGCACCCGAACGATCCAGTTCGTGCTGCAACTTCGAACCCGCCAGCCCAGCCTGAAGTTCAAGTACTTCCAGTCGCTGCGCAGCCACTGACAATTCGTGAGACAGTATCGATTCAAAACCGTCACCAGCGCAACACAACAGCGAGATCGAAAGCAATAGGGTCATTTGGAGATCCAACATGAAACAGGTTGAATCCACTCAATGCAACGGCCGCGCCCAATGCCCGCAGTCTGCACTAACGCCGAAAACGCCGAAAATCACGGCGTAGGACGCTCGTGCTCAACAAACTGCATGAGTTCACAACTCACCAACTGCTGCCAAAAGTCACCACCAGTGGCTGAAGAAGACATCCCACCAGTCCACAAGGCTGACTAACATCAGACGTGTGAAAACACACCGTACTGTGAGCACACAAACGGTTCCCGGAAGGAATACCCGCGATCTGGTCGCAAGTTTGATCCGCCGGTAAACTGCACCCCAAAGATCCAATCCGCGCAGCAGCGATGCCATGAACTCATCGACAGCCAAATCCATCCTTCTCACGCTCGCAATGATCCTGCCGGCCATTGCCGAAGACCAAGCCAATTTTTACTACGGCAAAGGGATGATGAACGAACTGCCGCACGAACGCGGCGAACTCATTGACGGATTCATGGGCATCGACTTTCCCGTCACGACCAAAGACGAAACCGCACGTCGATTCTTCCTGCAGGGCCTCGCATACACCTACATGGGAGACGAAACCGAAGCCGCCCGCTCGTTTCGCGAAGTCATCACACGCGACCCCGACTGCGCGATGGGTTACTGGGGAATCGCGATGTCGTTCGAAACAGACTTCAGCCGCCGCGTCGAGTACATGTGGTACGCCGCAGAACGCAAAAACAAAGTGAAGACAGACGTCGAACGCGATTTGATTGATGCGTACAACGACTTCTTCGGAACCACCAAAGAGCCGGAGATGGTTCTCGTCGATTCCGAAACCGGCAAGCGCCGCGCTCGACCAACGCTTGGCAACATCGAACGGCAACGAGACAAACTCGCAGCCGCAATCACCGAACTCACAAAGAAGTATCCTCAGCACCCCGAACTGCTTCCGCTGACGTTTCTTGATCGTCCCCGCTGGGAAACCGCCAGCGCTTACATGGCCGAGCCGCCCGAACACCCACTACCGTTCCGGCTGACTCCATGGCACAAGGACACCCGGTTCAGATGGGTCGATGGCCTCCGCCAACGCGACCTGGCCGGAGCCTGGAACGGACTCGGCATGAGCTTCAAGCACGTTTCCAAAGCCGACGCAGCACTGGCTTTTGAAGCCGCCTGTCGGCTGGACAACGCGTGGCTGAAAAAATGGGACGCCATGCCCTACGAACGCCACGGGTATTTCACCCACCGCCATAACTTACGAACCATGACCGACGGCTCGCCGCAAGCTAACCAGTTATCCGAAGCAGACATCAGTCCGAAACACCCGCAAGGGGCCTTCAAGCCGAACAGTTTCTATCAGGTTGGTACCTCTCGCGCCGGCGGAGAATCCACCGCGACTGCTGCCCAGCGGCGCATCATCGAAAAACTGGGACCATTTGACCTAGAGCCACCGAAGGCTCCCGAATTCTTCCTGCCAGCAGCGAAGAGCGATCAAATGACGGGCCTGAAAGATCTTAAAGGCCCCACGATTGTCGTGTTCTACCTTGGCCTCGGTTGTATCCACTGTGTCGAACAGCTGAACGAACTTCGGCCCCGCTACAAAGACTTCAAAGACGCCGGAATCGAAATCGTTGCCATCGGAACCGATGACGTGAACGAAGTGAAGGCATCGATTCTTGATGCGATCGAAGTCGATGGACCACCGACACCCTTTGAAATCCTCAGCGACCCCAAACACGACGCATTCAAGTCGTTTCACTGCTGGGATGAATTCACCAACGAAGCGTTGCACGGAACCTTTCTCATCGACACCAAAGGCCGCATCCGCTGGCGCGACATCAGCGAAGAACCGTTCATGCAAACGGACTTCCTACTAAAAGAATCGCAACGCCTGCTGGCGCTCCCCACAGAGTAGCCGCCACCAAAACGCCTGCGGCTTGACGTTTGGGAGGGAACATCTACCTTGGTTCCATGAGCCAAATTATCGATGCCCATCAGCACTTCTGGCAACACAGCCAACCGTTCGATTACTCGTGGCAGGACGGTCCCATCATGGAACCGATCCGGCGAGACTACCTGCCGGCAGATCTATTGCCGCACTTGAAGAACACGGGTGTCGATCGCTCTGTATTCGTTCAAACCCAACACAACGTCGCAGAGAACCGGTGGGTTCTGAAGCTGGCTGAAGAGAACGACTTCATCGCGGGCGTTGTCGGCTGGGTCGACCTCGCCAGCGAACAATGCGAAGACCAGCTTTTGGAGTTCAAAGATCATCCAAAGTTCGTCGGCATTCGACACGTTACCCAGGACGAACCAGACGACGACTTCATCGTTCGCCCCGAAGTGATCCGCGGTCTCAAAGTGCTGGAGAAGCACGGTGTTCCGTTTGACCTATTGTTCTATGTGAAGCATCTCAGGCACGCGACCACACTGGCTCGCGAGCTGCCGGAACTACCGATGGTCATCGATCATTTGGCCAAGCCACGAATCAAGGAACAGGTGACGGAAGACTGGATCGACAACTTCAAAGCAGCGGCCGAGTTCCCCAACATCTTCTGCAAACTCTCCGGCATGATTACTGAAGCAGACTGGAAAGACTGGAAGCCAGCCGACTTGAAACCCTACGTCGAACCAGCAATGGAAGCGTTCGGACCAGACCGCTTGATGTACGGTTCTGACTGGCCCGTCTGCGAACTGGCCGGCAGCTATGACCAAGTGCACGGCGCGCTAACCGAAACGCTGGGCAACCTTACCGAGACCGAAAACGCCGCCATCTTCGGCGGCACCGCAACCACATTCTACGGCCTAAGTTCGTAGTCCCGCCTTTAGGCGGCAGACGCCAGCGCTAGTCTTCGGCGGAGTGATCTTTGCCGTCGTCATCGATACACCGCACCAAGTCGTGGACGTCCATCTCAGGCGCACCAGGACCAAAGTATCGCAGGCCGAACCAGTGGCACTTTGCCATTGTCGGGCGAAGGTCACACCTTTTGCTGCTCCACGCCTTTGATCGCACGTCATACGGAGCAGGGCATCATGCTGATGGCTGAACTTCAGAAAATCGCGTATTGCGCCATTAAAAAGCGGCGTTTATATTGCGCAGCTCTTTGCGTCTTGTGAGTGCACTCGGTGTGAACTACCGTCTTGGTCTATCCGCTGAGTGGGCATATCTCTTTTGTGGAGGATGTGATGAGTCACATCAAACGCAGCCCACTGGCAATGCTTGCCACGGCTGCAGGATTTGTTGCGGTCGGTTCTAAGACTGCACGTGCGGTTGTTCAAACCCCGACCGAGACCGCCGAGAAGGCACTGGATTCGGCGAAGGAAGCGGGATCCGCTGCTTCCGATGCTTTGGGGCCTCTGATCAGTCAGGCGAAGGAGTTTCTGCCGAAGCTGGGTGGTGCTCTGGCGATCCTGGTAATCGGATGGATTATCGCCAGGGTGATTGCGTGGGTCATCGCCAAAGTGATCCGGCGGACTCCGCTCAATGGCTTGTTGGCGAAGTACTTTCCGGGCGACAACCCGGACGCGGCGAAACCGCTTTCGCTGGTTGTCTACTACATCCTGATGTTGTTCGTGCTGATTGGGTTCTTCCAGGCGTTACAGCTGGACATGATCACGCGGCCGTTGAACTCGTTCCTTGACCAGGTGTTTATCTACGCGCCTCGGTTCCTCGCTGCGGGCATTCTGTCTGTTGTTGCGTGGGTGGTCGCTCGCGTTGTGAAGACAATCAGCTTCAAAGGACTGACAGCCGCGAACATTGATTCGAAGCTTGCATCTTTGAGTAATGTCGATGACACAGATTGGGATCAGGCTTACCAGACCTTGCTGCAGAAGAATACTCAGGTCCAGGAAGCTGTTGCGGAAGGCCGACTGACGAAGGCGAAGGTCATTGCCGAACTGAAAGAACGCCGAGCGGCCAAGGCGCCCGCTGTTCCAGAAGAAGGATCGATGTCGCTTAGCAAGACGATATCGGAGACAGGCTATTGGCTGGTGTTCCTGCTGTTCCTCCCAGCTATTCTCGGTGCACTGAAAATGCCTGGGATCCTGGAACCGATCCAGGGCATGATGTCGCGTGCGATGGATTATATTCCGAACATCATTGGTGCCGGCATTATCTTTGCCATTGGTTGGTTCGTTGCGAAGATCGTCAAGCAGATCGTTTCGAACCTGCTTGCTGCCGCCGGTGCTGACCGGTTGACACAAAAGGCCGGGCTGGATCTTGGCGCGACAAAGCTATCGGGTCTCCTGGGAACAGTCGCGCACGCGTTTGTGTTGCTGCCGGTTCTGGTTGCTGCACTTGGTGCGCTGAAGATCGACGCAGTGACAGCCCCTGCCACGCTGATGCTGAACAAGATTACTGGAGCGGTTCCAGGTATCTTCGGCGGAGTCGTTGTGATTGGCATCGCCGTGTTCGTTGGCAAGATTGTGTCTACGGTCGTGACGGATATTCTTATGGGAACCGGAGCAGATCATCTGCCCACGAAACTTGGAATCGCTGCGTTTGAGGAAACTGCTGACGGTTCGGAAGCGAAGTCATTTTCCGGGCTCGTTGGAAAGTTGGTGTTGGTCGCAACGGTTCTGTTTGCGGCTCTACAGGCACTTCCAATGATGGGGCTGTCTGCTCTGGGCGGTCAGATGGAAGATTTCATGGGACTTGCTGGTAACGTTGTGCTGGCAGTCGTGGTGTTCGGTTTGGGACTGTATCTTGCGAACCTTGCCGCGGGGGCCATCCGCGGATTGGGTATCAATAACTCAGCCGTCCTGGCCAACGTCGCACGATGGTCCATTGTTGTTTTGGCGGGAACCATGGCGCTAAGTCGTAGTGGCCTGGCCCCGGCATCCGTCGTCAACCTGGCGTTTGGCCTGATCCTGGGCGCAATCGCCCTGGCAGCGTCGATCGCGTTCGGTTGGGGCGGCCGCGACGTTGCCAAACGGTTCCTGGAAGAACGGGTTGGGTAGTTCGCACTGGTGAGTTGGATGTTCGCACGCGAGGCCACAGTTGTGGTCTCGCGTTGAACTTTGGACTCGCGCTTGTAGCCTGAATGAAAGATGGCGCATGCGACGGTTCAGGTTCCCTGAACGGGTAGGAGAGAAAACGCTCGGGACTCGTGGCCTAGTCCACTACGGTGCGATGCCGTGCCGTCGAGTCGCATTACTCGACAGAACTGGTTCGGACCTTTACTCGCACAAGCAGGTCATTCTCGCCCGGTTGTATTTCGAAGCTCAGACCACTGGTCCTTGGGTTCGCAAACCGTGGGTCGACTGGTTTTCCGTGATCCTTTACGTGTTCGGCGGTGCCATCATCGATCACCATCTGCATCACAATCGCGTTGTGAGGCCCCTCGGGAGCTCCGTCGTCGGTCGCGTATGTACCCAAAACGAACGTCCCGTCTTCGTTAATGCGACCGGTCGAGGTGGTTGGATGAACGGTCGATTCAAGCTCAATGGTTCCCAACCTGACGGGCGTGCCATCAGGGAAAACAACGCGTCCCTTAACTGGGTAGACCGGAACGCGATCTCCCCGGTCTTGCAGTACGAACGCGAAAACCAGGTACCCGCCCGTGAGCAGAATCAAGCCACACAAACCCATGTAAAGTCGGCTGCCTGAGATCGTTTCCCACACTTGCTGCACAAGCCCATCAGTCTCGGCCGCGTCCGAAGTCGCTTCGTATTTTGGCTTGGGTGATGATTGGGAAGGAGGTCGAACAATCGGTCGACGGCTCTGCATCGCTGCAACCGAAGAAGCGGCGGCTGATGCGGTTCCCGTTGCTGTTTCAGTGTTCTCAACCGGCTCAGCCGGTGCGGGGCTGGTGTCATCTGCGGCTTGGTTCAAGTTGGCATTGGCCGCCGGACGAGGCGCTTCCGGCGCGGTTAACACGTCCATTGGATCAAAAGCTTCTGGCGGCGACGGTGTCTCCGCCGGAGACTCAAGCTTTGGGACGTGCACCGGCGATTGACACTTGGGGCATTCGCCGACCGTACCTGCGAGGTCGTCGGTGACGCGCAGACCTGAACCGCAATTATCGCACTGGATTCTAATCATGGCCGCCAGACCCTCGCCCCAACAATGGGCTCGGAATCCCGAAGCCCCGCACGATTCTATAGCTCATCGAACGAGAAGGACGTCTGATCCTGCCTGTTGGTCAGGTAACCAAGAACACGACTGCTGATCGAAGTTTCGATCGCTCTCACGCTACCGTCCGAGAGTGCAAACTGAACGATACCCGAATGCGGGCTCCCGAACGAATACTGTCCCGCACGGTTGTCCTGATCGTGGTGTGCCAGCGGGACGCCTGGGCCACCGATTCTCGCAAAGTGAGTCAGGTAGCGACCGATGTATGCCGGACCGTTGAATGGAGCTGTATTTATCTGACCGATGGGCACGTGAGGTTCGCCCAGGAGGATCGTGTTAGAAGTTCCGTCCACGATGTCGCTCATAGAAATCTTGTCCAGCCAATCTGCACTGACCTTGTTGTCGCGCCTGACTGATCGCGACGAATTAATGACCCCGGTGCCATTGCCACCCCAGTAGAAGTCGGTGGATCTGCCAATCGCTCCGGGTGATGTGTCGCCCTGGTTGGCGACGTAGTCTGATACAGCGCCGCCAGGGACAACCTGGAAACCTGCCGGGCATCCGCATGGAAGAGACCGAACGAAGGGCTGGTCGGGAACAACAGCGTTATCGATTCGATGTCGGTCCGGACACAGGAAGGTGGACACGACGTGTAGACGCGCTGCAAGTGGCTGGTCGGCGTAGATTTGATCAAGCTGCCACAGCTTTGCCACGTTGCGTTGTTCAATGTGTGGCAGGATCCGAACCAGCCACGAAGGTTCGTCCATGGCTTCATACCGAGCGATCCCCAGGCCTCCGATTGGCCTTGGCAGATCATCAATAATCCGCGCTGGCGGAAACGCGCGGTTGATGTCGTGGAAGTTGTGAAGCCCCAGTGCCAGTTGCTTGAGGTTGTTCTTGCATTGCGTCCGCCGCGCGGCGGCGCGAGCGTGTTGAACGGCTGGCAGAAGCAGCGCCACGAGAATGCCGATTATCGCAATTACAACCAGCAGTTCGATAAGGGTGAACCCACTGCGTGAGACACCTGCTACTTTGAGTCGAGTTCTCTGCATCAATTGACCCCTTCCAAAGAGAGCTTCACCACTCAGCTTACCTGAAAAAACGGGCGACTAAAGAGGTTTCGGCTGATTTCAAACTGGCTGTTGGGCTGTTTTCAATGAATTGGTATCCCAGGTAACCGAACAAGTACAAACACACGTCAGTAATGCGGCCGCGTGACCTTTGTAGATCGACTTGGTACTTTGCCTCACGTGCGACTTTGACTGTTGGTGAAGAAACAATGACCGCGACCACGACTTGTGAGGTTCTATACCGCCCCAAAACCAATGGAGCCCGCTTTCTGCCAGAGGGGCCGATTGATCTGGGTAACGATGTCTTCAGCTGGGTGGCCATTCAGTTAGGTAAGAACTCACTCATCGGCTCGCTTAACATTTTCGACTGCAAAACCGGCGAGAACGTTGCTCACGAACTGCCAGGCCGACCAGGTTTTGCGTTGCCGACGACAACGAATGATGTCTTCATTTGCGGAGCGAACCGGACGCTGGGACTGTACAACACGGCTAGCCGAGAGTGGCAGGTTCTGGCGGACAACGTGGATGGGGATGTCGAAGGAACCATCATCAACGACGGGGTTTCGTTCGGGCACAACGTGATCTTTGGTTGCAAGGATCTGAATTTCGAAGAAGCAAAAGCCGGCCTGTACCTGTGGCGCGGTGAGGATCAGAAGCTCATTAAGCTGCGCGCGGATCAAACGTGTTCGAATGGGAAAGCGGTTGTTGAACGGGATGGGAAGCTGGTTCTGATAGACATCGATACGCCGACGAAGACGGTGGTTTCCTACGAGATCAATCCGGAGGCAGGTGAGCTAAGCGAAGCCACGACGGTTCTGGATCTGAACGAACTGGACATGTTTCCGGATGGCATGATTCTCACCCCCAACCAACAGAGTTGCATAGTCGCGTTCTACAATCCCAACGACGCGGACAACGGTGAAGCTCGACAGTACAACCTTGCATCGGGAGAGCTGGAACACACGTGGTTGTGCCCGAAGGCTCCGCAAGTCACCTGCCCAGCTTTGGTTCAGATCGGTGGCGAGACGAAGTTGATTTTGACCACGGCGGTCGAACACATGTCGCCGACTCGCCAGCAGACCCATTCGAACTCGGGTTCGCTTTTCGTGGGCGCGACGGCGTTTGGAGCGTAGTTCGCGCCGCGCGGATCCGCAGCGGGCAGTCTATTCGCAGCGAGCGGCTTACTGGTTCGCCACGAACGCGTTTGTGGCTCGGGTAATTCTCTGGCAAACAGATGTGGCGACCTGCAGGCCGGCCATGCCAAGCGCGATCAGGATACCGATGAGGATCAGGTACTGCGTTTGATGCTGGCGGTCTCCGACATCGAAAATTGCCATGGCGACCATCAGTAACGCTCCAGCCAGTGGGATCATCCCGGAAAACAGCTGGAGGAACCTGACACGCGCGGGCAGCACAGAGAGTTCTTTCTTGGTCAGTTGTTCGACATCTTTCGCGTTCGTCCACAGGCATGGGTACAGCATTCGCAAGGCATAGTACTGCGTCCCCAATGCCGAGTACGCGATTGCGATGAGGCCGGAGATCAAAAGGTTCACGGCGAAGTGGCCATACAGATCGCCGCGACCAGCACCGATGTGCATGGCCACGGGGAAGAACACGATACCGGAGAACCAACCAACGCAGGCCACCAGCGCGGCCTTGTTCGGCAGCGACAACAGGTGCGACCGGAGTGCTGGTTCGTCAGTGACATTGCGGGTCCCGATCGCGCTGAGCGGTTTGATCAGAAAGTAGACCCACGGCACGCACACGCCCCAGATGATGACGTTGTAAATTCCGACGTACATATTGAACTTGTCGTACTCCGCCTCTTCCAGCGGTAGTAACGTCATGTTGTAGGTGACGTTGATGACGCTTGCCAAAAGCTGCGGAATCAGAATCAGCAGGCTGACCCAAAACACTGGCGACGCGGCCGACCACAGTCGGGGCCGGTGTTCGTTCAGCTTGCCTTCCATCGCTTCAAGATTCCGCACACCACGCAGGGTTTCGGCCAGTTCGCCTGTGGTTTGGAATCGATCCTGCGGTTCGTGTTCGAGGCATCGATGAATAGTCTTTAGTAAGGCGCGGTCGGCTTCGCTGAACGGTTTGACCAGCTTTGGCCCAGCGGTAAGGTCGTCAGCGAGGCTCTGCAACAGCGTGAGACGTTCCATGTTGTTGCGGTCGCCTGGAGAACCAAACGGCAGTGTTCCGGTTCGCATTTGGAACAGGACGACGCCCAGACTGAAGAGGTCCGATCGTTCGTCCACGGCGTCCTGAGGAGTATCGTCGGTCGGGTTGAACGCGCCGAGGTGTTCCGGAGACATATACGACAGCGTTCCGCCGAACAGGTTGGTTTGATCGTCGGCGTCCATTTCCCGGAATGAAAGATTGAAGTCGACCAGCAACGTTCGTCCGTATTGACTCACAAGAATATTGGCCGGTTTGATGTCCCGATGCAGCACGCCCTTCTGGTGCGCGAAGTCCAGAGCGTCGGCCAATTGTTCGCCGACGGTGCAGATGGCTCCCACGAAATCACAGTCGCCCAGCGCCTGCCGATCTCGCAGCGCGGCGGGTTCAAGAGCCGCTGCGCCCTGGCTTTCACCATCGACCTGTTCAAGAATGTCGCGGCCGGTCCAGTGAGTCAGCCCGACGTTATCTCGCAACCGTTGTAGCGCTTTGGCCAGCGTGGCTCCGGGCACATACTGCATGCACAGCAGTCGTTCTCGACCTTCTCGTCGAACGCTTTCGGAAAACACCTGCACGATGTGCGGGTGTTCCAGCGGAGCCATCGTCTTGCCCTCGCTGCCGCCTTTGTTTGGTGTGATCTTGATCGCCACCATCCGTCCCAGCGAAATCTGTCGCGCGAGGTAGACGGAACCGAACGAGCCTTTGCCCAGGACTTTCAGGACCTGAAAGTCATCAACCACATCGCCCGCGTTAAGCGCGGTGACATCGGTCTGCGACGGCAGGTTTGGAGCCTTTGCCGGCATGCTGGGAAGGAAGCCGCCCAGTGAATCGAGCATCTCAACCGAGTCACCGATCTGCGTCGATTCCAACTCAGAACCGACCGGCGGCGCGGCAGGTTCCTGGTCAGTCTTTGGATCAGAGGGTTCGGGCACGGCGACGTCGCTTGGGAAGGGGGGCTTGTAGAATCAACCAATGCGCGGGTGATAGCAACCGTACGTCAGTAGCCTTTTAGAGTGTGTTTCGTTGAACCAAGCAACCGGGAATCGAGCGTGCTGACATAGTGAGTCGTAACATAGGTGTCCTGAGGCACGCCCTTGACTGCGTAGCTCAGTTGGAACCGAGCGACCTTAGTTGCCCCATTGTCGATGTCCGCTTGTACTTCAGGATACCACGGCTGATAGTGAGCTCGTTCTTCGATGAGTTCATTCGGGGTACACAGCTTAGCCGTGGCCTCACGGAAACCCGGTTCAGTTGTTGGAAGACGGCGCACCTTCTCCCAGCAACGTGATAGAGTCGGCGAACTTCGCAACTGCCTTCGCCACTCGCGGCGTTGTTTTGCTCGATAGCGGATTCGGGCGAGAAGTCTAAGCATCACTGATCCGATAGTGCGGGGGGTTCCGCGGAACCTAATCTTTCCGCAGCAAGTGTTTGCAGTAGTGCAACAGATTCAAATCAATCAGCTCCTCTTCAAGCGCCTCCGGTGTGGCCGACTCCAATGTCTCAGCAACCTCCGACAACAATAGTTCCCCAAACCGATCACGCGCGCGGTGCAGCATGACTCGAGTATTCCCCGGCTTGATGTCACGACCCAGCGCCTGCGAAAGCAACGCGGCTAATTCAGTGGAACCCATGTCGGCGTTGGCGACCCGCAACTGCAACAAAGTGTGATGCGGTTTGCCGCTGGCTTCTTCATCCAGCTGTAGCCCGTTCCAAACGCGTTCCAGCAACCCATCGCGCCAGTTGGAAATGAACGCTTCGTCATCGCCTGGCACCGGTTCGGGTTCGTCAATCTCCGGCTCATGCGCGAAAGCCTGTTCGCGCTGATTGCGTTTTTTCTTTCGCTGATAGTCGACCAGCAAGTGGTACACCACCGTCTTCAGGAAGCTGCGGAACCGACCCTTCGACGGATCAACATTGCCAAAATCGCCGCGGACGAATCGCAGTGAGAACTCCTGGAACACGTCGTCGGCGGCGTCTTCGTTCCGCAGGCACGCCAGCAGGTAGCGGCGAATCGCACCGTTGTATCGGCCAAACAGTTGCTCTCGGGCCGTTTGGGCGGCATCCTTTTCGTCACCATGAGCGGCCCGGACGACCGACCACAGGGTCTCGATTCGGCTCAGATGTTCAACCATCCCGCTGGCTCCGCTGGTGACTCTGGAGGTTCTATTTGGATATCCTCTCACAAGACGGGAAAATGGAGATGTACAGGACTGGTTTTCCCGAAAACGGGAAGGTTCGGGCACCACCGCCGGAACCCTCCCCCGTACAGCCCACTTTCTCTGGCTGGTCGCTGTAGGGCACGCTATCTTTTGTCGAAACAGATGATAGTTCTGTTCACGTATCAGGTAGGAACCTCGATGACCATCTCCATGCAGGAGTACTTCCAGACCAGGAAAGCCGACCGCAAGAAAGAAACGCGGTACATTAACGTCATCAACAAAGACTCGTGCACGTCCTGCAACTCGTGCGCGACCGTCTGTCCCGTTGACTGCATTTACGAAGTCGTCAGTCCGGTTCCGTCTGAAAGCTACCACCAGATTGACACGTCTCGCTGCATTGGCTGCCAGATGTGTTATCGATCGCCCAACGACAGTAGTGAGTTCTACCAGCTCACGATCTGCCCATGGAACGCGATCGACATGCTTCACAATCCCAACGTGAAGCCAGCCGATTCGTCTGTGTTCGAACCGTACTACCTGGGTTCGGGAACCGACGTGCCCTGGACGAAGCTGGAAGAATACGGCTACCAGTTCTTCCTCGATGGTGAGGTCTACATCCCCATCGAAGATGAGACCATGCAGAGCTACATGAAGTGGCTGCAGGAAGAGGAGTGGATGTATAGCGAGGACGACAAGGTCGCTATCGTTGCCGCAGACGCCCAGAAGCACGAACACTACGTACACTTCAAGGCGACGGAAGAGGGTCGAGCCCTTCTGGACTGCATCTTTGACGAATACCAACGCATCTTCATGGACTAAGTACTGGATAGGCGCGGGTGACTGTAAGTTTTGCGTCCGCAACTCGAAGTTAAGGTCTGAACGCCGTTGACGTTTGGTTGTGTGGACCGATAATCAGATGAACTGAGAAGCAGAGCGCTGCCTCCAAATGTGGTGGGGCCAGCTGAACCGGGTCAGGACTTAATTGAAGCAGCCCTAAGGTTTTGGTTTCCAGGTGCAGGCGGAGGTAGCGCTCTGTGTCTCAGTTCATTCCCCGGGATCTTCACCCAATGCCGCTGCTTGCGGCCACCTTTTTGCGAGCGGAGCGTCGCAATGAAACGCGTTTCACTGGTTGCGGCTGTGTTGTTGCCGATTGTGCTTTTCGGCTGCACGAATTCCGACCCCGCGGCCCCAGGTTCCGTCCCGTCGTCGACTTCTCCGGCCGTTACCGGAACCGACGGTGGTGCGACGGCAACCTCAACAGACGATACCGCGCTTCAGGAAGTCAGCATGGCGAATAAGTACAACGAACTCAGTGCCGAAGAAGCCCGCGTGATCCTTAACAAGGGAACCGAACGAGCCGGAACCGGCGCACTGCTGAACAACAAAGAGTCCGGAACCTACATCTGTCGTCGGTGCAACGCAGCGCTTTACAAATCGACTGACAAGTTCGAGAGCCACTGTGGCTGGCCAAGCTTCGACGACGAAATCGCCGGCGCGGTTCGTCGCGAAACAGACGCAGATGGCTACCGAGTTGAAATTCTCTGTGAGAACTGCGGCGGCCACCTCGGACATGTCTTCACCGGCGAACGCATGACCGCCAAAGACACTCGCCACTGCGTGAACTCAGTTTCAATCGCCTTCATCAAAGACGGCGAGGAACTACCCAAGATGATTCAGCTGGCCGAGTAAGGTCGGTTTGGGTTCAGACCTCGTTCCCTTCGCCAGTGCGGAGCCAGGGCAAGTGATCGCTTCGGGGTTGTGAATTAATTGAGGGCAAGCGGCCGTACCCCGGATTCGTCGATCCCCGACCGGGTTTACCCCGGTGGTCTACTGGCCTTTGCGCTACCTCAAACCTCAGAGCAGTAGCGCACAGGCCAACAAGCCACCGGCATAAAGCCGCTGGGGCGATTTAGGAAATCGTTTGCTTCGTAAGCGGCCCACTTACCGCTGCGGCAGGCTGTTGAGCGTCTGAGGCATGGCGAGTAGGCGTGCTCCGCGGCGAGAATTGATCACGAATCACGATTCTCTGATATTCTCCAGGGAACCCAGATCTGGTTTACGCCTGATCTTTCGGTGTTCAAGCCGATCGATCGAACACGCTGGTCGAAATAAGACTGGATCATGGTAAACGGGCCGGAAGTAATGAACGACAACATCGCAGAGCTATTTCGGAAGGCCATTCAACTGGACTCCCAGGGGCAGCAGAAGGTCCTGGCGGCTCTTCCGGACGATGACCGTCAACAGTTGGCAATGTTGCTCGACGCGGACTTAGAGGCGGAAGATTCCGGATTGCTTGAATCGTTACAGGAACGGCCCGAGTCGCCTGAGTCCACTTCGCTGGTCAACAAGAGGATTCGCGATTACGAGTTGCTGGAGGTCATTGGTGAAGGCGGTATGGGTACCGTCTATCGAGCTCGTCACTTACGTCTTAAGTGTGATGTCGCCTTGAAGATCCTGCCAATCGAGAAGATCCGTCGCGAAGACACGATCGCTCGATTCGAACGCGAGATGGCAGCCGTGGGCCAGTTGCGACATCCCAATATCGTGCAGGCAATGGACGCGGGAGAAGAACAGGGATTGCACTACCTGGTTCTCGAGTTCATCGACGGCACCGACGTCGCCAGCATCTCAAAAACGGTGGGCCAGCTGAAGATTGCCGATGCCTGCAACATCATTCATGAAACAGCACTCGGGCTGCAACACGCCCATAGCCGCGGGCTGATACACCGAGATATTAAGCCGTCCAACTTGCTGGTATCGAACGATGGTGAGGTCAAGGTTGCAGACATGGGTCTGGCGATGTTGCAGCAGTCCGGCGGCAGCCATCTAACATCTGCCGGTCAGATCATGGGCACGCTGGACTACATCGCGCCTGAACAAATTGATGACCCTCGGCACGTCGACCCTCGAGCCGACTTGTACAGTCTTGGCTGCACCTTCTACCAACTCCTGACAGGCCGCGCGCCGTTTGCTTCACCGGAGTTTGAAGGATCGCTCGCCAAACTACGGGCCCACGATCAGGCGACCCCGACTGCGATTGGCCAGCAGCGTCAGGCTGTGCCGGAAGAAGTCGTTGACATCATTGATCGGCTGCTGCAAAAGAGCCCGGACAATCGAATTCAGAGCTCTGAAGAATTGGCGAAGTTGGTGCATCCATTCGCTAAGAACGCCAACGTCGCAAGTCTGGTTCAAAGAAGTCGCGGAGCCAACTACACAGTCATCCCCACCGAACGCATGGATGGGCCGGCAGATGCGACCGACGACGTCACTGCAAATATTGGCCTAGTCTCGCAGCACGTTGACCAGTCAGATGCAACGGCCCTTGAACCGGTCGACCAGGCCAGTAGAACCACGTCACCAGAAAGCAAACCCGGTCGCTCGACACATCGCACGGCGAAGCGAACGCTCATTGGGTTTATCGCAATCGGACTTGTCGCTGCGATGGCGTTTGCGATTCAACAGCGATTCAAAGTTGAAACGCCAGCCGGAACCTTGATTGTCGAGACCGCTGGCAAAGAGACTGCAGTCACAATTACTGGCAAGTCCGTGACGTTTGCTGATCCTTCTGACGGAAAGCCAGTTCTCGTCACGGTGGATGAAGAACGCAAGTTGCTGGTGTTCACCAAGGATGGGTTTAAAGCCGTCAGCAAGTCGATTGATCTGGAATCGGAAGACGGTCACAAAATCAGCCTTAGCTTCGAGCCCCGGCCAGCGACCACAGAATCAGGCGTTCCAAAAATCGCCATGACACCACGAGACGTTCTCGCGTCGGCGTTCAGCAAAGGCGCGTTCACTTTCAGCGCCAATTACCCCTTCACCGAGGTGAATAGCCCGAACGCAATTCCACAGCAGGTTTCGAGTGTCTTTCATGTTGCCATTCGCAACAGTCAACTTCAGCGAACCACCGAGCTTCTGCGAGAGCTTAGCGAAGTGGTTGACTTGTCATCGGTTTCGATCCATAGCAGAAGCCCCATGGATGAGGAAACGCTGGATGCTCTCGCCAGTATGCCGAAGTTAAAAGAGCTCCGCGTCTACGCTCCCTGGCCCCACGAACTGCTTGGCCGAACAGATGGTGCCCGTTTCAGTGCGCTGGAACGCATTGGCCTGTTCGACGAATCGCCAGGCCATAGCGTTGACGACGAAGCCGTCCGACTTTTGGTTCGACAGTTCCCGGAAGTCAGGATGCTGGAGCTTGAATCTAAAGAGATAACCGGAGCTGCTATTCAGAGCCTCGCAGGTTCGAAGATCACGGAACTAAAACTGATCGACCCCATCAACGCGGTTCTCGCTGAGTTACCGGCAGCCGACCTAATTCAGACTTTGAAACTCTACACATCTCAATCGATCCCCGCTGTGGATCTACCACCAGGTATCAACCAGTTCTTCTGTGACGGGACTACGCTGACGAGCGAGCACTTTGCGAAACTCAAAGAGTGCAAATCGCTGAAGATCATCGTGCAGCGATTGGCAGCCGTCGACCAGGCAGCGGTCGCCGAGTTCCGCAAGGCACGCCCCGATTGTGTGTTCGAGGCTCAGTACGTACCGACACCCGCCACTCAATCCGCTCCGCAGATGCAAACTCTTGCCGCTATTGCTGCGTTCGATAATCAAAAAGGGTTTTCGTACGTCTTCTACAATGATGGAACCTATGAAAAACTGATCAATGGCCAGGACAAACTGGTTCATCGTCTTGCGACCCGGAGATTCTGGGCACACCTGGTTGGCAACCGCGGTGACCGGCTCTCGGCAGCCTTCGCACAGGACGCCACCACTAGCTTCACGTTCTACTCAGACGAATGGTCTTCCACCTACTTAAACGGTCCGGACCTTGGGTTAAGAACTGAAAGAACCGTTGAGACCTGGTCCGGCCCGATCGCAACTAAAGCAGGACAAATCACAGCAGCACTGCGATGGCCTGATGGTAGCCGCCACGTTTTCTTTGCGGATGGAACATGCACGCAACTCACCGACGACATGCGCTCTACAGAGCTCTTCCAGACGGAAACGGAGTTCCCAACCCTCAAAGGCCTGTCAACGCAGCTTTCCGCTGCCAGAGTCGATCCGGCGACACAGCTTGCCTACTTCTACTTCACTGACGGCACGGTGCAGGTGACAGACACACTCGACAATCAAATTCTCAGCACTCACGAGGTCGCAACCAGCAACTGGCGCATACCAGAACACTTTGTAGCACGCACGGCTGACTACGCTCGACCAGAACGATCAACGCAGAAAGAACTTGTTGAATGGGCTTTTGAAAACGGCCTTATGCGTGTCAGGTTCAAGGAGGGGGAACCCGGTTGGCAGGGAATCAGGGAAGCGAAAGACTTCACGCCAGTTTTACTCGGACGGACCCGGCAGATGTTGTACACCATCGAACTAAACGCAGACGCCGGATACGCACGGCAAATCCTGTTCGGGTTCTCACGATACTTCTCGCCGCAGGAAATTCGTGTTTTCGGCCAACGTCCCGTCAGCGATGAAGTACTCGCCTGGTGCTCATCCGAGCAACTGCGATACCTATGTTTCTGTTGTCCAATGTCCGCCGCCCAGCTTTCTAAGGTGCCAGGTACTCAGCAGGTCACAGATCTGACGCTCGCATCGCCATCGGTGCGGAACGAAGCAGAGCGACGGGAGCTGGTCAGTCTTATCGCCAGCAGATTCACCAGCGTTAAGGCACTTACTATCGACGCTGAAGCCCTGACGGGAGAAACGCTCGAAGAGCTGCATCCGATGGAACTTCAGCGCATCGTCCTTTTGGACCCGTCAAATGCGCTCCTGAGCGCTCTGGACACACTGACCTCGGTGACCAGCATCGATCTCAAGTTCCTGGCCAACGCTCCGTCAGATCTTGTGCTGTCCGGACTGCCACGCTCCATCACCAGGATTCTCCTCTCGGGTCCAACTCTGGAGCTGACCGCGAAACAGTTCGAGTCTCTCGCGAAGTACGAAGAACTCGTCGAACTCAACCTGTCGGACGCGCAGGTAACCGACAAAGACGTGGCGGCCTTTGAAACCGCACGTCCTGGTTGCCGGGTACTCCGGGACTAGAAATCGACGGCAGGCACTAAGCAGTAACTTTGTCTACTCTTGGTCCCATCGCCCAAACAAAAATGGAAGAAAGGTTTCTGACACCTTCTTAGTTTCCGACCGCTGGCAAAAAAAGCCCACACGCAAGTCACGACTTGACTTCGTTTGATATCGAACGGAGGACTTCTGAACGCGACACTTGCTTCATAAATTGGGTGGCCGTGTTGTTTCCACCCAAGGTCGACAGATCAAGGTAGGACACTACACTGAAACCATTGACCAGTTTCATACATGAGACTTAAACGCCATGAGAAAATTGCGGCTGTCAGTTTTGCTTCTAGCTATCGGAGCGATGATCTCCTGGGGCATCTATTCACGCACACCCGCCCGGGTCGATGGTTCTTCAGTGGAGGCGTTGGAGAAGTCAATGGACTCGATCCAAGACTCACTCCCGGAGGAGGAACGGGCTGAATTTCGCAAGGATGTACAAGACGCTCTCGCTGGCGTGGGATTTGATCACCCGAAGCTACTAACCAAGGTCATGCTGGCAAGCCTGAAACCTGAAGCTGCAGTGAAAGCGAAAGCCTTGCTTATGGAAAAACTGGCCAACCGGGTTGATGGAATGACTCTTAAAGAGTTCCGGGCATTCGCTGCTGAAGGGCGGAAACGGAAGAGGGAAGTTTTCGACAGGGCTCACGGGAGTAGTCTTGCTACGCGTCAGCCAGAACCCGATCCGCCACCGCTCATAAAGTTCATGTGGGACAGCGAGGAGGACTTACTAGGTTCGGTTCCCAAACCAAAGGTGGAGACTCACGAGATCAAATATGGCAACAATGTCTTCCTGGTTGACCTTCCTGTAGGTACCACGATCAAAGATGGCTACATGCCCAGGATTATCCTGCCGACGGGAGAATTGGCGGAACTCACTGCGGGCCCCTTCAACACAGATCAACTGAAGATCTTCAATGGCCGACGGGCAAAATCTGATCCGCAAGACACGATTGTTTTCTCAAACTCGACGATCCATATCGAACAGCGAAACCCAGAGAAAGAAAAGGCCAGCGAACGTCCTTTTAGTGCGAAGATGAACGTCGTCCTGGGCCCGTACCGGTGTTTTGGTGTTGAGTTTGAGAGCGGTGGTTACCCGAAAGGGATGACGCTCGAACCACTCGTCCAACTTGTCGCCGGCCTCAAGACTGCCCGTCTCAAGAGTCCTGACCCCGAAGATCCCATTGCACTCTTGGACGCACTTGATATCGAGCACGAACCAGCAGGCGCAACTAAGCCAAGTGAGGTTCGTCGGCTCAAGTTTCCTCCTAATTCAACGTTCGCAATTCTCCAGATCGCTGAAAAATTCAAAGACATCGAAACATTGATCGTGGATAGCGACCGAATGAGCTACATGGGCATGGACGAAGCGCGTCCGCTACGGAGCTGCCAGAGACTTAAGCGTCTGCGGTACAGCCCTGGCGCAACCGGGTACAGCGTGGACTCAATTCTCCAGCATCCTGAGCTTGTTGAATTAGAACTTTCGATGGCATCCAACGACATCAGCGACGAGGGGTTCAGGCAACTCGGAGAACTAAAGTACTTAGAACATCTGACTCTTGAAGTGGACGGCACGAAAACTCAGCTACTCGATACGTTGGCGAATTGCACAAAGCTCCGCCATCTGAACCTGGAGACAAGCTTCTGCGACACACCCGTTCGATCAGTGGACTTCCTGTCCGGCCTAAAAGAACTAACTGAGCTAAAACTCCATGGCGAATTCGATGCGACCGTACTGGGCTCCGTTGCAGGGCTGTCTCACATCGAGTCTTTCGAGGTGTCAGTTGAGAAACTCACGGGCCAATCTGTACAACCGCTAACGAAGAACACGGCCTTGAAAAAGCTGACCCTAGAAGCGCAGACCATAAAGTTTGTGCCAGGTGACCTTTCAGCACTCAGCGCCATTCCGCTTGAAGAACTTGTCATCTCACAACCAGGTGTTAGAGACCGGCCTTCTATTGAAATGCCTATTCAGGATCTTGCGAAAGTGGAGACGCTGAAGAGCATCGGGCTCTATCGGGACAACCTCACCATTCATTCGGGTGACCTCGGTGCATTATGCGGACTGGCTCTCGAGGAGATCGCTATCCGCGCCGGTGGCCTATCAGACAAAGAAGTCCAGGAACTAAACGACTGCAAGTCGATCAAGCGAATATCGCTGTCTAACGACAGTCTTACGATCGACGCTTTCAAGTCGCTCCTGCGACTCCCCAATCTGGAGCACCTACAAATTGACAGTGACGCTGTCGAGTACGAGGAGATGCACGACCTGCGGAAGGCGAACCCCGGGGTCAAGATTGAGTCATGGTATCCTTCACGCTTCTGAGCTAAATGGTAGCTAGACGGGGTGGTGGCATGACACCCAAGTATCCAGGGTTTGGAAAAGGTTCCTGGCACGTCCCTGATTTTTTCTTTCCGTCCCCGTCTCGTGTCCAATCCAACAACGGCAAATTCAGCGAACAGACGATTCGTTGGAGGCCCACGTGCTTTCTTCCAGGCGGCAATGTCCTTGTACGTCCGAACGGCGGCAGCCAGAAGCGCATGGTCCTCCACGCCGCCAATTTCGCCTCGCTTTCAACACCGCCAAACGCCGTGCCGAACATTCCTTTGACGCCCGACCCGAGAGGATCGTTCATTAACTCACGGGCCGACGCGAACACCGCCGCTTCCAACACCACTGGCAGAAGGTGAAGAGGTGGGCAACGCCGGGAACTTTCCGTTCAGTCGTTTCTTCCACAGTTCTTTACCGCTCAACGCGTTGCGACATGAAGCCACGCCGCGGTCACTGAACAGTTACACTTCAGTCCTGACAACAAGGATGGAGGGTGAATGCGGAATGCCACCTTTGACCTGCCACGCCGCATGCCCTATAGACATGAGGCCCACCCGCGAAAGGTATCTTGATGACAATGGAACAATTGCTGCGGCCTATCACTGAACAGGAAATCCGTACCTTCGAAGAGGACGGGATTGTCTGTCTGCGCCAGATGTTTTCGCCGGATTGGGTCGAGAAAATGCGCGAGGCGGCAGAGGTTAGCATGGCAAAGCCGGGCGAGCTTCATGCGGAGCTGTCTGAGGAGCGGGGCGATACGGGCCGGTTTTTTCACGACACATTTATCTGGCAGCGCAATAAAACTTGCCGGGATTTTGTCTTTCGCTCTCCTGCCGCGCAAATCGCGCAGCAGATGATGCGCTCGCAGAAAATCAATATCTTCTTCGATCAATGGCTGATTAAGGAACCCGGCACGAGCACGAAAACGCCGTGGCATCATGATATGACCTATTGGCCGATTGACGGGTTTCAGATTTGCACGATCTGGCTCGCTCTTGATGAGGTCAGCGCAGAAAATGGCGCAGTGGAATATATTAAAGGCTCGCATAAATGGGGCCAGAAATTCCGCCCCGCAAGCTTTGGCGACAATAGTCAATATACGGAAAACATTCCCGAGGTTCCCGATATCGAAGCCGAGCGGGGCCAATATGATATCGCGCAATTTGCACTTGCCCCTGGAGATTGCACGGTACATCACGGATTAATTGTCCATGCTGCGCCCGGCAATAAAACCGCCGCGTTGCGTCGCCGCGCCCATACGAGCCGCTGGGCGGGGGATGATGTCATATTTCATCCAAGAGACGGCTTGCAGGAAATGCCAGAATTTCCGCCCGAACTTGCTAGCGGCGATCCGCTCGATTCAGAGCTCTGGCCCCGCATCGCGAGATGAGCCACAGAAGGTGAAACGGTATCAAAGGCAAAAAAGTGCCACCGTTCATTGCCTCATGGGCCGACGCGAACGCCGCCCCCACCACCGCGCCCAACACCACCAACTGCACGTTTCGATTTGGGAAACTTGAACGCCTTGCCTTTCATCGCGCCGAACATCCTGCGTTGCTCTTCGGACAACAACGCAATAGCTTTTTCGTCCCGTTGCTTGCTTCGTTTTGCTCGGGTGGCTTGCAGGTCTTCCAACATCGCCCTCAGAGTCTCAACTCGCGTCTCGGTGTCGCCTCCCGCTTCCCTGGCCTCCTGCATCACTGCTCGCTTTTCGTCTCGTTCCTGATCGCGGCTTTTTTTGACTTCCTGTTCGATCGCCTCAAGCTTCTTTGTCTGTGACGGAGTGATCTTCAGCTTGTTCGCCATTTCTTTCTCCAGGAAGACAGCATGGACGCCGTCGGTCAGCTTGCGCTGGAGTTGCAGTTGTTCAAGTCGTTCCCATTGGTCCTTCGTTAGCAGCGCGGCCAGCCTTTTGTTGGTTTTGGTTTGAAGGTTCGTAATCTTCTCTATGACTTCCGAGCGGAGCTTACTGGCTTCTTCGTCACCGAGCTGTTCGCCATCCTCTGCCGCTTTGAGCGCCTTAATGGTGTCCAGATTAATTTGACGGTTTTTGCCGCTGTAACCTTTGAGTGCGAGCTTGACCTTACCAAGCACGTCTCCTTCCAGTTTGAGCTCTGCCTGGACTTCCTTGATTTGCAATAGCCGACTCTTGGTGCTTGGTTTTGTGCCCAGGGCCGCGATTACCTCGCGACCGGCATCGGTAATGGCAATTCGGATGGCGTCGCCGAGTTCTGGACTCGGGGGCCGGCCGAAAGCTCGCTGCTGAGCAAACACTGTGGAACTTGCGCTGAGCAAGAAAAGCACAACAATCGGAGTCGTTAGCAGTCTTCTTGAATGGTGCATAGCAAACCTCGGGGAAGGAAGGGCTCAGTGTGTTCCCATATTGAACTGTGGGGGAACATTCAGGTTTCGCAATCCCGGCGAAAATCTGAGCAACGACACTCGTAGCCAGCACGAACTGTTAGCCGGGTCACAGTCTAGCACGGCAAACTCGCTTCCGGTCGGACAGTCGCGATCGAGCCCGCGATTCGCTGCAATCAACCGGCTCAGCTCGCCAACACAACTTCGTCTGACGCATTGTCAAACGAATCTGTGCCGAGCACTGCGAAGAACAGGTCCAGTTCGTTCCCCCCAAGAAGTTCGTCGCTGCTAGAGTCTGCGAAGACGTTCTGGTTCTCGTAGTCCGCGCCAAGAAGAAACGATGTGTTGAACCGGTCGGCTGCTGCGTTCTCAGGATCACTGACATTCGTGACGCGTTGTTCGTAGCTGCGATTTGAGAGCCATTCTTTTCGTAGGTCGCCGGACAAGTGTTCGAGGATCGTCATTCCATCGGCAGGAGCCAGCGTGCCTTCGATTATGAGGTCGTCACCACCGTTGCCGAAAACGGTATCCACGCCGCGGCCCGCGTAGATGATGTCGCGACCAGTCAGTCCTTTGATGTAGTCCGTCCCGGCATCGCCAAGGAGAACATCATCTCCTTCTCGACCGTGCAGAGTATCGGTTCCGTCTCCTCCTGATAACTGGTCAGATCCCTTGCCGCCGTTGAGGTAGTCGTTTCCACTCGCGCCGAACATTGTGTCAGCGCCGCTGCCGCCACCCAGTCGGTCGTGACCGCTCCCGCCATTCTGTCGATCGTTCCCACCGCCGCCGAGGATTCGATCGTCACCTTTGCCGCCGAAGAGTGAATCCTGAGCGTTCCCACCAAGGATGGTGTCATCACCATCGTCACCGAAGATCAGGTCGCGGTCCTGTTCGCCTTTAGCCAGGTCGTTTCCGTCGCCACCCTTGAGGGTGTCGTCGCCGGAGCCTGCATTGAGCGTGTCATCACCACCCTGGCCGCGGATCGAATCGTTACCGTCGCCACCCCACAAGACATCGTTGCCGCCACCGCCCGCGAGTTTGTCATCGCCGGTAAGGCCGATGATCGTGTCATCGCTGGGCCCGCCATGAACGGTATCGTTGCCGACGCCCGTCCAGATCCACATCGGGGTAGTGACCGAATTCGAGCTGACGAAGTCGTCACCGTCCTCTGTTGATACACAAATTTGATCCGTCACCGCCAACGGGAACTCAGCCAGATTGCCATTGATCGCGATCTTGACAGTTGATCCATCCAGGTTGACCGCAACGCGATCCGCTTCCCGTGTTCCCCTGACGAACACGTGCCGGCTGGATTCGAAGTATGTAACCAACTGGGTCGATTCGTCGTTTTGAATTGTGCCAACAGCAGGAATTGGCTCCCGGATCGACGCATCACTGATGTTCTCAAGCCTCAGTTCGAACGCCTCATCTATCTCAATGATGGAGTCGCCTGCGACGAGCACGGTGACCTGCTGCTCTTCTCCAGCGAGCCCACTGAACGACAACGTTTCATTGACTGGAGTGTAGTCACCACGTTCGGCCGACGCCGTCACGTCGTACGTGCTCACATCGACTGTAAAGGGGCCATCCACATCTTCGTTCACTTGAATAGTGAAGACGAACTCAATGGTTCCTTCGTCGCCTTCAGTCATCGAAACATCAGCGGCCCAGATCACTCCCTGATACTCAACAGCCCCTATGTCGGTGCCATCACCAACGGTTCTGTTGTGGCCAAGCTGGTCTCTGGGTTCCTCATCCGGATTCGCGCCTCGATCGATTACCGGGCTGCCCGGGAGTGGCACATAGACCTGTTGCGTCCCAATGTTCGTCCGCGGACTGAGCATTGCGTCGATCGGAGCAGTGGCCGAACCAATCAGGTTCCCTTCGCTGTCCGGTGTGTCGCCTGTCGCTTCCAGATCAGACCCTGAGTTTGAACCGATCAGGCTACTTTCGAGCGTAAGGTCTGCCACCTCTCCCGAGAGATCCGGCGCCACCTCGGATTCGTTGTCAACAATGATCGCACTTCGAATCCCAACTCGCCTGTGCCGGACTAGATACAACCCACCACCTTGCTCCGAGGCAATGTTGTTGGTGACCGTAGTCCCAACGATCGCGTCGGAGCCAGACTTAACGTAAATACCACCCCCGCGCGCAGCTCGGTTTCCGCTGATCGTAGAATTCCGGATTGTTGTACCGCCGCGAAGCTCCACACCTCCGCCTGACTCCGTGGCCACGTTATCGATGATCGTTGAATCTTCGATCGTGCTGGAGAACAGTCTGGCTCCAGCTCCACTCACAGCCTGGTTCCCACTGATCGTTGAGTGGCGAATCAGGGTGTCGCGTCCCCGTACACCTCCACCGGAGTTCTCCGAGATTATTGAGTCGAAAATGCTCGACGAAACTTGGGCGATGATTCCAGTACCGTTGTTCCCGCTAACAGTGCTTTCACTCAGCGAAAAGCTCTGACCCTCATAGTAGTAGGCGTTGTAGTGCTCATCGACAGAGATGCCGTTCGAACCGTTGCCGGACACTTCACTCCGTCTAACCACGGACGAGAATTCGTAAGCGTCGATGCCATGCTCAGAGTTGTTGCTCACGACGCTATCAGACACGGTGAGTCCACCCGCCTCATAGACTTTGTCGTAGTAGGGACCGGTGTAGACGTAGCCTTCCGCGGAGATACCGCTACCACCATTGTCGCTGATTTCCGAGTCTTGGATCCTGGCAAAAGTCCTGCCGTTCAAGTTGATGCCGCTGTCGGTGTTTCCGGATATCGTAGAGTCCTCAACCGTCAATTCGGCCACATCTGATGGGTTGGACAGATACCTGGCGTGCCCGGAAATTCCAGTCGTGAAACCTGTAATAAGCATGTCGCGAACTGTCGTCGGTGCGTTTTTCCGGAAGGTAATACCCGAACCGGTTCCGTTGCGGATCCCCATGGATTGCAGCGTAGCTTCACCACCGACATACACCTTGAAGATGCCCGTTGCAGTGTTGAGACCGTCGATCACCGTGTCTGTTTGCCCGTTGCCGGTGATCGTCAGGGCATGCGTAATTGCTGGCAGCTCGCCGAGATCCGAGTTCAGCTCAATCACACCGGATAGACCAGACGCGAACACAATCTCATCCGCGCCTTCGTTCTCCCCGGCCTGCACCATCGCTTCGCGCAATGTGGTCTGACCATCGTCGTCCAGGTTGTCCGCAAGGCTGGTCACGGTGAACGTGGTAAGCAGCGAACGCAATTCCAGCGTCTCAACTAACGATTGCCTATTACGCTTTTTTCTGGATCGCATGGCTCAGTCATCTCCCTTGGCGTGGGCAATTGCGGCAAGGAACCGCAGTGAACACTCTTTCACAATAACATCGGCATCCGGGCTAACCAACATGAAATCACGGTTCCAAACGCCTTATTCGTGGAACTTTTGGAACAAGAAGTCGCCAGGACCTAAGTGCCCCGGACATGGTCGAGGATAAGCTGCGATATCTGTTTGCGACGCTAAAGAGCGGTTGATCGATTGGCTCTGATCGAATGCTTGTACCCTCGCGTCACCAGCGCGTTAGGCGGGGGGCTACCACTCGGTCATCATGGATTTCCCATGGAAAATACAGCTATCTGCGAACAATGAGGCCCCCGCTTCCTGACGCTCAGCCTGCCGGACATTCTTATTTAAGACGACCACTCATCAGGTGTCAGGGCGCGCGGGATAAACCGGTTTGGAATCAGGTTCCGTAGATCCTTGCCACAGACTCAGCGTCTGTAGTTCGTCCAGCCGGGATCGGGCACTCGTGAACCAGGCGGCTAATGACGGCCGCTTGCAGAGTAACCTTAGCGTGAGTCAGGCCGATCTTCAGCCACTCGCTACCCTCGCGTTCGAATTGAGTAAGCGTTCGTGACCGCCGCCACTCGAAGGGGTCAATGGTTGTACCGGCAACCAGAATCGTGTTCTCCAGAAATAGAACCGACAACAGCGAATTGTTGAGATGTCTACGGTAGGGAATCGTCCAGGACCACCATGCAGCGAAACCACCGCCAAATAGCAGAGTCACGAAAAAGACAATCCAACCAGTCATCTTCATGACATGTGCGACCTGAACTCCGGAGACAACCTGCTGAGTCATGAAAACTGCGGCTCCCACCATGCCGATGACCCACGGCAACAGCAGTAAGATGAGTTGTTTTCGTTTGAGCATCTGTTTTCGCCGCTGGCGATACGCCGCTGATTCTTCTTCGCTGTAAGGCCAAAATATCAGGTAGTTTCCTCGCCGCGCTTCCGACAGAGTGCGGCGTTTTTGTTTTGCCAGATGACTGGTCACCCGCATGGCGATCAGAAATGGAGCCGACAAGATCAGGCACATCAGGATGACACCCATGGGCTTCTTCAGTTCGCTCCACATGGGTAAGACAAAGCCAGCACAGGCAAGAACTGCGAAGACAATTAGAACACGCACCTTGTGCTGACCATCCACTACGAAGTCGTACTCAGCAGGGATCGGCGCCTGCGGTCCGGTTTGCTGTGCGGATGAATCGACTAGCGATGGAGTTGCCGCTGCCAATGCTTAACCTCGCGGTATTCTGGTCCGTACTGCATCCGTATAAAGATGATGCAACGAAGTGTTGTGCTGTTGCCAGCACGCAGTTTAGCTGGAAGCTTCAAACGCACCAATCCGGCCACGAAGGTATCGCGAACGTATCAGGAACCTTTGATATACATGTTCGCCACGAGCAGAGTGCCCGGCGAGACCAGATGAGACCACTATGCAAGCCGATCCCGACAGACCAACTAACTCAATATCGTCGGCTGACTCGGGGCAAACGTCCCTGCGAGCCGACGCCTGCTTTTGGTTATCTTTGCCGATCGCAATTTGGTTCAACGCGTTTTTCTTCGACTCACGGTACGGAGTTTGGCCATGGTATCTATCACCACGTGAGGCATGGATGGACCGGTTGGAGTTCGCAATACTCTTCGCCATGCCGCTGACTACCGGGCTTGTGTTAGCAATCTTCACGGGAAAGCGGCGCAGGTATTTCTTACTCGCGCTCTTTGGAGCGGGCATCCTCTTCAGTCTAATCTGAAGCATCGTCAGCACAGGATGTCGTGTAACGTGGACCCGAAGTAGAGCGCCGCCGCTGTTTGGCTCACGGGTATTAGAGATTTCCCGAGATCAATAGCCGCCGTTCCGATGAGTAGCACGCCAACCGTTTAGAAATTGGATGCGGCTGCGTTGCTGGCGACCTTTGTCGCCGCAATCTCCTGGAACGCGCGGCGGAGGATAGGGCGCACCAATTCCTCGGCGCCGGCTTTTGAGACGTGGTTCTCGTCTGAATAGAACGACTTCTGCAGGGTGCCGATGATGCAGTGGTTCGATTCGTCAAAGCAGTGTTCGGCTGGATCAAGCAGCGTGATTGACGATCCCACGGAGTCCAAAATCGCGTTGGCGTTTTGTTGACGCTTCAGGTGCTGCTGCCTGGAGATTCCACGCGGCGGCGAATCCTCGCCGCGCTGTGCAGCGTCAACCAGGCTGCGGATGGGGTCTTCCGTCTGGCACGGCACTTGTTTGACTAGCCAGACACGGACACCAAGTTTGTGCAGGGCGGCGATTGTTCGGTTCAGGCCTCGTGCCAGGACTTCGCGCGAGTCGGTTCGGCTGTGTTCTGTGGAAGCGGCGTCCTTGAGTAAACAGTCGCTTAGCCCGTTTGGTTTCTTCTCAACGTGAACCGCCCAGCGGGAAACCAGAACCACGTTCTTGATTTGCTTCTTCTGGACAAACGCCAGGACTTCATTGTTCCAATCGGCCGTCTCTTCTTTACCGGAACGCCAGGTTTCAAGAAGTGGTGCGACGCCGCCTCTGGAAGCCAGGTAGCCGGACAAGCCGAACTCGTTGGACAGTGAATCACACAGGTGCCCCAGCGCGGTTGCATGACTGTCGCCCCATATGAGCAGCGATGGTGGTTGTGTACCGTCGCCGAGAACCGGTAGGTCTCCGTCGCGGACGCGTTCGGGCGATCTGCCGGCGAAACGCTTGTCAATTTGCGTGTCGTCGAACAGGCATCGGACCGATTCGTCGAACCGCTGTGGTAGCCCGCGTGTTTTGTCGCACACAGTCGCTGTGACGACCATTGCCGTAGCACAGGCGATCGTGGCAGTCACCAAACGACTCGGCCGCGCGAGCAGTTGTTGCTTGCGGAATGGAGTCTCAACGAATCGCCAGGACAGGTAGCCCAGTCCGAAACTGGCGACCAAGGCGAACACGCGGATGTGGACTGGAACAGGTTGTCCAAACTTAATGTTCGCGAACGCCAATACCGGCCAGTGTGCCAGATACAGCGAATACGAAATCATTCCGACCGCCACCAACGCTCGCGATGCAAGGACTCGATGAACCAACGTTCGATCGTTGCCCGCGTAACGAATCAGCATAACCGTCGCCAAGCACGGCAGCAGTGCCGCCGCGCCGGGGAACAGTGTTTGCGAATCGAACCAAAATACGCCGACTGTAATCCCCGCAATTCCAACCAGGCTAAGGGCGTTGTCTCGCCGCAGGTTTGACGTCGCCGGAGTTGCGCACGCCAGCAATCCGCCCAGCAGAAGTTCCCACGCTCGAAACGGCAGCAGGAAGAATGTTTCGGTTGGATGGTTTCGAATTCCCCAAACGCAAAGTCCGAACGAGGCGATCGTCATGATCCACAACGATCGGACAAGTGTAGTTCGAGAGAACCGTTTGAACGCGATCAGAAGCAGCGGCAATACCAGGTAGAACTGTTCTTCGACCGCCAGTGACCACGTATGCAACAGCGGCTTGAGTTCCGACGGCCCGGCAAAGTAGTCCAGCTCGTTCGCGAAGTAAAAGTTCGAATGCAGCAATAGTTGGGCAACGGACGACTGCCCCAGTTCTCGGAGTTGCAGCGGCAACATGATGGCCAGGCCCGCCAGCAGTACGCAAACTTGCATGACCGCCATTGCCGGGAACAGTCGCCGGATGCGCCGCAGCCAGAACTCTTTGAGTTCGAACCGATCTTCGTCCTGAGCTTTCAGGATGAGCCCGGTGATCAGGAATCCAGAGATGACGAAGAAGACATCAACGCCCACGTACCCGCCCGTGAATCCGAAGCCCGCATGAAACAGCACGACAGACATCACGGCGATTGCGCGAAGTCCGTCGATCTCTGGTCGGTAGTTTTTCGGTTTAGTCATGGTGGGCGGCGTTTGGATCTCTCGTTTCCGAGTGGAAAGGTAGGCGAAATCTGCGATTTGCGGCAATATGGTTTGAGCCTGCTTCTCCGCGCGCATCGGGGTCAGTCGGATTCCGACTTACGCCTTTAAGCGTTCAGGCTTATCATTCGGCCATGGAAGGATCCGCCGCCAATTCACGCCGATTTTTGCTGCCACGCAGTCGGCGGCTGACCAGCGACTTGCTGCATTTCGCCAGCAAAGTCCCGATGTGTCCCCACGATCGAATCGTGGATCTGAGTGAGCTCATCGCCCTTCGAAAACGACTGCCGAAGCGAATCTCGTTCGCCGCTCTGTTTGTGAAGGCCTACGGTCTGATGGCGGCCGAGTGCCCCGTGTTCCGGCAGCTGCACTTTCGTTGGCCGGTGGCGAATGTCTACGAGCACAAAGAAACCGTCCTGATGATGACTATCGCTCGCGAGTTCCGCGACGAGCCCTGGGTTTTCTGGGGTCGGTTCCAGGGGCCAGAGAATCGCACGTTACCCGAAATTCAGGAACAGCTGGAACGCTACCAAACCGCTGACGTGAAAAAGGTCTTTCGACAGCAGGTCCAGCTAAGTGCGTTCCCAACATTGATTCGTCGCGCGGTCTGGTGGTGGAACCTCAACACCTTCGGCCGCAACCGCGCGCGGCGGACGGGGACGGCTTTTCTGACGACGCTGGCAAGCCGCGGTGCTGAGATTTCTAATCCGCCGTCGCTGCAAACCGGGTGTTTGAGTTACGGACCGTTCGACGACGCTGGTCGTTCGCGTGTGACCATCGCGTACGATCACCGGTTGATGGATGGTGCAACCGTGGCCACATGCCTGGAGAGACTGGAAACGATACTGAACGGTGTCGTGGCCAGTGAGTTACGCGACCTCATCAATGCTGCCGATAAAGACCAGCAGCCGGTGTCGCGACGGATTGCCTGAGTATCTAAGGGACGCTGACTACGCGGCTTTTCGCTGTTGTGTTTCGAACTGAGTTACCTGTTCTGCGACGCGCCTCTTCGCTTCCTTGCGGCGTTTGAATTTCTTGCGGCTGAACTGATTCGCGAAATCGATTAGCCCTGGTGCGAAACGCTTGAGTTGGTACAGCGCGTGAGCGGTCGGTGTGATGAGTGTCATGCGCTTGTTCTTGCGGATCGCTTTCACGGTTCGCCTGGCGATTGTTTCAGGCGAGGCTGTCATCAGCTTTGGCGGTTCCGGAACCGCTTTCCCGTTTTGTGGGCTCGCGGCCGACTTGTAGAGATCCGTTCGAACCGGGCCAGGGCAAATCGCACACACGCCCATCCCCTTGCGGCCGAATTCGGCTCGCAGCGCTTCGGTGAAACCGATGAGCCCAAACTTGCTGACGTGGTAAGCCGCGAAACGTCCGCCGGCGACCATTCCGGAGATGCTGCACATGTTAACGATATGCGGTTCCGGCTGTTGCAGCATCGACGGCAACAGTTCGCGAGTGAGCTGGATTGGCGCGTTCAGATTGATCGCCATCAACCGGTCCCACTGATCCTGAGTCATGGCTTCGGTCGGGCCGTAATAGGCAACGCCGGCGTTGTTGACCAGAATGTCAATCGGAGCCGTCGCGGTGACGGTTCGGACCAACTGAGTGATGTCGGCAGGTTGGCTGAGGTCACAAACATGCGTCTGGGTCGGAACACGCTCGCGCGTTTCTGCGGCGATGTCCTGCAGTTTGTTCTCGTCAATATCAACGAGAACCAACTGTGCGTTTTCTTTGGCAAGCTCTAGCGCCAAGGCGCGACCGATACCGGCCGCCGCGCCGGTGATGAGCACTCGTTTTCCAGTGATTGTCCGCACGGTTACCTCCCTGTTCCCTGCGGACGGAGGGTAGCAGAACCGCGAGGATGCGGGGAGACGAGTTGTAGATTCCGCGCAGCTGGCGTTCCGTCCGGGCCACGACATACTCGCGTCGCCTGAAGGGCGTCAGCGTCCGTCGGCATTCTCAAAGGAACCGAGCCGTGTGCGAAGTCTTGACTTTAGTGTGATTCCCGGTTGTGTTCGTCGGAACCCGACCTTCGGCAAGTTGATAGTCCCGGAGGGACGACGCGAAGCGAAAGAAGCGTCGGACAATAGTCCGACGGACACGGCACTCAGTCAGCTGCGGAGCAGCGACCGCAGGAACGATCCTGGCCGCGCACTTTCCTACGGACGCTGCTCCGCAGCTTTGGTTTCATTACTCTGACCAACACTCGTGTGGCTTGCGCCACACGCTACGGTCGCTGCGCGTCGTCCCTCCGGGACTTTCGGTGCGGCTTTTTGGGCCAGACATGCCTGCGTTTCCTCCGCTCCAAGACTAGCGATGGCCAGACATCACCACCCGACGAAGATGGTAATGGTGTACCAGATGAATGGGAGGACTTTTGGGATGACCTTAACGACGCGGTAGACGATTCAGGGCTTGAAGATCTTGACCTCTACATCCCTGACGTCTTGATTGGCTACTGGTGGAACCCGTTTGGATCCAATGGGGAGACTGGCTTCGATTGCGATGACTACGCAACTGCCATGATCCACTTCCTTGAAGGCCGGTTTCCGGATGCGGATATCTCATACATTCACGTGTTTTGGGGGCCGCACGGTCATTCGATGGTTCTAATCGAACAAGATGACACTTATTTTGTGGTGGATCCGCAAACAGGGCAAGTCGTCGGCCCGTTTGACTCCCTCGACGATGTGGAAGATGGAGTCCGCGAGATACTCGACCCGAATCAGGGCGGGGGCGGCTACAACGACTACGATGCAGACGGTACCGTCACTATGAATCCGTCAGATGGGCTGTCTGGGAGCTATGAACCGCCACCGTTTTATGAGGATCCGGAAATTCTGAGACGCTTTCGCGAAGCCTTGGCGGATGTCAATGACAACGATTCAGGCGATTACACTCCGAACGACTAATTTGTGAAGCATGCAATGGTGAGGCTTTTACTAGTTGGACTGACCGTGGCTTCCGTGGCCGCGGCGGTTTCGATGCCAACCCCAGCACCGGCAAGGGCCATCAAAGTTCGTGTTATGGTCAAAGGGGTACTGGTTCTCGAAGGAGGTATTAGCGACTCGGGTGTCCAGGATGCCGATGACGTGTGGAGAATGGTGGTTGAGCGTACCGAGGCGAACCCGTCCCTCACGCTGCGACAGACGAAAGCCTTCCAGCGTCAGTTCGTCCAACTTAACAAGAATGGAGCGACAGTACTCCGCGATCCAGATAAGTCCAAGGTCACGATCAGCGTGAGCTATGGAGGGCAGGCCGATGTTCGAGAACTAAAACTGTCTGGTAAGACTGAGACGGAACGCGAGATTCGTTGGGGCTTGGATGCGGGTCAGTTAAAGCAACTGTTCGAGCGCCGCTTGATACGGCGCAAAGACGCGAGTCGGCTCAAGCATCCCACCAAGCATGAGTATTGACTCTTGTTAATTGTGGGAGGGTCCGCCTGAGCGGGCCCTCCCTTTGTCCTTCGCTGAACTCGAACTCACTCACAGCAACTTCCGCAGGAACTTCGCCGTGTGCGAAGTCTTCGACTTCGCAACTTGCTCGGGCGTTCCCTTCGCCATCACCTTGCCTCCTTTGTGACCGCCTTCGGGGCCGAGGTCGATGATGTGGTCGGCGGTTTTGATGACGTCGAGGTTGTGTTCGATCACCAGCACCGTGTGGCCGTTGTCGACCAGACGGTTCAGGCTTTCTAACAAACGGTCGATGTCGGCGAAGTGCAGGCCGGTCGTTGGTTCGTCTAGGATGTAGAGGTTGTGTTTGCCTCGTTTGAGCTTTGATAACTCGGTGGCGAGTTTGACTCGCTGGGCTTCGCCGCCGGAGAGTAGGGTCGAGCGGTGGCCGACGGTGATGTAGCCGAGGCCGAGTTCTTCCAGGACCGTTAGCTTGCGGTGGATTGCCGCGTTGTCCGCGAAGAACTCGACGGCGTCTTCGACGGACATGTCCAGCACGTCGGCGATGTTCTTGCCGTTGTACAGAACCTCGAGCGTTTCCTGCTTGTAGCGGTCGCCTTTGCAGGTTGGGCAGGTGACTTCGACGTCGGGCATGAACGACAACTGCGTTACGATTTGGCCATCGCCGCTGCACTCTTCACAACGTCCACCCTTCACGTTGAAGCTGAATTGCGACGCCGTGTAGCCGCGTTTCTTCGCTTCGTCGGTGCCAGCGAACAGCTTGCGAATGTTGTCGTAGAACCCAATGTACGTCGCCGGGTTCGAACGCGGTGTGCGGCCGATTGGTGATTGGTCGATGTTGATGATGTCGTCGACGTGTTCGTGACCGAGCAGTTCGTCGTGTTCGCCGGCGAGAACGCGGCTGTCGTACTTCAGTGAGTACAACCGCTTGTAAAGCGTTTGGTGAATGAGCGAACTCTTGCCCGACCCGGACGCGCCGGTGATGCACACAAACTTGCCCAACGGAATGTCCACGTTGATCTTGCGCAGGTTGTTGTGCGTCGCGCCTTTGATGCTTAGTTTGTCGCCGCTGCCTTTGCGGCGTTCGCTGGGAATCAGGATGGCTCGCGTGCCGCTGAGGTACTGAGCGGTGATGGATTTGTTGTTCTTCATCACCTCTTTCAGCGGTCCGTGCGTGACGACCTTGCCACCGTGAACGCCAGGGCCGGGGCCAACTTCGACAATGTGATCGGCCGCGCGGATGGTGTCTTCGTCGTGTTCGACAACGATGACTGTGTTGCCCAGATGCTGCAGTCGCCGCAGCGTTTCGATCATCTTGACGTTGTCTTTGGGGTGCAGGCCGATGCTGGGTTCGTCCAGCACATACAGCATGCCCATCAGGCCGGAACCGATTTGCGTCGAGAGCCGAATGCGTTGTGATTCGCCGCCGGACAGCGTTCCTGACGTTCGGTTCAGACTGAGGTAATCGAGCCCGATGCCGATCAGCAACTCCAGCCGTCCAGTGATTTCGCGTTTGATGATGTCGGTGACGCCCTTCGCCTTCTTTGGCGGCTTGACGGACTTCATGAACTTCAGCAATTCGACCAGGTGCATCTCCCCGGCGTCGAAGATGCTCTTGTCGTTGACCGTGACCAATCGCCGCGTGCGTTTCAGCCGAGCACCATCGCATT
>CAZAIB010000053.1:31082-40760 GCA_964485095.1 uncultured Planctomycetaceae bacterium | reverse complement strand
CTGGATTACTGAAGCGATCTCGTCCGCTTTGAATTTCATTGAGTGCCCTCTCGCGGAGACTTTCGCGGAGTTGTTTCATACGTGTTCGAAGCGATGAGTCGTACACGGTGTCACCCACCTGGATGACAATACCGCCGAGCAACGACTCGTCGATTTCTTCCTGGATGATTGGCGTAAAGCCAAACTTCTGTTTCAGTTGCGAAGCAACTTTGTCACGCGCGGCTGTAGTGAGTGGCTTTGCAGCCTTCACAACCACACGTTCCTGGCCCTCACTTTGTTCGTACTGAAGCTGAGCCTCATTGCGAATCAAAGCCAATAGATCCAATCGATCGTGGCGAGCAAGCACGCGAAGAAAGTTCGTGAACAGAGCGGAGCCACGACCGGACATAATCCGGTCAATAACACCAAGCTTCTCATCACGACTTACGATGCCTGACTGCAACACCTGACGAAGTTCAGGATTCTTCGCGAGCACGTCGTCAACAAAGGAACCGAACTCTTCTAACGCTTCCTGACCCTTCGCGCCTCCACCACTGGCTCCAAGGAACGCAGTCGCGTAGGTACGTGCGATGGCCTGAGCACTTGGATCTTCAAGTACGTGAGCCGGACTGGTTTTCTTTTCAGCGTCAGACATTCGAGTCTTTCGTCACACGACGATCAGGAACCTGCAACTTGCTTCAAAGCATCTTCGATTAGACGATCCTGATCAGAATCGTTCAGCGTTCGACCAAGCACATGCTCAGTGGCGCCAACAACCTGACCAGACATTGCATCGAAGATTTCAGTGAGAGCAGCATCCTTCGCACGGCCGACGTCTTCGACAGCGCGATTGCGAGTTGCTTCTGCTTCCGATTGAGCGGCAGCGACAATGTCCTGCCCCGTCTTCTCAGCATCCCGCCGAGCCTCGGCGATGATCTCCCGCACCTCATCCTGAGTTGTCGCCAACTTCTGCTCATGCTCTTGAAGCAGACTTTGAGCCTTCTCCAGAGCGTGTTGCGTTTCAGCCGCAGCTTGACGCTGTGCCGACTCTCTGGCGTCGAGACCTTCGATCATTGGTCCCCATGCCAGCTTCTTGAGCAGAAACAGGAAGACACCAAAAGTGACCAAAGACCAAATCACCAAGTCAGGCTCAGGCACAAGCGGTGGGCTTGTGTCGTGAGCATGCTCACCGTGCGCATCTTCACCCTTCTCTGCATCTGCACCGTATGACGTGGACGGTAGAGCCAGAGTAAGAGCCAACAACATGAAGGCAAAAAGATTAATCTTCTTGAAGTTTGACATAGCACGCACGCTTGATGTGGCCGGATGAGTATTCAGGACCCAATGACTAGCCAACAAGGTAAGCCATCAGAATACCGAAGAAGGTCGCACCTTCGATCAACGCGGCAGCCACAACCATGGCACCACGAATATCGCCGGCAACTTCTGGCTGACGAGCCATGCTCTCAACCGCAGCGGCACCAATCTTGCCAATACCGAGAGCGGCACCGAAGACGAGGATACCGATACCGAACGCACCACGAAGGTCGATCGATGTGCCGCCTTCGTCCTGTGCCATTGCGGGCATAGCCATTACCAACATGGCCATTACCGAAAACGCTGCTACTTTAAAACGACTCACTGCAAGTCTCCTGTCGCGAAATCGAGTTACATCCGGCAAGAGCCGAACTCATTCTGTTTAGTGTTCGTGAAGTCCCGTCGCGATGAAAATTGTCGCGAGGAACGAAAATACATAGGCTTGAATAAAGGCCACCATCAGCTCAAGCAAGCCAACGCCTGCCTGGCCCAGGACACTGGCCGGAGCCGCAACATAGTAAGCCCATGACGGACCTTTTGTTGCCGCAAGTGTGATCATAATCAACAGGACGCCAAGCACTGTGTGCCCGCCCATGATGTTTGCGAACAAGCGAATAGCAAGAACGCCGTGCTTGATAAGGAAGCCAACTACTTCGATCGGGATTAGAATCAGGACCACGATGAAGTCCATGGGTGATTCAACCTTGATGCCGCCCATAAAGTTCTTGAAGAACCCACCGACACCGATTTCCTTCATGCTGTACATGATTGACGCAACGAAGGCTGCGATCGCAAGTGCCAGCGTGACACTGATACATCCCGTCGCGGAACCCAGCATCGGAATCGCTCCGAGTAGGTTGCAAATCAAGACGTAGAAGAAACAGGTCCAAATGAATGGCAGGTATTTGTCTGCGTAGTGACCACCAGTTGCAACGGCCGCATGCGTTCCGTGATCGTGACCATGATCATCGTGTCCGTGGTCATGGTGACCATCACCGATCGTGGGTCGAACCACCTCGTCGCGAACGAACAGGGCAATTGATTCCCAAAAGTTCCAGAAGCGACCAAGCACAGGCTTGCCGGTCTTGGTTCGACGAGCGAGCCCCCAAAAGATGAACAGGGTTATGAATCCTGCTGCAACTTGAAGCAGCATAAATTTCGTCAGTTGAAAGCCCATGATCTCCGGCAGAGGAAGCTTCTGACCGAAAGGCAATTCCAGATAGGCAAAGTCCCTAACGTGGTGGAAGTAGTCGATTGGTTGTCCTTCACCGGACATTAGCTGACCTTCCGAGTCAGGGTGAATTGCTGCATCACCGCAATAGTGTCAACAGCCAGCGAGATCATGTAGACGATTGCCAGCCAAACATAAAAGTCAGCGAACCCAAGTTCCGGCCAGTTGACCTTAACAAAGACAGCCAGAGCCAGCCCGACGCCCATTCGCATGAATGTGAGAACAAGCAGCCCCGTGTTGCTGCTGGTCCATGTTCTTGCCAGCATGAGAGAAAACACACCCGGCACACCACAGCCAGCTGTGGTTGCCAGAACAGCCAAAAGACCGGGCTTACCTGAAGAAAACCAAGCAACAGGACATAGGACAATCAGTGACACAAGTGTCACGACTGCCACCAGTCCGGGGCCCTGAAGCCCGAGTGCTTGCTGATTCTTCGGAGTCACTTTGTTCTCGCACGCCCGGACTCAGTCCGAGCTATCCATTTGTGATACGAGGCGAAGAAGTTGCCTGAGTCCAACTGCGAACCCAAGTACCGCTCCAACAACGACACCCACTGGACTGCTGTTGTAAGAGTAATCAACCCAGACACCGATCGCAGGTGGAACGACGAACTGAATCGCTACAGAACTTGCGCGAGATCCCCAAAACATTGCCTTCGCGAAGCTGTTCGAAGAACGTGACCGCTCATTCCGTGATGATTGATCGCGCATCTTAAGTGCTTGCCCCGGCAACGAGACACCTCGGCTCGCGGGAGTCTATCGGCCTAAAAATGGAGTGTCAACGAGCCGCCATCTGCGTCAAATCCGTTTTCTCAGAAGCGACAGCCATGATTCCCGCAACTGGCTCTCCGGGCCTCAGCGAACGCTGGAGCAAGGGGTTCAACCGCTGGATTCCACACCAATCGACACAAACCGGGCACAGCCGGGCTTTCTACTTAAGCGTCTTCGCAAAAGACACCAAGGTGAGACCAGTCACACGAAAGCGATAGGGCAACAGACAGCCAGTGCTGAACCGATCGAGCTGCAGTCAGCCGCCAATCCCGGCCAACCGGTTGGTGCCGTCTTGTTGGACTTCAGCTCCAGCCGTAGAATGGAACCGCAGTCGCAAGATTGCAGACCTCCTCCAAGGTCGTTTCGACAGGATTAATTGACCCTACAAGTCTATTCGCATAGGGAACCTGGTTGTCTTGGCTGCGTGTCACGCCGGTATATCCGGATCACACAACCCGAGCTGTGGGTGCCCACCTTTGAACTTTGCGGGTCAATCATGTTTCCTTTCTTCTCGATATGGTGGGGGTTATTTCATGCGCGGTTGAAAGCCCGTCGGAGGTGTGACGTCTGTCATGCGATGGAGTTCCTTTTCCTTGAGCCCCTCGCGCAGCTCTGACGCAACGGCAAAACTACTGACCTGAGGATTCAACAGCGATCAGGTCTAAGCCGAAGGCCAAAGGGCCGGCGTCCGTGAGAACACTAGTTAGTGCCGGTCCGCAGTCTTCTGCCGCTTCCATCATGCTGCCTCGCAGGCATGAGTGAACTTGCCAACGCTCTCTGGTGTCAGGCTTATCCCCGGCGATATTGAAAAGGGCCACCGATGGCGAATCAATCAGAAGCGCTCAGCGATCTCAACCGCGATGATGTATCAACGGGCAAAATCGCCGAGCATCTGCAGTCAGGAAAACTTGTCCGAGTGCACGCATCGCTGCTGTGTCTCGACCGCCTGCTGGGCACGCCACAATCGTCCGATCGACAGCCAGAACTGCTGGAGATTCTGCCCAAGGGGTTGGCTGGCTTTTCGCACGAATGCCAAAAGCTGATCGTGAAGGCATGGCGTCATGCTCCAGTCACAGTTCGGCTACCGGATCTAAACGTGGCCGGTCTCCCGCGAGACATTGTTGTCGAGTGGGCGGTCACACAGTTGCTGCGCGATTTTGGTGCGGATGTTGGTGACGAACAGATCCTGATGGCAGCAGTCGCTCGCCTTGACTGGAATCAGGCAGCGGACCCTAACAAGCTGTTTCAGCGACTCGCGGAACTGCGAGGTTCCGCTACTCAATTGTTGTTGGCTCAGCAGCTTGCCAACTCAGTTGTCGATGGAACGATTGCTGTTGCCCAAGCGTCGAGATACCTCATCAAGATGCTGGCGGCCGACACCGATGTCGTCGTTCTGGCAGCACTGCAACAGTTGTCACAACCGGTGTTCCAATCTCAAGGATGTCCAACAACAGAACTGTTGCTCCTGGTTGACCAACATCCGTCAACAAATGTCGTTCTAAGTGCGATCGATACACTTGCCTGCTGGCCATGTCGAGAACTACTGCTGGAACGAGCGTTCGACGAACAGAGGCCCAGAATTCGGTCGTATATATTTGCGGCTTTGTCGAAATGGGCCGAGGCGGCTGATGTTGATTGCTTACTGGATGCCGCGATTGCGGGCGACCTGTACGGCAACGGATTGGCAGGCGTTCTTCAGTTCCAGCGAATCGGATTGCTACTTACTCGGTCCGCAGTCGGGAAACTGTTCGACCTTTCGCTCACCGCAACGCATATCAAACCGGAAACGTGGGCTCAGCTTATCGGCTCACACTGGGGCTATTGGCTGCAACTTTTGGAGTCGTTGCCGCCTGATGACCCTAACCAATCGCGCCAGATTAGAATTGTTCGAGAGTTCCCCAGGTGTTGCTCGCTAAGCGTGAAGCAAAGATCGAAACCAAACCTGGTTCACAAACGCGTATTTCAGTTTCTGATGTCACTGCTTGGCCAGGCAGACTTTGCGCGTCAATTCTCATTATTAGCCGCTTCAGTGAGCCGCCTGGCTGTCACATCCGACGAGATGGCGTGCGTGGAAGTTCGATTGCTGGAACTCCTGGGCGAGATCCCGGAGGCGGCATTCGAAGGGCTCGGTCGGGTGGGAAGCGATGCAACCGAGCAGATGATGCTCCGTTGCGCGATTGGGGAACTTTCGCTTCCGATTAGTCGAACGCAAGCCAGGCAGTGGCTTCTTTCGACGGGGCGAGTTGACGAGGCGAAGTACTTCCTGGGCGATGCCAGAGACTGGGAACCAGGACTCCTGAAGTTCATCTCTGGCAGTGCGGATCCGTTTATTCATGAACAACTTTGCGACATCGTCACGCTGAACACCCACCCAGCGCAGAACGAGGCCATTCATCGACTTGCTGAACTCGGCGAGCACAGTGCGATATCGGCTCTGAGCCAACTGCTGAACCATGACGATGAATCGAAGCGCGAAGCAGCTTCAGAAGGAATCATACGGATCGGAAGTCGACTCTTTCAGTCAGGCAGAATTCGTCCCGCTTGCTTGCTCGGAGCGAACTCGGCCAAACAAGCTGGGATGTTTGTGCTGGCCGACGAATTGCTGGATTTGATCGACAACGCCACGTCCACGGACGAGTTGACACGATTGTTGACACAGTTGGTTGGGTTTCCGCACCCGGATTTGACCGCTCGGCTGCATCACTTGCGAACGCACAGCGATCAGCATGTTGTGAAGCTGGTAATTGAAGCAACAATCAAGGTTGCGAGTTCTCTGGACGCGATCTGGCTCCATAACTTTGTGGTTGGCGAGAATCACTTTCTGGCTCGACAGGCGATCAACACGATTGGCGCTTTAGCCGCGACTTGGGCCTGTGAAGACCTGATTCAGGCGCTTGACCATTCGAATATGAACATCAAGAAGTCAGCGGCGGAGGCCTTGCAGACCGCTGGGACAATCAAAGCCGTTAAGCCGATCGTGCATTGGCTGCGAACACATGACAACCCGGGATTTCGAAACACACTGTCCCTCGCACTCAACGCAATCATCGGGCAGGATCAAGCCAGATGTGTGATCCTGTCAGAGTTGCAGAAGGTCTCCGGTCGCGAAGTCGAGCTATTGCTGGATGCTGTTCGAGGCGGCATCCCAATCCAAACCGTCGTCCACACACTTCAGAGCTCCCAGGAGCTTGGCCAGCCAGTGCCTCTCTGGCTGCAGACTTTGTTTGATCGAATTCTCTCCGGTGAGGATCGACTGCGAAACGCCACTGTGGACGAACTGCGAACCACATTGGTGCGACGGGGTTTGCTTGCTGGTCCACTTCAGTCGAAGTTCGAAGTGCCAGACCGCGAGTCGGCTCGAACGCCGCGTCACTCCGAGACTCGTGCATCGGACACTGGCTCACTGGCTGAACTACGAGACAACTTCGATGTCGTGCTGGCAGACCTTGTGAGCGATGACGAATCGAAACGCAACGACGCAATAGGGCTATTGGAACTGCATGTTGGCTCTCTTCATAGGAGCGAACAGGCAGCGGTGATTGAGTCCCTGCGAACGGCTCTGGATCAACAGGCGTTGCCGGTTGATCGCGTCCTGACTGTATTCAGGAAGTGCGATGCCATTGTCACTAAGCAGATTGCCACATTGGCCTGGCGGTTTGCAGGCGATCCGCGAGGGACAACGGAAGACCAGAGGATGTGGGCATTTCGAGCGCACATCCACACGGCTGAATCACAGTCCGTGACGGCTGAGCAATTGCTTTTGGTTCTGAGAACTTTGAAGCAAAAGACGCATCAGGAAGAAACAATTCAATTCGGGCTCAACCAGGGATGGCACGAAGAGCTCCTCGTCGATGCAACACGATGGCATCACACGGCGACTGCGACTTTGACTGAGCTTTGGGATGTCGGTCCGCCCGCAGCCAGCCGACTGATTGAGATAATCGATGCCGATTCAGATCGCGACGAGGCAAGTTCTGTCCTGTGCCGTTGGCTGGCTGAGTTTCCTGATCCGGAAACCGAACAGTGGATACTCAGTCAGGTTGGTCACAAACGACCGGACTTCGTAAGTCCGGGCGAATACGTTAGATCTCATTGGCAAAGCCAGATCGCCAGACAGCTTCTAGAGAAGCTGAAGTCGCCCCACCGCAAAGTCCGTGTCGAAGCTGCAGAAATCCTGGTCACCGCATCCGGTGAATTTCGAGCAACGGTGCTTCAGTCGTATCTTGATGGAGAACTAGGTGATCAGCCGCCGCTAAGAGTTTCTGTTGAGGAACTGCTTGCGTGGCCCCAATTTTCGTCGGATGTAGACGCTCGGCGAATCAGGCTGTTGTCGAGTTCGACTGGATCGGTTTCGCAGAAGCTTGCCCTGTCGCTCTCCCTCTATGATCAGCAAAGCCAATCTTCGCAGGAACTGGAAGAAGGCACTGAAGACGGACTGCGGGCGGCCATCCGTCGTTGCCCGGTGTCGTTGGTGCTTAACGCAATCGAGTCATCAATCCATAGCCGACAATGGTCGTACCTGGATTTGCTTGGATCGACTTCCTACGTGCCAGATCCGGTTGTCGATTGGCTCCGCTCGGGCGATGAAGAAGCTCGTCGGAGGTGGCTGGAAGTCTTGCAGCGCTGGGCAAACAACGGATCGCTTGGTGAGTCTGGTCTTGCCGAGGTGCTGATCGATATCGCGAAGAATACGGGGAACCAGTCCGCGTCGGATGCCGAACAAAAGCGAGGCCTTGGGTGCGTGTCCATCGAGTTGTGCGGTCAGCTTGCCCGCTGGGCAGAACCTGTAGCGGCCGCGGCATTGCTAAGTCAGCTGACGTCGTTTCTGGAATGCGATGATCAACGAGCAGCGACAGTCGAAGCGGCGATTCTGAATGGGATCGGTTCTGCCTCAGCACACAAACAGGCCCAACTGTTGATGTCGACCAGCAACCTGGCAAGCCGCCCGGTGTTTATTCGACACATCGCGGAACTGTATTTGGAACACCCCTCAATCCTTGAGACCGGTGGCGTTCCAGGACCGGATCCCAGCGAATCGAGCTTACGTGAGAACATCAAAGCGCTTCTGATTCGGTTTGCATCCGACCGCGAGGCCACCCGCGCTCGAATGGCGTTGCGCCGATTAGTTGAAGATCATGATGGGGCGAGCGAAGAGATTCTGGTGGAATCTCTTCAGCATCCGCAATCAAGCGTGCGTGCCTACGCACACCGACTCTTGCGCCGAACGGTTTCTCGGGAGAGATACCTGGAAGCGACGATTGTGCTGCTGGAAGACCGGGTTCCGGAATTTCGCAAGACTGCAATTCGTGTACTTTCCTTCGGCAAGTATCAGCCGGCGATCCGGAAGATCATTCCACTGTTACACGATCACAAAAAGCACGTGGATCGAACCGCAAGAGAGGGGCTAATTCACTTTGGACAAGCCGCGGTCTCAACACTCAGACAAGCCTTGTCCAGAACCCGTCCTGATCGCCGAGCAGAACTAGAGCAAGTGATTCAGGCGATCGAAAGTGGTTCTTCAAGTGACCGCTGATAGGTTGCCCGATCTGTAGTCGCTTGGATGCCGCCCCCGGTGACGCATTTCGGGAGTCGCTACTCGGCCGCCGCGTTGAAGATCTGGAGGTCATCGGTCACCAACTGGCCGGAGGAATCTGTAATCTCAAGAGTGAACCTGACTCTGGCTTCGTTGAAGTTCCTGGGAACTTTCCACTGAACAACGCCGTTCCGAATCCGCATTCCGTCCGGGCCTTTCTTCAGGGAGTAGCGTACGTCGCCGCGGGTTGAAAGTACGCGGCAGCGATAGGCGTATTCTTCGCCCGGCGTGAAGGTCACTGGAGGAACCGACAAGACGAAGGCCGTGTCTTCGTTGAGTAGCGCGAGTTGTCGAATCGGATCGAAACCCTGGACCAGGATTTCGCGGTCGTCAAATGGGATTGAGACGATCATCCCTGACCACGGGATATAGTGCACTCGCTTCGGGACCGTCATTTTTGATGGCGTGTCCCGCGGCGGTTCGCCTAGTCCAAGGTCCGGCAGGTTGGCAACCGGCTTCATCGGAGCGAGAGACCAAAGCTGATCCGGCCTACCCGTTGCTCTGGCTCGGTTAATTCCGGTTGCCGCAGCACCAGGAACAACCAGAAACAACCGGGGGTGAAGACAGGGGATGCATGGACCAGGAGTGCCGACTGGGCGCAGTGCCGGATAAACTGAGAGCGGGGAAGCCGTGACACCAGTTCGGCTCGTGAAGAAGAATCCGGCCGGCGACAAAGCAACATCGCCGCGGGCTGACTTTCGTACCAGGCTCAGTTGGTTCCCACCAATCATTGGGAATTCCAGTTGGGAAATCCCACCATTGGGGAATGTCACTGCAAAGATATTGCC
>CAZAIB010000053.1:0-30982 GCA_964485095.1 uncultured Planctomycetaceae bacterium | reverse complement strand
CTACTGATTACGACAGGCTGCCGCCCCCCAATGCGGGGCAGGCCTTCGTATTCGATGTTCGCCTGCTCAAGTGAGATTTGGTCAATAAATGCGTACTGACACGTAAGACCACCGACCGGTTTGTATCGGACGATCATCGGCTGCTGTGACGAGTAGCCGATCGAGGCTGCATCGATTTCATTGACCAGCGGGAACCTGGCTGTTCGCTCTTTGTTGTAGCTCGTCAGCGACCACTGCTCGACGTTCCCCTTCTTCTGATCAACGATGATGATGTATTCGAGACCCGCCGCAAAGATTGCGTCTTTCGGAAGCGGAATTGTTGCAACAATGGAAGCCATGTTTGTGTCGAAGACAGCGAGCTTGTCGATTTCACGTAGCTCGAGAATCAGCAACTCGCCCGCTTTGGCCCTGACGACGTCAGTGATGTCCGATGGCAGCTTGATAGTCTTTCGACCGTCACGATATGGCTGACTATTAATGTCTTTGTGAACCAGTAGCATCCCTCGACCGCCGCGCCGAACAATCTTCTCCGCTACGACCTTCCCGCCACTGCGGACTACAAATCGATAGTCAACTTGGGGATCCGGTCTGGATGAGCGAATATCGACTTGCCTGGCGGCTAACAGATCGTGCCGTTTGCCCGTCCGATCAGCGATTGCCGAGACTCCATCAAGTCTGCCTTTGAGCTTCGAGCCGGTATGAAGTGTCACCACGGCGTTCCCATCAGCGGCCCGCCGGATGGTCTCAACCTCTGAAAGCGACAACGCACGAGCGCCGACCGTGATCCGTTTATCGCTAACCTGAATCGACTTTATTTTCTTGTCATCATGCAGGTCGAGAATCAGGAGTGCGGCTTTGTGTCTGAAAACCGGCGTGAATCGTCCGACGTAGTCAGCCCCTTCTTTGACCATCCGGACCTTCTTTTCCTTTCCCTGGTTTACGCGGACGCCGACTTCGACGCGAACATCATCAAGCGGACTTTGGAACGTCACTAGCTTGACCCGGATCATCGCAGGCTGTCCTGCGTTGTTAGCTGTTACGACGGGGTAGGTCACATCGAGCGTCGGTCGAGTCAGCAGTGCGGTGACTTTGCCGGCCGGGATGCCAAAGTTCACTGCCGTCGCGTCAAATCCCGAACTCACAACAGCCACAACTTGACCGTCTTCATTACAAACCGGGCCACCGGAATTGCCAGGGTTCACATCAGCATCAAACTGAATCAGCTTGTTGACGCCCCCATCCTTGCGCAAGGCGGTCACAGCACCCTTGTTGACGCTGATTGATGGGAACTTGCCTTTCCCGACCGCGAGGCCTTTGCCAAATGGGAAACCGAACACCAGCACAGACTGTGTTTCGAACAACGCACTGTCGTCGCCCAGTGTCAGGGCTGGAAAGTTGCCAGGATTGATCGTTCTGAGAATTGCGAGGTCGTTTTCCTGATCAATCCGTTCGACACGCGCAGTCACGACTCTCTGGTTCTTTGTCGATGAATCAAGAACCAGGGGAACATCACCCCCTTCGGCCACGTCTGCTATTACGTGATGGTTCGTGACAAAGACTCCGCTTGAGTCCACGCACCATGCCGTCCCAGACTGGTTCAGTGCAGCCAGATCAACCAAAGCGGTCGCGGCTTTCCCTTTTTCGACGATCTCCTTCTGTTGGGCGACCGTCGTGCTGGATGAGATTGAGAATACCAACAGCCACGCAAGCGTCTTTAGCCACGGCAGGGGTCCAAGCGCGTACTTATTCTTTGGTTCGAGCATGAGTTCCCCCTGATTTCCGTTATACTAACGCTCAGGTTAAACGATTGCATTGGGCAACGCATGTTTCAAGTCTTCACAAGCCTGACAGTTCGCCTCGCCATCGCCGCTATGGCTCTTGGCTACACCGCCGGATGGTGTGAAGCAGCCGATGATGAGATCCGGTTGCCAGCCCCGGCTTCGCAGCGGTTGGTCGCGGGTGATGGTGACACCCTGCTTTTCTACATGCGCGACATCCACCTGATCGCGGTGGTTGATACAAAACAACCTCGAATTCGCGGCTACATTCAGGCCCATTCCCCAAACGTCCTGATTGCCGCTGGGCGTGAGAAGGTTGTTGTTGTTGAACCCGAATCCCGACTCGCCAGGGCCTGGGATCTTCGAAACCTCAAGCAGGTCAGCAGTACTATTCTGCAAACTGAGTTCAGACAGATCGCCTCGATTGCTATCGGCAGTAATGTCACCGATGTCATGTATGTCGCAGGGAAAAAGGCATACCGAGGTAAGGTTCAGGTCGTAGGTCTCGATTCCTTTCGCGTGACCGACTTGTTCCATGAAAAAGCCGAATGGCAGTTGCCGCCCAGGTCTGATCAGATTGAATTGCACGTCTCGGCTCATGGTGATGCACTGGCCGTTAATGGCTACGGCGTATTTTCGCTCGGTGAGGAAGTTCGGTTCACGGCTGACAAACGGTTAAAGGTCTCCAGCATTGGTCCGCGAGGAAAATTCCTGTTCGGTCAGGGCTGGATGCGACGTGTCGGCGAAGCTGCTGAGCGTTTGGAACAAGACGACCGGTTTGAATCAACGAGTTTGCGAACACACGCATCAGGCAACGAGAACCTGTTCCTTCAGACTCGAACACTGAGATCAAGCCGCACACAGGAGGCGCTGGTGCACACGGTCTCCGCCACGCCTGCCGTTTGTCGGAATGAATTGCCCGAAGCCGGGCACCATGATTTGTTTACGCTGCTCCCGAAGAGCCTGAAGTTGGCGTACCCATCGCCATCGAACGAGCGGATTCGGTTTGTCGATTGCACGCCAACAGCGGCGTCCAGAAATATACCGGTCGTCGTTTCATCCCCGCCAGCCACCGTCGCCAGCGGACAAGACCTGAGCTATCAGATTCGATGCCTTGGTGGTAAGCCTCTTGCATGCCGACTTATCAGTGGCCCCGGCGATCTGAAGGTGTCTTCTACCGGCTTGGTGACGTGGTCGGTTCCGAAGCAACGATCTTCCGGCAGGCTCCTGGCTGTGGTTGGCGTGAAGCTGAATGGAACTGAAGTCCGTCATGAACTAGAGGCATCAATTGTCGCGCCCGGTGCGGACTCCAAAATGCTGGCCGGGCTTAGCATCAACTACGCTGAAGTTCCCGGAAAAATTCAGAAGGGATACCTTGGCGGTGGTGGTAAGTATCTGGTCGTCACTTTGCCCGGGCGTGGGCTGGGCTGCGTGATTGACATCACGACGCGAGGAATTGCTGGTCAGTTCGAGTGCAGCGCAGAACCACTGGTAGCGGTTGGGCTGGAGAAGTTGTACGTCGGCAAAATCAACAGCAGCAAGGTTGAGGTTTGGGATTTGACCGACCTTGCAAACAAGACAGAGTTCCTGTTGCCCGGCGACGCGATGCGATTGAAAATTGGTTCCAATTCACGGGGGCCGATCTGGGCCGGGATCAGGGAGCAGGGTCCTGGGATCGGACGGCTGCTGTTAATTGATACCGCGACTCTGCAGCCAGTTCGAGACGTCGAAATGCCGCTGTTTATACGCTCCAAGCCAATGACGGTCGCACCAGATGGGTTCCGTGCCATCACTGAGCACCACCCCTCGGAGTATTTGCAGTTCGGGTTTGGGCGTCTTACCCCTTGGCGCCTCAGGTCAGACCCAAGGCCACCGTTCCGATTCTTCGAAGGAGCTCCCGTCGTAGCGCACGGACATCGGATGTTTGACCTGCTGTCGCTGGAAGACGAGTCTGTGGGCGGGCTTGTTGTACCCGGTAACGACGGAGATGAGTACCTGCTGATTTCCGGAACCGATAAGACGCCCAGCGTTCTGTCCTGCAACCTGCGAAATACGAAACGAACACCGGTTCGCTTTGCTGCATTGCCACGCGGCACACTTGAGAAGGACGGCGGTCGCCGAGTAAGCGACAAGAATCCATACGAGCGCATCTGGTTCAGTCCGACACATGGTCTGGCCATGCATGTCACCGAAGATAAAGCCCGAGTCGCGTTTGTCGATGTAAAACTCGGACCGCGGACCGACCGAAAGGTTACGCTCATTGAACTCCCAAAAGACCCGGCTGTCACTGCAACCAAACCGCGACCGCGACCGCCAGTGTCGCGGGTGCCGGAACCAGAACGCGTCAGAATTCTGCTCGAGAAGATTCAGGTGAACGGGACGCCTGGTCAAAAAGTGTCGCATCAACTGCCCACGCCTGGTGGAGCGAAAGTCGCTGAATTTCGCCTTATGTCCGGACCGAAGGGTGCTGGCGTAAGTGAGCGGGGTGTAGTTTCGTGGTCGGTCCCCCAACGTCAGCCTGTTGGGCTCGATGTGACCGAAGAATTCGAAATCCTTGTTGCAGCGAAAGCTAAAGAGACTGCAAAACTGTATGTCGTCCTCGTTTCAGTGAAGTACAAGTAGATATGACCGAAAAACGTCGGAGACTTCCACCAGACACACCTGTCCGTTTTTCGGTAGCGATCATCAACTCAACGCCACGAGAGTTGGTTCGTACGGTTATAGAAGACCAGCCAGCCCTTTGCCGGATGTCCGGGAACAGTGTTTCCGTTTTCCACCCAACCGACTCCGGCGCGCGCAGTGACAAACTTCATTTCTCGATGGCGATTGATGAAGCAACTGAGGCAATCAAAATCCAGACTCAGGCGAAGCACATTGCCGAAGTCAAAGCTCTCATCGCGAGCAAAGATGTTTCCCTGAAGCCCGATCAAAGCGAGCCGCTGGATGACGATTGGGATGACGACGACTGGAACGAGGACGATCCGACTTCTGAAGGTAGCTTCAGCGAAGACGAAGATGACTTTGAGGAACAAAAGCCACTCCCTCCAGTGCGATCACGGAAGCCAGCGAAGAAGAAAAGCCTCTCTTTGACTGAGAAACCGCAGGCGACACCGGTAGCCACTCCAGCCGAAAGACTTCGTGCCAATGCACTTCCGATTGGAATTGCCTTTGGCGTAGTCGCGATCCTTGCTGCTGTCGGTACCGTTTTCGTTAACAGTAACAGCACCTCGGAGAACAGCGAAGAACAGCTCACCAGCACGAACGAACCGCTTGGCGAGCCCGATATTTCACGACCGTCGCGGCCTGCCAGAAACGAAACTCGGAATTCAGGTGCGAAGCTGATGTCCAGCCACCCGCACCGGGTCCATCCATTCGATGGTCGTCGGGTTGGTGCCTGGGCAGTGCATCAGGCGGGAACGCGCTGGTTGGTTGTGGCGAGTCGCACTATCAGAGCTGTGCGGGTCTTCGACATTCGAAAAGAAGAATTTACCTTCCGTCTGGATAACCTGGAGTCACCAAAGTTCGCTGCGAATGCCAATTCGCTGTGTGTGATGCAGGTCGATAAGAAGCGGCGAGCGTTTGTGGATGTCTACGACCTCGCGACCGGTGAAGCCCGTGTTACCAACAAAGACATAGGCAAGATGGATACTAGCAACGCGTTTGTCGCGGCATCAAAAACAAATGGTTCGTTCTATTTTGAAAACAGAGCCAAACTTTATCAGATTGACCCGACCTCTGGTGAAATAGAACGGGTAGGCACTCCCATCAGGGGGCTCAATTCGAAAGCTCCGAGGTCATTTCGACTGACTGGAATTAGCCGTGATGGCAAATTGCTCTTCGTCGAAGCGGAACGAGCGGTTTTCGGCGTCACGATTAACGCGGACAAGAGCGCCACATGGAAACGTCTCAGTCCCCGGCGTATTGGCGACGTAGTGAGTCAAAGCCCGGACGGTAGCACGTTGTTCAGCGCCATGCGGCCGTACCGAAAAGGTCTACTCGGGGCGACATCATTGAGCCCCAGTCCATCAAGCTTTTGCGCTCCTCTACTGGATGGTGCGGTGTTCGCTCGCTGTCCGGATCTGAGTCCCAATGCGGAATGGGAACTGTGCCGATCTGATACCGGAGAGGTAATTGGAAGTCTGGGAATGCTGCCGGCTGGTGGTGCCCCCAGAGTAGGGAGCCGCAAGACCGGAGGGTTCGCTTCGAGAATGGTCTGGGACACGCAGTCTGGCAAACTTGCCATCGTTCAGCGGGACACAAATGCAGTTTCCGTTGTGGATATCGACATTCGAAGCCTGATCGACAAGAGTGGCCTCGCAGTGGCCAGTAGCCCGCCAACTCACGCCAGCCGTAACACGGAACTTCGTTACCAGGTTGCAGCATTCCCTGAAACCGGTGCGCGATACTCGCTCGACTTTGGTCCGCCAAACTCAAACATCAACAATAAGGGCAAGCTTACCTGGACCGTCCCGGACGACTATCCGGGCGAACTTGCCAGTTTCATTGTCCGCGTCCAGCGGGGGAATGGTGAACCTGTCCTTCACTCGTTTGCTGTCAGTGTTTTGTGAATTGTTTCCTGGTGAGGTGAACCGCATGGCTGATCCGTATAGGCACCTGGCAGCCGAGGAGGAACCGGCGAAAGAGTCGAAAGGCTGGTTGTGGCTCCTCCAGACGTTCTCTTCTGTTTTTATGTTTGGAGTCGCCGTGTTCCTACTGTGGAACACTCTGTCTATACGCTCGCAGACGTACCGAACAGAGAGAATTAGCGACCTCAGCACTGAGCTTGACGACAAGCAGAAACAGAACAATGAACTCAGGGAAGAAGTCTATAGCCTGCATGAGAGTCTACGAAAGTCGAAGCGCTTCGACGCGATTTCGGTCGCGTCCAACGCAGTTTCCCCGCCGGATGATGTATTTGTTTTGATCCGGACCGCGCATGCGATTGGGGCGATCAAGTTCGAGCCGAAAGAGGGCGAGTTCTTTCCTGATCGCGCGGATCGATCGTCATATGAGTGGTATTTCTCGCCGGACCCGGACATTACTCACTTCGACCCCGACGGACAAACGGGGGTCGGCGAGGTATTCGAAAAGTACAAACGAGTGGAGACCGAGAACGGAGAGTATTTTACCGACGATGGAAGTCAACTTCTGGTTCGGTTCGGAACCATCCATTTGAAGTGGTCGTCAGGGGACTGGCTGTATCCAAAGTCTCCGTCGATGCAGTTCGCTGTGACGACTGCTCAAGAGATCCAGCAAGTTCGCCCGCAGGATCCAGCTCTCATGTGGATAGGACGGCGTACTCTGGGATCCTCCGCAGATGACTGATCCCATGAGGACGTCGATTCGCATCGATGCCCAGTAGGTGCGGCACGCTTGTGCTGCGGGGCTGTCATTGCCACTCTGTGCGTCATGAACCTGTTTGAACAACAAGAGGCAAACAACGCTAACGCTGCCAGGCCGCTGGCTGCGCGAATGCGACCGCGGACGTTGGAGGAGTTTGCCGGGCAGCAGCATTTCGTCGGCGAAGGCAAACTGCTGCGGCGCATGCTGACTGCCGATCGGATTGGTTCTGTCATCTTCTATGGGCCGCCGGGGACGGGTAAAACGTCGCTGGCTGAGCTTATTGCAAAGCACACGAACCGGAACTTCGAACGGCTCAACGCGGCGGCTTGCGGTGTGAAAGAACTGCGAGCGGAATTGGAGAAGGCGCGCGATCGGTTGGCTGCGAGTGGAACGCAATCGGTGCTGTTTATTGACGAACTGCACAGGTTCAATAAATCGCAGCAGGATGTTTTGCTGCCAGACGTGGAATCGGGGGTCATTAGTCTGATTGGCGCGACGACGGCAAACCCGTTTTTTTCGCTGGTGTCACCGCTGATTAGCCGGAGCCAGGTGTTTGAGTTTCGTGAGATTGAACCCAGCGACATACGATCGCTACTTGATCGCGCGGTTTCGGATGCCGAGCGGGGATTGGGTGAACACGGCGTGCGCGCGACCGACGAAGCTCTGGATTTCCTGGCTGAGATCTGTGACGGGGATGCTCGCCGAGCACTGACGGCTCTGGAGATCGGGGTGCTGTCGGTCGCACAGACCACAAAGCAACTGGATCTGGACGCGGCGCAGGAGTCGATCCAGATGAAGGCTGTGCGTTACGGTGGCGACGAACACTACGACGTGGCCAGCGCGTTTATCAAAAGCATGCGTGGTAGTGATCCGGACGCGGCCGTTTACTGGCTGGCGCGGATGTTGGAAGCGGGTGAGGATCCTCGGTTTATCGCGAGGCGGATTGTCATTTTCGCTTCGGAAGATGTTGGCAATGCAGACCCCATGGCGCTGCCGCTGGCGACGGCCACGATGAAAGCGACCGAAGCTGTGGGTATGCCAGAGTGTCGCATCAACCTGGCTCAGGCCGTGACGTACATGGCGTCGGTTCCTAAATCGAACGCAGCGTACGCGGCGATTAACGCAGCCATGAAAGACATCCGCGAAGGAGCGATTTTGCCGGTTCCGGATCACTTGCGCGACGGACACTACAAAGGCGCCGAACAGTTGGGCCACGGTGTCGGTTACGAGTACGCGCATGATTCTGAAGACGGCTGGGTCGATCAGGATTACCTGGGAGCCGACAAGCGGTACTACGAACCGACTGAACGTGGCTATGAGAAGGAGATTGGCAAACGTCTAAAGGCTCTGCGAGAACAGCGGAAGCCTCGGTGATTGGTTTGGCTGGGGTCTATGACTTTCGTCAGTTCGATTGCCGCCGCGATGGCTGTCTCTTGGATCCACGTCAAGATGTGACGACTAACCCGAGGGCTTACGCCCTGCGGCTCACTTAACGAGGTTCCCGGAAGGATCCACGACCGACCAACGATGGTAAACGACTCATCGGCAACTCGATTTTCTCAACGCTCGATGTTGTGCATCGTTGCGGGTTTGCTTGTGTTCGCCGCGACGACTGGTCTGGTGCGTTCTGGTGTTGTCGCGAGTGCTGACGCGGAAGCCGTTGATTATTTCCGGAACGCGGACGGCGAACTTCCGCGGACGAAACGGGCGCACCTGGTTCAGGATACGACCGCGCTGGGCGGGTGGGTGTTCATGACGCTGTTGACCATTGGCATCGGCACGGCACTTGCCAACGCAGGGCATAGGCGTTCGGCGAAATTGCTGGCGATCGTGATGGTCGGTGGGGTCTTGCTTACCTACGCGTTGAAGTGGGGGTTCGATCGAGACAGGCCACCGTACGCGGCCTACATCACGTCCAAGGCCTTCCCCAGCGGTCATGCTTTGATGGCAACAGCGTTCTATTTGACGTTGGGAAGCATCTTGTATCGGCTCACTGAGAAGCGGCGAGTGCGCGGGTTGGTGATCTGCTTTTCTGTGGCGCTACCGGCTTTGGTTGGTTTCAGTCGCGTGTATCTTGGCGTTCATTACCCGACCGATGTTGTTGCAGGCTGGGCATTGGGCGTCTCATGGGCAACACTGTGCGGGTCGCTGTTTGGAGAACGCGATGGCGTGACCGGCGCTCGTCGCGTTCTCGATTCATAACAGATCCACCAAGTCTACATTCTGGTCCGTCATTCAATGGCCAAGCTTTACTTTTATTACTCAGCCATGAATGCGGGTAAATCCACCGCGTTGTTGCAGGCGGCGTACAACTACACCGAACGTGGCATGCGGCCGCTGCTGCTGACTCCGGAATTGGACTCGCGGTTTGGCGTTGGAAAAATCACTTCGCGGATTGGGCTGGATGCGGATGCCACGATTTTTAACCAGACGTCTGACCTGCTGGCTCTGACCACAGCGGAGCACGAAATTCGACCGGTTCACTGTGTGTTCGTCGATGAGGCTCAGTTTCTGCTGCGTAAGCAAGTGAGCGAACTTGGTGAGGTCGCCGATCAGCTGGGCATTCCGGTTCTGGCGTACGGTTTGAGGACCGATTTTCAGGCGAACCTGTTCGAAGGCAGTCAGTATTTGCTGGCGTGGGCGGACGTTCTGCACGAGATCAAAACCGTCTGTCACTGCGGCAGTAAAGCGACAATGGTTCTGCGTATCGACGGCGAAGGCCGCGCGATTAAGACTGGCGAGCAAATCAAAGTTGGTGGAAACGAGAGCTATGTGTCCGTGTGTCGCCGGCACTTCAAGTCGGGGCTTGCTGAACGCAAAGAGGGCGAACTTCCGTTCAAGTAGTGGCTCTTCGCGTTTGGGCGAGCGGTTTTCCTCTGGTTCCAGCAGAGGCACAGATATCGGAGAATCAGCCGGGCTCACTGTGTGGCATTCTGCGGCCTATCAGATGATGATGCACGGAACTCGCCAAAGACACGCTGCGAGTTTCCCGACGGAGTAGACAATGCCCAAGAAATGGAACTTCGCACCGCACGACATTGGCATGGTGCAGACGCTGTCCACGCAGTTGAAGTGTTCGCCGCTGCTCGCTCAGATCCTGATCACGCGCGGTTACGAAACGCCGGAGAAAGCGCGGACGTTTCTTAGCACGAAGCTGACGGATCTTATCGATCCGGCTGAACTGCCTGGCGTCACGGAAGCGACCGATCTCATTTGCACGGCGGTCAAGAACGAACGCCGCGTGACTATCTACGGCGACTATGACGTCGATGGAGTCACATCGACCTCCATTCTGTGGCACTGCCTGAAACTGCTGGGCGCGAATGTGGATTACTACATTCCGTCACGATTGGAAGAAGGCTACGGCCTGAACTGCGACGCGCTGCGGCAGTTGCATGAAGAAGATCCGGATCGACTTGTGGTGTCGGTGGACTGCGGCATTGCCAGCATCGAAGAAGGCAAGCTGGCGCAGGAGCTGGGTTTGGATCTCATCATCACAGACCATCACAACCTAAAGGATGAACTCCCGCCGGCGCTGTGTCATGTGCATCCACGGTTGCCGGGCACTGACTACCCGTTTGGTGATTTGTGTGGAGCCGGTGTCGCGTTCAAAATTGCCTGGAGTATCTGTCAGCGGTTAGGTGAAGGCGGCAAGGCGACTCCGCGAATGCGTGAGTTCCTGTTAATGGCGACTGGCTTGTGTGCAGTGGGAACCATCGCCGACGTGGTTCCGCTACTCGGCGAGAACCGCGTCATCGTCAAGTACGGCCTGCAAAGCATCATGGACCGGGCGCCGTTGGGGCTGCGGGAATTGATGAACGTCGCGAAGCTGGAAGGCACGCTTCGGTCTGATGACATCGCGTTCACGGTTGGGCCACGCATTAACGCGGCCGGTCGGTTGGGTCAGGCTCGATTGGCAGTCGAACTGCTCACTACCGAAGACACCGAACGCGCGCGGCAGTTGTCTGAGTACCTTGATCAGTTGAACAAGAACCGACAGACGGTTGAACGCCGCATCTTCAAGCAGGCTAAAGAACTTGTTGAAGAACACCCAGGCGGAGCCGACTCACCCGCGTTTGTACTCTCGCATGACGACTGGCATCCGGGCGTCATTGGGATTGTCGCGAGCCGTGTGTGCGAACGGTTTGAGCGTCCGGCGATTTTGATTTCGACCAAGCAGGCTGACAAAGGGCAGGGCAGTGGTCGAACGTTTGCCGGGTTCAATCTGTACGAAGGCATCAAAGCTTCGTCTGGTCATTTGGAACGCTTTGGTGGTCACAAAGCAGCCGCAGGCCTGCGCGTTGATCCGGCTCATATTGATGACTTCCGGAAAGATTTCGTCAGCTACGTTAGCCAGCATCACCACCCGACCAGCAACGATTACGCGTTAAAGATTGATGCCGAAGTTCGACTGGTCGATGTGAATCGGCGCGGAGTTCTGGAGTTGGAAGCGTTTGGTCCGTACGGAGCCGCCAATCGTCGTCCGGTTCTGGTCGCGACCAACTGCGAACTGGCCGAACCGCCCAGAACAATGGGTGAAGGCGACCGGCACTTGTCGTTGCGGGTTCGCCATTACAACCGAGTGATGCGGTGTGTGGCGTTCGGGAAGGGTGAGTGGGCTGAGGAAATCGAAGCCGTCAACGGCCCCATATCAATCTGCTTTACCCCGATGATCAACAGCTTCCAGGGTTTCGAACGCGTTGAACTGCGGCTGATCGACTGGAAACCTGCGGACCAGGCGGTGACCAGCACCAGCACAGCGGACGCGAAGAGCGGAACACCTGGCTGAGCAGCCACGGTGGTCAATTGACTCGCGAAGTCCTGAACTTTTCCCAAGGGCGTGCACATGCTCTTGTACCTTCCCAGGGCCTGTGACCCGGGCGCGGATCTTAGGGATGGAGAAAGATTTGCACCAGGAGTGGTGGCAGGTGTATTGCCGACTGCAGCGACTTTCGGTTTCGTCGGAGGCCCATTGTTTCTGTGAGAGCGGGCGCGTCTCATAAGTTTCTTCACGTGGTTTCGTGGGGTGAGCGTTTGCCGCTGAGAGATCGCAATGGAACAGTAACTCGGGTATTGCGGACCCGCGCTAGTTGGTTTGATGCAATCCAGCAGGCGTTGCATTCTGGCATCATGCCGAATTCTTCTGAAACTCGATTATAAGCCGACCGACTCCCCATTCAGCGGGTAAGTTTGATCGCCAAACGACATGAGGATCTGCACGCCAGGTCTGGCCCGGATTGTCGTCAGGATTACTCCAGTGAACCACGTGTTCTCTGGTGAACCCGACATCCGTGCACGCCGCAAGCCGGCGAGCTCATCAGAAGAGCACATCATGTTGATTCCCAACTGGCTGAAGAGCCTGCAGAGACGACGACCGCGCCAGATTCAGCAGCGAGTTCGACGTTCGCGTTCTCAGAATAAGAAGTCCGCTCGGGTCGTGGAGTACCTGGAAGATCGGACACTATTGACGTCGCTTAACTCGGTCATCGATGCCGTGTTGGACGCAAACGACGAACCTGGTGGGCTGTTTGATCCGGCCGGTGGTCCGACGACGCAGGAACATGTTTTCACAAGCGCCGACGTGCCTGCTCTCGCTTCAGTTAACGTGGGTGCGGACGCCGGCGGCCAGGCTGATCTTGGACTCAGTCAGGTGACGCTTACATTTGGTGCCGGACTGCACTTCTCTGGCGACAGTTGGAGTGGCAGTGTGGGCGTGGAAGCCACAAGCGGGAACCTTTATCCCGGCTTGCTGGACATCGCTATCTCTGACGATGGAAATGATCCAGAGGAAGGACACGATGCCGACGCTTTCGCGGTTGCAGGCACGATTGATCTGGCGACTGGTACTGCAGCGACTCTTAGCCTGGATGACCTTGATGCCACAGACATCGGTCTGCCAGGCTTCCTGGACATCGCGATCACCGACCTTGGGCTGAACTTCGACGACTTCCGTGGTGACGATGCGGATAGTACGCTTGTACTCGACGCCTCTTTCGAGGGGATCGATACCGGCAGTGAGATACTGAACGACGCGCTTGGTGGGTCGGGCCTGATGGTGACGGGTGGCGTCACCGGACTTGAGTTAAATCTGAACGCCATTCGGAACGGTGTTCGTGACGCCGTCAGCGGCGACATCAGCTTCCCGACCTCTCCGATTGTCAACCTGGCAGGCGTGACCGGCGCAATTGAGGGCCCACTGTTCGGTGCTCAGGTTGACGGTTCGTTTATCGTGAACACAGTCACGGTGGACCCTGATGGCGCAGGACCCCAACCGACAGAGTCTGTTCTGTACGCAGCCCTCGAAGGCAGTATCGAAATCGAGAACCTTGCCGGCTTTGGCTTTGCGTTCGCGTTTTCGGAACTTGGTCCGCTGCAAATCTTCGGTCACTCTGATGTTGATATCCCTCTGGAGATGCGGAGCGGCTTAGTTGCGAGCAACCTCCGGCTCGGTGCGCGTTTTAATACCACGATTGAGGATCTTCAAACCGAGACGGACTTCGATGCCACTGGTGCTTCTTTCGACAGCGATGCCGACACCGTCACGTTGACTATCCCCGGCCACGACCTGGCCGTTGGTAACACTTTTCGTGTGAGAGAGGCGGACAACTCTGCTTACGATGGCGAGTTCACAGTACTAGCAGTCGCCGGAGACAACGTCATCTACACAGTGACAGGAAACCCTGGCGTATTCAGTGGTAGCGCGGAGATTCTGCGAGTCACAATCACTGACGCGCTGGACCTGCGTGACAGTGGTCTAAGCTCAGGTGTTGGGCCGCCAGAAGATATTGCGGATTGGCGGACTCAGTTGGACCAGGCTGTTACCAATCAGATTCTGGCGGGCGGCAACGTTTGGGAAAGGGCGTTCAGCGAGTTCGTGCTTGGCGGTGGTGCGACTTTGAGTTTTGATCCACGGATCCCGGATGAAGTTCTGCAGTTCAACGTGGACTTCTTGATTGGCACGTCCTTTGATGGAGACGATGCCTCTGTGTCGCTGTGGGCAAAGGGGGAGCTATCCCTGTACGAAGACGCCGTGACGATTCCGGCAAGCATTTACGCTGACCTTGGTACAAGCGATGATGAGTTCTCCGGCAGCTTTCTGTTTCTGTCGGAATTGTCCCCCAACGTTCCGGACTTCCAAATCGATCCGCTTTTGGTTTACCGGGGAGAAGCAACATTCTCACCAGTTGACATCAATGACGATGACACGGTTGATGGCTTCTCCATTGGACTGCAAGGTGGTGTTGATCTCAACATTCCTGAAGTGACCACATTGGCATTGGAGGGTACCACGACCATTACTTTCACGCACGTCGGGTCCATCATTGGAATGGACCTGGTGTTTGACGTGACGTTGTCTGAGAGCAACGTGGGGACCATCGCGTCAGCGGTCGGAGAATTCCGGGCCACGATTGATACAACAACCGCGGCGGTGGAAGTTTGGGGGGCCGCGATTCTGGAAACCGACCTGGGTTTTCTTCATGACTACGGGCTGTTCGCGGGCGCGTTTGGGCTGCTGCGGATCAACACTGCTGATGTGGACAAGCCGGACATTGAACTTACTGACGCCACTGGCGCCCCGGTCACAGTCGCATTGCCTGCAGAGTCGTTTGCTTTGCGGTTGGATGGCAGTGTTGATTTCCGGATCGACTACAACGCGGATGGGACGTTCGCCGAAAGTGAGTCGTCGTTCGAGATCGTTGGTACGTTTGTGCTTGAGTTTTCGCCAAACGGTTTCAACGTGGCTCTGTTCGGCGAAGAGGAGGACGGTACGGTTGTCCCGGCTAACTTGAGCCTGGGCGTTGCGGGCAACACGTTATTGAACTTCGGCGTACTGGGCTTTCTGGCAATTCGCGACAATGGCTTTGCCTCGAACCTTGTGTTGTCGGTAGACGCAAGCCTTCCAGGGGGGCTTGCGAGTGTCGCAGGTGCAGCAGTTCTTGTCGTGAATACGACAGAGGAAGAAGTGGTCTTCGAGATCCCTGGAGGCTCTGATCCGAGCCGGCCAGGGGGGTTAACGATGACTATTCCAGCGGCGGCTCCGCTGGATCCGGCTGGAATCCTGACGGCGCCTGGGCCGGATGGTCCATCGTCCGGTCTGGACGCCTTGATTAGTGGCAGTCCCGAATGGACTGAAGGCGCGGATGGAGCCTACGGCGTCTTGTTTGTCGATGCAGAGGCTGATCTTCTTGAGGTCCTGGAATTTGACGTCTCCGGGTATGTGGTGCTGAGCCCAGACGTTATCAGCTTGCAGGTGAATCTGTACGCCGGTGGCAATTTCCTTGGTCTGGCAAGTGGTTCCGTGAGTGGTTCGCTGTTCTTCAGTTCTGAAGGTGAGTTTGAAGCGAGTATCACCGCCGAGGCCCAACTTGGTCCGGACTGGATCAACATCAACGGTGGTGCGAACCTGAATATCAGCTATCTGGACAACAACGGAACAGCGTCCGGTGGCAATGGAGACTTTGAGCTGGATGTCAGCGGGGCACTAAACGTTGGGCTCACTGTTGACATTAGTCCGTTTCCTTCGGTCGATGTCAGCCTGGACGCATTGACCATTGGCTACAATTCTGCCTCTGGAGATATCACCGTTGGTGTCGGCTACCCAGAACCATTCTGGGACGAATACTGCGTTGACCTTGGTTTTCTCGGCAGCGCTTGCTTCCCGTATCCGAATGTTCGCACGGCGACATACACGTTCACGGTTGGCACCCTTGTCGTCGAAGACCCACCGCCACCGCCCGTATTGGGACAGGTTAGCGATAGCGGCGTGCTGACGATCAACGCTGGAAGTCTTGAGAACAGGACACGCCGCAACCTTAGAATCGACGAAATCGACGAGTCGGTTACCATCGGTGCTGTCGGGCCAGTGATTAACGGTCGTCAGACGATCACGGTCAGGATGTTCGACGTTACTCAGACCTTTGAAGGTGTAACGAGTATTAACGTTGCCAACACGGATGACGGCAACGATGCCGTTGAGATCCTCTCTGGTGTGGGGGTTCCTGGCAACGTTCATCTCGGCGCCGGGAATGACCGGCTGGTTAATCGCGGGTCGGGCGCAGTGGTGGCATACGGAGGTGCCGGCGACGACCGCCTGCGTGGAAGCAGCGCCAGCGAACAACTTTTCGGAGGAGCTGGCGAGGATGTCATCGAAGGCGGCGGTGGGGATGATACGATTCGCGGTGGCATCGGAAATGACACATTATTGGTCGCACTTCGAGGTGATGGGTCGCAGGAAGTCAACGTAAGTATCAGCAATACTGGGTTTACTGCGAACATTGGCGATGACCCGCTGAGTCTTATCACGGACATAGAAAGCCTCAGCATTGAGAACGAGGCCGACCGGGCTGAGAGCGACACGTATACTATTACCTACACCTCAAACACAGTTGGTTCTGTGCTGAGTCAGGTGAACCTCAACCTGGGTGCCGATACGGTACAGGACACTGTTATCGTCAATGGTTCGGAGGTCGCGGACACGTTTGATATTTCGACTTCCGTGGTCACCCGACTGGAGACAGTGCCGACCGGGACTGGGACCGAAACCCGAACCACCATGACCGATGTTGACACTGTGCGAGTGGCCCAGCGCGGTGGTGTAAGTCTTGACATCTACGATGTGGGTTCCGGGTTCGGCACTGATACTGTGACTATTAACGGTTTGGGGGCTTCTGACACGCTGAACGTGAACAGCACCCTGACAGGGGTAACGACCACGGTAAACGGTGGCGGCGGTGCTGATGCGATTAATGTGGGGAGCAATGCAACCGCTGGAACCAGCGGAGACCTAGCCGGGATTGCTGGTTCCCTTGTTGTGAATGCAGGCGGCGGGACGGATGTTCTGACCCTGGATAGCACGGCTGATACCGATGGCGCCACCAATGGGCAACTGAATCCGACTACGGTTGTCGGCCTGGGGATCGGTGCTGGCTTCACCTATGGCTCAGTCGAGTCATTGAATATCAATCTCGGCACCGGTGCGGACAACTTCCTGGTTAATGGAACGCACGCGCAAAGCACGCAGATTAATGCTGGCGGCGGAAATGATACGGTTGATGTCGAAGCCACTTCCGGTGCGACGACTATCAATGGCGCTGCGGGTAGCGACACGCTCCGCGTTAATCACACTGTTGGGGCCGAAGCCAACGCGCTGGCTGGAGCAGTGGTTCTTGATGGTCAGGCAGGGGCCGACACTTACGACGTGAACACGTTTGGTGCCGGCAATTCTGTTGTGTCCGTATTTGATTCGGGGACAGTAGCCACAGAAACAGACACGTTGACTATCGATGGCACTGGTGGTGTAGACAATTTCGCTCTGCAAGCGGCCAACGCGACTGGCGTTGCGTTTGTTGCCGCTGTGCGTACTGGTGAGGTGGAACGCGTTAACTACAACGCACAACTGGAGAACCTGACCGTCGACACTGCCGGCGGTATTGACCACGTGACGCTTGGTCGAAATGCTGGCGCCCCGGCGATCAGCGGGGAGACCAACACGAATATCTCTGTCTTGCAGCAGCTGCGTCTGAATCTTGGCAGCGACAGCGTTCGGGATGATGTTGTCGCGTTCGGGTCAGCCCAGGCAGATACATTCGATCTTTCGACCAGCGGCACTGTCGCCCATGTCGCTCGGCGCGGAGGTGTTCGGGTTGATATTCACGAAGCGGGTTCGAACGGCGAGACATTGACCGTCAACACTTACGAAGACGCCGACACGATCAATGTGAATGCAACTCTGGGGGGAATTACCACTACGGTAAACGGTGGTAACGGGCCGGACACGGTTAATGTTGGCAGTGAAGCGAGTACATCAGGCAGCGGGAACCTGAAAGGTATTGCCGGTTCGCTTGTTGTGAATGGCGACAATGGTTCAGACGTACTGAATCTGGACGACAGTGGTAACGCGACGGGCCGGACCGATGGCCAGCTCACTGGAACAACGATCGGTGGTTCTGGAATCGGCGCGGGTATTACTTATGACTCCATCAAGACGCTGAATATCAACCTCGGCAGTGGCGATGATTCATTCCTTGTGACTGGAACGCACGGGACGGACACGCAGATCAGCGGTGGCGCGGGCGCTGATACGATTGATGTTGAAGCAGTCTCTGGCGCGACCACGATTCTTGGTTCGAGTGGGGATGACACTCTTCGTGTGAACAATGCTGTTGGGCCAGAAACCAACACACTTTCTGCTGCCGTGGTTCTGGATGGTCAGGCTGGTGCCGACAACTACGACGTCAACATCTTTGGCGACGGTGGTTCTATCGTGTCCGTCTTTGACTCTGGAACGTCGGCGACCGAGACCGACACGCTGACGATTGATGGTACGGGTAACCGTGACGAATTCGTCCTGCGAGCGAGCAACGTTGCCAATGTGGGCTTTGTAGCGGCTTTGCACGACGAGCAGGTTGAACGCGTCAACTACGATGTGCGGCTTGAAAACCTGATTGTCGATACAGCTGGCGGAAGCGACGTTGTGACGCTTGGCCGTGGTGAGGACAGCTTTGCGATTGCGGACGAGCTGAATACGAACATCTCGGTACTGGATCGATTCAGTGTCCGGCTTGGCGAGGACAACGTTCAGGACGATGTTGTGGTTGATGGTGCTGCGACCGCTGAGACATTCGACGTCTCAACAGACGGTAGTATTTTCCGGGTTGCTCGGCGCGATGATTCGATTGTGGATATCCACGAGAGTGGCACGGGTTTTGGTTCGGACACGCTGACTGTCAACGCTCACAGTGGTGGTGATACAATCAACGTTGAGGGCACTTTGGCGGGAACGACTACCACGCTAAATAGTGGTGCCGGAGTCGACAGGGTTAACGTCGGCAGCCAGGCAAGCACATCAGGCAGTGGGAATCTTGAGGGTGTCGTTGGTTCACTGATTGTGAACGGCGACAATGGTTCGGATGTTCTGAATCTGGACGACACCGGCGATACGGCGGGCGACAACGACGGTCAACTCACTGCCACAACGATTAACGGGGCGGGCATTGGTGTCGGGATTACCTACGACTCAGTCAGCACCCTAAACGTCAACCTGGGTAGCGCTGCTGATTCATTCAACGTTCTTAGCACTCATGCCGGAACCACGAACATTCGGGGCGGTGGTGGCAACGACACGATTGATGTGGAAGCAGTCTCCGGTGCGACCAACATTCTTGGCCAGGACGGCGATGACACTCTTCGAGTGAACAATGTTGTTGGGTTCGAAACGAACGGACTTTCCGGTGGTGTACTGCTCGATGGACAGGCTGGCGCCGACAACTACGAAGTCAATATTTTTGGCGATGGCGGTTCTGTTGTGTCTGTCTTTGACTCCGGCACATCGGTAGCCGAGAACGACACGTTGACGATTAATGGCACCGGTGACGGTGACGACTTCGTTCTGCGAGCGAGCAACATTGCCGATGTGGGCTTTGTCGCGGCTTTGCATGGCGAGCAGGTTGAACGCGTCAACTACGATGTGCGACTTGAAAACCTGATTGTCGATACCGCTGGCGGAAGCGACGTTGTGACGCTTGGCCGTGGTGAGGACGGCTTTGCGATTGCGGACGAACTGAATCCGAACATCTCGGTACTGGATCGATTCAGCGTCCGGCTTGGTGAGGATAGCGTCCAGGACGATGTTGTCGTTGATGGTGCTGCGACTGCTGAGACATTCGACGTCTCAACAGACGGCAGTATTTTCCGGGTTGCTCGGCGTGCTGATTCGATTGTGGATATCCACGAGAGTGGCACGGGTTTTGGTTCGGACACGTTGACTGTCAACGCTCACAGTGGTGGTGACACGATCAACGTTGAGGGCACTTTGGCAGGGACGACTACCACGCTAAATAGTGGTGCCGGCGTCGACAGGATTAACGTCGGCAGCCAGGCGAGTACATCGGGCAGTGGCGACCTGGAAGGTGTTGTTGGTTCACTGATTGTGAACGGCGACAATGGTTCGGACGTTCTGAATCTGGACGACACCGGCGATACGGCGGGCGACACCGACGGTCAACTCACTGGCACAACGATTAACGGGGCTGGCATTGGTGCCGGGATTACTTACGACTCAATCAACACGTTGAACGTTAATCTTGGAAGTGCCGCTGACAGCTTCAACGTTCTTAGTACTCATGCGGGGACCACGAACGTTCGGGGCGGAGGTGGCAACGACACGATTAATGTCGAATCGATCACTGGTGCGACCAACATTCTTGGTGAAGACGGTGACGACAATCTTCGCGTGAACGATGTTGCGGCAGGTGAATCTAACGGGCTTGCAACGACGTTGGTTCTGGATGGTCAGGCGGGAAGCGATGACTACGGCGTCAACATCTTCGGTAACGGCGGGTCGCTGATCACTGTCTTTGATTCAGGAGCGTCGGCGACTGACGACGACACGCTGACAATCAATGGAACTGTGGATCGCGACGACTTCGTGGTTCGAGCCAGCAACACCAGCGGCCAGGCTTTTGTCGCGGCAGTGCATGATGACCAGGTTGAACGCCTGAACTACGACGGTCAGCTTGAGAATCTGTTCGTAGATACAGCACAAGGAGCCGACCTGGTGACGCTCGGACGTGGCGAGAGCGGCTTTGCCATCGAAGAGGAAACAAACACGAACATGTCGGTAATTGAACGGGTCAATGTTCGACTCGGCAACGACAGTGTTCAGGATGACGTAGTCATTCACGGTTCAGCAATCGCTGAAACATTCGATGTTTCCACCGACGCCAGTGTGGCACGGGTTGCTCGACGTGGCGGAGTGAGTGTCGATATCCACGAAGCCGGACTGGGTGCTGATACCGTCACTGTGAACACCCATGGTGCGACGGACACGATTAACGTTGATGGAACTCTGGCCGGAACGACCACCACCATCAATGGTGGTGCCGACGTTGACACGGTCAACATTGGCAGCAACGCCTCTTCGTCAGCCAGCGGCGATCTTGAAGGCGTTGTTGGTTCGCTAATCGTGAACGGAGAGGGTGGAGCTGATGTCCTGAACGTGGACGACACGGGCGATACGGCCGGTGACACTGATGGCCAACTCACGGACTCAACAATTGACGGCGCGGGAATTGGCGCTGGGATCACTTACGACTCAATCAATACGTTGAATGTCAATCTTGGCAGTGCGGCTGATTCCTTCAACGTTCTTGGTACTCATGCGGGGACCACAAACGTTCGTGGGGGTGGTGGCAACGACACGGTTAATGTCGAATCGATCACCGGTGCGACCAACATTCTCGGTGAAGATGGCGACGACAATCTTCGCGTGAACGATGTTGCGGCAGGTGAATCTAACGGGCTCGCAACCACCTTGGTTCTGGATGGTCAGGCGGGAAGCGATAACTACGACGTCAACATCTTCGGCAACGGCGGTTCGCTGATCACGGTCTTTGATTCAGGCGTGTCGGCGACTGACGACGACACACTGACGATTAATGGAACTGCGGATCGCGATGACTTCGTGGTTCGAGCCAGCAACGCCAGCGGCCAGGCTTTTGTCGCTGCGGTGCATGATAATCAGGTCGAACGCCTGAACTACGACGGACGACTTGAGAATCTGTTCGTAGATACGGCTGACGGAACCGACCTAGTGACGCTCGGACGTGGTGAAAGTGGCTTTGCCATCGAAGAGGAAACAAACACGAATATGTCGGTGATTGAACGGGTCAATGTTCGACTCGGTAACGACAGTGTTCAGGACGACGTGATTATTCATGGTTCAGCAATCGCTGAAACATTCGATGTTTCCACCGACGCCAGTGTGGCACGGGTTGCTCGACGTGATGGAGTGACTGTCGATATTCACGAAGCGGGACTGGGTGCTGATACCGTCACCGTGAATACCCATGGTGCAGCTGACACGATTAACGTCGAAGGCACTCTGGCCGGAACGACAACAACGTTAAACACGGGGGTCGGGGCTGACAGGATCAACATTGGTAGCGAGACATCTCAATCAGCCAGCGGCAATCTTGAGGGTGTCGTTGGTTCGCTAATCGTGAACGGAGAGGGTGGAGCTGATGTCCTGAACGTCGATGATACCGGCGACACTGAAGGTGACACCGACGGCCAGCTGACTGCCACGACGATCGACGGAGCCGGAATTGGCGCGGGGATCACTTACGATTCGATTACCACGCTGAACGTCAACCTCGGAAGTGCTGCAGACGGCTTCAACGTTCTTAGTACTCATGCGGGAACCACGAACGTTCGTGGTGGTGGCGGTAGCGATACGATTAATGTCGAGTCGATCACCGGGGCGACCAACATTCTTGGTGAAGACGGTGACGACAATCTTCGCGTGAACGATGTTGCGGCAGGTGAATCTAACGGACTCGCGACCACCTTGGTTCTGGATGGTCAGGCGGGAAGCGATGACTACGACGTCAATGTCTTCGGCAACGGCGATTCGCTGATTACGGTATTTGATACCGGTGCATCGTCGATTGATGACGACACGCTGACAATCAATGGAACTGCGGATCGCGACGACTTTCTGCTGAGGGCCAGCAAAAACAGCAGTGCAGCGGGTGGCGTCGCCTTCGTGGCTGCTCTGCATGGAACTGACATAGAACGGTTCAACTATGACGAACGTCTTGAAAATCTTGTCGTCGATACTGCAGACGGCGACGACCACGTAACGCTCGACGACAACTGGGCCGAAACCACAGTCCGCGGCGGTGCGGGCAAGGACGAGTTCCAAATCGGACAGATTTTCCAGTCTTCACGAGACGCAGCGGACGCGAATATCGCGAATGAAGACAGGTTCGCTACGATTGAAACCACACGTGGCTTCCTCAGCAACGGCATCAGTAGTCCAACGACGGTCGAAGGCGGCAGCGACGCAGACAACTTTGTGGTGTTCCGGAACGCAGCCGAGCTTAATCTCGATGGGCAAGATGGTGACGACCGCTTCACTCTGCGATCGTTCGCAGAAGAAGGTTCGTTTGAGAGTTCTATCGAACTGGGCGAAGGCGGCGACACCGTCGAGTACGTCGGTAATGCCGAACTGGACGTTACTGGTGGTTCAGGAAACGATACGCTGCGGGCAATTGGCACGGAGTTCAGTGACCGCTACCTCGTCACATCAACGTCTGTTCGAGGTGCTGGTCGCACAATCACCTACGACACGATTGAGATACTGGAAATTGATGCGGCCGAAGGTGACGACGAGTTCTTTGTGTTCTCGACACCGGCAACGCTGACTACAAGACTGTTCGGCGGACTCGGTAGCGATGAGTTCCACCTCGGTGGCGATTCGAAGGAAGTCATTGCCGAAGGTAACTCGGTCATTGACCCAACGCAGGGGCCTCACGACCTCGCGGGTATTCTTGGACCGCTTGAGATTGATGGTTTCTCGGGAGCCGGTTCAAGCGGCGGTTTGACATCTCCAGTCATGCTGCCTGGCGAGAGGAACCATGCTGAATCTGACGGCTTGGTGATTGCACACACGGGCACGGGAGAAGCGGGGACGCTTGATGTTCTGTCGCTGCTTACGGCCGATTTGCAGGCGGTCGTGGATGCGGACAGCACACTGGATGCCATCGCCGATCTGGTTGGCCGAACGCTGACGATTACTGATGGGCCGGGACTGCATCGGTTCTGGCAGGTGACGGCGATTGCCGCAGATTCAGAAAATGAATCTGAGCTAACACTCACGAACCTGTCGCTGCCGACCACTGACTGGGGACTGCCGGACGAGACAAGTTCGTTCGCCATTTCAAACCTGTCCAGCAACTTCTTTGTCGATGAGTCGCTGACGATGGACGTCGCGACGGTATTTGATGATGGCAGCACGAACAATGACAGCGGTGCTCTTTCAGCCAATACCATTACGGGCCTCGGAGCGACCGGCGGCGTGACGTACGGTAATCTTGAGATCCTGCAAGTCCTGCTTGGAGTCGGCGACGATACCTTTGCAGTGAGCGGTGTTGCTGATGGAACGGTCGCAGCGATACACGGCGGGGGCGGTAGTGACAACATTACGGTCACGGGGCGCGGCGACCTGCCGCTGGCCGTCTACGGCGACACGTCGGAAGACGGTGGCCTGTTCACTTCAACAACGGGCACTATCGAGCCAGGGTTTGCCAATAGCTTCGCAAACAACGGCGGCGACACAATTGACGCGTCGGGCTCCTCACAAAACGTGCTTCTGTACGGTGGACCTGGAAACGACACGCTCACAGGTAGCCAGGCGGACGATCATCTGGCTGGTGGAGCGGGTGACGACCACATCAATGGTGAAGCAGGTGAAGACAATATCTACGGCGACTCGTCGTTCAATGTGAGCTCACAGTTGCTGGCCCAGGATCAAATCACACCGTTCAACCCTGCGACCGCGGATGGACTGGCAAACATTAACGCGACATTCGAAATCGTCACAACGGCGGTTCCGGGCGGCGATACGATTGATGGCGGCGAAGATCAGGACACCATCTTCGGCGACTACGGTGTCATCACTCGGATCGAGGGAACACGGCGGATCCTGTCGACGGATGCAGGTTCGGTCCTCGAAATAGAAACCACTAACGTCACGCTTGGCGGCGACGATTCGGTATCCGGTGGTGATGGCAACGACTTCCTGTTCGGTGGCCTGGGGAACGATACGGTCAACGGCGGCAACGGAACTGACATCGTGCTCGGCGACCATGGCATCGTTGATCTTGTCGTAAACGACAACGACAACTCGACCGTCGATGTCGTTGAGAGCAACCATCCGTTGCTGGGTGGTGACGACTCCCTCACCGGTGGTGCAGGCAAAGATATCCTCTTCGGAGGAACCGCCAACGATGTAATTCTGGCCGGTAGCGGCAACGACGTTGCTCTCGGCGACCACGGCCTGGTTGACTACTCACTGGATCCGAACCAGAACTTCGTCTCAATTTTCACGTCCGACACCACCGGTGCCGGAGACGACACGCTGCATGGCCAGAACGGAAGCGACTTCCTGCTTGGTCAGCAAGGCAACGACTCGCTCAACGGTGGTTTGGGCGAGGACGATCTCACTGGCGGCCACAATGTTCTGTTCGGTGTCGACGGCCATGACATCATTGATGGTGATGGCGATGCAGACGTCATCCTGGGTGACAACGGTATCATCACACGAACATTGCTTGATGGCGAAGACGCCGCATGGCACACATACCCGGCACCGTTCGCCGACGTAATTCGCGATGTGCAGCGATTCGACAACGTCGATCTGGTCGCTGGCAACGACACGATTCTGGGTGGAGCCGGTCGCGATATTTTGGAACCGCAGCGCGGTGATGATAACGTCGATGGTGGAGCCGGCGACGATGAAATCATCGGCAGTGAAGGAAACGACACGCTGGCTGGTGGCGACGGAGCCGACTTCATTCTGGGCGACAACGGTCAGATTGTTCGAGCTTACAATTCCGACGGCAGCCCACAGATTAACGGTCACGGTATCTGGCACCGCGATATCGTACTGGAAGAGTTCGCATCGATTACCGGCACGATCGACATTGACCGAACCCCACTCTGGGGCGAGACGCCGCTCGCGGCCGAACTGTTCAACACAGATCTGTTGATTCTATCCGGGGCCTTCGACAGCAATGGCGATCGCGTTCGTAACGCGGACAACAATGCCTGGGACACAGATATCCTGCTGGTCGATCTAACCGCACCTGGCCACGACGTCATTGACGGCGGCGATGGCGAAGACGTCATCCTCGGACAACGTGGAGACGACGACATCAAAGGCGGCGGCGGGGACGACCTGGTTATTGGCGACAACGCGACCAGCCTGGTTCAGTTCGAATCAACCATGCCGCAGATCATTCACGGCATTCGCGTGCTGGACGTGGCCACCGAGGTTCCAATCAACATCGAATTCGGTGGGTCTGTGATTGTTCCTGAGATTGCTGTGACGCCACAGGAACTGTCTCTCACACAGCCTGTAGTCGATGTATTCACAGACGTCTCTCCAGAACTCCAAACGATTGCACTCGACGATTCGCTCTCGACAACCGATGGTCGATTGTTGGTGCCATACGTGTCTTTGGTTTCTGACATCGCACGTCACACCGATGTACTGGCGGGCAATGATACGATTGACGGAGGAGCCGGCGACGACTTCCTGTATGGTGACAACCTGCGAGTGTTTGCTCAGCCTAACAGCATCCAGGCTCGGGTCGATGTCGCCGATCGAAACGTCAGAAGGCGACTGGAGGATATTGAGGAGTCTGTTGAACGCCTGACCTCTGACTACGATCTGTTTGAAGTGGGGCTGCAAGGGCAGAAGCAAGAGACTGTAGACTTCGCCAACGACAGCATCAGCGGTGGAGATGGCAACGACACGATTGTCGGCGACGATGGCACCATCATCACTCCTGCGTCAATTCGCTCAGCAATTGACACCGATAACTATCAGGCGGACGCGGTCGCTCGACTAGAACATCAGCTGAACCTGACACATCTTCTCATCGACTTTGAATCCGTTCTGGAGGAAGCAGATGTTGAAGTGGTCAGCCTTCTTGTCGACGACGCGCTCGCGAACAATCCGGAAGGAAACAGGATCGAGACCAGCGACGTCTTGGTTCTTCAGCATCACTTCGTCATTCAAAATGACATTGTCGAAGGTGGTGAAGGCAATGACACGATCATCGGTGACCACAGCCTGGTGGTTCTACCAGTTGCTTCGTCAGCGGAGACCCACGGCGAACAATTCGATCCGCAAACGGTTACACAGGAAGTAAGAACACAGACCAATATCGCACTGCGGGATATTGAGAACGAACGTCGCATCGAGCGGCGGGATCACCAAAACCTCGACCATGAAACGTCGCAGATTCCGGTTCGAAGGGATCGGAGATTGATTCCGTACAAGTCGGAATACAACGTATCGATGTCAAACGACGTTCTGAACGGAGGCGATGGTGTTGATCTCATTATCGGAGATCGCGGCGAAACTGTCGTTCCTGTTCTGTTGGAAGTACCAGCCAGAACTACAGACGCCAACCGACTGAACACCGCGATTAATTTGCTGACGGGCAGCAGGGATCTACGAGATCAGTTGGACACGGAGGACCGAGAGGGCTTTACGGAGTATCGCCACTTCCCGGCCCGAATTCACAAGACGGAACGTGACTTCGAATCGGTTGGGCTGGACACCATTAGTGGCGGTGCCGCTGACGATGTTCTGTTCGGCGATAATGCGGAAGTAAAACCAGTCATTGTTGCCGAAACGCCGACGGAGCAATTGCGATACGCCGCGAGTGCCATTGACACTCGCCAGGGTTCCGATGACCTGATTAGCGGCGGGTCAGGCAATGACATTGTCTTTGCCCAGTCCGGTGAGGATGTTGTTTACGGAAACGATGGCAACGACACCTTGTACGGTGACCGCGGTAGGGACGAGCTCTTCGGTGACGCTGGCGTAGACGAGATCCGTGGTGGTTCTCACCGGGACGTGATCAACGACGATGAAGAGGACTCAAGAGCGTTGCAGGGTGGTGGCAACGGCAACGACGAAATCGATGTCGCAGTTGAGCCACCATGGGGCGACATTGTCGCCAGCCTGTACTTCGGCGGAGAGACCCTTGACCCTCACTCGGATCTATGGGCAACATTCGCGCAGGATACGGAAGAGTAATCCCGGTTGGCCTGACAACTAAGCCTGCCGGTGGTGCTGTCTTAGAGTCCACATGCAAGCAGAGACGCGACATAAAAGCAGGTGATATTGGAGAAGATACACGTGACTCGCGAATTTCCTGCTCCGAGTCCCAAACCGCTGCCAACGACGAGTAAAGCAAGTCCAATGGTGATCGTCGCCAGTACTTCGATCATCGGAGCCAAGCCCTCCAGTTGATTGGCTCCCGTCGGAATGTGATGGGTCGCAGCGTGGCGGGCCAGCGATGCGAACTGAAAAATCGCACATGCCACTGACGCCGCACGGAACCGTTTGTTCGACGCCGTGTCGGGGATGTATTCGCACGTGAAGACGGGCTTTGAGATTGTGCACGAAGTGTCTTCGGTGGGAGCAGGTTTTACTTCGGGCGTCGAATCCGCTGTGGTTCGCCTACAGCCTGGGCAAACGAAATCCTGACCAACGGCGACTCTCGTGTGACAGTGCTCGCACATCAGAATTTTCACGAATTCCTCCGACTCGTTGTTGCTGTCCTTGTTTGCGGGAATGCTGCCCCGCATCACCCAAACCATCCGAACTACTCATGAGCCGTTTTAGCGCTAGCCACGGTTCTGAACCGCGTCCCCAACAACGCTTGGCGCACTGGCCACGCTTGCTTTTGTTCAGTAACCTCTATTCAAGGAGTCAACATATGAGCGAAGGTAGTGAAAAGTCCATAGGCTGGGTCATCACGATGGTGATGATCCTGATTGGCGTTGTTGGTTGGTGCTTCCTGGCATCGTTTTACATCATCGACGGTGAGGCGACTTCTTCGATTGAAGTCGCTCCTCGTCGGCCAAGCGGATTCGCTTCCGCGGGCGTCGTTCAATTTCTGTTGAACGGTGTGACTCAGCTGCCCAATATCGTGAGTGTGCTGACCTATGGCTTCACGAAGAAGCTGTGGCTGCTCATCACCGTGGGCGTGCTTGAGGTGCTGGCGATCATTAGTGGACGGCAGATGAAGAAGCTTGAGAACGACCTCGACAGCACCCGTCGCCGATGACTTAAGAACTGCGGCTGGGTTCGGACGAACCGCAGCGATACTGCGTCTTTGTAGTGGACGAGGCCACGAGACCCGCACGCTCTACACTGTCCGGGACTCGTTCGTACTTCGGCGCTACAGAAGCCAATCAGAACTCAAGGCCTGGCGGCTTCAACTCACGCAAGTAGTCAACTCGAATCGCAAAACCAAGGTTCCGACTGAGCTGTTGGTTGATCATTGAACTGTTGATCCCAATCAGCTGTCCCTCGCTGTTGTACAGCCCGCCGCCGCTGTTACCTCGGTTGATACTCGCGTCGATTTGAACCATCGGAACATCACGGTCGCCAACCTTGCCATTTCGAACGCCGCTGATGGCTCCCTTGGTTGAAGTCCAGCCAAGGCCAATTGGATTTCCGATCGTGAACACAGAATCGTTCAGCCGAATTCTGGGCGAGTCCTGCCAGTTGGCATCACGAATCGTCTTGTCGGTAGGGCACTTAGCTTCGACCAGCGCGAGGTCAACGCGACCTTCGGCTACCCAGATCACTTTGCCCACCAGCTTTTGGTCATTGATGTAGTGAATCTCCAACGGTGGCAACGTGGCGAGCATGACTTTTGGTGCACCGGACTGGTATTGAGGATCGATGACGTGCCGGTTTGTGAGGATGAGAGCTTTGTCCCCGTCGATCTTGCAGATAACTCCGGAACCTGATCCAAAGTCGCCTGTTCTGATTCCCACGTTGGCTCGATAAGCTCGCTCGCTAACCTCATCCAGCCCGCTGAGAACTTCCTCTGTGGGCGGTTTCATCATCGCTTCGGCCTGAGCCTGGGCTTCCGTGTTTTGTTCTGCCCGCTGTTCCAGTTGTCGTCGGAACTCTTCCAAAGCAGCCGCTTCGTCGGCAGCATCTGTCCCGCGTTGGCCACCAATCACGATGTTGTCGTTGTTGAGCCGATCTTCCTGCCCATTCCAGGCGGCGTACTCAACGATGTCGTCCATGTAGATATAGCCGACGCCACCAACGAGCCCAAACATCGCCACTGTGACGCCCAGAACCGGCAGCCACTTCGGATCTTTTCGCATGCCGTACAGGATGACCAGTATCGGCCCGATAGGAAACAAAATGACTGACGCAATCCAGTCGCCGATCGACATACCAGCCCCAGCCGCTTTGGCTGATTCGGCAGGCTTGGTTCCCGCCTTCTTTCGCCTGCGTGGTTTGCTGGCGGGTGGCAATTCTTCAAGCTCGTCAAAATCGTCGTCTTCAACCAGCGTGGCTGCCATCACCGGTTCAGGGACCCGAAGTTTCTGTTTGCAACCGGGGCACGCCACGACGCGTCCTGCATACTTAGACGGAACCTTCAAAGTCTTCGAGCACTTTGAACACTTGAGCTTCAGATTCTCTGACACGTCTCACTCCTGTTCCGAACCGCACTTTGAGCTTCATTGCATGTCCACCAATATACAATCGACGTACCGGACCTCGCTAGTTTCCACCCCGAATATGAGAGTTTCCAGGCATCCAGTGTGATGACTCTTGGCCTCATGCCGACAATACCGTCGCAATCTCGAAGGCCACGGAGTAGGCCATGTTGGTTCACTGCGGTTCGCACAATTTGTTAACTGGCTACGTATTCACTCTTCATCAAGTTGACTAAGTCGTTCATCGACGTAACCGAAGAAGTCTTGCGACTCCGAAATCTCCCAGATTTCGTGGTCCCAATCTACAGTAGTGTACGTGCCCGCTTGACGGTGGAAGCACTGCGCATTTCCACCACCATCTGGATGGAACTCAAGCAGGTCTGAGTAGCGGTACTCCTCGGGATACACGTTCTGCTCCCTGCAGATCGGATCCATCATCTTGGCCATCACGTATATGTCTTTACTTCCGAGAATCGGGCCAAACCCATCGTGGACCGCGTAGAACCTCGCGAGGTCAGCTGGAACCGACCAGTCATACTCGGCCATACATGAATTCGGTTGGACGTCCGCATTCGGTTTGCCACCAATGTAGACGTGGTAATACCGTCGGCCGTCGTAGAGCCTCATGTCAAGAAAGTAGTGGAGCGTCCATTGGGCGTTCTGGTGTTCAACATACAGATGGCTGCAACGATCGCGCAAGACGCCCAGCAGCGCCGGGATCTCAACAGCTATTGGCGCGAACAAACTGTCGATAACAGATTGAATGTCGAGATTGTTGACGCAGAACCACGGACAATCTTCGGGGAAATTGC
>CAZAIB010000052.1:0-40985 GCA_964485095.1 uncultured Planctomycetaceae bacterium | reverse complement strand
AGGCCGTCTTCCGTCTCCAATCCTTCCGCTTCCAACACGCCGCGATGCGATTCTTGATTATCTGAACGAACGCCTGCAGCCGAAAGGCATTTGGGCTCGGACAGATCGCGGCGTGTTGGAAGCGGAAGGATTGGAGACGGAAGACGGCCTGGTGTCTGGAGTCGCGCCTGAGCGGCCGTTGTTCATCCAGCAAAACGAACTGCGGTTTGGCGTGGACGTCACCGAAGGGCAGAAGACGGGTTTCTATTTGGACCAGCGCGGGAACCGGGAAGCAGTTGCCAGCTACGTCGGCGGCCGGCGTGTTCTGGATGCATTTTGTTACACGGGTGGGTTTGCGATCGCGTGTGCGAAGTTTGGTGGAGCCACGAATGTTGTGGGAATGGACTCGTCAGAACCCGCCCTCGTGCAGGCTCGAGCCAACGCGGAACTAAACGGCGTCGAATCAAGTTGCCAGTTTGAAAAAGGGGATGTCAAAGTCCGACTCGCGCAGATGAAAGAAGCGGGTGAGGAATTTGGAGCCATCATCATGGATCCGCCGAAGCTGGCTCGCAGTCGCGGCGGTCTGCAACGCGCGATGAAGGCGTATCTGCGGATGAATCAGTCAGCCGTGAATTTGCTGCCATCCGGTGGCATTCTGGCGACGGCCAGTTGTTCGGGGTTGGTCGCCCCACAACAGTTCGAACAAATGATCGGCGCCGTTGCGCGGGAGACTAAGCGTCCGATTCGAATTCTTGAATCACGCAGTCAGCCATCTGACCATCCCGTGTCGGCGAGTTGCCCGGAGTCGCGGTACTTGAAGTTGCTGATCTGTGAAGTGGGTTAGGATGAAGATGGGGCTACTGTTCGGGTACCGCGCATGAAAAAGCCCTCGGTGCAGAGGCAACCGAGGGCTTTGGTTCTTATCGCTCGCCGACTTACTTGCGGACGAGTGCGTCGCGGATTTCGACCAACAGATCGTTGTCTGAAGGACCCGCTGGAGCTTCTTCTTCAACCATGCCCATTGACTTCTTGGCGTTATTGACGACTTTCACCATGATGAAAATCACAAACGCCAGAATCAGGAAGTTGATGAATGCGCTGATGAACGCACCGTAGTTCAGCATCAAGTCAACGGTCTTGCCGTCAGCATCGACCGATTCGCCAATTTTTGTGGCCATGGCACCGAAGTCCTGGCCGCCGGTGAACAAGCCCACGATTGGATTGATGAGATTGGTCACCATTGAACCGACAAGCGTTCCAACCGCACCGCCCATGACAATACCCACGGCCATGTCGACCATGTTGCCCTTAAGCGCAAACTCTTTGAACTCTGAAATCATTCCCACTGTTGCATCTCCTATTGGTGTGCATCGCACGTTTACTTTTGGAGATCCATTGAACGCCCAATGAACCCGAGGCCCACGTTCGAACGCTATGATTACCAAGTCAAAGCGTCAATCCATGTCGAAGAAATAGACGGCTCAATGTTAAATAGGGGTGGACGGGCCTGATGGGGAGTTGGTTCCTGGCGGTCATCGAGTGAAGAAAATCTTGTCGGCTGTTCTAGTCAGCAACCAATCCCGATCGCCTTTGGAGACGAAGTCCAGGCCCTGGCTGATGAGACGCAGTGAAGCTTCGTAGCTGTGTCCCTGGCGGATTTGGTACGGGCAATCGCTGCCCCACATAAGGCGTTCAGGGCCGAACGCATCCAGCACTCGCTTGATCATTGGTAACAAGTCTGTGTACGGCGGCTTCTTCTTTCCGAGCGCGTAGTAGGCGGAAATTTTGACGAAGGTGTGCTTGTGTTTCGCCAGTGCGCAAAGCGCGTTGAGGTCAGCTTGTCGAACCTGGCCATCAACTCCAATCCTCGCGAAGTGGTCGATGACGACTCGCGTGTCCGGAAACTTCTCACACATGGCGCTGACTGACGGGAGGAATTGTGGGTTGATGAGCGGGCAGACTGCCAGGCCGTTGGCCCCGGCTGTTCGCCACATTGTTTGCATGCCTTCATGCTGCAGCCACTTCTCCGGAGTATCCTTCCGCGGCAGGATGCGAAAGCCTCGAATTCCCTGTGCCTTGAGAGTCACCATCCTGCGCGCGACATCAGCTGCGGTCCCTTGCGTGTGATCGATTACCGCGACTCCGGAGAATGTACCGGGATTCTGCTTGATGGCATGTGTGATGTAGCTGTTGTCAAACTTGTGGTAGACGTTGTGCTGAATCAGGACGACTCGCCGAACCGACAAGGGTGTGCACAGCTTGAGTAGTTCTTTATCCGTGAAGCTTTTCGGTTTGAGATCTTTGACGGTCAGCCCCTCCGCCAGCGGCCACCGCTTCACATCGGCGGACCAAATGTGCGAGTGGGCGTCCACGTAGCTCGCCGGTTTCGGAGCGGTTCCGAGAACGACAGCGGGAGCCAACGACAGCACCGAGGTTGTCTTCAAAAAATTGCGACGGCTTGTTTGCATGTTGTTTCTCACTGAGATCTGCGTGTCTCCATGGTGCACAGTCAAGCCGGGATTCGCCACCAACAGCTGGTTCGTTTCGTCTGGCGCGCATTCGAAGTAGCATGGAGCTCGTCCTGTTCGGGTATGTCGAACACACACTGGTTGATTGAAAGTAAGCGAATGCGGTTCACCCTCTTGCTACTCGCAATGTCCCTGATCGCTTCGCGAATCACGGCTGCTGAAAAGCCAAACGTGCTTGTGGTTCTGACTGATGACCAGGGCTGGGGCGACTTGAGTCTCAACGGGAACACGAATCTCAGTACGCCCAACATTGATGGGCTCGCAAAGTATGGAACCAGCTTCGATCGGTTTTATGTGTGCCCGGTGTGTTCACCCACGCGAGCCGAATTCCTGACTGGTCGTTATCACCCACGCGGCGGGGTTTACAGTACGTCGGCTGGCGGCGAACGCCTGGACCTGGACGAATCGACTATCGCAGATACGTTCAAAGCTGGTGGCTACGCGACGGGAGCGTTCGGGAAGTGGCACAACGGGATGCAGTATCCATACCACCCCAACGGCCGCGGGTTCGACGAGTACTACGGGTTCTGTTCGGGCCACTGGGGCAATTATTTCAGTCCGCAATTGGAACACAACGGCAAGCTGGTGAAGGGCGACGGCTTTGTGATTGACGACTTCACCAACAAGGCGATGGACTTCATGGCGAAGAGCCACGCCGATGGCAAACCGTTCTTCGCGTACCTGCCATACAACACGCCGCACTCGCCGATGCAGGTTCCGGATCGCTGGTGGAACAAGTTCAAAGACGCCGAGCTGACGATGCGCAACCGTGATCCGAAGAAGGAAGTCGCAACCCACGTCCGAGCCGCGTTGGCGATGTGCGAGAACATCGATTGGAACGTGGGTCGTTTGCTGGCAAAGCTGGATGAACTGAAAATCGCAGACAACACGATTGTCATTTACTTCTGCGATAACGGGCCCAATGGCGTGCGTTGGAATGGCGACATGAAGGGGCGGAAGGGTTCGACGGATGAAGGTGGTGTGCGCTCGCCCATGCTGATTCGCTGGCCGGGAACCGTTCCTGCAGGGCGCAAGGTAGAAACGATTGGTGGAGCGATTGACTTGCTGCCGACGCTGGCGGACATGGCTGGAATCACAGTGCAGAGTTCCAGGCCGCTGGATGGCATCAGCCTGAAAGAACAGATTACCGGTTCGAATACGCATCCCGACCGGTTGATCTACTCGTACTGGAGAGGCAAATGCAGCGCAAGGTCGCAGCGGTTTCGGTTTGGGAATAAGGGGCGACTGTTCGAACTGGCAACTGATCCGGGGCAGCGGAAGAATGTTGCGAAGCAGTTTCCTGATGTCGCTAAGAAAATGGCTGCGGCGGTGGAACGGTTCAAACAGGAAGTGGTGCCCGAGAACCTTGGCAAGAACGACACTCGCACATTTCCGCTCGGCCACGCGGATGCAAAGTACACGCAGATCCCCGCGCGAGATGGGACGGCTCATGGTGGGATCAAACGTTCCAACCGATTCCCCAACTGTTCGTACTTCACCAACTGGACGGCCACCGACGACAAGGTCACGTGGGAGGTGGAGGTTCTGGAACCCGGCGAGTACAACGTTGAGATGTACTACACCTGCCCGAAAGGCGACGTTGGTTCAACGGTTCGGCTGACGTGCGGAAACGCATCTGTTTCGAAGAAGATTACCGACGCCCACGACCCACCCGTTCGCGGTGCGGCGGAGGATCGACATGTTCGAGTAGAATCTTACGTGAAGGATTTCCGTCTGATGGCACTGGGAAGAATCAAGCTGGCGGCCGGAACGCAGACGCTAACACTACGAGCGACTGAGATTCCCGGAGCGACCGCGATGGAGTTCCGGTTGCTGATGTTTGCGCGGCGAAACTAGCTGTTGGATTGCTCGCGCGACGCCAGAAAGAAGTCACGTGTGTGAGAAACTCAGTCATTCGCGATGGTAACGTTACCGGGTTTCACATCCGCCAAATAGATGCCGTATCCGCGCAGTTCGGCCATCGCACTGACGACCCTTGGCCAGTCTTCCTGACCGAACAGCTTTATACGAGATGCTCTCCACTCGGCCATCATGTGTTCGTCTTTGAAGTAGGCTGGCGGGATGTCGAGGTATGCTGTCGCGAAGTCCACTACAAAAGGTGGTGTGACGAACGTCATCTCCACGATCATCAGGTCGTCATCGGTGCCAATCAGTCTTGGCAGAGCAAATCCAGCAACCTCGCGAATGTCGCATTCTTCGATTCGACGATAAACGTCACGTTCTTTTTCGTAAAGAACTCTTCGAGTCAGCGCCTTGACTGCGGACGGCCGATGAGTCAAGAAGACAATTCCGTCTTGACCGTGTCCGAGTTTCTTGGCTACTGACAAATTGCGTTTGTGGGCGTAGAATTGAAACCGTTCCGTTTCCAGAGCGTAGGCACTCACTTTTCATGCTCTCCAACTCAATCGAAAACAAAGGCTACTCCGCCGCAGTTTCAGCCATTCTATTGGTTGCTGGCCGGAAAATCCCACTTGCCAGCGCAGGACCAGATCATGTGGTTCTCAGGGAGGCAGCAGAATTGGCAATCGACGCACGTGCTGAGGTTCGACTAAATGTCGATGACTCTACCTTTGTGTGGGATGTCCTTTTGCCGAGAGGGGCTGTGCCGTTCGAGCGGTATGTCGACATAGAACACATTTAGCCTGCGATCATCTCAAACCGCCTGCGCAGGTCCAGTCGGGCGTGCCGCCATTTACTTCCGATTGCGGGCGTTTCTTCCCGCTCGATTGGCGAAGAGTTAGCGTACTGCTGGATTTGTGGGCTTTGGTTTTCCCGACTGGTGTGGAAAGTCGCCGTGTTTGCTGTCAGATCTCCGAGAGGGCTGTGTGTAAGATTGTGTAAAGCAATCACACAGAGCGCGCGGATGACTGACCCGGAAACACATGCCAGCTTGCTGCTTCGGGTTCGGGATCCGTCGGATCGCGAGGCGTGGTTTGAGTTCGCTGAGATCTACCGACCCGTCATTGTGCGGCTCGCCAGAACCAAGGGGATGCAGGACGCGGACGCCGATGATTTGGCTCAGCGGGTCCTGGTGTCGATTGCCGGGGCCATTGATCGGTTCGAACCGAATGACAAGCGAGCGAAATTCCGGACGTGGCTGAAGCGAGTTTCTGAGAACGCAATTCTGAACGCGATCACGCGCGGGGCCAAGGATGTTGGAACAGGCGGCGATGTGATCGACAGTTTGCTGGAACGCGAACCAGCCAGCTGCGGTCCGGATTCAGACCTGCTGCGGATCGAATATCGCCGCGAAGTGTTCAACTGGGCCGCTCGTCGGATTCGGGATGAGTTCGAACCGGCAACGTGGGACGCGTTCTGGCAGACGGCCGTTGAGGCGCGTGAGGTCGAAGATGTTGCTGCCGAACTTGGTAAGAACCGCGGCAGCATCTATGCCGCACGCAGTCGAGTCATGCGGCGATTGAAAGAGAAGATTGTTGAGTTTGAGGAAACCTGAATGACTCCCTGCTTCGCCCCTGACTTTACGTCAGGGGTTTAACGGATTTTGCACTACAGGCACCGCTGTCGATCTTATTCGCAGTAGTGCAGAAAGCCGTGAGCCCACCGACATAAAGTCGGTGGCGGAGTTGAGAGTTTGAACCGTTGTAGAAACTTTGTTCAAGAAAATCATGCAAACAGCCTGCAATCACGAATCAATAGAACTGTTCCTTAGCAACCAGCTAAGCGAGTCGGATCAGCGCGCGTTTGAGAAACATCTCGACGAGTGTGATAGCTGTTGCGATGAACTTCGCGAACTGACCGCCGGTCAGGATTGGTGGAACGAAGCGCGGTGTTTTCTGAGTTCGGTTGATGGCGCGGTTGCGGACACGCAGCACGATCATGTGCCGCTGGACTTTCTGAGTCCCACCGATGATCCTCGGATGCTGGGCCGGTTCGCAGGCTACGAAGTTGCGGGCGTGATCGGGCAGGGCGGGATGGCGATTGTGCTGAAGGCGCTTGATCCGGCTTTGAATCGATACGCCGCGATCAAGGTTCTGGCTCCACACTTCGCATCCAGCGCCGCCGCGCGGCAACGGTTCGCTCGGGAAGCTCAGGCGGCGGCTGCGGTTTTGCATGACAACGTCATTGCGATACATGGCGTGGGCGAAGCGAACAATCTGCCGTACCTGATCATGCCGTATGTTCGCGGTGAGTCGCTGCAGAAACGCATCGACAAGATTGGTGCGTTGTCTGTTGAGGAGATTCTGCGAATCAGTCTGCAAACTGCTCGCGGTCTGGCGGCGGCTCACGATCAGGGTTTGGTCCATCGAGACATCAAGCCGGCCAACATTCTGCTGCCGGACGGTGTTGAACGCGTCATGATTACCGACTTCGGCTTGGCTCGGGCCGCGGACGATGCGTCGTTGACTCGCAGCGGAGTGATTGCGGGAACGCCGCAGTACATGTCGCCTGAGCAGGCTCAGGGCAATCCCATGGATGCTCGCAGCGACCTGTTTAGCCTGGGCAGCGTGATGTACGCGATGTGCACCGGACGGCTGCCGTTTCGTGCTCCGACACCGTTCGGGATTCTCCGTCGAATCACGGACAATCAACCGCGAGCGATCCGTGAGATCAATCCGCTGATTCCTGATTGGCTGTGCCGCATCGTCGCCAATCTGCACGCGAAGTCGCGTGACGATCGGTATGACTCGGCCGCCGAAGTGGCGGATCTGCTGCAGCAGTGCCTGGCCTATGTCCAAACAACGGATGCACCTCTGCCGGCAGGGCTGGGTCGCCCACGTCGCGTGTCGCTTAAGCACTGGCTTGGCGGCGCGGTGGCGTTTGCAGCGGCCGGTCTGATGGCGTGGGGGATTCGTTCAAACGATGAACCGCCGGCGGCGTTGCCAAAGGAACTTCCAGGCGCTGGGACCGGCATCACTGCTGGTTCCGACTGGACGGGTTTGGATGATCCCGAACTCACAGACCTTGAGGAAGAAGTCCGCTTAATCGAAGGATCGGTTTCCGGCGAGTCTGTGTCCGCTTCCACTTCAAATCAGTAACCACTCAACTGGAGTTTCAATATGTTTCGCGGCTTTTTCGCAATCGCTGTTGGGATTACCGCACTCTGCTTCGCTCAGGTGCCGCAATCGGATAAGAAGATCGAGTCGGCGTCTGATCCGTTTGGAGGACCACCTGCCGTTGTGAGAGGTCAGGACGCAACGGAGACAGCGGATGCTGAGGCCCCATTCGGTTCAGACCCAGTGGTGGATGAGACCTCCGGCGAAGACGATCCATTCTTCGACGAACAAACCAAAGCTGGCCAGGCAAATGCCGACCCGTTCGGTTCAGATCCGGCGGCCGCCGAGACCCTCGATCCGTTCAGGTCCAAGCCGAAAACCGGTTCCGTTGCTCAGGAGACCGAGCGGCTTGGTTCTCTCGAACGCAAACACGCGGCGCTGGAACTGGATGCCAACAAATACGCGGCAGACATGCGGTTGAAGTACGCGAGCAATCAAATGTATCCGAACAGTGTCCGCCAAAAGTTGCGAGACAAAATTGAAGCCGCGTTTGATGCTCGTGAGAAAGTGCAGCGGCAGCGGATTCATCTGGCACGGGTTCGGTTGGATGCTGCCGAGGAACGACTCAGCAAGGGACTCGTGCGTTCCAAATTCGCGGTGGAACAACGCGTCGAGCGGTTGCTGGGGAAGCGGTCTGACTCGGTGGCCACCACTGAGAGTAGCGAGCAACCTCAATCGACAATGCCAGGTCCCGCGACACGTATTCCCCCGGGTATGCGTGTGGTTACTGTTAGTGTGGAGCAGACGACTAGTCATACAGGAATGCTGACGCCAGGGAACCGTATCGATGTGATGTTGACATATATGGCCCGTACGGACGACGGGGTGGACCGGAATACCCGCACCGTGCTGCAGTTCATTGAGGTATTCGCGGTCGACCGACCGATTAGCGAGGAACGGACGACTCGCAATGTGTCGGTTCTTGTTACCCCGAGGCAGGCTCGCATCTTGCTCTTGGCGCAAGCTAGGGGCAACATTCATCTGGCTCTGCGTTCGAGTCAAGACACCGGAGTGAGCGGTGAGGATGAACTTACCGTACTGAGTTGGCTTGGGAGTGAAGAGGCGGCTCAGCCCGTTGCAAGTGCAGACCAAAATGCTCAAGTGATGTTGATCATCCACGACGCGCTCAATAAGGTCGGGAAGGAACTGCAGGCGAAAGAGCGTGAGTATGAGAAGTTCACTAGATCGTCCCCACTGGGGCCAGCTGTTCAGATCCTGTCAGATCGTTTGGCCTCGATTTCCGAAAGCGAGACCACGATTCAGTTGGAACTCAACAGGGCTAAAGCAGTTCTTCGAACCATCGAATCGGCGGCCGCAGATGGGGCCGAAGGGCTTGATGGGATGGTCCGAGCTGTCCTGAAGGGACGAACCGATGAGGTGCCGTCGCCTGAAGCGGCGGTCCGCCTACTGAAAGGAGAGGTCTCAGTTCTGGAAACTCGCTTGGAAGCGTCGTCGGAATTGTCGAGACAGGCACTTGCTCGTTTACGGGCGGAGAGGGTCGACGAAGTGAGGAAGGAAAATTTCGAGGCCGAGATCAAGCGCCTGCGTGAGATGCACTCGGAACTTCGCAAGCGATTCAAGGACGTCAAGTTGCGGCCATCCGAACATGAGATCAAGCGACTGCGTGAGATGCACTTGGAACTTCGCCAGCGATTGGAGGACGTCCAGTTGCGACCATCCCAACGATAGTCGCAATTTCGACCAGGTAGACATATCCTTGCGACGTCTTTCGTAAGGATGTGCCATGCAGTTGCTGATTTGTTTGTCGCTTTGTCTTACCGCGTCGCAGGATGCGGGGAAGGAACTCCGCGATGCGGCCGAGGCCGGTAAGGTTGATGTCGTTAAGCAACTGATCGCTGACAAGGTCGATGTCGATGCGGCTAACGACTACGGTCGCACGCCACTGGCGATCGCGGCCGGGCGTGGTCACGTCGATGTGGTTAAGCTGCTGATCGAAGCGGGGGCCGATCTTGAAAGCAAAGATCGGTTCTACAGGATGACTCCGTTGACGGCAGCGGTGACTGCGAAGAAGGCTGCGGTTGTTGAGGCACTCATCGCTGCCGGTGCCAAGGGGGCTGGTTCGTTTCTGACGTCGGCCGCGCTCGGTGATGACGCCGCGATGTTGAAAGCGGTTCTCGCTTCGAAGGATCTCACGTCCGTTCAGCTCACAAAAGCCGCTCTGGCCACGGCGAAGAACGCGAAGCACGCAGCGAATGTTGCGATACTGGAAGCGTTGGTAAAGAAGCTGCCCGGGGAAAATGCCGGGGCAGATAAAGCGAAGAAAGCCGACGCTGATAAGCCGGCGATGAAATTGTCGGCTGAGCAGCTAAAGGCGTACGAAGGTACGTACCTGGATGCTCGCGGCCTGGAGGTGCAGATTAAGTCGGTGGACAAGGGCATTCAGATGACAGTCATGTCGTCCGGCCAGAAAATGCCGCTCAAGCCAACCGGTAAAGACGAGTTCGAGATTGCTCGTGCGAATGGCTCCTCAATGAAAGCCACCTTCGTTCGCGATGGCGACAAGGTTGCATCGTTCAAGTGGAAACCCGGCGCAACGGAATTCGATTTGAAACGCGAGGTGCCTTCTGAAGAACCGGTCGCACGTCCGGCCTGGACTGATTACTCGTTCGACCAACCAAACTGGCCCGCGTTCCGAGGCTTCATGTCGCGCGGTATCGCGGTTGGGCAGGACCTGCCGTCGAAGTGGGATGTGAAGACGGGTGAGAACATCGTTTGGAAGACTCCGGTCGCGGGGCTTGCTCTGTCGTGCCCGGTGGTGTGGGGTGATTCGGTTTTCGTTTCGACGGCGGTACCCGTTGACGAGAAGAAGCCAACTGGTTCGCAGCTCAAGACCGGGTTGTATGGCGATGTGGGTTCCGTGGCCGACGACCGCGAGTACGAGTTCAAGTTGATGTGTTTGTCGCTAAGTACGGGCGACGTGTTGTGGGAACGCGACTGCAACAAAGCGAAGCCACGCGTGAAACGGCACGCTAAAAGTAGTCACGCGAACCCAACGCCAGTCACGAATGGTGAGTACGTTGTCGCGAGTTTTTCCAGCGAAGGTCTGTACTGTTTCGATTCAAGCGGCGAGCTTGTGTGGAAGAAGTATCTGGGGTTCCTGGACAGCGGTTGGTTCTACGATCGATCGTTCCAGTGGGGATTTGCTGCGTCGCCGTACATCTTTGAAGACACCGTGTATCTGCAGTGTGACATTCAGGATGAGTCATTCGTTGTGGCTTTCGATCTGAAGACCGGCGATGAAAAATGGCGCACAAGCCGCGACGACATTCCCACCTGGAGTTCTCCGGTTGCCTATCGCGATCCTGGCAACGCTTTGCGCGTTGTTGTGAACGGAACGCGTGAAGGCGCCGCGTATGACGGAACCAATGGCAAGCGAATTTGGGGCCTAAGCGGCATGTCGGAGATCGTGGTTCCGACTCCGCAGGTGACTCCGAACTACGTGCTGCTGGCCAGCGGGTATGCTCCGATTCGTCCAATCATCGCGGTGAAGCATGATGCGACCGGGCGACTGCTGGTGAAGAAGGCTGAGCCGAAAAATGCGAAGTCAGAACCGAAAACGACTGACGAAACTGCAAAGGGCAAAGCTGAGAACAAGCCAGCCGATGACGCAGCAGCGAAGGCAGGTAAGGAGAAGCCAACAATCGCGGACAGGCCCGACCAGTTTGCCTGGAGGCTTGAAAATGGCGGTTCCTATTTGCCGACGCCAATCGTCTACAACGGGTTCATTCACGTCGTCAGCAACAACGGCGTTCTGTCCTGCTTCGACGCAACAACCGGAGGGCGAGTTTCACGCGTCCGATTGCGCGGCGCGAAAAGTTGTACGGGGAGTCCGGTGATCGCGGACGGCGTTCTGTACATCACGTCAGAGACGGGCAAGACGTTTGTGGTTCCAGCCGGCCCGAACCAGAAGCCAATCGGCACCAGCGAGATCGGCGAAGCGGTTCTGTCTACTCCGGCCATTGCCGGCGGACGGCTGCTGATCCGCGCGGAGAACCATTTGTTTGCGATTGGGAAGAAGGCTGCTTCTGAGGGAGTTGATGAGTAGCTCGCGTTAGTGGCATTCGAATATCCAATATCCAACAAGGAATCTCCAAGTAAGAAGTGACATGCTTGAGCACCGCGACGCGTCTTGTGACTTGGGTTCTCCACTGTTGGAAGATGAACCGCAGAATGTTGAACAAGGACTGTCGAATGACGAAGTGTTTTGCTTCGGCGGTGTAAGCTTCAATCAACCCCCCGAGCAGCTGTCATGCATTCGCGAGTGCATACTGGGTGATTCGTCGGTAAGCTGATTGGGTTCGCTAATCTAAGGACTCAGCTCATGACTTGCCGCCTACTGTTACTTCTTGCGATCTCGCTGCCCGCGTTCGCGCAGGATGATGTCAAACCTGCCGCCCCGGTTTCCACAATGGAGCTCGCCGACGGTGACTCCATCGTGTTCCTTGGCGACAGCATCACTCACCAACGGCTCTACACTCAGTTTGTGGAAGACTTTTTCTACACGCGGTTCCCGGGAATGCGTTTGAAGTTCCACAACGCGGGGGTTGGCGGAGCGAAGGCGTTGGACGCGCTGGACCGTTTTGAACGCGATGTCGCCGCTTACAAACCGAAGTACGTCACCATCTTGTTGGGAATGAACGACGGGCGCTACCGGCCGTTTGATGGAGACATCTTCGAGAACTATCAGCAGGACATGATGAAAGTCGTTCAGCAAATCAAAGAGATTGGAGCGACGCCGATTCTTATGACCCCCACGATGTTCGACGCTCGCGCGGCGCGGGAGCGGGATAACTGGAAGAACCGTGACGGTGTGGATGTCTACAACTCGGTCCTCGCGTACTACGGAACGTGGCTGCGTGACGTTGCGGTTCACGATGGGCACGGATTCGTCGACATGTGGGGGCGACTAAACAACCTCACGCTGGACAAACGCAAGCAGCAGCCCGACTTCACGATGATCAAAGACGCTGTTCACCCCGGCCCGCCAGGGCAACTGGTCATGGCCTACTCGATCATTGAGGACATGGGTTTCCGCAAAGGTCTGTCGAATATTCGGATCATCAAAGCACGTGGCAAGCCTCGTGTGAACGCGAGTGGCGGCAAGGTAAGTGATCTCGAAGTGACGGACGACGGACTCAGCTTCACCTGGACGGCGAACGGCTTGCCGTGGGTTCTTCCGCCTGAGACAAACCCGGCCCCCGACATGCTGAAGCTCGGACACAAGGCAAGTCGCGAAGGGCTGGAGATTCACATTCTGAAGCCTGGTCGATACGAACTAACGATCGACGGAACGGCAGTTGGGACCTACACCGACGTTCAACTTTCTCGCCACATTGAACTTCAAAGCAACGCGAACACACCGCAGTACAAGCAGGCGTTGGAGGTTGCGATGCTAAACAAGAAACGCAACGAAGGTCCGATTGGCAAGCTTCGTGGTACGTGGGGCCAGTTCCAGCGGCTTGCCCGACAGCGTCGCACGGCTGAAGCCAAGCCAGATGACGAAGCCCTTGCCAAGGGCGTGAAGACATTGGAAGACAAATTTGGCAATCACGAAGAACGCATCAAGCAGGCCGAGGCTGAGGCGTTGGCGATCGAAGACGACATCTTCAAAGCGAACCAACCGGTGCCACGCAAGTATGTTCTGAAGCGTGTGAAGTGATCGGCATCAGCGATGATTTCGCGTACTGTCCGCATTGCGGAACAGCGCTAAGCGAATCAGAACACGGTGGCAGGGTTCGCAAAGTCTGCGAACCCTGTGGCTTTATTCGCTACCGCAATCCAACAGTGGGAGTTGCGGTTGTCCTGATGCGTGACGATCAAATTCTGTTGGGCCGTCGCGCCAAAGGAAGCTCGTACGGAGGCAAGTGGTGTATTCCCTGTGGCCATGTCGAATGGGACGAAGACATTCGTGTTGCCGGAGTTCGTGAGTTCGAAGAAGAAACCGGACTGCAGGTGGAACTCGGAGAGGTTGTGGCTGTTCACAGCAACTTTCATAATCCGAACCAGCACACCGTGGGCGTCTGGTTCGAGGCAAAAGAAGTGGGCGGCAAACTCGAGGCCGGCGACGATTTGGGCGAGGTGCGCTACTTCGGTCTCAAGGGGACACCGCCAGCGTCAGAAATGGCGTTCCCCACGGATCTGCTGGTGCTCAAGAAACTGAAATCAACTGACTAAAAACCAAACTACTTGATAGAAAAGATGCCATGACAAAGTGGGAGTACAAGTTCCTCACGACCGCAGACCTCGAAAAGCGAGGCTTCCTGATTAAGAGTGTCGAACCTGAGCAGATTGAGAGCTACCTCAATTCACTGGGTGACGAGGGTTGGGAGGTTATCAGTGTCGATTTCATTGATACGACTTCGTTCATCAACTTTCGCGGAGTCGCGAGACGACCGAAGTCGTAGGCGCGGGATCGGCTGCTGAGGCCGTACCTCCCAGGCCTCGGTTCGAAATTGAGCCTTGGATCATTTTTCTGCGAACCTTCTGTGTCTGACTGTGTCAGGCCAATGGTACGGCACTGGATTGTCCGCCTCCGACTTTACGTCGGAGGTTTAACGGCTTCTGCACTACAGCGCACTGAGCGGTTCGGTAGTGCAAAAGCCGTGGACTCACCGATGTAAAATCGGTGGCGAAGGGGAAAGTCAGTGGCATTATGTGTCAGCCAACAAATGATGTTTCTTTATTGAGTTCCCATGACTATCGCACGTCCAATCCTTCAACTCTCAGCCAGCAGGTTCGCAGGTGACCGCCCATCGCTGCTTGCGCTGCCGTTGCGCGTGTGATGACCGAGTTTGGACTTTGAATAGCCCATGCTAAGCCCGGTGTCGCAAACGCCGGGCTTTTCTTATGCGTACAGCGGCAGCGCCATTTCGCAACCGATAGCCAACTTGTGGTTGGCCACCGACGGTTCACGCCGGTTCGAAACTCTTTGAACCGGCCGCGTTTCGCGGATCAGGACACGAGTGTGTTTGCGATCGCGGTGCGCGCAGTAGACTAAAACCCTTGATGGGACTTTGAGAAATGACGACTCATAAACGACTTCGAAATATTGGTATCTCTGCTCATATCGACTCCGGCAAAACGACTCTGACCGAACGGATGTTGTTTTACTGCGGGCGCATCCATCGGATGGTGGAAGTGCACGGTGGCGGCGGTGCGGCGATGGATCACGATCCCATCGAACAGAAACACGGCATCACGATTTCTTCCGCGGTGACTCGTGTTTCGTGGCGGGATTGTGACATCAATGTCATCGACACTCCCGGGCACATCGACTTCACCGTTGAAGTCGAACGCAGCCTGCGGGTTCTCGACGGCGCTGTGATGGTTCTGTGTTCTGTTGGTGGAGTGCAAAGTCAATCGCTGACCGTTGATCGTCAGATGAAACGCTACGGCGTGCCGAAGATTGCGTTCATCAACAAGATGGATCGAACAGGTGCCAACCCGGATCGCGTCATCGATCAGTTAAACGACAAACTCAACGCGAACCCCATCGCGCTGCAGATTCCGATTAGCAGCGATGATGGATTCGAGGGCGTCGTTGATCTGATCACCATGGAAGCTGTGTTCTTTCACGGTGAGCATGGTGAAGACGTTGTCCGGCAGCAGATTCCTGAAGACCTGATGTCGGCGGCGAAGAAGGCTCGAAGCAGCATGCTTGAGGCTCTTTGCGTGTTCGACGACGGCTTGATGGAGACGCTGCTTGCTGACGGAACGCCGGATGAAGCGGACATTCGAAACGTCATTCGTCGAGCGACAATCGCTCAGCAAATGACACCGGTTCTTATGGGAACCGCATTCAAAAACAAAGGGGTTCAGGAACTGCTTGACGCCGTCACGCACTACCTGCCGAGCCCCGCAGAACGAGAGGTGTTTGCCAATGATCATAGTGAACCGGTTGACCATCCGGATCGACAGGTCCAGCTATCCCACGACAGCAATGCGCCGCTTGTGGCGATGGCGTTCAAGACCGTCGTCGAGTCGTTTGGTCAACTGACATTCATGCGAGTCTACCAGGGACGAATTCGTAAAGGCGACACGGTTCGGAACGTTCGAACCGATCGCAACGTGCGGTTCAGCCGGCTGGCTCGCATTCACGCGGGTCAACGTGAAGACATCAATGAAGCCCTCGCGGGTGACATCATTGGCGTCGTCGGCGTTGACTGTGCTTCGGGGGATACCTTCGTAGGCGATGGTGTCTTCTGTTCGCTCGAAAACATCTTCGTGCCTGAACCAGTTGTGCGTGTGTCGATCGCTCCAAAGAACCGCGACGACGCCGACAAGCTGGCGAAAGCGCTGGATCGTTTTCGACGAGAAGACCCCACGTTCCAGGTTTCATCTGATCCCGAAACCGGCGAGACATTGATCGCCGGCATGGGGCAGCTGCATCTGGATGTCTACATTGAAAAACTCCGGGACGAGCACAAATGCGAATGCGTGATCGGGCAACCCCGTGTGGCGTACAAACAGCGTCCCACCAAACCTGTCGACTTCGACCATCGGTTCAAGAAGCAGACAGGCGGACCCGGGCAGTTCGCTCATGTGATTGGACGGATGGAACCTCTGGAACCTGACGCAGATGAATCCTTTGTCTTCATCGACAACGTCACCGGCGGCCGTATTCCTCGCGAATACATCGGCGGTGCACGACGCGGATTCGAAGCTGCTTTAGACCGAGGTCCGATGGGCGATTTTGAAGTCGTGGGAGTGCAGGTCACCCTTGAGGATGGCAGCTACCGCGAAGTCGATTCGTCCGACCAGTCGTTCATGCTGTGTGCGCGTGAAGCGATGCGGAAGAAGATTCTTCCTGACGCTGAAGTTGTGTTGTTGGAACCTGTGATGAAGCTGGACATCGAAGTCCCTGAACAGTTTCAGGGAGCAGTGACCGGTCATGTTTCGAAGAAGCGTGGCCTGGTGACGGCTTCGGAAACCAGCGATTCAACCTGTGTGGTCGCAGCGGAAGTTCCGTTGGCAGAGATGTTTGACTATGCCAACGACCTGCGTTCGATGACACAGGGACATGGTTCCTTCAGCATGGAGTTCCTTGCCTACCGGCAGGCTCCACAAAGCGTGCAGAAGCAGGTCTTGAAGGATCGCGATTAGAGCCGACGGGCACCGTTCTCACAGTGAGAGCGGTGCCCGTTTCTACGCTGATGATAAGTCACTCAAGTTGAGTGACGGACTGCGGCGAAAATTCGAAATCGCGCCTAGCCGCTTAGCTTGAACCGCCACGTCACGGGATATTGCGGAGTTTGCATTTGGTTTGCCAACCAAACCAGACGTTTGGCGAGCGCTCGGGCTGCCGACGCACGATCCGAGAAATCGTACTGCTGCTCTTGGTACCCGGTAAGCTCGAACTTGCCGTTGGTGCTCTTACCGATCCAGATAAGCTCTGTGTCCTTGGCCTTTTGGCCAAGGAGCGTATCGATACGCTCGGCGTGGGGCCCAGCGATGTTTCGAATCGCAATGGCGTTGCCGGCGCCATACCGTCGCCCTTGAGGGGTCTCGGTGCCGACGATGGAACCGCGAAAGTGAAACGCACCTCCGAATGGGTGTATCTGGACGTCAATACTATGGACTCGGAGGTCTATCGGGTCCGCACGGCGGAGGGTGTCCGTGAGCTTTGTGATGAGCTCTTCTTCCGTGTTGGCCTCTAGGGGGGAGCCAACGGCAAGAGCATTCGCCAACTCTTGTTGTCGCTGTTGCAGTTCCTTACTCACAATATCTTGGATGCTTTGGCTATTTCGCACAACTTTCGCGACGGCAACGGTAACAGCATCTCGGACCTTTTCATCGTAGTCAGCCTCCGCCAAGGCCTCCGTCACTGCTTGTTCGATCGCTTTCTGATCTAGGACGCCAGAGACCATCTCTGTTGTTACGAGGCCATCGATATGGGCTCTTAAGTCGATTCCGCGAACCTCTCGTTGGACTGCACTCTCTAGTGCGGTTGGGTCCATCGCGGCCACCAACATTTCCGGAGTAATTGCCTCCTGTAGTTCATGGACCCAGTTGATGTCCTTCGCGCTTTCCTTTGCAACAATCGGCGCGACTTGCTCCGTAACAGCTTTGGTCGTGGTGTAGACCGTGATGCCAAGCACAAGGAGCGCCAGAACCAAGCCGCTTCCGGTGGTCCATCCAAGACGGTTTTCCAGCGCCGCTTGGGTTTGTTCAGTTCGTGCCGCGACTTCCTTCTGATGTTTCAGCTTCTCACGGACCTCCGTTAGCAGTAGGCGGGCCTCTGTCAGCTCATTGGTCATCATTTCTCCGTCAAAAACAAAACTGTTCTGCCAACGCAGTAGTATCCGACTTGGATCACACTATTCCAGCAAGTTGTAGAAACACTCATGTATTCGATTCGCTGCAACCCAGCTTACGGAATCGGAATAAAGGGAACGCTTGTTCGCACTCCATTCCGTCCTGCGTTCAGATCACTACAATGGTCCGCTTGCGATCTGAACCTTGGGGATGGACACCATGTTCAAATTCCTTCACACGGCGGATATCCACCTGGATAGCCCGCTGTTGAATCTCGACAACTACGACGACGTCCCGCGGGAGGAGTTCCGCAGTGCGACGCGTCGGGCGTTTGACAACATTGTTGCTCTGGCGATTACTGAGCAGGTGAAGTTTGTTCTGATCGCGGGCGACCTGTTCGACGGTGATTGTTCGGACTTCAACACGCCGCTGCATTTGCGGCGGAAGCTGGAAGAACTTCAAGCCGCCGACATTCGTGTGTTCATCATTCAGGGGAACCACGATGCAGCCAACAACATGAAGAAGGCGTTTCGGCTGCAGCTTCCTGACAATGTGCATCTGTTTGGAACCAGCAAGCCTGAGACGCACCTGATTGAGGATCTGAAAGTCGCGATCCACGGGCAGGGGTTCGCTGATAAAGCGGTGACGGAAGATCTGTCGAAGAACTATCCGGATCCGGTTCCCGGTTACCTAAACATCGGCATGCTGCACACCAACTGCGGTTCGCGCGAAGGGCACGATCCTTACGCTCCGTCGACACCAAAAGCGTTGTCGGCGAAGGGGTACGACTATTGGGCTCTCGGGCATATTCACAAGCCGCAGACGGTTTCTGGTCCGGCTCCGTGGATTATCTACAGCGGGAACCCGCAGGGGCGGCACATTGGTGAGACGGGCGAGCGCGGTTGCATTATTGCGACGGCCGATGGTGATCGGATCGATAAGAAAATGCACGCGGTTGATGTGCTGAGGTGGCACATCGTTGACACCAACATTGATGACTGTGAAGACGCTGGTTCTGCGATTGCAAAGGCTGTGCGAGAGATCGCGGCGATTGCTGAGCAATCCGGTGATTTGCCGCTGGCGGTTCGGTTGAAGTTCACCGGCAAGACGGCCGCTCACCGTGAGTTGGCCAGGCATGCGGACTATTGGGACGGGCAGGTTCGCGAGGCGGTGCTGGATCGGTTCAACGAACGCGTTTGGGTTGAGAAGGTGAAGTTCAAGACGAAGCCAATCGTCGCCAAGTCAGAGGTGATTGATTCGGGGCTTGATGAACTCATTGCGGATCTGCAGAAACCACAGCTGGCCGCGTTCGCTCGAACCGAACTGCGTGCCGACTTCGAAAAGATGCTGGGGCAGCTACCTCACGATCCGCGATTGGAAAGCGACCATTTGGATCTCGACAACGACGCGGCGATGGCGTTGGTTCTGGGTGAAGCACGCGACATGCTGGTTTCTCGGATTCTTGATTCGGGGGCCGACGCATGAAGATTCTTGAACTTGAACTATTGGCGTACGGACCGTTCACGGATACGTCGCTGGATCTGTCGGGCGGCGATTGCGGTTTGCATATCGTTTACGGACCCAATGAAGCGGGGAAGAGTTCCACTCTGCGAGCCATTCATGGGCTGCTGTACGGAATCCAGACCAAGACGACCGACAACTTTCTGCACGACAATAAGAAGTTGCGGATTGGTGGTCGGCTGTCGAACGCGGCAGGTGATGAACTTCATTTTCATCGTCGCAAGGGCAACAAGGATACGTTGCTGAATCCGAAGGCGGCCAAGGGCGGCGCGTATGCGGACGAGGTGCTGGCTCCGTTTATTCAAGGCGTCGATCAGGATTCGTTTGCCAGGGTTTACGGTATCGGCAACGACCAACTTGAAGAAGGTGGTCGTGAAATGGCGGCCTTGCAGGGGCTGGTTGGCGAGAGCCTGTTTGCCGCAACGGTGGGTGGCCCGGGTCTGGCCGAACTACTTGGAAAGCTGGACGAGAACGCCGCTGCGATTTTTGATTCACGCAAACGTAGTGCCACGTTGAAGACGTTGGGGACCAGGTACAAGGAACTCACCGGCGAACGTCGTTCGGTGCAGTTGGCCAAAACTCGGTGGGAGAACCTGCAGTCTGAACTCCGGAAGGCTCGCGAGCGGCGCGATGAAGTTGTGAGTCGTGAGAAAGATCTCAGCAAGCAACTGCGGCGACTCAAGCGCATCCAAAACGGACTCAGTTTGATTGCTCGGCGACGCGAGACGCTTAAACGAGTCGATGAACTTAGTGGCGCGACGGTGTTGCCGGATGGGTATTCGGTCGAAGATCGCAATCGAGCTGAGGCGGACCTGGCCGGTGTTCGAAAGCGAATCGAACGGCTGAAGGAACAGTTGGAAGGCGAACGCAGTTTCACGCAGCAGATTGCCAGTATCGCGATCCCGGACGGGCTGCTGGGTTTTGAAGACGCAATCAACGAACTCAAAGATCGCCGCGCGGTGACTGTCAGTGCGCAGGCTGACACTGTGAAGCTGCAGCGGAAGATTGAAACTCTGACGACCCAGGCCAAAGAGTTGTTGCGGGACTTGGGTTTTGATTCGTCGATTGAGGAGGCCGAACAGTATCGGCTGCGGTCGGAAGATCAGGTTCTTATTCGAAACCTGGCAACGGACGCCAAGCGACTGCGCGAACAGCCGCGGTTACTGCAGAAGGAACGGGAAGAGCTGGAAACGCAGCTGAAACAGGTTCAGTCTGATCTGAAAGAACTTGGCGATATCGTTGAGGTCGGCGATCTGCGGAAGGTGTTGGAGGAGACGAACCGGGCAGGGGACTTTGATGCTGAGTTGGAGCAACTGCAGCAGGAACACGATGCTGCCACTCGCAAAGCCGAGGGGCAGTTGGCGACGCTCGGGTTGTGCGATGGTCCGATGAAGAAGGTTGTCTCGTTGAGTGTGCCTTTGAACGAGACGGTCCAGCGGTTCCGCGAAGAGTTCGCTCAGCGCGAGCTGGCTGCTGAGTTGCTGCAGAATGAGTCGGTCAAGCTGCGCGACCAGTTGGGGTTGGTTCGTCAGGAAATTGCGGCTCTGCAAACGGCCGGTAGTGTTCCGACTGAGGCAGAACTGAATCAGCTGCGTGGTAATCGTGATGAGGCGTGGCAGCAGATACGCGACGACTGGTTGCGGAATGCGTTTACCAAGGCGATGCCGATTGAGAAGGCTGAGCAGCTGGCGTCGGCGTTCTCCAGATCAGTGAGTGAAGCTGATCAGCTTGGCGATCGATTGCGGCGGGAAACAGAACGGGTGGCTCAACTTGCCGCTCAGACCGCGCGGCAAACGCGGATTGAAGAACAGATTGAACAGACCGAATCGACGGCTCAGAAAGAATCCAAAGAAACCGCGGCTCTTCAGAAGGAGTGGAAGAAGCAGTGGAAGGCGGCTGGAGTGTCGGGTCCACTGTCGCCAACTGAGATGCTGGGCTGGTTGGAGCGGCTTGTCGAACTTCGAGAAACCGTTGCTGAGTCTGAAGATCTGAAGCATCGTCTTGAACAGACACAAGAGAATCAGAAGGTTGCTGCGAACGCCTTGCGGTCGGAGCTGAAGTCGGTGGGTGAGAAGGCTTTGGTGAAGACTCCGCTGGCTGCGCTAGTTGTTCAGGCGGAGACGCTGGTCGAAGCGGTCAACGATCGAGCTGACCAAAGCGAGCGGCTGATGGTCAACGCGGCGCAGCTAAGGACTGCCATTGAGAAAGTGACGCGTGATGAGAAGCGGGCGGCTGATGACCTGGCCAAGTGGCAGGCGCAGTGGGCTCCACAGATGAAGCTGCTTGGCTGTGGCGAAGATGCGATTGCCGAACAGGCGAACGAACGCATCAGCGCGCTGAATCGGTTGTTTGAATTGGTTCGCCAAATTCGCGAAGAGGAACAGCGGGTTCAGGACATTGAATCGGATGCTGAACAGTTCAATCGGGAAGCTGAGCAGCTGGCGAGCCGGTTCCTTGGTCAGTCGGGCCTGGATGCGACTGACGCGGCGATTCAACTGCATACAACGCTCCAAACTGCCCGCGCCGAGCAGGCGCGGCTGGAGTCGATTCAGGAGGCACAGCATAACGCGAATGTTGAGCTGATTGATCTGGAGGGGAGCGAAGCGGTTCTCGTGAAGGAGCTTGAAGCGTTGTGCAGTCTGGCCGGCGTCACTGATGTTGCTTCGCTGCCGGAGAAGGAACGCACTTCAACGGAGCTGGCCGAGTTGATTCGTCGGCGACATGAATTGGAAGACCAGTTGCACGAGCAAACCGCCGGGCAGCCATTGGAAGAGTTCATTGAGGATGCTGATTCGGAGGACGCCGACGAGTTGCCTGAACAGATTGACGCGATTGAACGCGAGCTCGCGAATCTTGAAGGCGAACGTGACGCAGCAGTTGTCGCCGTCAACGATTTAGAAAAGCAAGCTGCCGAGGCAGATGGGAACGACAAGGCTGCGAACCTGGACCAGGAAGCGCTGGGGGTTCTCTCAACCATGCACGACGAAGCGCAGCGGTACATGCAGTTGCGTTTGGCATCCACGATGCTGCGGAAGCAGATTGAGGTTCATCGAGCGGAGAATGAAGATCCGCTGCTGCAACGAGCCAGCGATCTGTTTGCGCGAATGACGTGTGGTGAGTTTTCCGGATTGCGGACTGACTATGAAAATGATCAGCCAGTGATTGTGGGCGTTCGTGGCAACGAGGATACGGTTCCAGTTTCGGGAATGAGTGACGGAACGCGTAACCAGCTTTATCTCGCACTGCGACTGGGTTACGTCGAGCATCAATTGATGAAGTACGAACCGATGCCGTTTGTTGTGGACGATATCCTGATCCACTTTGACGACACGCGGTCGAAGGCGACTCTGCAGGTTCTTTCAGAACTGGCCGAACAAACGCAGGTGATCTTCCTGACGCATCATCGGCACTTGTTGGATTTGGCCAACGAGAACCTGCCCGCGAACCAATTATTCGTGCATCATTTGGACAGCCGCGGTCGGGAATTGTCGCCGGTCTCATCGCCGACTCGCCCTCGCTGACTTCCGTAGCGCGCGGGCTAGCGGTTATTGCGCTGGCGGTTCAGATTCTGTGCGGTCGGCTGTCGCTGTTTGAACTTCGGGAAGTCTAAGCACGACCGTTAGCCCGATAAGTCCGCAGACTGCGATTGCCCATTTCCAAACCGGTGCGAATGGTGAGAAGTACAGGGTAAGTGAGATGGCGATGATCACGACGATCGCTGCTTTGAGTTTGATGTGGCGCCGGACGCCGCCGCGGCGTTGCCAGTCGGTCAGGATCGGTCCGAAGAACCGTGAGTTTAGAAGCTTCTCATTGAGCTGCGGTGAAGTTCGCAGCAGGAAATAGCTGGTCAGCAGCAGGAACGGCGTTGTCGGCAGGCCCGGCACTATCGCTCCTGTTGCGCCGAGGACGAAGAAGACCGCAGCCAGCGTCAGGTAAACGAATCGGCGAACGCCGGTCACCGTTGGCGGGGGCTGTTGTGGTTCTTCGCTCACGAATCAAGTCCGAGTGCCGTGATTCGATCTTGTAGATTCGTCACGCTAACGTCACCAACGAGTAACTCTTTCAAAGGCGACGTCGGCCCTTTGGATAGTGTGAGTTGAGACTTCCTGAGGTCCAGGGATTTGGCGAGTAGTTTGATGATGGCGTCGTTGGCTTTGCCTTTTTCCGGTGCGTCGGTGACTGAAACTTTCAGCCGCCCATCATGCACGCCGGTGACGGCATTCTTCTTTGCTTTGGGATACGCTTTGATGGGCAGCAGTACGCCTGCTTCGACTGCAACCAGATTAACCACGATATCCCAGCCCTTCGAACAGCCGACTGCCGACGCGGACGATTGTGGCCCCTTCTTCGATAGCCACCTCAAAATCACCGCTCATACCCATCGAAAGTTCGGTCAGTTCCAATCCTGTGCTGGCAGCGAGTTGGTCCCGTAGTTCGCGGAGGTTGCTGAAGACAGAACGCGTACTTTCTGCGTCGCCAGCGGGAGCCATGGTCATGAGGCCGGTGACGTTGACGTTCTTTAGGGCTGTCAGCTTTGCAGCTTCTTCGCGAAGTGTCTCAGGTGTGAATCCCGCTTTTGCAGCTTCGCCGGAAACGTTGACCTCAATCAAAACGCGCGGGCGCAGTTCCAGCTCCGTTCCGATTAGTTCGATGCGGTCCAGCAGTCGCCACGAATCAACGGAGTGAATCGTGTGTGCGAGAGGCAGTGAGAGCCGAACCTTGTTGCGTTGCAACTGGCCGATCAAATGCCACTGGATGTTATCGTCGAACTGCGGAACGCGTTCGGCAAGTTGCTGAGGTCGGTTCTCACCGAAAATCGGGTGGAACCTGCTAAGGCTGGCGACCCATTCGTCCTGGGCGTACTTGGTGACGGCGACCAGTGTCACATCGTCAGCCGTACGGCCACTGCGCGTAGCTGCGTCCTGGATACGCTGTTTTACGGCGGCCACGTTGGCCTGGATTGTTTCGTTAATATCAGGCATGGCCGCGATCAGTCCAGTGGGATGGGCCAGTTGATTCCGGCGGAGACGCCTCCATCGACGTACATGCATTGACCAGTCATGAACGCTGAGGCTTTTGATGCCAGGAACACAGACGCACCAATCATGTCTTCGGGGACGCCAAGTCGTTTGAGTGGTGTGTTCTTGTCGGCCCAGTCCTGCATCGTGGGATCGGACCAAAGTTTGTTGGTGAGGTCAGTCAGGATGAAACCTGGGCACAGCGAGTTGATTCGAACATTGTGCGGTCCCCATTCCATGGCCAGGGTCCGCGTCATCATGGCCATGCCGCCCTTGCTCATCGCGTACGGAGCGACACCTTTGAGTGGAGCGTAAGTGTTGAGCGATTCGATGTTAATCTGAACGCCGCTGCCTTGCTGAATCATGTGGCGGCCAACCTCCTGACACATCAGGAACGCGCCTTTCAGGTTGATGCCGAGAATGAAATCGTAGTCCTCTTCAGTAACCGTTTCCGACTTCTTGCGCCGGTTCACTCCGGCAACGTTAATCAGAATATCGATACGACCGTGTTCTTGAATGACGTTGGCGACGCAGGCTTTGATGTCGTCGGGTTTGGCGACATCGCAAACTAACCAGGAAGCCTGGCCGCCGTTCTTCGTAAGTTCTGCGGTTGTTGATTTGAGAACCTCTTCGTCACGGCTGCAAATGATGACCTTCGCGCCGCGATCGACAAAGCCTGCTGCGATACCCTTGCCGATTCCGCGGCTGCCGCCAGTGATAAGTGTGACCTGGTCTTTGACGCAGAAGAGATCGTTGCTCACGGTGTTGGTCCTGAGTATCTGTTTCGTGCCGAGGGCGAATCTTAACGATTGCGGAACCGAAGGGCACCGGTTGTTGCAGGGCGCTCATGTGGTTTGGCCGGGAATCTGTTCAGGAACGCCCCTGTGGCGATGCGTGGTTCAAGGAACGCTGTGGCTGATGTCGCTGCTGCAAACCGATGCAACGGGAGGCTGCTTAGCCAAGCCAGATTCCGTGGAAGACTTCCGCGACCGGTCCGGTCATGAGTACTGAGCCGCCTTCCGGCCACTCGATGTCCAATGATCCGCCCGGCAACGAGACGGTGACCGAACGGTCGGTCAGATCATTGAGAACCGCAGCGACGACGGCTGCGCACGCGCCGGTTCCGCAGGCTAAGGTCTCGCCCGTGCCGCGTTCCCACACTCTAAGACGCATGTTGCTGCTGTCGCTGATTTCGGCGAACCCGACGTTGGTTTTGTTTGGGAACGCAGTGTGTGATTCAAGTTGTGGGCCGAGTTCACGTACTGGTGCGGTGTCTACGGAGTCGCAAAACAGGACGCAGTGCGGGTTCCCCATGGAAACGCAGGTGACCTGATGTTGGCTATCACCGACTGTGATTTCAGAACCGACGCACGGGTCCAGTGTCGTCGGGATGTCGGCCGCTGCGAGAATCGGCTGGCCCATGTCGATTCGAACCGAACCGGTGCGGGCTGCGTTCTCAAGTACAGTCGCGGTCAAGAGGCCGCGTGGAGTCGCGATAGTGAGTTCGTCCGAGTCGCAGAGGCCGCGATTTCGCAGGAACCAGGCCACGCATCGCAGGGCGTTCCCGCACATTTCGGCTTCGCTGCCGTCTGCGTTGAACATCCGCATTTCTGCATCAGCTTCACGGGACGGCAGGATGAGCACCAGCCCATCCCCGCCGATTCCGCAATGCCTGTCACTCACGCGTCGCGCGAGGTTTGGAAGGTTGCCAGGTAACGACTCATCAAACGCGTTGATGTAAATGTAGTCGTTACCCGCTCCGTGCATTTTGTGAAAATGCACGTTGGTTACTGGGCAGCTTCCAGAGCCGTCTTAAGTTCTTCGATTGTTTCAGGCCCAGTGAAGCCCTCGACCCGCTTTTGAACTTCGTCGCCCTTCAGGATAATGAGCGCTGGTATGCCCGTGACTTCATACTTCTCAACCAGGTCCAGGCTCTTATCGAAATCGACTTCGACAAACTTCGCTTTGCCTTTGAATTCTTCAGCGAGTTCGTGAAGTGCTGGCTTGAGTTTTTGGCAAGGGCCGCACCAGGGTGCGGTGAAGTCAATCAGAGTGACATTGTTCTCAGCGAGAGTCTTTGTAAGTCCGTTGGCGTCGACTTCTGGAACCAATGCACCATGGTCGTCGCTGTGAGCCATGTCGCCGTGTGCGTGGTCATCATGTGCGTGGTCAGAGTGATCAGTATCAGCGTGTGCGTGGTCAGAGTGATCAGCGGTATCTTCGGATATAGTTGGTTCCGCAGATGGGGTCTCGACAGGCTCGGCACATCCTGCGATCAAACCTGCAAACAAACCGCATAGAAAAAGATGCTTCATGATTTCTCTCTTCAAGTGTCAGCAGTGGCTTCAAAAGTCTGGTGTGACTTGTCCGGAACGGCACCGGTCTTGATGTGTTCCGCACCCGAGCTTTGCTTTTCAATTCGGCCGCTCGCCCGCACGGTATAAAAAAAGCGGACAGCAACCAAGTGCCGTCCGCTATTCGTGACTGTCCTCGATGATTTTTAATTCATCGCTTGAACCAACTCGTCCTTGATGTCGGCATCCATGGGACCGAGGACTCGGCCGACCTCTTTGCCACCTTTGAAGACGATTGTGGTTGGGTACCCTTCGACATTGTACTTCTCAACCAACTCTGGCGAATCGTCTACATCGACCTTTGCGAAACCTGCTTTGCCAGCGAACTCGCCGGCGAGACTTACGAGCTTAGGCTCGAGCTCTTTGCAGGGGGGTCACCATACAGCCGAGAACTCGATGATGTTCACCGAGTTCGTGGCAAGTAGAGTGTCCAAACCTGTATTGTCGACCTTGTTCAGGTGAGCTCCTGCTTCACCCTCAGCGGTGGCCACGGAGCCGGTATCGGACGGCTCAGCACAGCCAAAGCTAAGCAGGCAAAGGCAAAGCCCGCCTAACGATAAGAGGTGTTTCATCAGTTACTCTCCGGTTTCTTTGGTAATCCGACCATGATTGGGTGGAATCCTACGTTTTCCACCTCGTTTTAGTCGATTCTCATTCCTAGAATATCGGCGACTGACCTACCGGGTAGTACTGGATTGTTGTAGATCCGCAAAATGACGATTCCCGATGGGTCGGAAAGTGTGAATTCAAACGTTTGGAACCAATTAGAGAAGGTCGGATTCCGATGGCCGTCAAATTGACAGAAGCAGCAGCAGGCGAAATCAAGCGGGTGATGGACGAACAAAACTTCGATGGCAAGGTGCTTCGAGTTGGTATCGCCGCCGGTGGTTGTAGCGGCTTTCAGTACTCTCTCACCTTTGATGAAAGCTGGGATGAGGCGAAAGACCACATGACCGAACAGCACGGTGTGAAGATGGTCGTGGACAAGCGCAGCGACCTGCACCTTGATGGTACGACACTGGATTTCTACACCGGTCTCGAAAAACGCGGCTTCACGTTCGACAATCCGAACACAGTGAAGAGCTGCGGTTGCGGAAGCAGCTTCTCAGCGTAGTTGCTGTGATAGAACACAAAGCCGACGGCTGATGTCGTTGGCTTTTTCTATGCGCTGTGTTATTGCCAGCACACTTTGATTGGGGGCTTGCATTCCATGTCGCGTTCTTTGGCTTGCCTTGTCGTGATGACAACTGCGTTGATCGGTTGCGGCGATCGTGCGGCGGTTGCCCCCAACGGGTTGAGTGAACGAACGCCGCGGGTATCCGACGGTCGAACGAAACCTCTGGTCGTGATGACGTACAACGTCCTCGCTGATCCCATTGAGGCTGACAAGCGGCTTAAGGCAATCATTGACATCATCTTGTCGAACCAGCCGGACATCATTGCTTTGCAGGAAGTTGCGCCTTGGTTCCTGGACGGGCTGCTTAACGATTCGCAGGTCAGTGCGGCCTACGAAGGGGCTTCTTTTGGCCAATCGAATCCGGCTCCAGGCGGTCAGTACATTCTGTCCCGTTACCCAATTCGCGAATCAAAAGCGATTCGGTTAAGCGGCCGCCAGGGCAGGACTGCTATCGTTGTCAGCATAGACATTGATGGTGTGGAGACGTTGGTCGCTACAACGCACATGGAAAGCGCGTTGGCCGACGGGCCCATTCGCGCGGGGCAGTTAGGTGAGCTTTTTGAGCTTGTAGAGGGTTCTAATGAGGCCATCGTGTTGGGCGACTTTAATTTTGGTGATGGCGAGAACGAAGAGAGCCGGATTCCTGGGAACTTTGTTGATGCATGGAACGAGCTCCGCCAGGGAGATTCGGGGTTCACATGGAACATTGAATCCAGTCCTATGGCCAAACGTGGCTCGTTTCCTGGCGAACAGAGTCGCCGGATTGATCGAGTCCTGTTCCGGACCGCCACATATCGCGCAGACGAGATTCGCATTGTTGGGGACAAGCCCATTTCGGCTGATGGGTCTCTGTTTCCGTCGGACCACTTCGGCCTTGTCGCGACGCTGATTCCTGTGCCGTCAGGCAAATGAGCGGTAAGTGACCGTGGTGACTTGAAGTTTTCGGTTTAGATATCAGATAGTCACGGCTCACAAGAGAAGTAAGCGTGTGCCGCAACTCGCTGTTCGACAGGAAACAATCAAGCGATGAAGAACAAGAATTATCTGGTTACAGGAGCATCGCTTGGCATTGGCCGCGCGATTGCGGTGGCGATCGCGGAGGAAGGTGGCAACGTCGCAATTAACTATCGTTCGCACACCGATCAGGCAGAAGAGGTAGCCGAAGCCGTTCGCACGGCGGGCGGGAAAGCTCTTATTTGTCAGGCAGATGTTTCTGAACAGGCGAGCGTAGAGGAGATGGTTCAGAAAGTTGTTGCCGAATTTGGCAGCCTGGATGGGTTCGTTTCGAACGCCGTTTACAGCGATCGCGAGCTCATGGTCGACGCTGACATGGATGGCTTTAAGCGAACGATCGATGTTTCCATGTGGGGCGCGTTTTTTGGACTGCGAGCGGCGTCGAAACAAATGGTGGAGCAGGGGCAGGGCGGTTCGGTTGTCATTGTGAGTTCTCCGCACGCGCATATCCCGTTTCCGACTGCGATGGCTTACAATATGGCCAAAGCAGCGATCGACCAGATGGCTCGAACCGCCGCCATTGAACTCGTCAAGCACAAGATTCGTGTCAACATCATGCACCCGGGTTGGATTGATACTCCGGGCGAACGCAAGTTTTTCAGTGAAGACGACATGCAAGTCGGCGGCCAGCAGCTTCCATGGGGACGGCATGGTCGTCCTGAAGAAATAGGGAACGGTGTCGCCTGGATGCTTTCCGACAAAGCCGAATACATGACTGGCAGCACCGTGACGATGGACGGCGGTGTTGGCCTGCCGTGGTGGTCTAACCGCGAAGGCGGTGGGCTGTAGGGGTGATTGTGAAAGTCGGCTCCGCTGTGCGGGCCACTAAGCCTTTATCTTCCAAACCCAATCTGCACTGTTTGGGGCCGCATCGTGGCGGCGAATATCAGACACCATTTCAAATTGATGTACTTCTATGTCCGAATGGCTCGACAAATTCAACGAAACCGCGAAGCTCATCCAGCAATGCGAATACGCTGGGGCTGCGGAAATTCTCAACTCGCTCGAACCCACCATTCGAGCTCAGCCCGAACTAACGGGCAACACTTACGTGCTGTTTGAAGTGCGGCGGGCGTCGGTGTATTCGTCTTTAGGGAAGCAGGAGGAATCGTTAGCTCGGTTCCAGTCGGCGATGAAGCTTGCGTTCCACGAGGTTCAGGATCCGATGGAGGTCCAGAGCGTCGTGAAGAAAATGCTGGACGCGATTTGCGAGTGGGAAGAGTGGGAACTCCTGCACAAGATTGCCACCAATCTGATGACGTTTTCGCAGCAGCAAAACATGTCAGGAGTCGGGCTGATCGCGGCGTGGTATATGCCGTACGCGTTCCGAGGGCTTGGGCAGATTGATGATGCCCGCCAGCATGCTCAGGCGATTGTGGAGCGGCTGGAAGCATCTGATTCGTTGGATGGAGTTGCTGAGTGGCGTGAATTTATTGATTCGCTGGATGAGTGAACCGAGACTCGTTCCTGGACGAGGCTTCCTTGAGCAACCTGTGCACATGGATTTGCACAGGCGTCGGTATTGGGGTTCAGTTTGAATATCCAATATCCAACAAGGAATCTCCAAGTAAGAAGTGACATGCTCGGCCAACGCGACAGCGACTTGAAACTTGGAGATTCCTTGTTGGGTGTTGGATATTGACTGCTTGTCCAAGTTAACCCGCCTTTTGGCCAATCAGTCCCACGCCCGCAGAGTCTTCGCACTCAGGACTCGTTGCCTCGTCCACTACCGGCCCCGCGTTTAGGCATCGTCCAGCAGATTGACTGAGTTAAATTCCTTGCCTTCCAGCATTTCCAGGCTGGCTCCGCCGCCGGTGCTGACGTGCGTGACTTTGTCAGCATAACCGAGTTGCTGGATAGCCGCCGCGCTGTCGCCGCCACCGATGATGCTGGTCGATTCGCTTTCGGCGATTGCCTGAGCCACAGCTTTGGTGCCGGCGTCGAATGGGTCCATTTCGAACACACCCATGGGGCCGTTCCAAACGACCGTCTTCGCGTCGCGAACGATGTTTGAGAATAGTTCGGCCGTTTCAGGACCGATGTCCAGGCCTTCGTAGCCATCCGGGATTTCGCCAGCTGCGACGACCAGCTTGTTGCAGTCTGAGTTGAAGTCGTCGCCGCAATGGGTGTCGACCGGAAGAACCAGCTTATCGCCGCCTTCTTTAAGCAGCGTCTTGGCCAGATCCACTTTGTCGGGTTCGACTAGACTCTTACCAACCTGACCGCCCTGGGCTAGAGAGAAGGTGTAGGCCATGGCTCCACCAATGAGAACCTTGTCGCACACCTTAAGCAGGTTGTCGATGACGTTGATTTTGTCGGAAACTTTGGCACCGCCCAGAATCGCGACGAACGGGCGTTCTGGTTTCGAGATGACGTTGCTTAGGTATTCGATTTCTTTCGCGACCAAATCGCCGACGACTTTCGGAGCATCGCCCATCGCGTTTGGAACACCAACCATTGAAGCGTGGTCGCGGTGACAGGTTCCGAACGCGTTGTTGCAATAGATTTCGCCGAACGCTGCAAGTTTCTTTGAGAAGGCTTCATCGCCGTTCTTTTCAGCGTCGTCGAAACGCAGGTTCTCAAGGACCAGTACTTCGCCATTTTGAAGTGACGCGACGGCTTCTTCGGCGTCTGAACCCACCGTGTCTTCTGCGAATTTGACGTCCAGATCCAGAAGTTCCGCCAGGCGTTTCGCTGCAGGTTGCAGACTGTACTTTGAATTGTCTTCGCCCATCTTCGGGCGCCCGCAATGGCTCATGAGAATCAGCTGGCCGTCGCGTTCAATCACAGATTTGATTGCTGGTAGAGCCATCGCGATACGACGATCGTCGGTGACGTCGAGGTGCTCGTCCAGCGGCACATTGAAGTCCACTCGCATTAGGACCTTCTTGCCGGCAACATCGATATCGCTGATTGTCTTCTTGGTCGTCACTTGGTTTCGTCTTTCGTCGTGTTCAACGTTGTGTCGCGTCGTAAGCTGCGCTGACGCGGTTCCGTGACATCACTATACCGCACGGGTCAGAAGTCCAACAGTGCCCGTGTTTTCGGCGAATCGTTGTTGTAAACTCTGACGATCATTGGAAGCGAGGCAGCAACATGCAGGTTCACGTCGAATACGTCGCTCAGGTTCGCACTGCGGCCGGAGTGTCTTCTGAGTCACTTACAGTTCCGGATGGATCGACAGTGCAAGCGCTGGTCGTGGCAGCTTGCGAGCAACATGAAGAACTCGTGAAGGTGCTGTGCAGCGAAGCCGGCCAGTTGCATCCGTCGATTTTGGTGTTTCGGGGCGAGGAGCCTTGCGAACCCGGCTCGGTTCTTTCCGACGGCGAAACCGTTACGTTCCTCTCACCAATTTCGGGCGGGTAGCTATGACCAAACAACTTCCCCTCACCGATGAAGAACGTGCCACGTACGAGTGGCAAATTAACGTGGCCGACTTCGGCGAATCCGGTCAGGAAAAGCTCAAAGGCGCCACTGTGATGGTGTCGCGTTGCGGTGGGCTGGGCAGTGTGGTGTGCTATGAACTGGCTGCGGCCGGAATCGGGAATCTAATTCTCGCTCACGCTGGCAATGTGAAGCACAGTGACCTGAACCGGCAACTGCTGATGACTCACGATTGGCTGGGTAAGCCGCGTATCGAAACTGTCGAACGCCGATTGTTGGACATGAACCCGCGGCTCAACATTCGCGCCGTTGGTGAAAACGTGTCAGATGCCAACGCGGCCGATTTGGTTCAGGAAGCCGACGTCGTCATCGACTGTGCGCCGTTGTTTGAAGAGCGGTATGCGATGAACCGCGAAGCCTGGAAGCGGGGCATTCCAATCATCGAATGTGCGATGTTTGATTTGGATGCTCAGATCACGACCATGGTTCCGGGTGAGACTCCGTGCCTGAAGTGTTTGCATCCGGAGACACCGCCGGTTTGGAAGCGGCAGTTCCCTGTTTTCGGAGCCGTGTCGGGAACCATTGGTTGTCTGGCCGCGATGGAAGCGGTGAAGCTGATAGCGGGCCTGGGCGATTGTCTGCTGAACCGGATGATGCTGTTTGATATGCGGACCATGAAAGTGCGGACGCACAAGTTGCAGAAGCGGGTGGGGTGTGAGGTCTGCGGGTAGGGGATGAATATCCAATATCCAACAAGGAATCTCCAAGTCTCAAGTCGCTGTCGCGTTGGCCGAGCATGTCACTTCTTACTTGGAGATTCCTTGTTGGATATTGGTTATTCCCCATCTTTGCATCCGCCGCTACCACCTGCGTAGCGCTCCAGCGATCACTTTCCCCAGCTTCCACGACACTTGGTCTTTGTAGATGTCGGGGTCCGCGACATCCGATACAATGAGAGTGGTCCCTCACCCAGAGAAGCATCCTGTGGCCGAAACGCAACAATCTTCCGCCAAAGCTGCCGTTCTTGTCGAAGACGACGCTTTGGTGCTGCGCATTCAGGAGGGAGATAACGAAGCTTTCGAAATCCTTGTGAACCGATACCGCAACGCGCTCGTTGGGTTCTTCATCAAAAATGTTCGCGACCGCGAACTGGCTGAAGATTTGGCTCAGGAAACCTTGCTGCGAGTCTACAAGCAGGCGTGGAACTACCTTCCGCGTGGCAAGTTCCGAGGCTGGATGTATCGAATTGCGAGGAACCTGATCATCGACAGTTTCCGGAGACGATCACATGACGCTTTGGTGAAAGCATCCACCAGCAGCGGCAACGAAGACAATAGTGACCCGTTGAACCGGGTTGCTGGCGACGCGATGGCTCCTGAAGCGACCGCCGACCAACGTGAGTTGGCTTCGATGGTTGAGGAAGAACTGGACAAGATACCTGAGGACCAACGACTGACTTTCACGTTACATCACTACTGCGGTTTGACTTTGTCAGAGATTGCAGACGTCATGGAAACGTCAGTTCCAACCAGTAAAAGTCGGCTCCGGCTGACTCGCGAGAAGCTTAGCGAAGCCTTACTGCGTCGCGGCATCAAGAACCCAAACCTACGAGAAGAAGATTGAGTTCAGAATGAGCTATTTCAGCCGACTGACCGACATTGTGACCTGTAACCTGACTGAGATCCTGAGTTCCGCAGACGATCCCATCGCGGCGATTGCTCAGGTGATCAGCGAAATGGAAGAAGGCCTCGGAGGGTGCGAACGCTGTGTCACTCGCGCGGAGAAGGCGGCGACCGATCTGCGAGGTGAGTTGGATGAATATTCACAGAAGATCGCTGGTTGGATGGAGAAGGCGAAGGCGGGCCTCGCGGCTGGCAATGAAGACGCGGCGCGCGAAGCTTTGCTAAGAAAGAAGGAAGTCGAAGATCTGTTGGCCGGTCTTGAGAGAGAACACAAAGCCGCTGTGGCGACGCATGAAAGCCTAAAAACAACTTTGCGCGCTTTGGAAGCGAGGATCTGTGAGGCTCAGCGACGTGCAACTGAATTAAAGACCGGTGAAGACGCTCAAGTAGTAGAAAGCGGTGATGTCGAAACTACCGATATTCAATCCAGCATCGGAGCGTCGCGGTCGGAACTCATCGAAGATGAACTGGCTGAACTCAGACGCCAGATGAGTGGCAACGAGAAATGACACTGCGGGCCTCCGGTGTGAATTTCGTCACGCTGTGCGAAATCGCACGGGTGATTTTTGTGTTAGCAGGCTTGTGAGGGTGTCATGCGATTCCTGCTGCTGGTTGTTGTCCTCGCACCACAGTGCAGTGCGGGCCTTGCTTTCACCTTTAGTACCGACAACACGGCCGGCTTTTCGTTGACGGGTAATACCTACACCCGCACAGAGACCGGGCTTGTTGTCGACGGGGTCACCTTCGACGCGACGCTGACTGTTCTCGGTTTTGATGCTACCGATGCCGCTTCAGACTTGAATCTCGCGAGCACCGGCGTTGGTGTGACGGGTAACAGCAGCAACCTTGTGAACGCTGGCGAGTACCTGCAGTTTTCGATCGCGATATCAAACGTCGATGCTGGTGCCACAGTTGTCTTCGACGGCTTCGACCAGATTGACTTCAATAGCTTCGAAGATGGCGATGATGCTGTGTTGAGTATCGACAGTTCCGCCGCATCGCTTGGTGACAACCAAGACGTGACGGGACTCGCTGGTGGTTCAACGGACATTTTCGCGATCAGTATTGCTGGTTCGACACCGACGATATTTCACGCGATCTCGTCAACGGGCAACTTCCGGATTGACGATGTTCGAGCGAACTTTTCAGCTGTTCCGGAACCAACCAGTTTCGCGTTGGTCGGCCTGTTGTTTGGGCCAGTGCTGATGCGACGTAAGAAGCGAGCGTAAACGTCATTATGGCGACGATGTTCTTTCATGCACCAATGGCGTTTGGCGCGCTTTTGTTCGGCGTGCAGTAGACTGGGGCGTTCTTCAGAGTACGATTAGGCATCAAACTTTGCCCCATGTTGTACGCCTAAAATGACCCCAGCTGAACTACTCAAGAAACGCGTCTCGGCTAAAAATAAACAGCTCGACGATAACGCCAACTCCGAGTTCACAATCGGAGCGTTGTTTGCGGTGATGGTGCTGGGTGCGTGTGCTCTTGGAACGTTTCTGGTTGGGTTGCCGTTTTCTGATACTTGGACTGAGGCGGCATTTACGTTTGCTTTGCCCATCACGCTTGTCTTCGCAGGCATTGCCACATTGGTCGCGTGGCAAACGGTTCAGCCGAAGCGACAACTGTTGCCGATGGACGATCCCGAAGAGATGGCCGATTTGCTGGCGGGCGGAACCCCGGTCGGTCTGTTCTTTACACCCAAGCACGAGTTGCCTGGGATGATTGGGTTCCTGTTTGGCGGCCCTGAAAATATCCTCAAGGGTATGGGCATCAAGGCGAACAAAGTCTCCACAGATCCGGCATTGCTGGAACGCTCAATGAAGCTGCTGAAGCGGTGTGAAGACGGCTACCCACTAAGGCGGATGAAGAACCCGCAAGCGGCAGTCTTGTTACGCCAGCTGGCTTTGGTTCGAGTCGAACGCCGCGACCAGGGACCGACTTTGGTCTTCACCGACGAGGGCAGGGCACTCAACGACCAGTGCTGACTCAGGCTGAGATTGAGCACAAGATGTCATCTCTCCCGCTTGCGGGAGAGGTCGCGGTTTCAGCCGCGGGAGAGGGCGGACGAATACCAATATCCAACAAGGAATCTCCAGGTAACAACGCTGGCTCGGTCCATCCCGGCCCGGCCATCAGTCAGACAGTTGAGTCCACGCCCAACGATAGAGGTTCCGAGTATCAACGTACCGGGCGTCGCTGCTTGTTGAACCAAGCACCGATACGATGAGTCGGCGTTTTCCTCGCTTCGCTGTTGAAACCAAACAGGCACCGGCGTTGGTTGTCGTTCCGGTTTTGACTCCATCGTAGCCCTTGATCGCCAGCAGCCGATTTGAATTCTTCCAGACCACGTTGCGTGTGTAGCCGCCCGGTCCTTCGACTTTGACTCCTCGCTGCCGAGTTCGAACGTAGCCACGGAACAATTCGCTCTCGAACGCGGTTCTTGCCAGCCGAGCCAGATCGAATGGACTCGTGACGTGTTTCGGGTGCGGCCAGCCGTGTGGATTCTCGTAGTGAGTGTTGTGCATTCCCAGTCGGAGCGCTTCAGCATTCATTGCGGTCACGAACAGTGCCAGAGGATCGCTTTCCGGTTCGCCCGGAGTCAGCCGCCGGCCGAAGTGTTCGGCCAGTGCGACGGACATATCGTTGCCAGACGGCAACATGAGCCCGTAAATAGCTTCGCGAACAACCACCTTTTCACCGGCTCGCAATCCTGATGTGGAACCTCTTGTTTGATCCGCGCGTTCTGAGAACGTCATGACTTCGTCCACGATTCCTGGCTGTTGGGTCGCAAGTTTTGTGATCAGCCAGGCTGTCATGATCTTGGTCGTGCTGGCGGGTTCTCTGGGAATGTCCGCGGCGTTCCCGAACAGCAGTTCGCCGGTCTCTGCGTCTGTAATCGCGAATCCTCGGCACGTGAGGAACGGAACGCCACTCAGGCCGTCAGCGGGTTCGACAGGCAAAGTTTCCGCATTGATGATCGCCGGTTCTGTCATCGGCTGCGCGGGCACCAGCGTTCCCAACGCCTTCCATGTTTCGCGATCGACGATGCCGGTGGCTGCAAGCTGTTTGGATTCCTGGAACTGGCGAACCGCCCCTTCGGTTCCCGGTCCGAAGTCGCCATCAACCGACAGCTGTGGCGATGGTTCTAATCGAGCATTCAGCGTGCGCTGGAGCATCTCGACCGTCTCACCAAACGACCCGATTTGCAGAGGTCCGGTTGCTGTTCCGGTTCCACGCTTGTGGGGAGGGTTGAAATGTTCGAACACAATGCGGCCGATGTTCGCACACAACTTATGTGCCGCGTTGTCGTTGGTCCAACTCTTGTCCTTGTTGTTGTTCGTGAGCACGCACAAGGCGATTGGTCCGGTGGCGGAGTAAATGATTCCCGCATCGCAGCGAACTGCAGAAATCGCTCCCGTCTTATGGGCGTATTTGGTTCCGGCAGGTAGCCCCGCTGCGATTTTCGTATCGTCATCGCACTGTTTGAGATGCTCAAGCATGTCCTTACACGACGATTCGCCAGCGCACGTGCCGTTATGAAGCTGTTCCAGCAAGCGAACCGTCTCGCGAGCCGTTGTGCTGCCCAGGCCGTACTGCTTGCTTCGATTTGGAAACACGGACGTTTCTCGGCGAAAGACCTTGGAATGGATTTTCGTTTCGGGAAATCCAAGTGCGACCATTTCGTCAGATGTCGTTTTCAATCCAATCGCATCGGTGACCAGGTTCGTGGCCGTGTTGTCCGAATAGACAATCATCAGCCGAATTGCGTCTCGCAGCGAGAGTGTCGCCCCGGGTGAAAAATGCTGTGTGAGGATTCCGGAACCGGGAACCATGTCTTCCTTACGCAGCGTGATTTTCTGCTTCAGGTCAACGGTTCCCGCTTCCGCCCGACGGTATGTCGCCACCATCGTGGCCAGCTTGCACAGGCTGGCCGTGGGCATGACCTCGTCAGGGCGATGACCAAGCTGTTCGCCAGTCGTCAGGTGCTTGACGAAGAACCCAACTTCGCCCTGATGTCCAGAAAGCAATGGCGTGAGCTGCTCGCGCAGCGATTGCTTTTGTTGTTGGGCGCTGGCAATCGGTGAGAGGAACGCAGCGACGAGTATCAACTTAAGAAGTCGGTGCATGCTTATTCTCCGGAGGGCAAGACGTGATGATACGCGTGGTTCGAGGCATTCTGTAGTCATACGGAATCTGCTCGAAAGCCCTTGACGGATTTCCTACCTCTCGATCAAATGCTGGTGTAACCAAATTTGGTTATGCAAATTGAATTGATCTGGAGGGAACCGGTGGCCAGACCGACGTCGAAGGAATTGACGGAGCGTGAGCTCGAAGTGATGCACGTGTTTTGGAAGCACGGCGATGGAACCGCTCAGGAGGCTCGGGATCGACTCGCCAAAACGGGCGTCGATCGTGCCTATGTGACAATCGCGAACATGGTTCGCCTGCTGGTTGACAAAGGGTTTTTGGAAGCGGCGAATACCGAACGGCCGTTTGTTTACCGTGCGATCCGGACGTTCGATGACGTGTCGAAGAGTCTGGTCGGTGACCTGGTGAAGCGAGTCTTCCGTGGTTCCCGTGAGCAGCTACTGGTTCAGGTTCTGGGGGGACGCAAGAAGCTAACCGCCAAAGAACGCGCGCTACTGGAACAGATTCTGAAGGAGCAGGACTGATGAACGAGTTACTGTTCTCAAGCGTTTGGTGCGCTGGCCAGGTTGTGCTGCTGGCTGGGTTCGCGGTTGGTATCGCAGTTTGGTTAACCAAACGACGTCCAGAATTGGCGTGTCGCACAACGTCGTGGGCTGTGGTGGGAATCCTTGCTCTGACGGCGATGATTCCGATTCCGCTGCCTGACTGGCACGTGGAATCCACCCCAGTTGCATCGGTGTCTGTAGAGGCCTTTGAACGTCCGACGGCAAGCGGAGAGGCACCGCAATCTACCGCACCATTGCCGACGTTTCAGATCAACCTTGCACGGTTGACTCGTGTGACTTCAACAATCCGCAGCGTCGCCCCGACGGCGCGAAAAGGTGCAGGGTCGTGGTGGGTTTGTTTGTTGTTAGTTGGAGTTTCTATTGGGTTGGTTCGTGTCGGGCTGGGCTTGTTGGCTCTTTGGAAGCTGAGGCGAAGTGCGGCGTCTTTGGTTCAAGGCGAAGCTGTTTGGGCAGTAGCCGAATCGTTGACTCCAGGTTTGGGGTTGGAGTGCGACACGTTGCGACTGGCTGAATCAGGCGAAGTTGGTTGCGCGGCGGTTGTTGGGTTCTTTAGCCCGACCATCCTGCTGGCGACAGACTGGCGAGAGTGGGAACCGCATGAGTTGCGAGCCGTGTTGGCTCATGAGTTCGCACATGTTGTTCGTCGGGATGCGTTGTGGCGATTCCTGGCGGTGGGGGCTGGGGCGTTTCATTTCTTCAACCCGCTGGTTCACTGGCTGACATCGCGAATGGTGTTGGCTCAGGAATTGGCGGCGGATCGACTGGCGATCAAATCAATGGGGCAGGGGGCGTACGTCCGATCGCTTTCACGGTTGGCACTACGACAAGACACGAGTTCGCGTGTGTGGACTCAACCGCTGTTTACGCCTGTCTTTGCAGGTCATCTCATGAGGAGAATCGAAATGTTGCGAGCAAAGGATTGCGAGCGAACTACGAACCGCCGTTGGTTGTCGTCCGTTGTGTTGGCATCGTTGGTGATGCTGGGACTTACGACCACTATCGCCAGAAGTGCCGTTCAGACGCAGGATGGGAAGCCAAAAGCAGACGGAAAGCAACCGCCGATTGTGCAAGTCTCAGCCACGGCCGATAGAGATCGAGGGGCGAAACCGTTTGCGCTCTTTCAGCGAACCCGAGTCCCGGCGAGTCACCCGATGTTCTGTCGTTGGGGAGCGTTGCACGTCAATGTGGCTCCATTGATGGAAATGAAACCGCTGGCGAAACATGTTCAGGAGATGGCATCTCAACCGGTGGCGGTGCTTGACACTTCGCCCGTCGATGCGAGTGCACTTGATTCGATCATGAGTTCGATGCGCTTGGTTTACGGCTCGGTGATCGATGCTGACGGGAGTGTCGAGAAGAACCGGATAAGCTTCATGGCGCTTGGGTTTTCAGCCACGACCAGACGCGATGTGGACTGGGAAAAGGTGCTTCCTGAGAACGTCCAGGGGGCGGTACGGAAGTCCGAGAACGATCTCAGTTTTTGGGAAGCCCCAAATTCCATCATGAACCAGCCCATGCGACTGATGGCGGTCGGCAAGCGTGAGCTCGCTATTTGGTTTCCGCAACTCACGCCTGGTAAGACGCCCGACAAGGCAGCGACGGTCTCGTATCCTGGCCTGGCGCATTGGGGAACCAGCGAGGCGGCTCGAACTCGAGAGTGGGCGTCTGAGTGGGACGCCGTTACGGGTGGCGTGTTGACTGCGGCATGGTCGCTGGAAGCACCCCTGGGGGCAAATACCCAAACGGAGAAGTTCGCCTTCTTCGGTTGGGAACCGGAGAACCACGTAGATTTCTGTGCGTGGGGGTTCGATATCAGCCCGGACTGCCGGAAGGTGGCCGCCAGGCTGCGGATACGGTGCCGTGACGGTGTGTCCGGTGCGGATGTGCGGAAGCAACTTGAGGATCAGCTCACCGCTCTTGAACAAGAAGTCGCCAAGCTGATTGAGGACAATCCCGCCAAGGACAGCGAGACGGAGCGGATGATCCTGGAATGGTGGTCAAAGAACCCACCGAAGTTTGGTGTGGAGTCTGTCGGTGACCGAGAAGTTGTTACGTGTGCGGTTGAAATCAGTATTTCCGAAGCGATTCTGGAAGCGTTCATGTCAACATCCGCGCCCGCTGCGACCACAGGAAAGAACGGCGAGTGAACCCTGTTGCGAGTACAGAGTGGACGGAGTATTTCTACGTTCACTCTGTCAGCTCCAGCTGAACCTCGCGTCTCTGGGCCGCGACCAAAGTAGCCGTCATCGCTCCCAGCTTGTGAGTTTTTCTGGATGGCGTTCGGAATTCGTATCCGCGGGTG
>CAZAIB010000051.1:0-41324 GCA_964485095.1 uncultured Planctomycetaceae bacterium | reverse complement strand
TGGTTGCCGGAATCGATCGACGGTCAGAATCGTGAGGTCGAGTGGTTGACCAACATGGGCGACTGGATGGTGTCGAAGAAGCGTTTTTGGGGGCTCGCCCTGCCCATCTGGGTCAACGAAGAAGACGCCACCGACTTCGAGGTGATGGGTTCACTGGACGAACTCAAAGAACGCGCGGTTGAAGGTTGGGATGGGTTCGAAGGGAACTCGCCGCACAGACCGTGGATCGATGGCGTGATCATTGAGAGCCAAAAGAACCCCGGTCAGAAAATGCGTCGTATCGAAGACGTCGGCAACCCGTGGCTGGATGCGGGAATCGTTCCGTTCTCGACCATGTCGTACAACGAGAACAAAGAAGAATGGAAGAAGTGGTACCCGGCGGACCTTGTGACGGAGTGCTTCCCGGGTCAGTTCCGCAACTGGTTCTATTCCATGTTGTCGCTGGGCACGATGATGCGGTATGACGAGACCGACGATCCGGTTGAGAAACGTCCGTTCAAGACGTTGCTCGGTCACCGCCTGGTCGCCGACGAAGAAGGCAAGCCGATGCACAAGTCAGACGGCACGGCCATCTGGTTTGAAGAAGCGGCCGAGCAACTTGGCGTTGATACGCTGCGTTGGATGTATCTGGCTCAAAACCCGGCCGTCGATTTGAAGTTCGGTCGGCGGCACCCGAACGAACCGGTAACCCTTTCGACGCCAGTCGGCGAGATCACGGAAACGAAAGAGGGCTTCCCGACGTGCAAAGTGACCAGCACACCCGCCGATGAGATCCGGCGTCAGGTCATCATTCCGTTTTGGAACTGCTACAAGTTCTTCGTCGATTACGCGATTGCCGACGAGTTCGATGGTTCTGCCGCGACCATTCCGGTCGCCGACCGACCGGAGATCGACCGCTGGGTTCTATCGAATCTGCAATCGCTCGCCGAAGTCGGCAACCGCGAGATGGCCGCGTTCAACGCGCCCGGGTTCTGCAAAGCAGCCGCTCAGTTCATCGACGACTTGTCTAACTGGTACATCCGCCGCAACCGCCGCCGTTTCTGGCGTTCAAAGGATGCGTCCGACACTGATAAGAACGCCGCGTATCAAACGCTGCACGAAGTGTTGCTCACGCTCTGCAAGCTGTTGGCTCCGTGCATGCCGTTTCTTACCGACCGGATGTATCAGAACCTCGCTGGCGTAGGTCAGGCTGTGCCTGCCGGAGTGAGCGGAACGGCGCTAGCCGCCGGCGGAACAACAGAGCAAACGGACGATCCAGCATCGCCGGGGGCTAGCGCCCGCCCGCTCACACCGGATTCCGTTCACCTCTGCGACTACCCGCAACCAAACGCCGATCTTCTTGACGAAGACCTCAACGCCCGTATGGCCGCAGCGCAGCTTATGGTGAAGCTTGGTCACCAACTGCGCGAACAGGCGTCGCTGCGTGTTCGGCAACCGCTGGCGGAATTGCAGTTCGCATCCGCCGACGCCGCCCAGGCCGAAGCGATCACGAAACTCGCCGACGTCATCAAAGAAGAACTCAATGTCAAACAGGTTACCGCGCAGAGCAACCTCGATGACCTCGTCAGCTACACGTACAAGCCAAATCTCAAAACGCTCGGTCCGAAATATGGCAAGCTGCTGGGAGTTCTTCGGAGCAAGTTGCCAGAAATCGGTGACGATGTGCTGGGGCCGCTGCGTCGTGGTGAATCACTCACCATCGACATCGATGGTAACAGCGTCGATCTGACACCTGACGATGTTCTGGTCGGAACCGAACAAGCCACGGGGTGGGCCTGTGCCGACGAAGACGGTTTGCAGATCGCGCTCTCTACCGAACTCAACGAGGAACTCATCAGCGAAGGTATGGCACGCGACTTTGTTCGTCACGTGCAACAGCTTCGCAAAGATGCCGATCTGGAGATCACTGATCGAATTTTGGTCTCGTTCAAGACGGACAGCGATCTCGTCCAAGGCTGTGTTGCGACGTGGGGCGATTATATCTGTTCTGAAACGCTGGCGGATTCCGTGACTGAATCAGCCGATGTCCCGGATGGAACGAAAGATGTTGCCGTCGGCGAGGTCAAAGTTTCCATGTGGATTCAGAAGACGTGAACCCGGCAGCCCCGATTCCACATGCGCCTTCGCAGCCAGACGATTCACCCACTCGTCCCAAGTGGTTTGTCTTGGCTTGGTGGATCGTGGGCGGAGTGTACCTGCTAATTTCGGCGTCGCTGGCTTACCGTTACGTGAGTGCCGAGACCTACTTTCGGTCAATTGAACCCGGTGTGCGTCCCATGAAAGGGTTTGCTCCATGGGCAATCCACGCGACATCGATGGCGGCAATATGCATATTTGCCGGAAGCCTATTCGCGACAGTGCTGGCGGCCGTATCCACTAAGCGGCGGCTGCAACTTCGATGGTTCGCTGTTCTGCTGATTATGGCCGGGGTCGCCGGACTGCTCCGTGCAAACCACCCCGTCCTGCGGACGGGAGAGTACCTGTTGACTGCTACGGAACAAGAAGCGGCTGCCGATCGGTGGTTGTTCGGGGTCGGAGCGTTTCTATGCGCTGGCGGCTTGTGCGTTGCTTTCGGTTGCATGGATGCACTGATCCGTAGCAAGACACACAAGTACTGAATGCTCTTGGCGGCCAGGTCATCCTTGGGATTTCGGGGTTTTGCAGAAACTGATGACCTCAGATAGCCGAGAGGCTTGCGTTAGTTTGGGCGATCCACAAAATGCGGGCGGATCGAGAGAGGCTGCAGTGAGTTGCCCGGCTGGAACTCGATCTAACGTATTCGCCTGGGCCGAGCGGATTGCATCAAGTTCCTTCTCCTCAGAGCTTGAGAACGTCCCGTTCACAGGTCGACTCAAACGGACTCTGAGACTCAAGAAGAAAGAAGGAACAATGAAACACCTGATGTCGCTTGCGATTGTCTTTGTCGCATCATCGTCTGCGTTCGGACAGCAGTACTACTACGTGCAGCCGTCGTGCAACCAGTGCTCGAACTACACGCAGCCTGTGACTTACTCGCAGCCAATCTACTCGCAGCCTGTGTCGTATAGCCAACCTGCCACGTACACTCAGCCGGTTACCTACACCCAACCAACTGCCTACTCACAGCCGACCTATTCGAACAGCGTGCCGGTCGTCACGGCTTCTGCCACGACCACAACTCCAGTGACGACGGCAAGTTACTCGGCTCCGACCTACCAGTCGGTTCCGGTTTCGTATTCGCATCCGGTGTCGTACTCACAACCCGTTACTCACCCGCAGGCCACTTACGTGAGGCCGGCTGCTTACAACATGGGCTACAATACGGCACCATCGTACCCATACGGTGGCGGTTCAACCGGTTCCGGCGTCGCCCAACAAAAAGCAAACCTCGCTGCCAGTCGCGGCATGCGTGGCCGTCATGTTGGTGGTGGCTTCGGCGGCGGCAACTACGAAGGTGTCGGCTTCTCGACAAGCTCACCGCAGCAGGCAATTCAGTCTGCATGCTACTGGGGCCAGCGACCTGTCCATCAAATCGGTGTGGCGCGTGGTGCTGACGGTTGGTACGCGACTGTGCTTTACAGGTAACGTGATCCCTGCGGGGTCACGACAAAATCAGAAGAGCCTCGGTCGTGTGATCGAGGCTCTTTTCGTTCCACCACGCTCGAGTGGATAGCGACCCCTTCCACACCGTTGTGGCGCAGCGGTCAGCATTTCCACATGTGGGTCGGTTCTATAGCCGAGGCGTACCACTGCCCGTAAACTTAAGCATGGTCGCACCCAGTGATCGTCGATGGCAAACTGTACCTGCGAGATATGGACAAGTTGTTGGTTTACAACATGCGGTAACGACTACTAACGACCGAAGTGGGAGACGAACCGTGAAGCATGGTTTCGTGATAAGCGTCATTGTTCTCGGGATGTTTGGCATTCAACAGGATGGTGACAACTCACCAGCCGATCCGTGCCGGAAGGCAGTTATTAGCAACCAGGAGTTAATTGGTCGGTATCAGGAGTCCGCCAAGGCGGCTTTGGTTCGTGATTCCGAGCGTATCAACCGGCTGTGCGAACTCACGCCGAAACAGATGCGGCGTTTAGAGGTCGGGGCCGGCGGAGTCGCCAAGCGCGCGTTCGCTGCGCCGCGCGAAGAAGTTCAAAAGCTGCTGGCTCGAGAGGAGCTTGGGGAAGTTGCGATCGCGGACTCACGCGAGCAGGCGTCCGCGGCTGCCACAATCTGGAATCGCATCAGTGGCCACGACTACTGGAAGCGAATTCTGGCAAGCACGTTGACGAAGGACCAGGCCAACGTATTGACGCGCAACGAACGGGAATTAGCGAGGTTCAGGAACCAGCTGTGGGCATACACGGTCGCCGACGAACTGGAAAGGAACGCCGGACCACTTAAGTTTGAATTGCGCGATGGGCTTGTCGTCAAGCTGACTGAGTGGGTCCAGGAAAATGGCAAGCCAAGGCCCAATCCGCGGCACAGGTTGGTGTGGCCGACGCTGCCCAAAGAGGCTCAGCAGTTGGTCATCGACGCACTACCCGAAAAGGCTCTCGCTGCGCTTCGTAAGATGCCAGGTTTGAGGTCCAGGTAGCGATTGGATTGCGCGGGCCATCCATATCCGTCGGCATTTCGTACGAGTTCCGCGTCATCTGTGTTCTTACTCACGATCTCTGGGGAGTGTCGTCGTACTGAATTCGACACGAATCGCGACCTGGACACCTGGTTCGCGAAGAAGATCGTGTTCCGAATCAACCTGTGTGTGATGGGTGGTGCGCCTGACAATCAGATGGGGCAATCCGATTGGTCATCGGCCGTCTGAACGGGTACCATCGCTCTTGAAGAACCACTCCAGAAGCAAGCGGCATGATTAGCCTGACGACAGAGACGATAGACCACGCGGCACTCACCGAATCCGTACGCCATGACAACGCGGGTGCCGTTGTTTTGTTTCTTGGAACCGTCCGGGAAATGACGGGCGACAAGCAGACTAGTTCGCTGGACTACGAAGCGTATCCTGAGATGGCCGAATCTCGGATGAGAGCCATCGTACAAGAGGCTCAGGAAAAATGGGACTTGCAGGAGGTCGCGGCGGTTCACCGACTGGGTCACATGGGACTCGGCGAAATCAGCGTAGCCGTCGCCGTGAGCGCCGCGCATCGGAAGGAGGCTTTCGCAGCCGGCCGGTACGTGATTGATACGATCAAAGACGACGTGCCCATCTGGAAGAAAGAGAACTGGGCCGACGGAACCACCGAGTGGGTTCATCCGGGCGTCGATACTCCTGCCGCGCCGCCATCGGTCGGAGGTGACTCATGAGTGACGCACAACTCATCGATTCGTTCGGCCGCGTGCACAACAACCTGCGGATCAGCGTGACCGATCGCTGTAATATTCGCTGTTTCTACTGCATGCCGTCCGAAGACGTCGTCTTCATGGACCGCGCGAAGCTGCTGACGTTTGAAGAAATCGAACGGGTTGTTCGCGTGGGTGTGTCGCTGGGCATCGACAAGTTGCGGCTGACCGGCGGAGAGCCGCTGGTGCGCAAGGACTTGCATGTTCTCATTCGGAAACTCGCCGCGATTGATGGCATCAAAGACATCGGGCTGACAACCAACGGTGTGCTGTTAGCCGATCAGGCGAAGGCTTTGCGAGATGCGGGGCTGGAACGGCTTAACATCAGCCTGGACGCGTTGAACGCAGAGAAATTCAAACAGATTACTCGACGCGATGTTTTCGACAGCGTGATTACCGGCGTGAACGCGGCTCGTGAAGCAGGCTTTCGCATTAAGGTGAACGCGGTTGCGGTTCGTGGATTGACGGAAGACCAGGTTGTTCCGTTCGGCGAGTTCGCTCGAGAAACGGGCGCGGAGGTGCGGTTTATTGAGTTCATGCCGCTGGACGCCGATGCCGCCTGGCAGAAGGACAAGGTCCTGTTCGGCAGCGAAATTTTGCGGATGCTTGAAGAAGGCATCCGGCCGCTGCGAGCTTTGGAACGCACAGACACTCGGGCTCCGGCGAACGAGTTTGAATTCGACGACGGTGTCGGTCGGATTGGCATCATCGCATCAGTAAGCCAACCGTTTTGCATGAGCTGTAATCGGTTCCGACTGACAGCGGACGGTCGGTTGCGGAACTGCCTGTTCTCGTTAGAAGAAACTGATGTGAGGCGTCTTCTTCGTGAGGAAGGTTCCGACAAAGACATTGCCCAGGCGATGTTGGAATCGATTGCGGCGAAGAAGGAAGGGCACGAAATCAATACGGCCAGGTTCATCCAGCCCGATCGCCCAATGTACTCAATCGGCGGTTAGCGCGAACGTTCCGTTCGATCGGTATCCGGTTGGTTGGGTGGGTGGAGTTGGTTTGTACGAGGCCGGATGAGCGATGCTTTGGTCCAGGGCGTTTTTGGTCAAGCTTCAGGGAGAGCGCGAATGAGTGGTCGAGTGCTGGGTTCGGTTCTGTTGGTGGTTCTGGTCTGTCTGCCGCCCGTTTTTGGACAGGCGCCGGGCCAGGGTCAGGGCGGAATTTTGATTGATGCGAAAGGTGTCATCAGGAAGGCGAAGAGGGGCAAGCTTGTTAGCCGCAAGAAGTTGGAAGCGGCTGCGATTGCGAACCTGCCAGCTGACATCAATCAACCCAGCGAACTACGAATGGTTTCGCTAACGCGGTTGGAAGCCGAATGTCGCACGCTGCTTGAACAAAAGAAAACGCTGCCAGACGTTGTTAGTTTTCTGGCCGGCCTGCAGCGGATCGACTATGTGTTTGTGCTTGAGGAATCGAAAGAAGTCGTGATTGCCGGCCCCGCCGAAGGGTTCGCTCGAAACAGCCAGGGTGTGATGGTTGGCGCGAAGAGCGGTCGAGCGGTCTTGCGACTGGACGACCTGCTGCAGGCGATGCGTTCGAAAGAACCAGCCATTGGGTGTTCGTTCGATGCCGATACTGGCCGATTGGGACAGGTGAACCGATACCTGCAATCCGTTGGAGCGGCTGACTCTGTCGGGGCGGCGAAGGCTCGATACAAAAAGATGGTTCAGATGCTGGGCCTGCAGAATGTGACTCTATTTGGAGTCGAACCGACTTCTCACTTCGCGAAGACGCTTGTTGAAGCGGACTTTGTAATGAAGCGAATTTCGGTCGGCTTGGATAAGTCGCGGGTAAAAGGCGTGAAGAGTTTTCTGCAACTCAAGGGAGCTGGCAGCAACTCAATGCGGCGTTGGTGGTTCACGACGAACTACGATTCGCTGGAACACAACGAAGACAAAACCATGTGGAAGCTTAACGGCCAACGCGTCCAGGTTCTCTCACAGGATGAGATCGTTGATAACCAGGGCAACCGAAGTGCAGCCAACCAAAAACGTCAAAGCACAGAAGCATTCGCAGCGCAGTTCACAACGCACTACGAAGCTCTCGCCAAAGCCCACCCTGCTCTGGCTCAACTGCAAAACGTGTTCGACCTGGTCGTGGCCGTCGGATTGATGCGTCAGGAGAATCTGTACCAACAAGCAGGCTGGGAACCGAAAGAGTTTCTGGATCCGAAAGCGATTCCAACGGACGAGTTCAACGTTGCAAAGCAGGTGCCGTCAGTTTCGAACAGCCTTTCACAGGGCAAGTACCAGGTGATTGGAGTCGTTGGCGGTGGTGTGAAGTGCGAACCGGGCCGCGTACTGCGATCGGTGAAGACTGTTGTCAATCCTCGAATCGCCAGTGTCTGCCGATCTACCCGAACGGCCGATGACAGCGACCGTTGGTGGTGGGACAGCGAGTAAGGATCGCCGACTCGCGGCTCGCCGACAACAACGTCGGAGGCAAGTCAGTGAAACCAACGCAAGTCTCGCGAGTTCAAAACGTTGGCTTTCACATGCTGTGACTCCGCCACTAAAAGCAGCGAACGTAGTGTCAGCGTGACTGTTTGAACTGGTAAATTCTGTATAGCATTTCCAATGGTTATATAGAGTCCCCGTACATTGAGTGTGACTATGTTCGCTTCTGCCAGGGTTCTGGTCGTCTTGTGTCTATGCGCGGCACCACTTTGTGCTCAGGATCTGCGCGACAAATACGGTACACGCTCGCTGGCCGCCGCCAGATCGCTGGATCAGGGGATTCGGCTTTTCGAACAACGGAAAGCTGCCGATGCACTGGGGCATCTTGACGCCGCAATCGAAGCGGACGGCGACATGCAGCTGGCACACTATTGGAGGGCACTGACCCTGAATGATCTGGGCCGCGTGGACGAGGGACTGAAGGCGTACAAGGAACTGATTGAGCTGGGTGAACGAACTGAAATCACATCCGTGATCGTGGATGGCTGTATCAATCTCGCGCTGACGTACGCGAAGCTGGAAGACGAAAAGGCGGCCTCGCATTGGTTCACGCGGGCATTGTTACTGGACCCCACTGACCGGTTCCAGTTTCAATGGAAGGCCTACCGCAACATGGCCATCAGCCTGAATATTCGAGAGGACTACGACTCAGCCGCAATGTGCGCGTTGCTTGGCGTGCTGGCGAATCCGCGACGGGTTGAGTTCCGGATGGCGATGCAGTTTTTGGAGCGAAGCAAGCACGACAATGAAGTCGTCAAGGTTCTGCATTTTGCTGGCGACGATCCTCAACCGTCGCGGCGATTGGCTGTGGAGGCCAGTCGGGAACTAAAGGATGTGGCGGGGCTGCCGACCGCAGTCACGGACCTGCAAGGTGATCCGTACAGCGGAACCGTGGTAGCCATCAGTTCGGGGCAGTCGAAGTGGGTCGCCATAACAAGCGGTGACAGCGGCCCGATGGTTGCATCGCATGAGGCACCGGGGAATATCACCAGTGCCACAGTTGTTGGCGGTTCGCTTTTTGTTTGTGTGAGCGCGCCGGCCAGGTTGGTAGAACTCAACATGACAACCGGTGAAACGATTAAGTCGTGGAACCTTCCTACAGCCCCGACTTCGATTGCCGTGGTTCCGTTGCAGGATGTCGCGTTCTTTCCGCAACGTGGGCAACTCCGCCGCATTGATCTTAGGAATAGCCGGATCACGGACACGGAGTATTTTAGCCATGGTGTTGCCAGCGATCCGCTGCAGCGATTTTGCTACAGCTACATTCGAGACGAAGGCGAATCAGGCCACGTCCTTGTCAATGGTCGGCCAATCCGCTTCACAGTGCGCGATCGTTGGACGCAAACGACGGTGGGTCAGTACGCGGTTGCAGAGCGGCGTTTGATGTTCGCTGCTATGCGAGTCAACGCGGCGTCCAACGGCCGCAAACTGCACGTTTCGCCGGATGGACACTGGGTCGCATCTGTGGGTGGCGGTGGATGGAGGCCGACAAGTCAGCAAGCCGCCTCAGGATACGGCGTGGCTTTGTTTTCCTCACGTGACCTGGCAAACCTGCAGGGGTTTTACAAAACGGAAACGAACCCATTGGGCGTCGCTGTGAACCCCGTCACCGGACAGGTTGTGACCGTTCGCAGGAAGGACGCGAAGATTCATCACCTGTCCAAAGCCAATAAAGAAGAAGCAGTTGCCGGCTCTTTCACTGGGCCGGCCGCGTGGAGCCCCAACGGCAAGTACCTCTATCTCGCCACCAAGGGGGGACTGCGCGTCTGGGAGAATCCTCTGTCAGAACCCGAGAAACAGCTCGCCTCTGCCTGGGTCATCGATCTGCAAAGTCGTACGCCGAAGGCTAAGGAATCGAAACAACGTGCGGTTGCCGTCAGATCGGTCAAAGGGTTCGACAACTTCAAACTCAAGAACAACCGTCGCGCGGTCACGGACATGCTCAAGACAGCGCTCGCCACAACGGACGATGCGAAACCATTGAACTGGTTGAAGTTTGAAGAGTACCAGGCGTCACCCGAGCAAACTAATTTCTTCAGCAAGACGTTTCGCGAGATTTCGGCCGGGCAAAGTCTTGGAATCCTGACCTACCGGCTGAAGAAAATGGAGAAGGACGAACCCGACCACCCAGGCTTCGACTTCCTGCTGGGAATGTCGACTTTTACCAACGGGCAACTCCCGGAGTGCATTGAGCATCATCTGGAAGCCATCCGGACGGATCAGGGGAAAACCAACATCACCATTGAATCGTTGCGGTGTCTGGCTCATACGCACAAGAGACAGAAGAAGCCGATGATTGCTGCATATTGCATGGCCAGCGTACTGCGATTGGATGCTTCTAACCCACGCTGGTTGCGCGAAGCTAAGCCGTTCTTCGAAGCTGTTGGGCTACAGGCTGAAGCGAAACCACTACTTGAAGGGAAGCAGGTTGCAGTCACTGGTGGCTCAACGATGGGCGGCAAACTGGCGGAAGGAGTCCGTCTTCCAGAACTCAAGGCTCCGCAATCGAATCGCAAGCTAAGTGGGCGAGCTCTTTTCCTGAAGGCGTCTCCCAGTACGGTTTTGATCAAAACAGACTCCGGGTCCGGATCCGGAGTCTGCGTTGGACGGCCCGGCTTGATTGTGACAAATCAACATGTGATTGAAGGAACGCGAGGAACGGTGGAGGTCTATCCGTTTGCGGTTAGGTCCGGCCGAATGAAAAGGCTGGCACCCGTTACAGCGAAAGTCGTGTACGCGTCCGCGCTGCAGGACATTGCGATTCTGCAACTTGAAAAGTCGCCGTCTTCACTTGTTCCACTGGAAGTCGCCATACGCAGCCCAGGATCTGGCGAGCGTATCTACGCTGTGGGAAGTCCGGGACTCGGTCAGAGGATTCTGGAACAGAGCATTACAGAAGGCATCGTTTCTTCATCAGCGCGAAAGCTTGATGGCCAGAATTTTATCCAGCACACCGCAGCGGTGAATCCGGGTAACAGCGGTGGTCCGCTATTGAATCCAATGGGTCATGTTGTGGGTGTCGTCACGCTGAAAGCCGGGTTGGAAAACGTAAGCTTCGCGGTTCCGGCCGAGGCATTGCGGGAGATCTTCGAGTCACTTCGGAAATGAACCCGGCCACGAAATCGCGCATCGCCAGTGGGTTGAATACCACCGGGCAAGAAAAAAGCGACGCGTCCTGATGGTGGGATGCGTCGCCTAAGTATTTCTCGTGGCCGAACTGCGATGACCTCGCTACCGTCGTCGTCTACGGCTTGCACAGCATCCGAGGCCGAGTAAGAGTCCGAACGCAAGAGAAGACGGTTCTGGGACTGAGGAGATAGTCGCGAAGGTGAGGCCATCCAATGTCGCGTTGTCTGTTCCAGTCCCCAGGAACGTCAGCGTGAGGTCAGTGCCGACGGCAATATCGATTGAACCTGAGCCTGTTAGATCAGCTAACGAAAAAATGTCGGTCGAACCGTTGTCTGAGAATACAAAGGTTCCAGTCGTTCCGTCGGAAGAGAACGACACAGGGCCACCTGTTGGGGGCGTGAAGGCAGACGTGGCCCACGCGGTAGAGGTCAGTGTGAACTGTTCGCCTGCACCAAACAGCCGGAAATCGATACTTGTCAGTTGTAGATCGACGTCTGCGTCGAATGACCAACTTTCGTTAGGATCGAATCGGTCATTGTTCGTCCCACCTATTACCCCCAAGCTTGAACTCGCCGTTACATTGACAGCTGTGCCCGCACCACCAAAGCCGCGCGTGGTAAATGTGGCACTGATACCTGTCATTGGGTCGAGAAATGGCCCACCTGTGTCTCCGATGACATCGTTGTCAAAAGCGGAAATGGCAGCCGCACTGCGGAAGTCTAAGACCAAGTCAGCTTTGGCGGAGGTCGCAGCCAAAACAGTAAGTGCAAAAACTAGACGGTTCATTACAGGTCACTCGGGTGTGGAGTTCAAAGCATCCTTTCTAAAAAGTCCTGTTAAAATAGGCAATCGTGGACCTGCCAATTTAACGAACATTTCATATTGCTCAGCTAAGCTAGAAGTCTGCCGCGTTCCTCCGGCGTAGGCATCCGGCAGGTCTCTTTCTTGCCAAACATCTGGTACCGAAAAGTTGCGACGCAGGTGTAGCCGAGGTCTCGGAGTGGCTTGGGAATGATCCATAACAGGCCGGCCAGAAGCTTCCATGCTCCTCCCAGTTGCTTCAGAATCTGAACGACGCCGGAGGACTTTCGCATCGAACGCCCCTCGTGGAAGAAGACCAGCGAACTCAGGTTTTCCCGATCAGCAGCAGCCAGGCATTCGGCGGCGGTGGCACCCTGCAGTGGAGCGAATCTCAGGCGACCGGTGCGGTCGTGGCGCATGAAGAAGTCAACGGATGAGTTGCACAGTCCGCAGACGCCGTCGAAGAAAACTATTGGTCCCGACTCTGTCATTCGTCCACCTTCCCACGGTTGTTCTCCTGTCTCAACCGCGAAACGGCAGTGGAACTAACAAGAACTTGCGCGTTTGACGGGCAAGATTCTCCTTGCACTTGCCTGTTGGCTGAGAATTAACGATGTTTTGGCCGGGTTCGGATAAGCGAACCCAGTGCAAAAAGACGATGGACCCCCATGAGTGAGCTGCAGACGCCAGAGGACCCGCAAAAGCGGCTCACATCGAGGTCGTTTGTCAGCTATCTGATCACGCAGGGCTTTGGTGCGATCAACGACAGCATGTTCCGTTGGCTGGTCGTGCCTGTCGCAAAATTCCGGATCGCTGAGAACTTCGCGGTTGAGAGCGGTGCGAGTGCTGCGGAACTGACCTCACGAGCGGAAAGCCTGGAAGCGATTGCGATCGCCGCTGGCCTGGCTTGCTTTGTGCTACCCTTCGTCATCTTCGCCCCGTATGCCGGGTTCCTCGGAGATCGGTTCAGCAAACGCTCGGTCACAATCGGCTGCAAGATCGCCGAAGTAGCCATCATGGCACTTGGCATCGCGGGAATTTGGTGGGGCAATCTTTACGCATTGTTTGCCATCCTGTTCGGGATGGGAACGCAAAGCGCGATGATGAGTCCGGCTAAGATGGGGATCATTCCTGAGATCGTGACCAAGGATCGGGTCTCGGCCGCGAACGGTGTCGTCGGGCTGGTGACTGTCATTTCAGTTGTCATCGGAACCGTCGCCGGAAACGTTTTGTACTCGCTGACTGGCGACTATGGCACCGACGGTATTTGGAAGTCGGCACTGGCTTTGTTGTCGGTTGCGTTGATCGGTTGGATCGCCAGTCACTTCATCATGCGGGTTCCCGCCGGTGATCCGAAACGACGGTTTCCAATAAACCCGATCGCTGAGTCGTATCGGGATACTGTTTACCTTTGCAAGAACAGAGTGTTGCTGCGAGTGACTGTTGGTATCGCGTTTTTCTGGTGCGTCGCCGCGTTGGCTCAGATGAACATCGATGTCTATGTGCTTAAGCAACTGGGACTGCCGCAGTCACAGGTGGGAATCTTCCTTGGGGTGCTGTCGATTGGTGTCGCCGTGGGAAGCGTTCTGGCGGGAACCTGGTCGGGTGGCCGCGTCGAACTTGGAATTGTCCCGCTGGGCACGACTCTGATTGTGCTGAGTTCTATTACGCTCACGATTACAGATCAGTCACCGTTCTGGACAGCGATCATGCTGTTTGTTCTGGGAACAGGCGGCGGGCTGTTTAACGTTCCTCTTTCCGCTTATCTGCAGGAACGCAGTCCCAAGGAATCGCTGGGCATCATTTTGTCTGCCGGTAATCTGATTACCTACATCGGCATTCTGGGTGTGTCTTTGGCGTTTGCTTTGATGCGAGCTCAATACAACCTCGAACCGAAGATCGTGTTTCTTGTTACCGGAATCGCGACCATCCCGATTCTTCTATACGTCGTGTTTGTCATTCCGCACGCCACCATTCGGTTTTTCGTTTGGCTTATCAGCAGGTGTATCTACAAGCTGAAAGTGCGGGGCATCGACAACCTGCCGTCGCAGGGTGGAGCCTTATTGGTGGCCAACCATGTGTCGTGGGTTGATGGGATTCTTATCTCGTTGGCATCCACCAGACCCATCCGCATGGTTGCCTACGCCGACTACCTCAAGCCAATTCAGTGGCTCGCCAATCTGTTTGGCGTGATCCCCATCAGACCCGGTGGCGGCCCCAGGCAGCTGCTGCAATCGCTGCGCACTGCCCGTGAAGCTGTTGCTTCGGGGGACCTGGTGTGCATATTCGCTGAAGGACGCATTAGTCGCACGGGGCAGCTACTTCCGTTCGAACGCGGTATGATGAAAATTATTGACAAAACTGACGCGCCTGTGATTCCGGTTTATCTGGATGAACTTTGGGGCAGCATATTCAGCTTTAGTGGTGGCAAGTTTCTGTGGAAGAAACCGAAGCGAGTCCCCTATCCTGTCACCGTTTCGTTCGGTGATCCGCTAAGCAGTGTCACCGACGTACACGAAGTACGCCAGGCAGTAGAAACTCTGGGAGTCGCATCCATGGAAGATCGTAAGCAGGAACAGCTCATCCCGGCCCGGCAGTTTATCAGGCAGTGCAAGAAGGCTGGGGGCAGACTGAAAGTTGCCGAATCCGCCGGGACCGAACTGACCGGAACCAGATTACTGGCCGCAGCGCTGCTGTTTCGCAAGCTCCTCGAAAAGAAGCTCGGCGCAGACACCAGAATGATTGGTTTGTTGCTGCCCCCGTCAGTGGGTGGAGCCGTCGCCAACGCGGCGGTCACTTTGCTCGGTCGTTGCGCGGTGAACCTTAACTACACGCTTTCAAGCGACGTCGTTGATTTCTGCATCGACGAATGCGGTATCACTCACGTGCTGACAAGCCGTAAGTTCCAGCAGCTCAAGCCGTTCAACATTAAGGCTGAGTACATCTATCTGGAAGACTTGAAAGAAGAAGCCACATCAGCGGAAAAAGCCCGCGCCTTTGCGTGTGCGAAGTTTGAACCGGCTTCGGTCCTGGAACGCCGACTGGGACTCACAACCATCGGCATGGATGATCTCATTACCGTCATCTTCACATCCGGTTCCACCGGGCAACCGAAAGGTGTGATGCTGTCGCATGGCAACATCCTGTCGAACCTGATGGCAGTGGATCAGTTGTTTAATCTGAATGAGAAAGATGTTCTCATCGGGGTGCTGCCGTTCTTTCATTCGTTCGGTTTCACGATCACCATGTGGCTACCGTTCTGTGTCGAACCTGCCGGTGTGTATCACTACAACCCGCTGGATGGTCGGACGGTCGGGAAGATTTCGAACCGGTACAATGGGACGATTCTGGCCGCAACGCCAACATTCCTCAGGACGTATTTGAAGCGGTGCAAGCCGGAACAGTTTGAGCACATGAATCTGGTGATTGCCGGAGCGGAAAAGCTGCCGAACGACCTTGCTGATGCCTTCAAGGAAAAGTTCGGCATCGAGATTACCGAAGGTTACGGCACGACCGAACTTTCGCCTGCGGCGGCGTTCAATGTCCCTGCCACCCGACTCGGCCCCGATGCCGAAGCGGCTACCAAACGCGGCACCGTTGGACGCGTGATGCCTGGAGCCACTGCGAAAGTAATTGACCCGGACACGGGCGCAGACCTGGACGTCAACGATGAAGGCTTGCTGCGAATCAAAGGTCCGAACGTCATGGTGGGCTATCTGAACCACGAACAGAAGACGGCTGAGTCAATCGTTGACGGCTGGTACGACACCGGCGACATGGCGATGATTGACGCAGACGGATTCATTTCGATCACGGGTCGGATGAGCCGGTTCTCAAAGATCGGCGGCGAGATGGTTCCTCACATCCGCATCGAAGAAGAACTGGCCCGAATCGTCGACGATCCGGATGATGCCGAGCCGCACATTCTGATCGCCGTGACATCCGTGCCCGATCCGAAAAAGGGTGAGCGGCTGATTGTGCTGCACAAGAAGTTCAAGAAGACCGTCGACGAAGCTCTTGACGAACTCGGCGAGTGCGGCCTGCCGAACATTTGGATGCCCGCTTCCAACAGCTTCCTGGAAGTGGAAGAGATTCCATTGCTGGGAACCGGAAAGCTGGACCTCAAGGGTGTCAAAGAGGCCGCGATGGCACACTTTGGGCCCGAGGAGTAATCGTTATGGCGATTACTTATGCCCTTGAACCAGAGTTAGACGTCGATGAGTTCATCGACATCCTCAGGCGTTCGACCCTTGCCGAACGCCGGCCGATTGATGATCTATGCAAGATGACTGGCATGGTTGCCGGTGCCGACATCATCGTGGTTGCTCGATCGGGCGACAAAGCGGTTGGGGTCGCTCGATCTGTTTCTGATGGTCATTACTGCACGTACTTGTCAGACCTGGCCGTGGATGTTGAGTTCCAACGTCAGGGCATCGGCAGGCAGTTGATCGATGAAACGCACAAGGCAATCGGGTACCGGGGCAACTTGATCCTGCTGGCTGCGCCCGCCGCCCGAGAGTACTACCCGCACATTGGGATGGAAGCACACGATTCGTGCTGGATCCAGAGTGAAAAATCAGAGTGAGTAAGGAGCCGCAAGAATGCTGGCGTGTCCACGTTGCAAGACCGCTCTGACATCGACGGAGCGGAAAGAGGGAGAGCTGCACTACTGCGATGAGTGTGGAGGTTCGCTTTTGTCGCATGTGATAGTGGGCGACGTACTTGATCTGCTTCTGCCAGAGTTGATTGAAGAATTCGATGGTGATCCCCAGTTTCCGGTTCTGCCCGACGATACCGGCTTGGCCGCATGCCCGCGTTGCCAGCAAATCATGCAGAAACACGGATACCTCGAACAAGACAAAGTCATGATCGATTCGTGCCTGCCATGCGGTCTGGTCTGGACTGATCCGGACGAGTTGGCGGTTATGGCCTGCATGCGGTCCGCGTCCTTCCAGGCATCACGCGACGACCTGGAACGTCATACGGCTCAGATCAAAGAGCAGGAAGAGGCTGGGCGTCAGGGGAGACTGTTGCGACTGGTTGTTAGAAGCTGGCGAAGGTTCTAGCTGAGCCCCGCAGGGAAGTAACCGGGACTCGTTGCGTCGTCCACTACGGACTATTAGTCGCCAAGGCCCGACACAGCAGCCATGACGTGCTTCAGACGCCCCAGCGCTTTCATGTATCGCACGCTGGCGGCTTGTTCTGAGATACCGATAATCTGAGCCGTCTCGCGGTTGGTGAGTTCTTCGAAGTGACGCAGCGCCAGTACTTCGCGATCGATCTCGTTCATGCCTGAAAGAGCTTGTTCCAGCTGTAGCGAGAGTTCCTGCCGAACCATTGCCTGGCTTGGCGATGTAAGATGCCCGAGCAGATGGAAGGACAACGACATGGATGTGGATTCGGCACTCCAGCCGCGTTCGATCGAAAACTCATTCGCCGCGCTACGCTTCTGAGCGCCGACGTGGCGGCGGTGGACGTCGACCAGTGTTTGGCTCACGACCAGGCGGAACCAGACGAAGATTGATCGCGAAGCATCTTTCAGGAAGCTATCGACCCGTTTCACGCAGTCCAGCCACGCTTCCTGCAAAATGTCGTCGGGATCCACTCGACCACGCAGTCGCGAGTCCATACGGAACTGGACCGTCCGCCACAGGCGATCGTGGTACTTGCTGAACAGTTCAGCCAGCGCATCGAGATCGCGTTCGATGACTCGCTTGATGAGCTCTGCTTCGTGAGTGTCCTGGTTCTGATCGTCAGCCATTGTGTGCCAGACTGGGAAAGCCCGAAGGCATAGTTGATAAGTCAATATCCGCTGGAACGGCTCCGATTTCAATCGGCATGGGCCGAATTCGTATTTTCGGACTGCATAACACCGGCTGTGTAGCGGGGCGAACGGTCAGAACACGCGGTACCGAGCGACTTTCGTGTGTGCTGGTTTCCGGCGTTTCGTTATCCTGAAGCCGTTATGAAAAATACCTGGATCATTCCGCTTCTGCTGTTATCCGCGACCGCCGCTGATGCACAGTTGCCGTTCGCAAACAAAGGTCCCTTCACGGCGAAGGACTCACTGGATATTGGCAAAGAGAAGTCACTGGATGCTCGAGATTGCCTGATCGATTTGGCCTGGGATCCGAAGTCGTTTCAAGTGACTTTGGAGGAAGTCCCCGGTGCGCCAGACGCAGTTTTGCGGTTCCCGTCTCCAAAACCGAACGGGAACGCGAAGAACGACAAGGTGGCCGTCGAGTGGTACATGGCTCGCGAGCCGAAGGGCCAAAAGAAAAACAACGCCCTGCCCGTCGTCGTAGTTCATGAACTCGGCAGCAACATGGCCGCAGGCCGCGCGGTGGCGGCTGGGTTGTCACGCATCGGGTTCCACGCGTTCATGGTTCAGCTGCCATCGTATGGCGATCGCCGAGTCAGACGCAGAGCCCGGCCGGCGGAAATGCTGCAACCAATGCAGCAGGCCATCGCCGATGTTCGCAGAGCACGGGATGCTGTGCTGGTGATGCCGACTGTCGATACGTCGCACATCGCTTTGCAGGGAACCAGCCTTGGCGGCATCATCGCGGCGACTGCTGGCGGACTGGACAAGGGCTTCAACAGCGTGCACCTGGTACTTGCCGGCGGCGACCTGTTCACACTTATCAAGACCGGCCAACGCGACACTGCGTACGTCCGTCGGGATCTGGAACGAGCTGGCGTCACCGACGATGAGCTCCGAAAAATGACGCAGCGCATTGAACCGACGCGTGTGGCGCATCGATTGCCGCGGGAAGGCACTTGGCTGTATTCGGGAAAGGCCGACACTGTTATCCCGATGGCGAACGCGAAGGCGCTGGCGAAATCAGCAGGGCTCACCGAGGGGTACCATCAGACGTTCAACGCGAACCACTACACCGGGATGGTGTTCCTGCCATGGGTCGTGTCCGATATCGCGGCGAACATCACGAAGATGACCAAGCGGTAACGCCGGGCTTACGATGCCGTCAGCACTTCCAGCATGCCGCGGCAAAAATCCGGTAGATCGCCGGGCCGGCGGCTGCTCACAAAGTGCCGATCGACGACAACCGTGGCGTCTTCGAATATCGCACCAGCGTTGATGAGATCGTCTTTGATGCCGGGTGAACCCGTGACTTTGACGTCTTTGTAGATGCCGGCTGAGATAGGAATCCATCCGCCGTGGCAAATCGCCGCGACCAGTCGGTTCGAATCGGCAAAGGCTTTGGTGATTTCCAGAACCTTCGGATCGCGTCGCAGCTTGTCCGGCATCCAACCGCCGGGAACCACAAGGCCGGTGAAGTCGTCGGTGTTCACATCAGCAATCGCGGCGTCTGAAACGCACGGGTAACCGTTCTTGCCAACGTACTTCGTGTTGGCTTGCGGTCCCGCCAGAACCACGGTCGCTCCCGCTTCTTCCATGCGGAGCTTTGGATACCACAGTTCTAAGTCTTCGTAGGCGTCGCCCGCAAAGATGAGAATAGACTGACCGGTTAGCGGAAGGTTGTCTGACATGAGTTATCTCTGAAAGCTTGACGCCCGGTTCAGACCGGGCGTCACTGGTTTCTTGTTGGTCGTTGACAAACGGGTTGCCGCCAAACCTCGACTGGCAAAGCCTGAATCAGCTCTAGCCTTCGGCCACGTTGACCCAGACTTTGAGTGCCTCTTTGACTTCGACAAGCAGACGCATCATCTCAGCGTAGTTCTCCAAGCCATCCACCGGGTGAGTAAGGATCTTTTCTGTCACGCCGGGATAAGTCACCTCACCCAGCGCCAGATCAGCGATCCCGCTTTCGAAGTGGCGGAAGTTGGCGTTCACAGAACCCAGCAACAACTTGTTGCCCAGCACCCAGTTGAGATTCAGCGCGTCGGAAGGAACTTCCACTTTGCGCTCGCCACCCGTGATGCTGGTCCAGACAATCGCGCCGTTGTGCCCCAGGACTTCCATGCACTCGAACGCCACGGCGCTGCTGCCCGTTGCTTCGACAATGATATCCGCCTTGCCAACCTCGGCTGCAATTTCCTGCAACGACTTTTCCGACGTACTGATGTAAGTCGCGCCGTAGCCTTCAGCGATCTCGGCCTTGATGTTGTTCTCTTTGGGACTACGAGCCAGCGTGTAAACCTGCAATCCACGTAGCCGTAGAATGAGCGTTGCCAGCAGGCCAATTTGGCCGGAACCAGTCACGTAGGCAATCTTCGGTTCCCAAACCTGCAGACGTTTCTGAGCTTCAAACAACTGCTCAACCGCCTTCGCCGCGCAGCTCATGGGTTCAGTCAGAACATGAAGATTCTTCAGGCCGACCGGCATGCGAACAATGAATTCTTCGTCGTCCACAAAGTATTCGGTGAGGTACCCGTGCAGCAGGTTGATGCCCCGCTCGTAGTACTGTTCTTCACTGGTAATGTCACTGCGGCCAATGCGGTCGTAAATAGAACCGCCAGGTCGCCGCACGGTACACGTCACGTAATCGCCGACACTGACCTTGCGAACGTTCTCGCCAACTTCGGTCACGACCCCAAAGCACTCGTGTCCGAGCACAAGAAAATCGTATCCTGGAGGCGCGTTGCCGTAGAGAGCGTCGTTGATCTCGCGATCGGTCGCGTCGACACCCACTTTCAAAACCTTTACCTTCACACCGCGCCCGTTGGGGATGGTGTCGAGCTGGGGTTCTTCAAGGTCACTAAGGTGAACGCTGTTGGGCTGTCCTGGCCGAACGGCAATGGCTTTCATCGTCTGTCCTGAGCTGCATGTTCGAAGTAGCGAACCAGCTATTGTAGCGAGAAGACGCTCGTAAACCACCGAACCGAAATGCGTTGAATGCGTTCAGGCTGCCTAAAACGGGACTTCCAATGCGTCGCAAAGAAACTGCATCAACGGCTTTCCCTTCTTGAACGTTGCAATAGCTTCCTTCATGAACGCGGCGCTTTCGATTTCTGAATCGCTCAGTTCTCGAGTTGCGAAGAAGTCCTTGCGCTTCATGTCCTCGATGTAAGTGTGTTCCGGATCGAAACCACGTGGCGGGCGTTTAAGGCTATCCCCGCCAAGTTCCATCATCGAACGGAACGCCTTGCCGTGTGCGGCTTTCTTCCAGGCCGCTGGATCTTCACTGATGGCTTCGCGAATAGGTTTCGCCACCTTTGGTTCCGGCCGATAAATGCCAACTCCGACGAACACACTTCCCGGTTCGACGTGAACATAGAAACCCGGAGCATGAACGTCCTTGCCGGCTTCGTGTCGGAAGTGCATGCCGATGTTGGTCTTGTAAGGGCTCTTGTCTTTGCCGAACCGTGTGTCGCGGTAGATCCGCATCATGCTGCCGCCGCTCTTCTTCGGGATAGCCAAAAAGTGTGGCGCGACTTTCTGCAGTTGATCGCTCATGTCGGCGATGAACTGCATTGATGGTTCTACAATCGCTGACTCGTACCGAGGCTTGTTCTTGTTGAACCAATCGCGGTTGTTGTTTCGCTTAAGCGACTTCAGAAACTTAAGTGTGTCGGCGGGGTAGCCTTTGAACGCTGGCATTGGTGGCTCGAGGTGGGTTCGGACTTTTCTGTTGTCTGTTCGCGAATCCTATTCTGAACAGGCCAATCGCCACAAACGAAGAACGGACGCAAAACCAATTGGCTTCGCGCCCGTTCAGAGCGTTCTTTGCTTCGCCGCCATGAGTTGCCTCCGTCTTGCAGGCAGGTGGTCGATTCAATCCGTTGCACTTCAAACGCTACTTCTTCGCGACCTTGATGGACGAGTCCTTCAGGGCTGTCCGAGCGTGTCGGCGGAGCGACTGTGATAGCTGCTCAGCAGTGCGGAAGCCTTCCATTCGTTCCACAATCCTGAGATCCGGTGACACGATGAGTGTCGTTGGCAGGTTGCGGATGCCCATTCGTGAAACGAGTTCCCTGTTGGCGTCAGAGTCAACCTGAACCGAGACGTACTGAGCCGCATTGACGCTGCGGATGAACCCAGCATCTCGGAACGTTTCGCTTTCCAGCTTCTTGCAGTACGAACACCATGGAGCCGTCACTGTGATAATCATCGGTCGACGATTCTGACGAGCGTACTCGGCGGCTGGCTTCAGATCCGTCTGCCAACGAATGGCGTTGCTGATTCGACCAGTGCCGGTGTAGCTGTAGCCCGGATCTGACGTCGATGATGGATAGCGGATCCCTGGGCTGTAGTCCGTTCGGGGTCGGCGATTAATGTCACGTGATCGAAGATCACGACCGTAGTCCTGGTTACGGTAGTCTTGATTCCCGTAGTCGCGGGACGGACGGTAATCGCTGCCGTAGTCGTAGCCGGGGAACTCACGATCGATCGGACGGTAGTCGTCCCTGAGATATGAACCGGCAGGTCGGTTGATATTCAGATCACGGCGGACTGGCGTGTAGGTGTCGCGTGAGTCGTAGTTCATCCGCGAGGAATCTCCGTGAGCGCCACGACAGGGGCGTCGAGGTTTGTTGATTTGGCCTGGCTGACCACCCTCCTGGCCGAACGGACTTGCTGCCGGCACGTAATCATCTTGTGCCGGGTATCGCGAGTATCCGTAGTCATTTGCAGGAGCGGCCGGGGTGTAGCCGTTCGTTATCGCCGGCGCTGGCGCCGGAGACGGGTACGAGTTTCTTGAACCCGACTGAGCCTGCGCGATGTTGCCGATGGTTAGAACGGCGGTGAGTGTCAGGACTGCTTGCAATTTGCTCATTAATGTTCTCCTCAAAATGAGTCTGAGTTTGCATCACATCGCAGTCGGTCTCTCTCCCGGTTCCGCGAGCTGATTTCTGTCTGAACCAAAACGCAGCTCTCATGCCAACATGCCGCGGTGTAGTCGGATACACAAAAACCGCTCTCAATCGTCACAACGGGCAAGTGCGGGCGGGTTTAACGGGCATAATCTGCACCTAACTGTCGAGTAATTCGTACAACGGCGTGTCGCCTGAGCCACGCATAGCATCAAACTGATCACAGACAAATTGCTGCCTGAGACGAATCAAACCCAATGACACGGTGTTTCGTACGAATCGTGTTTGGCAGCCGATCGGACGACAATTGGCGTTCTCTCGGCTGTGAGCACATCGCAGGTCTGATATCCTGAGTAGACCGAATTCATGAGGGCTGAAGATGACGTTGTTCGCACAACTTCGACGGATCGCAATCGCTGCCATGCTCGTGGTCGGCGTAACTTCCGCTCAGGACAATCCGTCTCACCGTGAACTCAAACGCCCGGGCATGAACCTGAGTCAGGCGCAACTTCGGCTGGAGCTTCTCCAACGCCTGCAGCAAATCGCAAAGGATCGCCAGGAACGCGGGCAGGAACCGTTCGACATCAACAAGCTTCCCCCAAACGTTCGCGAACAGCTGGACAAAGTTCTGAAGCAAGATAAGCAGCTGAAGAAACAGATCGACAAGGAAAACGGTGCCGATCAACCACCGCGGCCCGCTACTGAAGATTCCTCGAATAGACCGGCGTCGGAACGTGAGCTCCCCAGGGAGCAGAAGGATGGTTCGCCAACCACAGATCAGCAACAGAAGGACGCGCTCAAGAAGCTGTTTGAACGGTTTAGAAATCGTCAGCGACCAAATGACGGTGACAATGAATCGTCGCCTGACGGAACTGATCCGCGGCTGCAGAATCGCGGGGACCAACGTCAGCCGGATGGTGGAACAGGCCGCCAGCCTCTCTCTCCAAATGGGCGCCAGCCGAATCGAAGAGGCAACGGTACTCCATCGCAACGTCCGCTGTCTCAGGATGAAATTGACGGCTTCGATATCGGAGAATACCTGAAGCGGTTGGAAAAACTGGAACCGCGCAAGCCCGCGGCTGGTACGCAGCAGCCACGTTCGCGTTCAAACAGAAATCCAGATCGAACTCCGCAACTTCCCGGCACAAACAATCGTGGTTCCAACAAAAGCTCGAAGTCCGGGCGCAACTCGAACGCGCCACCCAAACCGTCTTCTTCGCCGCTATCGCGAAAGACGTGGCAGAAAATGTGGGAGAGCGTAAAAACACCCAAGAACAAACCAAGGTCTACCGATCCGAACAATCCCGATGCGACCCTGCCAGGCGAACCAGGTTCCAACGATTCGGCAGCCGGTGGTGCTCCGAAGAATGGAGCCGGCGGAAAAGGCTTCTTCTCTGACGCCATGCGTCGCACGGCTGAGAGCATGATGGATGACCTTGGTGACATCATGAAGAATCAAAAACCTGGCACGCAGCGGCCCGGCCAAAATCCGGGAGCGGGCATGTTTAAGGGACTTAAGGATTTCGGCCGGAAGACTGGTGAGCTGTTTGAGAACACGGCTGGCCAAGCGAGTCGCGGTTCCGGCGGCGGAGTGCAGATGCCGTCTGCTCCGGACCCAATGTCATTGCTTCCATTCCTGGTGCTCGCAATCCTGCTGGCAGGCGGCTGGTTCATGCTGCGTTCTGCCGATTCATCCGCGGCGGTTCCAGCCATCATCGTAGCAAGCACCGCTCCGATGCCGCGCGGTATCAATTCGCGGCAGGATGTCATTGACGCGTTCCATGTCATCGCGGCCGACTCACCCGCCGTTAAAGGCAACTGGTGGACGCACTCTCGCGCCGCTCGCGCACTGCGGAAACTTATGCCGCAGCGCAACGACGATCTCAGTAACCTGACGCGCGTCTACGAAACCGCCCGGTATTTGCCGCCGAATGAGGAATTGACTGCCGAACAACTACAGACGGCTCGAGAAGCGATCGGACGGTGTTCGTGATGCAGCGAGTTCTCTTCATACTGCTTGCGATTTGGTTTGTGGTTCCAACCACCGCAAACGCGCAGGAGCCGGATCCGTTCGGGTTTGACTTCACCAACTTCCTGTGTGAACAAGTCGGGCTTAAGCCGGTCACAATGGAGGACGCCAGGCGGAACCCAAGAGAGAGTGTGCTGATTCTTGTTGGACACGGTGCCAACGCTTTCTCGAGAAACATAAGCCAGTTTGTCCGCGCTGGTGGTGCGGTGCTGTTCGCGACTGACGAACGAAGTCGAGATTCCAAGTTGTTTTGGCTGCGCCAGGGGCCGCACGAGATAACTGACAGGGATCAGTGGTATCAGGGACACAGTGATTGCTTTCGCGTGCCTGTTCAGCAGCACGAGATTACTCGCGGTGTGAAAGAGATTATCGTTAATCGGGCCGGGGGAATTGAACGAACGTCAGGTAGCTGGCAGCGACTGGCTAGCCTGCCGGAGTCGGACTACGGATTCCTGGACGTATTTGAAGGAACACCAGGACGCTGCGTGGTAATGTCGGACCATAGCCCGTTCACAAACGACATGTTGATGCACGGGGACAACGCGATCCTGACCGTGAACATCATCAACTGGCTGGCTGAAGGGAACCGGTCCAAAGTTGCTTTCGTCGCCGATGGCAGACGACTGGACGGAGCTAACCTGCCACCAATGTTGCCGGCCGACGACATGCCGCCAATCGATCCGGACGACATTCCCAGTGATACCAAAATGGCAATCGCGAATCGGTTCCTGAAAGAGGTCGAACGCGACAACTTGTTTAATCGGTTTCTCGAAAAGATTCCCGATTACATGGTCTGGCGATGGCTCATCATTCTCCCAACTCTGCTGATGGCATTCATTTTGTTCCGCCGCCTGTTGCGTCGGCGTTCTGTAGTCAAGCCGCCGGAACTCCACGCCGCAAACGGATCTGAGGCCCGCGCCTTGACGATGATTCGCACACAAACGCTCCGACCTGCTGCTCAGGAACTTGCCAAAGATCTGATGCGAACGCTAACCGGTGCGGGGCATCTGACCAGAGCCTGGACGTTGAGCCGTCGTGACGTTTGGGTATCGCCCGGCGTCGGCGAATCGCCGAAGCGCGTTCAGGCGGACGTGCAGAAGATGAGCGAAATCGCGACAGGTTCTGACCGCCGCCGTCGTATGAAGCCTCGAGAACTTACAAAGCTGGCTGCCAGAATTGAGGAATTAAAGTTCCTACACAGCACCGGCCAGTTGCGTTTGCGGCCTCAGACTGCCACAACATGACACCGCTCGAATTGAATTGACCGACAGAAGAGGAACTGAGTGTCTGCATCAACTCTTGAAGACGTATCGCGAAGCGTAGCCCTGCTGCGAAAGAAAACGCTGGACTCCGTCGGGCAGGTCGTGGTCGGTCTGGAACCGGTCACGCTGCAACTGCTGACCGCACTGATTGCCGGCGGCCACGTTCTGTTGGAAGGCGTGCCCGGCACTGCGAAGACGACTCTGTGTCGAACCTTCTCGCACATCCTGGGTATCGACTATCAACGCGTGCAGTTTACTCCGGACCTGCTTCCATCAGACGTCACGGGAACGCAGATTCTGGACCGCGACAGCAGCGACTTTGTCCTCAAGAAAGGCCCTATCTTCTGCCAGATGCTGCTCGCCGACGAACTCAACCGCGCACCCGCGCGAACGCAGTCTGCGTTGTTGGAAGCGATGCAGGAGAAACAGGTCACGATCGAAGGACACACGCTGCCGTTACCGCAGCCGTTCATGGTTCTCGCCACACAAAACCCAATTGAACAGGAAGGTGTTTATCGTCTTCCTGAAGCGCAGCTGGACCGGTTCCTGTTCCGGATCGAAGTTGGATACCCGGGCCGCGACAGCGAAGTCGATATGCTGGATCTGCATAGCAGCCAGATTCCCACACCAGATCCGCTGACGACCGCTGAAGAGATCATCTCTATCCAAAACAGCGTCGATCTAATTTACGGAACGCGTGAACTACAGGAGTACATCGTCGATCTGGTTCGCGCGAGTCGCCAGCATCCGGAACTGGTTCTTGGCGGAAGTCCGCGAGCGGCCATCTTCCTCATGAAAGCCGCCCGTGCGAGGGCTCTGTTGTTGGGGCGATCGTATCTGACTCACGAAGACATTCAGGAAGTCGCCCTGCCCGTCCTGGGTCACCGGCTCATCATGAAGCCGGAAGCGGAAATGGAAGGCAAACGCGTGGATGTGATCGTAAAAGAAATCATCCAAAGCGTTCCCGTCCTGCAGTCGTAGCCGAAGCACGTTAAACTGGGTTCCGAACCAATTCCATCGGGAACCCACAGTGCGCACACAACTTCGCTGGCTGATTACTCTGATCGTTGTGTTCTGTCCGGCCATCGTCGCCGCCCAGGACACGCGCCCCAACGTACTGCTCATCTGCGTTGACGACCTCCGGCCCGAACTCAAGTGCTTCGGCGCCGACTACATTCACTCACCAAACATCGACGCCCTTGCCGCCCGCGGGCGCGCGTTCCATCGACATTACGTGCAGGCCCCAACGTGCGGCGCATCGCGATACACGTTGCTGACCGGTCGGTACGGACCAGCATCCAACGGCGCACTGTTCGCGCGAGCGAAGAAGATGTCGAACCTGGAAGGCCGTGTCTCACCGTCGATGCCGGCCTGGTTCCGCAAAAATGGGTACACGACGGTGTCAGTCGGCAAGGTCTCACACCATCCCGGTGGCCGAGGCGGCCAGGACTGGAACGATGACGCGCAGCCTGAAATGCCGGACTCGTGGGATCGTCACCTGCTGCCCGCCGGTCCGTGGCAGCATCCGCGTGGAGCGATGCACGGACTCGCGAATGGTGAGATTCGCGGGAAGGCGAAAGGGATGGACCTGTTCCAGTCGACCGAGGGGCCTGATTCGATTTACCCCGACGGTTTGATTGTTGACGAATCACTCGCCCAGCTTGAACAACTGACGGCTGACAAAACGAAACCATTCTTCCTGGCCGTCGGCATCATTCGCCCGCACTTGCCTTTCGGCGCACCGGCTAAGTACATGCAGAGTTACAAGGACACGGTTCTGCCACCGACTCCGCATCCCCTGAAGCCAAAGGGGAAGACTACTTGGCACGGTTCTGGCGAGTTCATGAAGTACAACCGTTGGAAGCGAAATCCGAACAATGACCCCGAGTTCGCGACAGCTGTCCGAAAACACTACGCCGCGTGTGTCAGCTACGCCGATGCACAGGTCGGTCGTGTTCTGGCCAGGCTGGACGAAACTGGTCAGCGGGATAACACGATTGTCGTTCTGTGGGGCGACCACGGCTGGCACCTGGGCGAACACGCCATCTGGGGTAAGCATTCGTTGTTTGAGGAATCCCTGCGTTCACCGCTCATCATCAGCTACAAAGATCTGCCGAACGCAGGCGCGCAGACAATGGCGGTTGTAGAGACACTGGACATCTTCCCCACATTGACCGAACTCGCCGGCATCGCGACGCCGGACTTCGCCGCGGGTGTCTCCCTTGAACCACAGCTAAAAGACCCGTCGTCGCCAGGTCACGCCGCAGTCAGCTACAAGAACAACGCACAAACCATCCGAACCAAAACGCACCGACTGATTCTGCATCGGAAGGACCATGTCGAGTTGTACGATCATCGGGAACGAGACGCAGAGACCAAAAACATCGCCAACACCGCACCGGAACTGGCTGAGCAACTCACCGGGCAACTACGCGAACGGCTGGCTCAGGGCCGGTAAAACTTCGGACTCTGGCTACTGCCGAATGCCCGTTACGTTCACACCGCTACCGATCAACAGGTTCCGCTCGTAAGTCCACCGATAGAACGCCCCGCCTTTCTCTGGCGGTAGCACTCGCAGGTCGGCGAACCCGGCGTCGGTGAACCACGTTTGCAGTTCATCGACCGTGTGATGGTATTGGTACTCAGGAGCCCACCAGTCGAACGTGTCGCAAACCCGGTTCTCATAACTTGGGTGCGCGCTGAAGTTGATGATCTTGTTAAGCGTCCTGTTGATGATTGGCAGGCCGCCCAGGGTGGCTCCAAAACGACACCAGCGTTCAAGCCGCTCTGGCTTCCACTTGGTCGTTCTATTGCGGAGTGCTGAGTTCAACCACTCTTGCCACCATTGGTTTCGTCTGTACAACCAAACCGAATAGCGCCCGCCGGGCCTGACCATCTTTGCGACCGAATCGAAGACAGCTTTTGTATTGCTGTCGTGGTGCATGACGCCAATCGAGAACACAAAATCAAACGAAGCTGGTTCGAACGGCAGGTGCTTCAAATCAGCCTGCGTGAGATTGACGTTGCCTAGGTGAGAACACAGCTTGGCGGCTTTGTTAACCGCGTCGGTGTGGTCCGCTCCGACGACGTCGCCGCCAGCTTCGGCCACGACCTTGCAGTACCGCCCTCCTCCGCAGCCCGCATCCAGAACTCGGAGTCCCTTCAACCTGGCAAGTTCAACGCCGGTCTTGGCCGCAAACGTTGCCTGGTCTTCGTCGTCGTGGGCGACTTCGTATTTGTTCCACTGCAGCCCAAAGCTCTCCAGGTGTTCTGACTGAACGAACCGCGGAATGCCGTCGACAATGGGCCATGAGTTCCCCGCTGCATCGGTCAGTGATTGTTCGGACTGCCGAAGTTCGGTTCCGTCAACTGGGGATCGCAACGACTGGAAAAAGTCGTTCACTACAGAGTCGCTCATGCGCCGATCTCAATCGTCATTTTGTCTTCGGCAATGAACGTGTTCGGGAAAATCGACTGAGCCTTCCTGATGTCGATTGGGTCGTCACCCGGACGTTGCGGGTCGATGTGAACCAATGCCAGTCGGCCGACACCGGCTTCTTTTGCGAGCTGCACAACCGGCGTTGTGTGGCTGTGCCCGGTCTTGATCGCCCATTCGGCCATGTCGTCGGGGAAGTAACACTCGTGAATCAGAAAGTCGACACCCTTGATGAAATCGATGTACTCGCCCGGCGCGACGGTGTCAGTGATGTAGGCCAGCGAATGATCGGGCCAGTCGATGCGGTATCCAACGGCACCGCCGGGGTGTTCCAGCTTGCAATGGGACAGCACTCCACCGCCGGGTAGTTCGACCGTTTCCGGTAGTTCGCGAAACTCGGTCTTCGGTAGCGGGACTGGAAACACTTCTTCTGAGAACAACCGATCGTTGACCGCTGTCAGTGTTCGAGGGTTCCCGAAGACCTCGATGGAATCCAATACATCGGACAGCAACGGCACGATGGGAAACGTCAGACCGCAGATATGGTCCAGGTGTCCGTGAGTCAGAAAGATCTGCAGTTGTCTGGTCTTCAGATACCCGGGCATGCGAAAGAAACTGGTTCCGGCATCAAACACAACGCCGACTTCCGGCAGCATGATGCTGGCCGTGTGCCGCCGTTCGTTGGGATGGAAACCACCCGTGCCCAGAAAAACGAGTTCCATAAATCGACTCTGACAAGAAACCTGAGTCACCAAGTTTAGTCAGAAATTCGCCTCGCCGGTACGTCAATGCGCGCGAGCCCGAATCTGGACGCCTTAACACCGGCTGATTTGGGGCTTACCCACCAACCACTTGCTCACAATTCTTTGATATCGCACAGCAGGTGAGTTCAGGAACCCAAGGGCACGGATGCGACCCTGGATCAATCCAAGGCCGCACCAATCGAATGATCTACGTCAGGTTACGTTCGCGAATCCAGTCGGTATGGAACTTCTCGCCGCGTTCTTTGTCGGTTCGTTCATAGGTGTGAGCGCCGAAGTAGTCGCGTTGAGCCTGAAGCAGGTTGGCTGGCAGGGATCCTCGGCGGTAGCCATCAAAGTAGGTCAATGCCGCGCTGAAGGCGGGAACCGGTAGGCCGAACTGGACGGCTGCCGCGACAACTCGTCGCCAGGCTGGTTGAGCTTCGTTGATGGCGTTCTTGAAGAAGTCGTCCAGCAGCAGGTTTTCGAGATCCGGGTTCTTGTCGAACGCGTTCTTGATGTCCTGCAGGAAGACCGATCGGATGATACAGCCGCCTCGCCAAAGCAATGCGATTGGGCCGTTGTTGAGCTTCCAGCCGAACTCTTCGGCGGCTGCGTTCAACTGCACGTAACCCTGGGCGTAGCTGACCAGCTTCGATGCGTACAACGCCTGGCGGACGTCATTGATGAACGCCTTCTTGTCGCCTTCGAACTTGATCTCCGGTCCGGAAAGAACAGCTTCGGCTCGAACGCGAGCGTCTTTCTGAGACGACAGGCAGCGAGCGTACACAGCTTCAGTGACCAGAGTTGTTGGAACGCCGAGTTCCAACGCGTGCTGGCACATCCAACGACCGGTTCCCTTTTGGCCGGCGGTGTCGAGGATCATGTCGACCAGATCGCTGTCGGATTCTTTGTCTTTGACAGTAAAGATGTCGCGAGTGATTTCGATGAGGTAGCTATCGAGATCGCCTTCGTTCCACTCTTTGAACACTTCGTACAGTTCGGCGTTCGATAGGCCGAGTGCGTGCTTCATGATGTAGTAGGCTTCGCAGATAAGCTGCATATCGCCGTATTCAATGCCGTTGTGCACCATCTTCACGTAGTGCCCTGCTCCGGCTTCACCAACCCAGTCGCAGCATGGGATGTCGTCGTTCTCGCCGACCTTGGCACTGATTTTCTGCAGGATGTCTTTGACGAACGGCCACGCTTCGGGGTGACCGCCCGGCATGATGCTAGGCCCCTTGAGTGCGCCTTCTTCGCCGCCGGAGACGCCGGTGCCGATGAAGCGGAAACCTTCTGCCATGAGTTCTTCGTGGCGACGATTTGTGTCCGGGAAATCTGCGTTCCCGCCATCGATGATGATGTCGCCTTTGTCCATCAGCGGCTTTAGCTGATTGATGACAGCGTCAACCGGGCCACCTGCCTGAACCATGATCATCACTCGACGTGGTGATGCCAGGGAACCGACAAATTCTTCAAGTGACTCGTAGCCATGAATTCGGCTGGCTGCATCACCTTCGATAACCCCTTCAGGGCGATCGCCGAGTCCATCGACGAAGTCAGTCATCTTCGAAGTTGTGCGGTTGTAGACAGCGACATTGAAACCTTTGTTGGCCATGTTCATGACCAGGTTCTGACCCATTACGGCGAGGCCAATGAGGCCGATATCGTTATTTGACATGTTGAATTTCAGGTTGGAGTTGTGACTTGGTTGAGGTGTGGGTGGTGGATTTCAGATCTCAAATTTGAAATTCAGATTCAGATTCAGATTTTGAAATTGAGCGACTTACTCACCATCCGTTTGTTGTTGTTGCCGGTTCGCTCGTTCTTTGGCTTCGCGGTTTAGGCGTTCTTCCATCTGCTGTTTGAATTCAGCCTGCTTCTTCATGAACGCTGACATTCGATTTGATTGCTCGTACTGTTGACGAGACTTGTCGTTTAAGTGTCGTTGACCTTTGATCTCGCTGTTTTGCAGGCTGTCAGCCCAGGCTCGAATTTGACGAGAGGTACTTTCAAACTGTGATTTCAAATCTGATATTTCGGACTTCAAATTGTCAAAACGTTGCATCCGGTCCATCACACACAACATCGAACGAACTTCACCGGCTGAGCCTCGTGCAATGTAAAGGAATTTCAACAAGTCAGCCGTTGATCCTCGTTCAAAACCTTCGGTTGTTGCTGACGGATAATGTTGCGCGTTGTAGTTGGTTCGCCAGATCTCCCTGCCCGCGGAAGCTTGAGTCCTGAGTCCACTCGAAAACCTTTGCCGCGAGATCGGCGGCCAGGTTCCAGACTGGAAGACTTTCGAACCGGTCATAAGTGGGCATAGGTTGGAATCTCAAGAATCAAATTTGAAATTTAAAATCTCAGATTGCAAATCTCAAATTTTGACCAAACTCAAATTTGAAATCTCAGATTGCAAATCTCGAAACCGAAACCGAACGCGGGATCTCAAATCTCAAATCTGTAATTTCAAATTTGAGATCCTCAGAAAGATCACCTTTGAACCCGAGCAGACCCGCCTTCGGCAAACGTCTTCACATGTTCAACCGTCGCCATCGTTGTGTCGCCAGGGAACGTTGTCATCAACGCACCATGAGCCCAACCAAGACGAAGTGCCTGCTCTGGCGTTTCCCCCGACATCAATCCGTAGAACAAACCAGACGCGAACCCGTCCCCACCACCAATGCGGTCAAGAACAGTCAATTCAGCCTGAGGAGCCTGATAAGTCTTGCCGTCCATCCAAAGTACGGCGCTCCAGTTGTGGCGGTTCGTGTTGACGACTTCTCGCAGCGTTGTCGCCACAGCTTTCACGTTCGGAAGATCCTTAGCCACACCTTCCATCATTCCGAAGAACGCTGATGGATCCAGCTTGCCGCTCTTTTCAACATCCTGGCCTTCCAGACCAAGCCCCTTCTGCAGGTCTTCCTCGTTGCCGACAAGTACGTCGCAGTGTTCGACGATTCCGCGAAGTGTTTCCTGAGCCTTATCCAGCCCACCGGAAATCGCCCACAACTTCTGACGGTAGTTCAAGTCAAACGAAGTCACAGCGCCGGCAGCTTTCGCAGCCTTCATGCCCTCAACAATGACTTCCGGAGTTGTAGGCGACAGAGCCGCAAAAATTCCGCCGCTGTGGAACCAGCGACAACCGCCAGCGAAGACTTCGTCCCAATTAATATCCCCGGCCTTCAGCATGCCGGCAGCTTCGTTCGATCGGTTGTAGAACACGATTGGAGCTCGAACGCCGCAACCCTGGTCGCTGTAAACAGTCGCCATGTTTGGGCCACGCACACCGTCATGCTTGTACATTTTGTAAAACGGCTTCACGCCCATCGCTCGGACGCGTTCGTTAATCAGGTCGCCCAGCGGCGAATCAATCATCGCGGTCGCGATGCCTGTGTTCATGCGGAAGCAATCGGCCAGGTTGGCTGCACAATTGAACTCGCCACCGCTAACGTGGACCGCAAGGTTGTTGGCTTTGCGGAACGGAATACGCCCCGGGTCGAGCCGGTGCACCATGGCTCCGAGTGAAACAAAATCCAGTGCGCCGCTGGCTGCGATTTCCAACATGTCAGTTCTTCTTTGGTTGAGGTTCCTACCCGTCGCTCGCGCGAACGAGTTGCGTCGTAATTTCTAATGCTTGGTCTCGCCCTGCCAGGCGGCCGTTCTAGGCGAACCGATAACCAGTTAAGGCAAGGGCGAGGAACTCGCGGTGAGCATCAACGATCCATGTCGCTGCCGGCCTTCGTCTCCCGAAACAGGAGGTGCCGAAAGTGCGAGTGCTAACGTGGGAGGGCCACGCTAGCTTTCCGAAAGGCCATAGTACGCTTTGTTTCAGGCGATTTCAAAGGTGCCTGTTTCAGGTCAGTCACTTCGAAAAAAGCCGGACGCGGTACTTTTCTACAGTGAAATCGGCCCCAATCTGGTCGCACAGCAGTCGAAATGTCTTGATTGTCGTGGCGTTCTCAACTTTGAGTTCCACTAGCTTGTCCAAGTCGACCCCGGCCGCCTTTAGTTCAGCCTCATCCCATTCGATGGGTATTCCATTACTCTTAAACTTCTCAAAGACTTCCCGCGCCCTCGCATTCTTCGCAGTGAAAGTGAGTTGCTGCAAATCGACACGGACCTTATCTGGCACGCGACGCGGTTTTATCCCTCTTGCCATGTTGGTCACGCCCACAATCGCCTCCACGGTGCCCTTCACGTTCACGTAGCTGCGAGATGACTTTGTGATTTCTGCGGCTGGATACTTCTCTTTTGCGAGCTCCACCAGATTGGCCGGAGCGTCTCGCGTAACGCGTACCTTTTCCTGAACCGCAACGGACTCTGGTTCCTTCACAATCCTTACCGCTAAGCCCTTGTCTTCCCATTCGAACGTCAAACCGAACTGAATCAGGACGATAGATAGAGCCGTGACCGCATCGCTATCGGGCAGCTGACCAGCCGCCCATAGATCGTGCGGAATGGAATCCGCGCCTCTGACTTCGACTTGAAACGTCTTCGCTATCAGCTGCAACACCTCACGCGGTTCGCTTAGAGCCGGCCAAACAATCGTTTGTTTCGCTCGCAACTCTCGACGATTCGCAAACTTCGAAACATCTTTACTCTTTAGTCTGACCAAAGTCCGCAACTTCGCGGTTGATGCTGGTGCACCAATGAAGACCACGTTGCTGAGCTCTGAAACCGTGCCACCGGCTTCTTCCGCGACCGCAGCAAACGCTTCGCGCATGGTTGCCTCCTGAAGCTTGACGCTAATAACTTTGTCCGGATTAATCCGCCGACCAATGATGACGGCGATTCTTTGGTCCTTTGAAAACGTGGCGAGTATCGAACGCACAGTCCGGCTGGGGTCGCCTGAGATGGTCCGGGTCATCGCTCTGGAAAACGACCGCCCAGTATGAAAGTCACCAAGCGTTCCCTGCGCCGCGGTTACCTGAAAGGAACCAATCGCTGAGGCGAGGAGCACGTTGAATGCAACACGCAGTTTGCGTTTCCCATTACGGATCTGTTGATTTTCAGAAGCGTTCACGAATGCCCCAACGTTCTGTGCGATTTTTGAATGCTCATGGTAAGATACTGCGCTAAGAATCTGAACCCGTCTCTTTGACGGGAGTTGATAGAACTTCGCTGATGCCGACAGCGAGTACAAAGGTCTGGTGTTCATGCAAACCACACACGCCGTTGGAATTGACCTCGGAACCACCTACTCGTGTATCTCGTACCTCAACGAGCACGGCGAACCGGTCACCCTGCCCAACCAGGAAGGCGAACTGGCCACGCCATCGGCGGTTCTCTTTGACGCCGATCAAATTGTTGTCGGCACCGAAGCGCTGCGAAACACGATTGCTCGGCCGAACCGCGTCATCCAGGACGCGAAGCGGTTCATGGGTAACAGCGATAAGTTCTACAAGATCGATGGCAAGAAGTATCAACCCGTCGACATCGCCGGCTACGTGCTTCGCAAACTGCTAAGCGCTGCGGAGGAACGCATCGGCCCCATCGAACAGGCCGTGATCACGGTTCCGGCTCAGTTCAGCGATTCGCAACGGCACGCCACCATCCAGGCCGGACACCGCGCGGGACTACAACGCGTCGACATCATCAACGAACCGGTCGCTGCTGCGTTGTGCTACGTACTGGGTGGCGAAAGTCTGGCGTTTACTGAACTCGCGGCCGACCAGCGCATCATGGTTTACGACCTTGGTGGCGGAACATTCGACCTTTCGATGGTTCGTTACACACGTGACGAAGTCAGCGTCATCGCGACCGCCGGTGACCTCGAACTGGGCGGACTGGACTGGACCAAGCGATTGCAAAACGCGATCGCCGATCAGTTCCGCAAGGAATTCGGAACCGACCCCCGCGACGATCCCGAGAGCCTGCAGTTCCTGCGACTGGAAGCAGAACAAACCAAACGCAGCCTCACCGTTCGACCTCGAGCGGCGATGACCTGCCAACATGAGGGCCACCGCAAGTCGTATCAGGTCGAACAAAAGAACTTTGAGAAGCTCACCAAGCCGTTGGTCGAACGTACCTGCAAAATCACCCGCGACATGCTGAAGAAAAGCAAAATGGGGTGGGCTCATGTGGATGTCTTGCTGACGACCGGCGGCGCATCGCGAATGCCGATGGTTCGCGAGTCACTTAAAGGGCTCAGCGGTCGAACGCTTAACACGACGTTGTCACCCGACCATTCGATTTCCCACGGGGCCGCCTTCTATGCCGGCATGTTGCTGTCGCAAAGTCGACGGGCCAAGTCGATTCTCACCCGCAAAGCATCAGACCGCCTGGCCAGCGTCAAACAACAAAGCGTCAACGCGCGCGGGCTGGGTATTTTGGTTCGTGACAAATCCGGGAAGCGCGTTCCGTACTATCTGGTCCCACCAAACACCACGTTGCCTGTCGCGCGAATCCAGCGGTTCGGAACCGTTTCGCCGAACCAGCAACGCGTTCACCTGCAGATTGTCGAAAGCGGCACGTCGGACGACAAACCGCACGTGAAGCTGGGCGATGTTGTGATTCGCAACCTGCCGCCGAACCTGCCCGAGTTCTCAGAAATCGAAGTTACGATTCAGTACGACAGTGAAGCTCGAGTCCACGTGTCGGCCAAAGATGTCACCAGCGGTTTGCAGGCGGAGACCGAAATTATCCGGCAGGAGAATGTGGTTTCGCAGCTGGAACAGGCTGTCGAAGCCAAGACCAAAGAAACGCCAGCGAAGCCAGGTTCAGTCACTCCGTCCGGCAAGAACACGTTTGTTCCGGCAACGCCACCGGCCACCGACGAAGTCAACGCTCCGAGACTGGATGAAGCCGTCGAACCCATCCCGCTTTGCAATGCCTGCGGCGAACCGCTCGACCACCGAGGTCGCTGCGACGCGTGTCACGCAGACGGTTCGCAGGCACCTCCGCAGTCGCGGCGAACGAAGCCGCGCGGAGCCACACCTGCTCGAAAGTCCAGCACGAAGAAGAAGGCTCGGCCAAGCTCAGTCCGCCCTGCCCAGCAGAAGCCGGCCCAACAAAAGCCCGCCGATCCCGGCAAAGACGAGCCGGAAGACGATTTCCTGAAGTATTTCCAGTAGTCGTAACAATTTAGGGAATAATCGGGTACGTCGCCGGCCTCGGAACTCGTGAGGAAACCCAACGGTTCTTTTGGAGCTTCAGGTTGCTGCGTGTCGGACGACAAAGTGCCAACCAAACCGGAACTGTGCTGGTGATGGATCGTAAGAGTGAGATAAATGAGCTTATTGAGGAGCACTACGGCTTCGTCTTTGGGTTCCTGTATCGGCTGTCGGGCTCACGCGCGGACGCCGAAGATCTGACTCAGCAAACCTTCATGTCAGCACATTCCCACCTGGACCAACTGCGCGAACCCGCTAAGGCGCGCGGCTGGTTGTGCACCATCGGACGAAACGCGTTCCTCAAACTGGTGTCCAAACGCAAGACACCGTCTGTCGATTTGGATTCGGTACCCGAAGTTGCTGAGTACACGAATCCGGATTCCCAGGTAGACGGTGAACAGCTTCAGAATCTGTTGGATCAGATGCCTGAAGATTTTCGGACAACGGTTGTGCTGTTTTATTACGAAGGTTGTAGCTATCGCGAAATTGCCGATCGGATGGAAATTCCAATCGGGACCGTGATGAGCCGATTGGCTCGAGCGAAATCGTGGCTGAGACGACGACTCGGAGCCGTTCGAGAAGAACTCTCAGAAGCAGAGCAGAATTAAGGTTGTAGGAATGGATCGCAGGAACGCACTAGAGAAGCTGGAGATCGTTCGCCACGACTCAGACGACCTGTCTGATTCAGAACTGGCCGACGCCATCGCCGCGCTGGATCAGGATCCCGCCGCGCGACAGGAGTTTGATCGTCGTTTGCAATTGGACGCGAAGATCGCGACAGCAATGCAGGCAGTCGAGGTCCCTGCCGGTTTGAAAGACAAACTACTGGCCGCAACCACAGCCACAAACGTTGCGCCGGAACCAGCGAAATCACCGAAGCGATCACGTCGTGGTTTCCTTGTGGCAATGGCAAGTGTCGCAGCTGTCGCCATCGGGGCGTTTGTGTTCTTGCAGCAGGGGCCGACAAAAGTTTCTTACCACGGGATTGTTCAACAGGCTCCCCGTGATGTACCGGCAACTCCATGGCCTGCTGTGGCACACGACTTCAATCTGCCCAACTGGTTGGTACGCAAGCCACGGACCAGTCAGCAGCTTTGGCCAAGCGAATCTGCACCGTTTGACGGTCAGACAGAACCAACTTCAGTGGCTGTCGCAGGTCGGTCCTGGGTGCTGATCGTGACTCCACTTGAGCGTGTCGAGGGTGCTCCTAACTTCGGTCCGGGAGGAACGCTGGGCAGCGGAAAGTTGAGTACGACCCATCACTACCAGGCTTGGCAGGATACCGACTTCGTCTATGTGCTGTTCGTGAAGGGCAGTCAGAATGACCTGGACGCCGTGTATCAACGCGAGTTCATGGGAACCGCGGCCTAACGCCGAATGCCACTGACTTTACCGTCCGCCACCGATTTTACATCGGTGGGTCCACGGCTTTTGCACTACGAAACCGGTCAACAGTGCGTTGTAAGTGTATGCAGAAGCTGTCCCCTTTCATGAGCCGTTTTGGCGCTAGCCACGGTTCTCAACGGTGTGCGCAACAACCGGGGCTCTAGCGCCCAAACGGCTCATGTGCAGTCCGCCCTGACCGTGCCGATCGGCTAACCACATCCGAGCTATTGTGGGTCCAATGAATCCAGCAGGAACATAAAGCCTACTCCGCATGTCAGCATGATCGAAAAGGTCAGACCAGCCAGAAACATCCAGGTCGTGCACTTTGCCGACAACACGAACGCTGCAATTCCCGGCGGAGTGCGATCGTGATGGCGTTCGACAAACCAGCCAAGGTACATCTCTGTTATTGGCCCGAACAAGTAGCACAGGTTCGCTGCCACGCCAAAAACGATGACGCCCGGGATCATGGCGATTGCTTCCACGCCCATCGCCATCACCAGCAAGCCGGTTCCTAAAACCAGCAGGCAAATGTTAAACGGAATCCTGTACCGCTCCCACCGCGCGGCGATCTCTCGCCAATCCGTCGTGGTATCGGCGCTGATTGCAACACCAGCCTCTGGCGCCTCAAACGCCTCGTATGGATTCGGTTGGTCGCTCATCAACCTACGCCCCCGTCACAAACATCAGCCACGCTGTTCCGACCGTCATGTAAACAATCAAATTCAGCAGCGTCACCAACCCGCCGTAGCGATAAATCTCACCCATCGACAGATAGCCGCTGCCGACAAAAATTGCATTGGCTGAACTCGCCTGCGGAGTAATGGGCGAGAAGAAGTTGGTCGCCAGTAGCAACATCATAGCCAGCAATCCGCCGGGAACTCCGGATGCGATTCCCACCGTGAGAAAGATGGGCATCACTGCAAACATGTGAGCCGTCTGACTGACAAAGAAGTAGTGAATCAGAACATACGCCACCACCAACAGCACATACACCGCCGGCCACGACAGTCCGCTTACAACACCGGCAACCGCCTCGCCAACCCACTGCTGAAGCCGTACTTGTCCAGGTATGTTGAAAGAGTAAACAGCGAAGCGAACCACACAAACGTGATGGGCCCGTTGCTGCCGCGGACATCGTTAAGCGTGACAACCTTCGTCAGCAGCAACACAGCCAGCCCCGCAATCGCCACTGCAGCAATGTTGATCGAAAGCAATTTCGACAAGCCCCACAGCACAACCAGAACCAGAAAGACGCCCGACATCACTTTCTCATTCCGAGACAGCGGCCCCATTTCCTTAAGCGCAGCCCGAGCCGTCTCAGGAGCTTCCGGCGTCTTCCGCAACTCTGGCGGGAAGAACCGGTACAACAACACAGGTACAATCGCCAGCGCTGCCAGCGTTGGAACACACGATGCCTGCAACCAGGTCGCAAAGGTGATTTCCAGACCGGCAATGTTGCCGGCGATCTCAGCACCCGCCGGGTTCGCAGCCATCGCCGTCAACCACAGCGCCGACGACAGCGACAACCCAAGGATACTATTCATCGCTAGAAACGCGCCGAGCTTCCGTCGCTTCCCCTCTTCCGGCGGAGACTCCCGTCCTCGCGCAACGGAATCGACAACCGGAAACAAAACACCAGACCGCGCCGTGTTACTTGGGAACGCCGGCGCGATGAGTACGTCGGTGAGAACCAGTGAGTAGCCCAGTCCCAGGCTGGATGAACCAAACTTGCTGATGATCATCCACGCCAGACGGCTGCCCAGTCCCGACTTCGCCACACCAATCGCAATGGTAAACGCCACCACAATCAGAATGATGAAGTCCTTCGCAAATCCCGAATAGCCGGCGACCGGTGTAAGCGTTCCCGTCAAAATCGCCAACGACAGAGCGATCAACGACGCCGTAAAAATGGGCATTGTGTTCATCAGAATCAGTACGATTGTGGACGCGAAGATCACAAACAGTCGCCACGACCGGCGTCCCGCCGCAACGGCTTCATCACGATCGGCCGGAATCGTCCCGTCCTCACGAACCCACGACTCGCTGGCTTTCGCAATGGCCTGAACCTGTTCGACAGACAGGGACTCGTCGCTTTCCGCGATTGTCGCCGCAGATTCACTCGGAAGCCGCGGCAGGACATTGGCAACCTGCCCAACCCGAATCGCCTTTGCGTCAAAAGCGATTGAACTCGCCGTCTCAGCAATCCTCCCCATCGCACTGGTTCGGCACAGCCCCTCCGGCGGCGGGACGAACCAGCACACAGCAGCGATCAGAAACACAACAGCCGCCGGTATAAGCTTCTCTCGATTCATGTCTGTACTTTACTGCATCGCCATCTGGCGTGACGCTATCGGCCCTGCGAATTTTCCGTTGTTCCTATTTCGGCAGGATTGCAAGAACCGCATCTTTCAATGCGCCATTTGTTGAGATGCCATCGCCTGCGTAGATGGATGCTTCGCCATTCCATCCGAAGAAGTGTCCTCCGGCTTCCGTCACGATCGGCAACATCGCGCCGCTGTCCCATGGATTCATTTCGGGATCCACTGCGATGTCGGCTCGACCGGTTGCGACCAGCATGTGACCGTAGCAATCACCCCAGCCACGAGCGAGCCGTGTTGCTGCGATGAGGTTCCTGAATGTCTCAGTGCGCTGCGTGTCGTCGTAGCCGCTGATTTGCGTGTAGCTCATCATTGCGTCGGAAAGTTCAGCCGTTTGCGTGACCGCACACCGAGTTGGTTCAGCGTCGCCTTTTTTCCACCAGGCACCCTGCCCTTTGGTGGCGTAGATGAGTTCGTTCATGGCCGGGAACCCACACAACCCGCCGACCATCTGGTCGTTGTGTTCCAGCCCAATCAGACAACCGAACAACGGTACGCCGTGGATGAA
>CAZAIB010000050.1:0-42308 GCA_964485095.1 uncultured Planctomycetaceae bacterium | reverse complement strand
CGCGTTTCAACACATCGGCAATGCGGATCGCGCGTCCGATGACTGCAATCGGACTCGCATCCAGTTCCGGCCGCTGCGCGAGCCATCGCTGCATCAGGTTGTCAATGAAATCGCTTGGCATACAAATACTGTACTTGTCGGGTATCTTCATGTCAAGTATCTTGATATCGAGATAATAAATTGTGAGGAACCGGGGCGCGCGGTCCAACGGATGTGAATGACGTTAAGGAGTTTGATGCCACGAGTTTCTGCCGCTACGTCGAACGCAATGCGGCTTGGTGAAGAGTGCCGACGAGCGCGTTGGAGCAGTCTGCACATCTGGAAACACGGAACCGCCGACCAGAAGGCTTAGCTACTTTCCAAGTGGCCTCTGGCCGGCAAAACGCTCGTGGCTCAGGCATGTCAACGCGCCTGTCGCCGACGCCAGTGCGATTCGCAAACCTCTCCAGCGAGGTTGTCCCTGCGGGACCGACCCGTGGAGCAAACGCAAAATCAAACAGCTCGGGTTGAGGGGCCTGCCACGGCGGTAGAGAACCCGTGGTAAGCCAGACTGGAAATTGCCTGCCAGTCGTGTCATGGTCAACCGTTCGCATTCCTCACGAAGAGAAAGTCATCACGTGATCTGCCAGCACTGCGGGATCGAGGCTCCCACAAAATACGTCGCCTTCTACCAGAACATTGGACTGCTTGTGATGCGGTTTTCAAAGTCAGCAGAAGGCAACATGTGCAAACCGTGCGTGCACTCGACGTTTTGGTCGATGACAGCAACGACACTTGTCCTCGGTTGGTGGGGAATCATCTCGTTCATCATGAATATCTTCTTCGTGTTGAACAACGTGTTTCGATACCTTTTCTGTCTTGGTATGGCGTCACCAGAACCGGGCGCAGTGTCCCCGGTTCTGACAGACGATGCAGTCGCGCGACTTGGTCCCCACACGGAGTCAATGTTTGGCCAATTGGAGGCCGGCGAGACGTTTGAGAAAGTTGCTGAGGACACAGCTCAGCGAGCTGGGGTCACCAAGGGGCAGGTCGCCTTGTACGTCAGCGCGATCATCGCTGCGGCTGAGGAACAGTAGGCCCGGCGCTGGCGTCCGGTTTAGCAACCACTCAGTTTCTGTAGTCCGGGGGAGGGATCCGTTCAGTCTTTCCTCGTTGATCCGGAAGTAGCGCGGCTCTTCTGTGTACGTAGGGCCTGCCACGTTCACCCCAAACGCACGTGCAGCTCAGTCCCGGGAGAAAGAGGTTGGGTCGTGGTCGCTGATGGGACGTCTTCACGTGATTGGTTGATTGCACTACGCTCCGGCTTTGGCAGTCACGCTGCCTGGGTCGGCAGCGTCGCCCCAAGACCACTGTTTGTGGCCTCGCTCTGTGAATGCCTGATGTAGGGCCAGGGTTTTCAATTGTTCAATTAGGTTGTTAGCTCAGGCATGTCAGAGACAATTCGGGAGTATCTGCGGATTCACGCCAGCACGGTGGGAGTTGCACCTGAGGCGATTGACGCGATGGCCAAAGTGGCGACGCTACGTCGTTACTCGCGTGCAGAAAGAGTGCTGGCCCTGGGGCAACCTGTCGAGGCGGTCTCATTGATTGTGAGCGGACGCTTCGCGATGTGCCGCGATGGCGAGTGTACTTCGGTAGTCGGCAGGCTGGGACCCAACGATCTGATTGGTCTGCTATCCGTTGCACATGGACAGCCGGCCGCAATGACGATCACGGCGACAGAACCATCGTTGGTCGTCGAACTGACAAGCGATGACGTGCGGCAGTTCATGGCGACCGACAGGATTTTCGCGCGCAATCTGATTAGCAGCGCAACGTCTCGGATGACGCAGTTAATTATGGATGGTGGGAAACCGCCGCTCGTACGCCGGATCGCTTTCCTGCATATGGATTCGGCCACCCGGTCGGTCGCTGAGGCGATCCAGTCACGACTGCTTCAGTTGGGTGAATCTGTCGGACGCTTCGTGAATGGTCCGGACCGAACTGGCAACGAGGCGCTGGCTGCGTGCAAGTCCATGATACTGGATGAGAAGGATCACCGTGCGGGCGTCCGGGAACAATTGGCAAACTGGTTGCCACTCAACCGTGTGGTCTTCGATATTGATTTGTCAATCGCTGACATCTCAACCGAACATTTGCGACTGTTGCTGAGTTTCACGGAGCAGATTTTTCTTGTGCTGACGCCACCGTGCGCAGCCAAAATGGTGCCACAACTGAAAGCCTTGCTTTCCGAGTCACCCGAATGGAAAGAAAAGCTCAACGCAATCTGGGTGCTGGATGAGTCTCACGATCTGGCACCGCTGTCCCCGGCTTTGCGAGAGTTGGTCAGTTGCGACTTTAAGGTCAAGACGGGCGCATCGACGGATTCATTTCAGCAGACGCCGACGCCTGGTATCGAACGCATTATCCATTCGCTGCGTGGTGTTCGGGTTGGTCTGGCACTGGGAGGTGGTGCCGCCAAAGGCATGTCGCACCTGGGTGTGTTGCGAGCGTTCGACGAACATGGCATTGTTATCGACGCAATCGCAGGGACCAGTGTGGGAGCCATGATGGCCGTCCCCTACTGCGGCGGATACTCACCGGATAACACCGTCGATCGGTTCACACGTGCATTGACGCCGGGTGGCATCTACAAGTGGATTTCCAAGGGGGACCTTTGGTACATGCTGGTTAAGTATCGCTCGCGAGCCTGGGAAGGAATGCTGCGAGAGCACTTCTTCGACTGGCAGCTTGAGCAGTTACTCATCCCCCTGGCAACCATTGCGACGGACCTTGTCACTGGCAGTGAGTTCGTCAGAACTTCAGGTGACTGCGTGTCAGGTATTCTGGAAAGCATCAATCTTGGTGGCATCTCGAAACCGATTTGTCGAGATGGAATGGTTCTCGTTGACGGTGGCTACCTGAATAATGTTCCTGCTGACACGCTGGTCCAGGACGATGCGAACTTTGTGATTTCAGTGGACGTTTCTACTCAAATCGCAGATTCCTTTGTGGGCAACACCCGGCGGACTCCGACGGATGCTATGAAGACTCCTCGCATTAATCAGGTTCTTAGTCGGATCCGCGAAGTTGCTCAGAAGAACCTAAGCGTGATGGGCGGCGCTCAGGCTGACTTCACAATCGCCCCAGACGTTTCGACAATATCGTTTACCGATTTTAAGTCGACTCCTCGTACCGCGGACCTCGGCTACCAGGCCACAGTTCGCTGTATGGCTCACCTTAAGACGCAGTTACACCAACTTGATCCGCAGCTTTTCCCGGCCCCGAAGTTGACCGATGAACCTTTGGCAGGCGCGCGGCGGGCGTCAGCCCGGTGATGTGAGCGCACCACACGCGTGGGTGGTCACACTGCACCAACTGTTGTGCTGACATCACTGGGCTGACGCCCACCGCTCGCCGTTGGGGGTCGATGCGGCCGGGGTATCGTTGGTGTTACCTGAAAAGTTGGCGCGTGATCATGTCGCCTCGGTATCCGATGTGATTCACTCGGATCGGTATGTACGTCACGGGATCCTGAGTGGTTGATGTCTGCTGGCCGGGCTTGATGTCCAGTCGAACCTGGTTCAGAGCGGCGTGGCCAATGTCTGGGAAATAGAAGCCGACTTTTGCTGGTGCGGGTTGCCCTTCAATTGCGACTTCAAGAAATCGCTGGTCATTAACTTCGAATCGTAGGCGGTTCCCAATACGAGCGAGACGCAACCGGGCAGCCTTGAGCGGTTCGGTCAGGCGAAGTTCGCTAAGCAACCTGGCCTGAGTCATATCGTGAGCGCCGTCGAAGGCTCTGGCGGCAAGGAACGCACCGCCCTCGTCATGTTGGATTCGCCCGTAGCCGGGTCTTTGGCGGTCTTCTTCCATGGTTGGGTTTCGGAATCCGAAGTACAGCGTTCCCCAACGCAGCCAGACTCGGGATGCGTGTTTTGGTTCGATAGTCGCTTCCAGAGTGAAGTCGCCAGCGGCTTTGTTGGCCCATTCGACGTGTTCTCCGCGTGGCCCGGAGTTGCGGACAAGATCGGTCGCCTGTTTCGGTGTAGAACTTTCGGTCACCTGCCATCGGAACGCGGCCGTTTGTTGACCCGGAACGCCTGCGACTTCGGTTCGCCATTGTGTGTTCTGCAGCCCGGGTTCTTCGGGTGTTGCTTCAACCAACCAGCCGCCGAGTCTGGCCATGCGTTCGGCAGAATTGTTGTTCGTGATGAGATCGGTTCGGCTTAGCCACTTTGCGAGAACCTGAAGCGCGGCTTCGCGGGTAGACTTGTGGTCGTGGAGCAGCAGGATGGTAATGTAATCGAGACTCTGCCTTGGTGTGCCCGCCATCAGCCGATCAACCAGATTCTTCACCGACGCACTGGCCGCATCGCCGTCAGTTCGACGCGCGCGGGTGAGTCGGGCGAGACGGAATAGTCTGTTCTGCACGTTGTCTTTCGCGTCGGTCAGTGTTCGCCGCAGTTGTAGTAGTTGGCGACCAAGGTTCTGTAGCTGATCGGCTTCTTCCGCAGCGGTTAGAAGTTCGCGCCACGCGATGGCGACGTTGGTTGGGTACTTTGGAACCTCAATCGGTTTCGGACGAGGTGAACACAGGCCGTCTTTTGATGGGTCCTGTGGATCCCAGAACCATGGGTTCACGCCGCGCGATGATGTGACCGAGAAGCCAAGATGGAATTCGTATCTCTGTTGCGGTTCGACACTGGCGAGCAGTTTGGTCACATGCCGCCACATGTTCCATTGCCCGGCCTGCCGCATTTTCGGGAATGCCAAAGCTAGTAAGCGGCCACCGCGTTCGAAGTGGTTACACTTGATTGCGGCCAGGGACATGCGGGCCATGGTGTAGCCTGCGGGTGTGTGGCCGCAGGAAATGGTGTCATTCCACGCCAGCATTGCTGCTTCAAACGGTGCCTGTGCGGCGTCGATTGCACCGATGTCACCTGAACGCAGCGCGATTCGGAACTGGGACATTTGTGCGAGCAATGGCCAGTCTTGAGGGTTGCGACGTTCTGACTCAGACAGTCCTGCAACAAATGCGGCCAGGATTGCTTCGATGGCCGGCGTATGCTGGTCAGTGCGAGAGAGCGCGAAGACTTCGCCGACTAGTTGTCCGCGCGCTCGGCCCGTGACTGTAGGCGCGATCTCCTGCAGTTTGCGGGCGAAGTGATTGAAGTCGGATTCGTTTTCGGTGGCGTCGGCGAGTGCCAGTTGTAGCCAGAATTCTTGCCACTGCTGGGTCGTTGTGTCGTCTGCTGTGATGCGTTGTTTGAGCTGTTCTGTAGTTATGGACTTCAGGCGGCGCCTCATGAGATCCGGCCATAATGAGAATGCCGTTGGTAAGTACTCAGCTTCGTCTGTCCATGGTTCGGCCAGCGCCCAGCCGACGCCGCTGGCTCCGGATGATCCGGATCGGATGCCGGTTTCGTCGGTCGTGTCGATGAGCATTTCCAGCAACTGTTCTGCGAAGCTTTCCCGGGGTTTGCCAAGTCCAACCCATTGGTTTTCTATCGCATCAACTTCGCTGGGATTGCGAAGACTTGACCGCCTGTATCGAAACAGATTCGCGGAGAACGCTTCATCGCGCCGTTTCGGGTTGTTCTTCGCAGCCGCTGCGTCACCCAGCGACAATAGACTTTTCGCGTGGGCCCACATGAAGTCGTCGAAGACTGTTAGATCGCGGTGAGCCTTTGGGGCGTCAGGTCGAGGTTGTTCATGTTTGCGGAGCAACGCGCTGATAACGGGGCTGGAGTTTGCCTTCTCGCGCAGTGATCCTCGCATGCATTCGTGAGCCCGAACGCATGCTTGGCCCGCGGTAATGAGGCATGCTTCGGCGATGGTCGGGAATGGAGCCTTCTCAAGAAGTTCGGTCGGTGCATGTGAGAGCGTCCACCAGAGCGGTAGCACCGTTTGCAGCACCTGCGTCGCGTCCGGCGATGTTCCCGCGTCACGCCATGCGAACGCGGACAGGTCACTTAGGTCGAACGACTCCAGCAACGGCATGGCTGCTGCGCGAGCGAGTTCGGACTTCTTCTGTTTTAGCCTAACTACAACCAATGCGATGCGGGCGTTGTGTGTTTGGTTCTGCGAGAGCTGCGAGGAATCTTCGAGTTTGTTCTCCAGCCACTGAGCCAGGGATTGCAGGAATTCCGCCTGCTGGTCTTTCGCGGCATAGGCATCCAGTTCAATCCGGTTTGACATGGAACTACCAAGCCCGGTCAATGGTAGGAGTCCCGTGAGCTGCTTCTCTGAGCCGACTAAACCGCGACCAACGATTTCAACAGCTTCGGTGGGCGGTATGTTGGCCGTCGCTTTTTGCATCATCAGCGTGGGTTGCCATTCGGGCATTTCGTCAATAATCGGAGAGCTGACATATTCCATATTGAGTTTGTGACTCTGGCGCGATCGGAGTAATACCTGCAATGCTCGGCCAGGTTGGTTGGCGGTGAGGTTCAGGTGGACCACGTGGCTGGCGGCGTCCTGAGCTTCAGCCAGGTACTCATCGCGTGTGCGTTCAGCAAGGAGCTTGTCGAGTCTCTGTTCCATGAGGGTGAGCCCGCGATCCGCAAGCTGCTGATTGTTTGATCGGTTCGTGACCGCGATTAGCAATTCCGCCCAGCCAGGATTGTGGTACCACGACGAATGATCTTGCAGTGCCGACAGGATGAGCGGGCCGGTGATGTCGTCGAGAACCGGTTCAGCGGCCCAGCGCTTACAGATCCAGATTCTGCCGCGTGACCGCATTGTCTTTGCGTTTTGGAGAACAATGTTCGCGGCGGTTCTGGCTTCTGCCACCCTGCCCTGACGCATGCGAATCAAAGCAAGTATGCCGGCGTTGACGGTTCGTGCGTGCGGGTCCGCGGGGTTCTGGACAGCGGTCTGTAGTTTGGTTGCCAGTTCGTCGTAGCGGTGCATGACCGACGGTTGGTCCAGAAAGACATCCAGCCAGGTGAGGTTGGGGACATAGCTGCTGCCCGGTGACTTGCTGTCCAGGTAAAATCGTTCGGCGCTGTACTTCTGGCGGTCCCAGGCTTGGGCGGGAAACAGTTTGTAGACAGCTTCGACAGTCTTTTCGTCAGCTATCGCGCCGGGCGCCTTTGTGAAGGACAGCAGTAGCTCACCGTCTTCCTGAGGGCTAACAAGCGGCGCCGTGCCTGGCAGCACCACTGCCAGGACAAGAAGAGATCGAGAACAAAACGAGAGTGGTTGAATGCTCATTGTCGTAGTTTGTGGGTTCTCGTTTCACGACGCAATCTCCAGGCCGGGTGTCTGCGAGTCAGGATTTTTTCGAATCCTTGAAAAGAAAGCGGTCCGAACCGAGTATTGACTGCTCAAACAATCAGAAGCCGGAGAAAGGAGTCCCATGGCTGATCTCACAACACGCTCTGATGTCGAACTTTGGAAACTGGCCGTCGAAACGCAAAGCGAGGAAGCGTTTCACGCTTTGATGGATCGGCACCGCGATCCTGTCTGGTCTGTGTGTTCGCGAATGCTGCGCAACAGCAGTGATGCTGAGGATGCGTTCCAGATGACGTTTCTTGCGTTATTGGAACACGGGGCCGATATCCGTTCGCGTGACTTTGGCGCTTGGTTGTACCGGGTCGCGTATCGAGCTTCCCTGCGGGTGCAGGCGAACCGAATCGACGGCACGGGTGCAACAGATTTGAACACGATTGCGGAGTCTTCTATGGATGCCGATGTCTTTCGTGAAATCGAGCAGTCTGAACAATCGCAGATCATTGAAGCCGCGCTGGATAGCCTGCCGGAAAAGTACCGCGAGGTTTTGGTTCTGCATTACTGCAGCGGCATTGCTCGCGATGAGATTGCCGAACGGCTGGGGCTGACTCCGCAAACCGTGAAGGCGCGGTTGTCGCGAGGTCGTGCGGCTTTGCGATCGCGATTGATGCGACGCGGGTTGTCGCTAAGTCTTGCGGCCGTGTTACTTGGTTCTCAAACGCAGGCAGCGGTGGTTCCTTCCGGTTTGGAAGCGAACACATGGCAGCTTGCTCAACAGTGGCTGGCCGGCGAACCGGTTGGTCTGGAAGTCGCTCAGTTTTCTGATTCCCCCACGATGGAGTATGGAATGAAGTCGCTAAACGGATTGAATGCGAAGTGGTCTTTGGTTGCGGTGGCTGGCATTGCCGCGTTGTTTCTTGTGTTCGAAGCCGGCAAAGCAAACGGTGCCAGCGGAACCGCCGGTCAGCGGGGAACGGTGTTCTCTGACGTGAACCGGCTTGCGGCGGAGGGAACACGAACGGATGTGCCTGATCCGAAAGAACCGGTTCGAGCCGAGATTCTTCCGGCGTCGCACGTTGTTGCGAAGCCAGTGCAAACTGCTCCTGCCGCTGCTGCTCCACAGCAACAGCCAACTCCTGGTGCGGCCGCGCCGATTGCGGCGGCACCAGCCAGACCTCCAATGGTGCAAGTGACGCAGCCCGGTGGCGGTGTGGCATCTGTTCCGTTACAGCAGTACATCGCCAATAGAGAGGCGAGAGCGGCTGGGCGTTCAGGGCTGCAGGACGGTACGTGGAGTCGCGACATGATGTACGGTAAGGCGTCGTTTATCGTTGAAGGGCGAACGCTCAGGGTAGACTTCGCAGGCACTGGCGATGCCAGCGTGCTCAGCGGTTCGGCAGTGGGCGAGTTCTCAGTGGCTTCTGATGGGACTGTGTATGGACTGTTGCACTCAGTCGATTTCAGTGCAGCTGGTGCTTCGGAAGAAGCTACTGAGCTCGCACTTACCGCTAGCTTGTTGAATGACTTGCCATTTTCGATGCGAGTCCACACCGACAACGGACTGATGGCGGTCAAGAGCTTCACTCTTGGAGCTCCGGCGATGATTTCAGGTTCAGAAATCGAAACGGTCGGGCAAATAGGAATGATTGGAATGTATCTGTGCGGCACCTATCGCTCGCCGGGCGCCCCACAGCCTCGACAAGTACGCTACATTCCGCGACCCCGTCAGCAGGTTCAATACCCTCCTCTGCATGGAGCGCAACCCGCGTTTAACTACGCCGGGCAGCCCCTGTCACCGTTCCAGACACCTTCTGTGCCCCAGGGCTTCCAACCGAGTCCTGTTCAAGCAGTCGGTGTTCCGGGTCATGGCGGGTCGCCGATGGCCACTTTGCCGCCGCAGCAGACAGAAAAATAGAGCCGGTATGCGTAGGCATTGCGCAGTTGAAAACGATCGAAGCCTCGAGAACTTCTCGAGGCTTTTTCTACGCCGGTTGTTCGGTGATGTTTGTCGCCGCTGGTTCAGTATGCGGCGGCTCAGGGCTCACGCATTCATGGCTGGAAGTCATCCACGTGGGGCCCGGATGAAGCTGCGATGTCGCTATTCGGTGTCTGGCTTTTCGATTGCCATTTCCGCGTAGAAGTTGCTTCTGGTGGCGAAGAAGTTGAACAGTGCTGCGACTTGTCCTTCGATTGCTTCGATGGCGTACTGTTCACGTAGTGCGACTTTCAAGAGGTCGCTTTCGCCGAGTTCGAATTTTCGGCGTTCGATTTCGGCCATCTCCGTCGCCAACTGTTTGGCTTTGGTAGCCTGCTGAACCTGTTCGTAAGCCAGTTTCATTCCAGCAAATGCGGCGGTGACTCCGGCTGTGATTTTGTCGACGGTGAAGCGTTCTTTTGCCGACACCTGAGCGATTTTGGCTTCGATTGCCTGCATCTTTCCGATGGCCTTCCGACGCTGGAGAGGCATTTCGAACAGGAAGCCTGCGTCGAGTTCAAACTCAGATTTGTCACGTTTTGAAGAGGTCGGCAATCCAACGTCCTGAGATGCTGTTAAGTATGTGTCAAGCTTCGGCAGCCCAAGGTTGGCAGCTTCGCTGTAGTCGATCTCCAAACGTTCCTGCAGTAGTTGGACGACCTGGAGATCCGGTCTCTGGTTTAGCGCGATAGCAATGTTGGCTTCAAGCTGAGTGCCATCGACAAGCCGCGGGGCCGGGAACTCTGGAATTTGTTCAAGTGTGGGTACAACTCCAATTCCGCTCGGGTCTCGCAGGTAGAGTGAAAGTTTGACTGCGGCCTGCTGGACTTTCCGAAGTTGGTCGGCCAGCTTTGCCTTTCGTTTGGCGATCGCGCGTTCGTTGTCGATGAGTTCCGGCGGGTCGAGGTCGCCTTCTTCAACTCGGCGTTCGATTTGCTTGTTGCGGCTCGCGGCGAGTTCCAGCCAGTCTTCTTCGGCAAAATACTTGCGACCTTCTGCGACCCACTTCCAGTAGGCCAGTGATGCATCAAGTGAGAACCCAATCAGCTGTCCGCGAATTTCGGGCTGAGCAATCAACTGGTCGTAGTTGGCTCGCCACAGGTCGGCTCTGCGAGGATCGATGTCTCGGTCCCGGAGGAATGGCTTCGCGATTCCGACTTTGAACTCGCCGCCACCGTTGGTTTCGCGTTCCTCGTACCAGGGTTCGAAGTCGCCGCGGCCGATTCTGTAGTTACCGAAGACTTCGCCGCCGCCAAACAGTGGTTTTGAGATGTTGGCCTTCTGGCGATACGTCTGGTAGAAGCCGGTTGGTCCGTTGTCACTGGACAGCTTCAGTTTGGTGTCGAACGCTCCTTCGGCCGCGATGACTTTTCCGCTTGCGACCTGGGCATCCAGGAAGGCCGCTTCGATCAAAGGGAACGAGGTGTGCACTGAATCGATGACGCTCGCCAACAAGAGCTTGTTGGTTTGCGGCACAGGCAACGTCTCTGGGGCGTCTTCCTCAGTGGCCTTCTTGTCCTCGTCTTCGTCTTCGTCCTCGTCGTTGTCACCATCCGATGGTGGATCTTCGTTGTCGTCTTCCTCTGATTCGTCAGGCTTCTCAGCGGCGATTTCGAGTGTTGGTTTTTCGATGTCGCTTTCTTCCTGCGCGCTGACCAGTTGAATCGGGCTGACCGGGGGCGGGGAAGGTTGGCTTCGCAGAGGTTGCGATTGCGAATGTTGGAGTCGCACGCCGGCTAGTGGCTGGTTCGTCGCGGCAAGTTGTGACTCCGGACGCGCCGCGCAGCCGCACTGCAGAGCTACGATCGCAAGGAGGATTAGAAGTCGGTGCATGGGGCCCGGGCCGGTTCAGCGAGGAGGAGTAATCCTAATAATCGGCACAATAGGACCCGGGCGTTGGTGGTTGGGGCAAAGGTCCGGTTAGGTAATTTCGAGCCGCCGAGCCAGTAATGTGTTGTTCAAATGGGCCTCGGCGGGAGCGGACAGCTACAGAAGGGGTTGCAGTTGGTTAGCTCTTCGGCAGTTTTGGCTTCTTCTTGTCGCCCTTGCTTTCCTTGGCGTCTGGAGCGTCGCTAGAGATAACAGGAGGGAACCCGTTCATCTTTCGCCAGATCTCGAACCACAGTGGCACTTGCTTCAGCAATACCCAGCCGTTTGTTCGAACACCTTGCCTTAAGTAACGGGTGTCGGGCCATTTCTCGTCTGTGGCGTCGGGTTTCACGAAGACTCTGAACTTGCCCTTTCCATTGTCTGTTGCGTCTACTGAGATCACTTCACCGCCGAAAGTCCCGACAGCGACAGATGGCCAGCCAGCGAACTGCACGGCGGGCCAGCCTTCAAACTGCAGCCTGACATGACTGCCGGGTTCGACCAGCGGCGCGTCGTTGCCGTCTAACCAGATTTGGACCGACCGGTCGGTGGTGTCGGGCACGATGACACACAAGGAATCGCCGGCTTTGAGGACTTGTGTTCCAGAGTTTGGTGTGATTTGCGTCAGGAACCCATCCAGCGGAGCTTCAACGCGTTGGCTGCGTTGACGTGACACTTTGGTTTCCATTTCTGAAAGAGCCTTGATGGCTTTGTTCAATTCAGACTCGGACTTGGCCACATCGCTTTGGGCTTTGGACAACAGGCTACTTTGCTTTTGCACCTCACCGAGTGTGTAGTCAATTTCGACCTGAGCCTTTTGGATTTTGGCTTCGCGGTCGCCTGTTTTGCTTTTGAGTTCGTTTTGTGCGGCCAGAATATACTCTCGTGCTTTTTGGACTTTGGCTGTCGCTTCGCGATATTTCCGCTCAGCAGACTGGAACTTGACTTCTGAAACGATGTTCTCGTTGAACAACGTTTCTTGACGATCGTAGTCGGCTCGGATCTGAGCCTCGGCTGCCTGGGCTTCAGCCAGCACCTGCTGTTGGGCCGCGACTTTGTTCCTGGCTCCTTCGATAGCAGCCGTCGCGCTGGCATCGACCTGTGCCTTGACGTCCCGGTAGCTCCGGAGACGGTCGTTTATTGGTGTGGTCATCAGACGAATGGCTTCCACGTTACGTTGGTTGGCTTCCAGCTGCCGTTGCGCCGCCGCGCGGCCGTCCTGCAAGGCGACAAGCTGTTCTTCGAGGCGTCGGACAAGGTCCGGATCGATGTCCTGGATTTCAGCAATGAGCTGGCCTTTGCTGACATGAGCGTTCTCTTTAATACCGTCGCCCCACTGTACGATTCGGCCTTTGATGGGAGCCTCGATGGTTTGCTGTCGCTGGTCTGGTGCGAAAGCAATGACTGATCCGCTTCCCTTAACTGATTGTTGCCACGGCGCAAAAGCCACGAGGACGATTGTGATGACCAGTAACACAAGCAGTATTTTCGCAATGATTCGCGCTAGCCGAGATGACCGGGCGAGCTGCAGCGATGGCATGATCGCTTCGCTGTAGGCACTCGGGGCAAGAAGTCGTCGTCCTGAAAGACCGCTCATGCTGTCGCTCCCGCAAGGCCAGGCAGTGTGGTTCTGTGTGTCTGAATAGTCTGGTCGAACCGTTCGGCTACGGCCGCTCGGCCAGTCATGACCAAAACCGACCAGGTTCGGTGTTCACCGGTTAACGCGGCGATGACAATTTCCAAATCTTCATCCGACAGTGAGTCCAGCGTTCCGTCCAGCACAATGAGTCCCGGGTCGCCCGCCATCGCGCGAGCGATGCTGAGCAACCGAAGTTGGTTTGCGCTGAGTGGGCTTCCGCCGCTTGTTAGAACTGTCTCGGCACCATCGGGTAGTGCATTGATGAGCGATTGAAGTCCAACAAGTCGCAGGGCGTTGTGCACGTCAGTCGGCATGACGGCCGGTCGGTGCAAGTGGACGTTTTCGTCGATGGAACCGGAAAAGACTTCCGGTTCGCCAACAAGCGCGACGCGTTGGCGGAGAATGTCGGGACGGAAGTCGCGAGGATCGATTCCGTCAATTGCGATGGTCCCGGAATCGGCTTTCCTGGTTCCGTAAATGAGTTCTGCGATTGTCGATTTGCCCGACCCGGTTGGTCCGTACACGGCAAGGCTTTGCCTCGCGGGAATGTGCATTTTGAACTTCGATAGCGTTGGTTTCACGGTGAGGTTTGTGATCGCGACTTCACAGCCGTCGGACAGGTCGACCGCCATGATTCCTGCCTGGTCCTCAACCTGCAGATCGAACAATACGCCCAGCTTGTCCACTGAAGCCAGCACGTCGTAGAAGCTCTCGACATGTTTCCCGAGCTTTGCGAACGCGGCCACGATAACGGTGACAATCAATTCGGCCGCGACAAGTTGACCAAGGCTTAGTTCGCCATTGATGACCAACCAGCCACCGATTCCCAGAAGCACGGTGCTCGCCAGGGCCTGCAGACCAAGTGCGAAAACGATCTGTCGCATCAGGATTCGGAAGTGACGTTTGCGGTGGTGCAGGTAATCGTGAACCAAAAGGTCGGCGCGTTCCATTGCGAAGTCGGTGCCGCCCGCTGATCGGAACGTGGTTGGGCATCGGGCTAGATCTTCCAGCCATGCTGCCATGCGGTACTTCGTCTTGGATTCTTTGATGGAGCTATGGACGGCGCCGCGGCCGAGTACCACGACTACGAAGGCGATACAGGCCAGCAAGACGGCGTCGAATCCAAGTAGCCATGGGTGGTAGAAGCCCAGGACCGCCATACCGATTAACGTGCTAAGAATCAGGCCAATTCCGTCAAGCAGGAACTGAGCGCTAATCTTCTGGACCAGGACGATGTCGAAGAAGCGGTTCACAAGTTCCGGAGCGTACTCACCGTCGGTCGCGTTTCCGTTGAGTCGTGGGAGGCGATACGCCAGGTCGCCTGCCACGCGAGCGAACAGTCGTCGTTGCACAATCTCGACCACGTACGCCTGCAGAGCCCGTAGTGCTCCGGAGAACGCGAGGAAAACGAACAAGATGAACGCGAGAACGAAGACTGGTTGCAGGAAGCGGCCAAACGCGACGTTGTTAACCAGCGCCTCGACCGCGACCGGAGTCGCCAGGGTCAGCAGGCCAACAATAAATGCGAACAGCATGACAATCCAGATGTCGGACCATTCGGGACTCAGAAGAGCCATTAGCCGGTCGAACGGTGTGGCAGCTTTTCGCCCGGACCAGGCGATGGGTTGGGGGCTGAAGGCAACACATCGGAGTGAGTCGGCAGCGATTTGTTTTGGCAACTCTCGTCGATGCATCCACTTTGGTTCGGTAGAGACACTTGGTCGCAACACAAGCAGGCGTCTCTTCTTTGCCTTAAGCACGGCAATCCACTCACCCGATTCGGGCTCTCGAACAACAACGCGGGCACCGTTGGTCGCGAGTTGCTGCAGTTCGTCGCGGGTCAGATCGACGGGGCGCCCCTGCAACCCGAAGCTGCTGGCGGCTTCGCTAATCCAGCGCCACCACTGTTTCTCTTCAGGGCCGGCCCACGCGCGAGTGGCTTCGATTAGCCCTCGCTGTACCGCGGTTCGTTCGACATTGCGAATATCTCTGGCCAGGTGATCGAGAATCACCGCGGCGCTAGATGGTTTCGTGCTGCTCATCTGCTTGGTCCGCTGGCTAACAGTGGCTTGTGGGGTTTGAGTTCGTGTGTCATTACCTTGATGCCCGCGGGGTGAGGTTGAGGTCCAGTCTGCGAGCGACCGTCCGCCCTGCCCGTCCGGAAGTGAGGTCAATTGCGGCCAGTAGGTCAGTGTGGGTTGTTTCGCACTCAATCGGTTCGCTTCTTCGCTTCACGTGTACGTGGAAGCAGCATCGTTGGCTCGTGGTTCCCTGCTGGCCTTCCAGCATCACCTCTACGCGTTGAACCGCGTCCGCGAATCGGGACAAAGCGAACGCGACTCGGCGATTGACGTAGTTGCGTAGTTCTTCGTCGCACTCAACGTTTCTGGTTTTGATAGAGATTCTCATACGGTTTCCGCGGTGTCTGGCAGATGTGTCCGGGGCTGGTAGCGGTTGGCCCGATAGTTGGCGACGGTTGTGCATTGTTTCCTTATTCTGTTTCTAGGCCGCATGGTTGTATTCAACAAATAGATTCTTTCAGTTTTTGGTATCGTAAATATAAATGTGGTGACCTGTTGTGACAGCGTGTAGAAATGCTGGTAAATGTGCTGTATATTCGAATTGTCGATGTTCTCGGATCGAATAAGGCGATGAGTTAGTGGTTGATTGAATTTGCCTGTGAGGTGTTCGCGTGCTCGACGATTGGTTGAACTACCACCATTTGCTTTACTTCTGGGCGGTCGCCAAGGAAGGCAGTGTGAACGCGGCGTGCCAGCGATTGCATGTGGCTCAGCCCACCGTAAGTGGGCAAATTAAGAAGCTTGAGGCAGCTTTGGGCGAAAAGTTGCTCGAACGGTCAGGACGCAGTGTGGCTCTAACGGATGTCGGCCAGGTCGTGTTTCGATACGCCGACGAGATATTTTCGATCGGAAAGGAGTTGCGAGATACGCTGTCCGGCCGGGTGACGGACCGCCCTACTGCACTGCATGTCGGGCTACCGGAAGTTCTGCCGAAGCTGATTGCGTTCAGGCTGCTTGAACCCGCAATGCAGCTACAGGACCGTGTGAAGCTCATTTGCCGAGAGGGGCCAATGGATCAGCTGTTGGCTCAGTTGGCGACGCACGAACTGGACGTGGTGTTTTCCGATTCGCCGGTTGGGTCGTTGACGTCTGTCAGAGCGTTCAATCATGCACTTGGTGAATGCGGTGTTGGTTTGTTTGGAACGCCCAAGTTGTGTCGGAAGTACCAGCGGAACATTCCCGAATCCCTAAACGGCGCGCCGTTTTTTCTTCCAGGCGAACACACGGCTTTGCGGCGATCGGTTGCTCAGTGGCTGTACCAGTTCGACGTGGAACCCGAGGTCGTTGGTGAGATTGATGATACAGCGCTACTCAAGGTTTTTGCGGAGGCTGGCATGGGGCTGATTCCGGCTCCGTTGGCGATCCAGGCGGAGATTGAAAAGCAGTTTGGTCTGCGGTTGCTGCTGGAAATCCCCAACGCCACGGAGAGGTTCTATGCGATTACAGCAGAACGGAAGCTTAAGCACCCGGCCGTGGTCGCAATCTCAGATGCAGTCAGAAGCACGCTATTTGGGCCAAAATAGTGGGTGGGTGAGGCGGTAGGGCCATTGCTAGCGCATGTCAGAAAAACCCGGCCAGCTGGTTTGCTAAGTCTATAAACAGGCTTACCTCAAAGGAAAAGGAGCACTTCATGCGAATCTGTTTGTTGGTTCTGGCGACATGCGTTGGCTCTGTGGGCGTGGCAGAAGACTGGCAGCAGTTTCGCGGTGGCACGGCCGGGAAGCTGACAAGCGTCACTCACCCGATGGAATGGGACGGGGAAAAGAACATCGCGTGGGCGGTTCCGATTGCCGGAAGCGGTTGGTCTTCTCCGGTTGTTGTTGGAGATCGCCTTTACCTGACTGCGGCTGTTTCAGAGAAGCCTTCCAAGCCGAAAGGCATGACGGGTGGCGTGCGAAGCATGGGTTCTTACCGCAGCGCGAAGCCGGGTAAGCACACGTTTATGGTGCACTGCCTGAGTTTGAAGGATGGCGGTAGTATCTGGAAGAAGACTGTCGGCGAGATGGTTCCGCCTGCGGTTCATCCGTCAAACACTTACGCGACGGAATCGCCAGCGACAGATGGCAAGCATGTCTTCACGTTTTTCGCGACCACCGGAACGCTGCTGGCCTGGGATCTGGACGGCAAAGAACTTTGGCGTAAGGAACTGGGAACGTACAAGACGGGCAACGGGTTCGGAACAGGTAGTTCACTGGCGATCCTCGACGGAACAGTCTTTGTGCAGTTCGACAACGACGACAAGTCATTCGTGGCGGCATTCGAAGGTGAAACGGGCGACGAAGTTTGGCGAGCCGATCGGAAGAGCGGAACCAGCTGGGCGACTCCGTTGATTTGGTCTAACGCGAAACGCAAGGAACTGCTGACCTGCGGTTCTTCTATTGTGACGTCCTACAACCCGGCCGACGGCAAGGTGCTGTGGAAGTTGAAGGGTATGGAGTCTGGTTTCAGTAGTTCGCCTGCTGTCGATGGCGATCAGATTTTCTTCGGGAACAGCGGGCCAATGAGTGCCGCGCCATTGGTGTCTGTTGCGGCAGGAACATCGGGCGAGATGCAGTTAGACAAGCAGTTCAAGTCGGACGCGATCGCATGGTCGAGAACTCGTTCTGGTCCAGGCATGGCGTCTCCCGTGGTTTCGAAGGGGTACCTTTACATCCCTGGTTCCAGCGGCGTTCTTAACTGCTACGACATGAAGACCGGCGAGCGAGCGTTCCAGAAACGTGTTCCAAAGCTGGGGACAGTCGTTGCTTCGTTGTGGGCTGATGACGACAGCGTGTTCATTTTGGATGAGAACGGAACCACGTTCGTTTTGGCGGCGGGTCCTGAGTACAAGTTGCTGCGGACCAACAGTATCAAGGATCTGTTTTGGTCAACGCCTTCGATCGCTGGCGACGCATTGCTGTTGCGTGGGGTAGACAAGTTGTACTGCGTTCGAAAGTAACGCAGGCAACAACCGGGGGGCACTCTGCCGTAGTGGGCCGGGGTGCTCCCTTTTTTTGCGTTCAGCCAGTCGCCGCGTGGTTCATTTCGAGTTCGCGAACTCTGCGCTACCTGAACCGTTGCAGTGGCGCTATACGCATTGGCCATGCGTTGGTTGGCTGATGTTGGCAGGCCAGCGGTTGTCTCTGTTTCTTACAGGTGAATGTCGGTGTATCCTCGACGCTACCATTGGCATCGCAACCGGATTATTGAGGAACCGCTCGATGAAAGTCGTCCGAGGTAGTGAGATTGAGTTCGTCGCCGCATCGCACGAAGACCAATCTCGTCCTGGTGTTTTGAAACGTGTGTTGGCGACCAACGCCGACCTTCTGCGCGGCCAGGTGATGATGGTCAACTGGGCCAACCTGCCGTACGGTTCGGAGTTTCAAAACCACTACCACGAAGACATGCAGGAAGTCTTCATCATGCTGGGCGGACCGGTGGTGATGACCGTGGATGGTGATCGAACCGAACTCATGGCGGGTGATGCGATTGTGATCGACCCGCGCGAGGCTCATAAGATGGAGAACGCCAGCGAGGGCGATGTGCAGTACATCGTGTTTGGGATCTCGCTGGAAGAAGGCGGTCAAACTGTGGTTGCTGAGCAAGAGTTGGGGTAGAAGTTAGTCTGAACCGCAGAATGTCGAACAAGGAATTTCGAATGATGAAGTGATGGGTTCAGTGTTCGGCCGCCTCTGAACCGACCGACTACCCGACCAGCTTCGGGTTAAACGTGCCTTCGTTGATCGTTGGGCGTTCCATGCGGCCTTTGTGGTCGTAGGTCAACTTCATGTTGTCCAGGCCCAGCAGCCACAGGATTGATGCGTGGATGTCGCGGACGTGCATTTTGTCTTCGATGGCGTAGAGGCCGAGGTCGTCGGTGGCTCCGATGGTCTGGCCGCCTTTGACTCCGCCGCCGGCCATCCACATTGAGAAACCGGTTGGGTTGTGATCGCGGCCGTTGCCTTTTTCGCTCATGGGGGTTCGGCCGAACTCGCCGCCCCACACGACTAACGTTTCGTCAAGCAGGCCGCGCTGTTTGAGGTCTTTCAGTAGACCAGCGATCGGTCGATCGACGCCGCGGCACAGGCGTGAATGGTTGGCTTCAATGGCGGAGTGCGAATCCCACTTGCTGCCGGTTCCGCTGTAGAGCTGAACGAACCGTGTTCCTCGTTCGACCATGCGCCTGGCAAGCAAACAGATGCGGCCGAATGGTTGTGTTTCTTTCTTGTCCAGGCCGTACAGGTTTTGCGTGGCTTGTGTTTCGGTAGCGATGTCGATGGCTTCGGGAGCCTGTGCCTGCATGCGGAACGCGAGTTCGTAGCTGCGAATCCGAGCTTCGAGTTCTGATTGTTGCGTTCGCGTTTGTGCGTGTTGCTGGTTGAACCACTGCAGCATCTGTAGCTTTTCGCGCTGCCGTTGGTCGTCGTAGCCTTTGGGTGAGTTGAGGTTTGGAATCGGTTCGTTGCCGCCGCTTAGTCGAACGCCCTGCCATGTGGCGGGCATGAATCCGGAACCCCAGTTGCGCGGTCCGTTGACGGGGCGACCGGTGCTGTCGCACATGACAACAAACGATGGCAGGTTTTCGTTGCCGCTGCCGAGTCCATAGTTAACCCACGAACCGAGCGACGGCCGGCCGGCGACGTTGATGCACGTGTTCATTTGGCACACGCCGCCTGCGTGATTGATGCCGTTGGTCCAGCACGAACGAATGACTGCGATGTCATCCATGCACGCGGCTGTTTCCGACATCCACTCGGACGCCCACAGGCCGCTCTCGCCGTGCTGTCGCCATTTGCGTGGTGCGGCGAGAACCGGCGAACCTCTTTCGCCCATGGCGGTGATGGGTTCTTTGAAACTTGCCGGCATCGGTTGACCAGCAAGTTTGTTGAGCAACGGTTTCGGATCGACCAGGTCCAGATGGCTCGGCCCACCTTCCATGAACAGGAAGATGACGCTTTTCGCTCGCGCGACGTGATGGGTGAGTGGGTTGGAACCGACAATCGAACTGGCCGCGCGGGCGGATTCGGTGTGTAGCATCCAGTCCAGTGCCACCGCGCCGAACCCGGCTCCGGCCGCTTGCAGCATGGACCGGCGCGTCGTCACCTCTTCCGTTTGCGGGCTCACTGTGCCATGGGCTTCGATTTTGGTTCTGGGTGTGCTGTCCGTTTCTTGTTGGAGGGTAACCGCCCTCTCCCGCAGGCGGGAGAGGTGACTGGGCGTGGCGTTGTTGTAGTTAGTCGACATACAGGAACTCGTTCGAGTTGAACAGGATGTGACAGAAGTCGGTTAGCTTTGTTTGTTCAATTGTCTTCGGTTCGTCTGGGAGGCTGCAGCCGAGGTAGTCGGCGGCGCGGTGTTTTTCTCTATCGTTGGGTGTGCGACCGATAGTTGACCGGAACGCGGACTGCAGTAGTTGGTCAGTTGTTTCGAACTTCATTCCTGCCAGGTGTTTGGCGAACGCGTTTGCTCGGGCTAGGGGATAGTCGCCGTTGATCATCATGAGCGCTTGGGTTGGCGTGGTGGTTGAGTTCCTTTCGGCGACGCTTTTTAGTCCGTTGGCCATGTCGAATTGGTGCAGGAATGCGTCCGGCCTGTTGCGAAGGCTTCTGATGTACAGCGACCGACGGTGCTTCTTTAGGGTTACGCTTGGTCCGCCAATCCTGCGGTCCAATTCGTTGCTGGTCAGCAGCATGGCATCGCGGATTTGTTCGGCACTGAGTCGCCGTACCGGTGCGCGCCAAAGGAGGTTCTCGTTGGGGTCGCGCTTTGCGTAGTCGTTGGCTTTTGGGTTGGTGGCGGATTGTTGCCATGTTGCCGACATGAGGATGCGCTTGTGTAAGCGTTTGAAGCTGGAGCCATCGTTGATGAATGTTGTGGTAAGCCAGTCCAGGAGTTCGGGGTGAGTTGGGCGTTGGCCTTGTTTGCCGAAGTCGTTGGGTGTGCTGACCAGGCCGCGACCGAAGTGGTATTGCCAGATGCGGTTGACGATGACGCGGTTGGTGAGCGGGTTGGTTGGTTCGGTGATCCACTTGGCGAGTTTGGTGCGGCGGCCGGTTGTGGTTGGAGTTGTTTGGTGGGCGGCGTGCGTTAGGTTGGTGGTGGTGCGTGAGTCGTTATTTATCGGAGGGCTTACGCCCGCCGCTCGCCTTGGGGTTAGGGCGGTGGGGAAGGCGGGTTTGATGACGTCTTCTGTGTCCTGGATTTTGGTGGCTGTTGGTTGGCCGTTGAAGTCTGTGGCGGCCATCAATTTCGGAAGCGGTCGTGGTTTCGTGCTCTTGAACTTTGCGAGTTCTTTTTTGAGTTCTTCGTACTTTGCCTTGTCAGCTTTCTTCACGCTCTTCAGCGGGCCACCGGATTCTTCGGCGAACTGGCGACTGACAAGGTATGCCATCTGATGTTCCCACGAAGTGCGTTCGGCGGCAGGCTTGTTGAAGCACGCCTGGATATCCAACGGAAACTTATCGACGGTCGACTTCCATTTTTTGTCGTGGTATGGCTTCAGCAATGCGTCGATCTTTGCGAGAACCTCTGCAGCTTCCTGCCGCCACACTTTCGTTTTCCGCGCGTGATCGGCTTGCTGTTTGTCGGTTGCGTAGAACAGATCGTCGCGCCATTCGATTGGTTCGAAGAATGCTCGTAGCGCGAAGTAGTCGCGTTGGAGGATGGCGTCGAACTTGTGATCGTGGCAACGTGCGCAGGCCATGCCAACGCCGAGGAACACATCTCCGGCGACATCGGTCATTTCGTTCATGATGTCGTTCCACTGGCCCTTCGCGTCCCGCTGGTTGTATTCGTAGATTCCGAGGCGCAGGAAGCCGGTGGCGGCGAGGTTCTCTGGGTTGTCGTCCGGCATTTCATCGCCCGCGAGTTGCTGCTGGACGAACTGCGGCCAGGGGCGATCGCTGTTGAAGGATTTGACGACGTAGTCTCGGTAACGATGAATGTGTGGGCGGTACGCGTCCTGGTTCCAACCATCGGATTCTGCGTAGCGAACCACATCCAACCAGTGCCTGGCCCAGTGTTCGCCGTAGTGTGGGCTGGCGAGAAGCTGATCGACTAACTGTTCCCACGCGTTGGGTGAATCGTTGCGAACGAAGTCGTCGATCTGTGCTGGGGTGGGCGGCAGGCCAATGATGTCGAAGTACGCTCGGCGAATCAGTGTTGTCTTGTCGGCAGTTGGAGCCGGTCGCATGCCTTTCGCGTCGAGCGCGGCGAACACGAAACGGTCGATTTCGCTTTCGCTCCACATGCTGGGCGGTATTTGCGGAACTGCTGGTTGGCTGAGTTCGCGGAACGCCCACCAGTTGCGGTCTGCATCGGTGATGGTTCCGGTTGCCTCGCGGATGGTCGCGTTCTCAGGCCAGATGGCTCCGGAAGCGATCCAGTGCCTGAACTTTGCGATGTCGCGCGTTGGTAGTTTGCCGGACGGTGGCATTTCCAATTCGTCGTAGTGCAGCGCTTTCAGCAGCAAGCTTTGGCCTGGCCTTCGCGGAGCAACTGCCGGGCCTGACTCACCACCTTTCAACATTGCTGCCCGCGAGTCGAGGCGGAGATCCGCTTCCTGCTTCTTCGAACCGTGACACTTCACGCACTGCGATGTGAGGATCGGGCGGATGTTCTGTTCGAAGAATGCAATCTGAGTGCGGCGTTGGTCATCGGTTTGTCCGAGGGCCACGCTTGTGATGAGCAAGACAAAAGCGGTGGGGCGAGCGATCATGGTGGTTCAGTATCATACCGTCACCTCAGTGGCTTTTGCAGCGCGAAGTTACGCGTATGGGGTGTGGGCGTTTGTAGTCGCGCCTTTAGGCGGCCGTTCTTAGTTGCGCGGGCGCCGCCTGAAGGCGGGACTACGAACTTTCGGGTATCATTGTGCTTGGCGAATCCGGGATACATCTACTGATGTTGGGGTAGCCGATTCTTGTTTATCGGATTGAATGCAATTGGCCAGACCGCTTCGCCATATCTCTAAGCGACTCATCGTGTTGTACGCGTTGGTCGTGATTGGATGTTGGTGGTCGATTCGTTGGCTTGAGCGGCCCCGACATGTGAACCGACTTGGTTTGTCGTCGGTGGATGCCATCCAGCGGGATGATGAGATAGTTCGTAAGAAGATTGAATCTTTGTGGGTTCGGATAGAACGTGTTCTGGCTGGGTTCGACAACGGCTACGTCGAACAGTTGAACCCGCCGATCAGTGAAGACGAACTTGCTGAAGTCGAGAACGAACTTGGCTACGCGCTGCCGGCTGCGTTGAGAGCGTCGTTGCGAATCCACAACGGGACGCGGCGAGAGTTCGTGTCTCGGTACCGGCTTTACGATGGAGCTGGAATGGTATCGACGCGGGATATGTATATCAGCGACGCGGTCCACTACGTTCAGGAGCTGCTGGAACCGGAAGTGTCTGATCGTTACTGGTGGCATCCAGGGTGGATTCCGGTTGGTGGGTGGGAGGCCTACGAGATATTCGTGAACCTTGAAACCGGTGCGGTGTGCTGGTTCGATGAAAGCAGTGGTGTTTGGCAGGCTTCGTCGTGGATGCGTTGGCTTGAGAATATTGCCACGCGGTTGGAATCAGGCGACCTTCGACCTAAAGAACCGCGTGGGTGGACCAGACAATTTGACACGCCGGGTTCAGAGGTGGTAGACGATGACTGATACCAATCAGGAGACACGTGGCGAACCGATAGTCGCACAACCCGTGAAGAAGAAGCGGTGGCGCTGGCATCGTCATCTTTGGGCGGTGTTGGGAATCTGGTCTGCGATGTTTCTTGGGAACGAAGCGCTGCGAATCTACACGCAGAAACAGGTGGCCGCTTCGCCCGCCGTTGATTCGTTCGAAACGGAAACGCGGCATCCGGTACTCGAGGGCGATGACTGGCCCACACTGCTTCCGCGGACGGCTAAGGCACTTGGTGGTGACGATTGGAATCGCGACATTATCATGATCAATCTGGCTGGTAAGGAGGAGTATGTGCGGGATGTGCTGACATCGATTTCTCGACTGAAGCGACTTGCGATTTTGCAAATCTATGACACAAGACTTGTTGATTCCGATTTGGACAAGATTGCTGCGATCGGGAGCCTTCAGTGGGTTGTTCTAAAGGATGTCGAGGTAAGTAGGGAAGCGGTGGCGGAACTCCGAGAACGCATGCCACACACGTATGTGAGTCGGCTGTAGTGAATAGCTGGCCTGGAAAGATGGCCCCGGCGGTTGTGTTCTATGTGTTTATCACCTGATTCGGCTGGCGTTCGATTCTGGTGCTGGAACGCCCGCGGTATCAGAATTAGAACACGGCCAGGCTGCCGGTACTCAAACTGGATTCTGGCGAATTCCGCATCCGCGCGTCGGGGTTGTGGCTGAATGACGCCCAGGATTATTGGTACGAGAGGCAGTTCTGGGAGTGGAATGTCATCCCGGAACGTCTGAGTGAAGAAGGTGAATGAGATGCGGCAGTCTTATCGACGGCGTCTATGGCTCCTTGTTCCGTACGTAGTTCTTACTGCCGCCTGCTGGTGGTCGATTCGCCTGTTGGAATGGCCAAGGTACAAGAATCGTCTTGGGTCACCGGCCGTGCTGGCGACGCAGCACTATGACGTTCAGGTCCAGGCTGAGGTTGACGCGATCTGGCGACGAATTGAGGCCGGCCTGCGGAAGCATGGCGTCAGTTATGTGGAACGACTCGGCCCACCAATCGGTGACGGAGAACTGGCAGAACTGGAGTTCAAACTTGGGTACCGATTGCCGGGTGATTTGCGGGCTTCTTTAAAGGTCCACAATGGATCTGGCGGCGCGTTTATCGGATTAAATGCGCTCCGAAATGCTGAGTGGATCGATCGTGTTTGCAGTGAGATGGTGGATATTCAGGCTGGCGTCCAGCAAGAGCCGCTTGACCCGGAATCTATGCCATCGTACAGCTGGCACCCCGGCTGGATTGCGGTCGGCGGCTGGGACGTGCACCAGATTCTGGTCCATGTGGAGACCGGAGCTGTGTACTACTTCGATGAGGCCAATGCAGAGTGGCAGACCATTTCGTGGATGCAGTGGCTGGAAAACGTGGCGACCAGACTGGAGTCTGGTGAGTTCGTGCTGGACGAATCGGGCAATTGGGTGGATGGCTCACCGGGGCCGGTTCCTGACATGCGGAAGTACTACACGCCGGGTTCGGAGTACGAAGCACAGTGGCAGTGAGTCACGGTGAACGTGTGGAACCGTAGCCACGTCCGGTTAGGCAAACCTCGCGGGGGCTCTTGACTGAAAAGAGTGTTTTCCGAACCTTTGTGCTGTCCGATGGGTCGTGATTGCTATACTTTGGCCAGTGAATGAGCCTTCGAGGTTGCACAGCCTTGATTGATCGGCCCTGTTGGCCGGATCGGACGTGCGTCGCATCAACAGATTGCGGCGATTGAAAATGGCTCAGCGACAAGTCTTCCGAGTGTTGTCTCCCCGGGTTTCGCCGGCGAATCGAGAAACGCAAGTAAACGAAGCAGCGTCGCACCTTGTGTAACACAGATGCGTACGCCCAATTCGTCGCCTTTTCTACTGGCTGTTTTGACTTGCGCTCGCGTTGCCTTCACACGATGGCAGCGAAACACCTATCGGAAGAATTCTGATGTCTGAAAATCACACCCAGGGTCCGTCTCCGGACGATGTCATTGCTTCGTTTACCGTTGATTGCGACGACACAACTACGAACTCTGACAATGCAGTTGATGCTGTTCAGGAAGCTCTGCAATACACCGAACAGCCGGCTCAGATGATGTTGCCCGGCATGGATGACTTGTTCTTCACACACGTGGATGTGGTGACGGGGCCGGTTGAAGAAGCTCGAATGGAAGTGGCTGCGGATCCCCTTACCGCACCGGTTGCGGAGGCGGCTGAAGCGGTTCCATCTGAGCCTGAAGTTGCTGAGGAAGAGATGGCTGAGTCAGCGGAAGCTGATGCTGTTGTCGAGCCACCAGCGCCGGTTATTGAACGGGCCAGGATGGCGCCGATTTCACTGATGGACTCAGATCTCTACAAGAACGCCAAAGTGGGCGAACCGGTTGAGTCTGCCGCGGAGGTTGTCCAGCATGAATCTGTTGCCAGCGATCCCGAGCCTGCGGCTGATCCTATTGTCGAACCACGAACACCGGAAATTGAGCAGGCCAGGATGGTTCCGATTTCGCTGATGGACTCGGATCTCGTTAAGAATGCCAAGGTGGACGAACCGGTTGCTGCAGAAACGCCTAAACCGGCTGCGGAACCAAAGGCTCCGGTCGCAGAAGAAGAGCTGCCGCCAGTGTCTGAGTCATTTAAGGTTCCTGAGCCGTACGTTGCTGAGTCTATCCTTCCATCGGTCCCTGTGAAGCCGGTTCTGGCGGCGTCGGCTGCTGTGGACACGGTTCGCGAAGAACCAACCCCTGCCCCGCCGGAGCCCGCAGTTGTTCCGGTTGAAGAGCCTGTGGCTCACGAGGTTGAAGTCGCATCGGAACCCGTCGTTGAGTCGGCTCCCGAGGTGGTTGAGCCAACTGCCGAGCTAACTGATTCGACTGAATCAGCAGTCGACCCAACCCCTGAAGAGGTGGTGGAACCAGAAGAAGTGGTTGAGGCTGAGAATGGCTTCCTCGCGATTCCGTTGAGTGACGAAGTGCAGGCGGCGGTCGCGAAGCAGGGATATGGTCAGCCGACTGAGATTCAGGCGGAAATCATTCCATTCATGCTGGATGGCCGCGACGTTTTGGCTCAGTCTCAGACAGGTACTGGTAAGACTGCCGCGTTCGCTTTGCCAATTCTGTCGAAGATTGAGATCGGTCCTAAGAAGCCACAGGTTTTGGTTCTGGCTCCGACACGCGAACTTGCGATGCAGGTTGGTGCGTCGTTCGCGCAGTACGGATCTGAGATGCGGGGGCTCAACATCGCGACGATTTACGGGGGAGCCGACTACAGTCAGCAGTTCCGTCAGTTGAAACGTGGTGTTGAGATTGTTGTGGGAACGCCGGGACGCGTCATCGACCACATCAAGCGAGGCACATTGGATCTGAGTGGTCTGAAGTGTTTGGTTCTCGACGAAGCTGACGAGATGCTCAACATGGGCTTCCTGGAAGACGTGCAGTTTGTTTTGGAGCAGGCTCCTGAGCAGCGGCAGGTTGCGTTGTTCTCAGCCACCCTGCCCGCTCCGATTCGCGGGATTGCTCAGCACTACCTGAACGATCCGGCGCGAATCACGATTAAGACGAAGACGATGACGGCCGAGTCAATTCGGCAGCGGGCGATCTTTACGGTCGGTCGCGAGAAGATCAACGTCCTCAAGCGAATCCTGGAAGTCGAAGAAACCGATGGCATTATCGTGTTCACGAAGACGAAGGAATCGACGGTCACTGTTGCAGAACAGTTGAACCACGAAGGTTTCTCTGCCGTCGCTCTCAACGGTGACATGCCGCAGAAGACTCGTGAGCGAACCATCACGCAGCTCAAGAAGGGCCGTTTGAATATTCTTGTCGCGACTGACGTGGCGGCTCGTGGGCTGGACGTCGAACGCATCAGTCACGTGTTCAACTACGATCTGCCGCATGGAACCGAGTCGTACATCCACCGCATTGGTCGAACCGGCCGCGCGGGTCGGAAAGGTGAAGCGATCATCTTCCTGACTCGTTCGCAGCGAGGACGGCTGCGTTCGATTGAACATGTCACGAAGCAGCCGATCGAAGTGATTGAGGCTCCGACTGCTGACGAGATCAACGCGATCAGGGTCAAGCGTTACAAGGACAAGATCAGCAAGACTGCGGAGGAGTTGGATTGTTCGTTCTTCCAGGAGATGCTGGCAGAACACTCAAAGGAAACCGGTTTGTCGATGGACGTGATTGCCGCCGCTGTGGCGCGTATGGCTCAGGGGCGTCGTCCGTTCTTCCTGAAGAAAGACAAGCCAAAGCCAAAGTTCGATCGCAACGAGCGATCGGATCGCCAGGGTGGTCGAGACAACAACAGGCGAGAACGCGTTGTTGGTCCGCCGGAAGCGGGTAAGAAGCGGTACCGCATCGCCATTGGTTGGAAAGATGGTGTGAAGCCTGGCAACATTGTTGGGGCTGTCGCGAACGAGGGCGGTATTGATGGCAAAGCAATTGGGCACATCAATATTCAGCAGTCGTATACGACGATTGATCTTCCAGACGACATGCCGCGTGAAATTGAGCAGCAGCTGTATCACACGCGAGTTGTTGGCCGACAAATGCGGCTGACGGTTGCCACAGATGCTGATTCCGGAACACAGTCCAAAGGGGCACATGGCGGTGGCAGCCGGAAGCCTCGCGGGCCGCGTAAGTTCAACGGTTCTGGAAAAAAGTTTGGCTACAGCAAGGCTAAGAAACGCAAGGATAAGTAGCCCAGGCCAGCTGCTGAATCAGAGCAACAAAAAAAGCGATCACGCCAAACGGTGTGATCGCTTCTTTGTTTCCGGTCTCAGCTTTTGCGGTTCCCTGTCAGGCTTTCAAATTCAAAATCCGAAGCCTGCCTGGAGCCTACCGCACTAGTATGTTTGGATCGCCTGCATTGGAGCAAAGGCAACAGGTCCAGGCTGCAGGCCAGTCGCAGTTGATGGCCCACCGTAAAGTGACGCGCCAGATGGGAATGCTGTCGCTCCGGATGGGAATGCTGTTGTGCCACAACCGCCGGGGCCACAGCCACCAGTCGCTGCTCCAGGACCGTAGAAGGCTCCACCAACAGGGGCGCCGCCATAGTAGCCGCCGCCAGCACCACCGCAGTTGCTACAGCCGCCGGCGCCAGGGTATCCGGCTCCATAGGCACCGCCACCGCCATGGCCAAACAGGCCGCAACAGCAACCACTTAGTGAGAACATAAGTGCCAGGCTCAGGCACAGTACGCGCAATTGTTTCATCGGGATTCCTTTGCGGAAACAGTCACTCGGGAGAGAGTGTGACGCGCGATCATCGCCTTGAGCAAAGCGAGCTGACTTGCGTCGGAGGGAGGAGAGTTGAGAGGGGGGTGTGTGAAGTGAGTGCGAGGAATCTCGCAGTGAGCGGGAAGTTAAATCCTGCTGCAAAACAGGTCAAGCCCTTTCTGCCGGTCGGCTGTTACGCAAAAAAGCCCAGCAAATGCTGGGCTTTTCTGGTCGATCGGTTCCAGAGTTTTTACTGGTCGTTCTCGTCTTCAGATGACTTTTCCTTGTTCTCCGATTCGTCAGCCTTTTCTTCCTTAGCGTCATCTTCTTTCATCTCAGCGGAGTCGTCGCCGTCTGCTTCCTCCGATTCGTCGGCTGCGGGTTTGTCGTTTTCATCCGCTTTTGCTTCATCTTCATCCTTCTTGTCTTCGTCACCATCTTCATCAGAACCTGGCCGACGACGTCTTCGTCCCTGGCCGTTTCCGTTGCCACCTCCTGCTCCCGGGCCTGGCCCGATTCCAATGACACTGCGCTCAGTGGTCGCGTCGAACTTCGCGGGCGCCAGGCGGTCCGGGTTGGCAAAGTACTTGCCCATGTCTCCATCGGCAGCACCGTTGTTGAATCCAACGATGTCCGCGTCTTCGCCTTCTTTAGCAACCTTGACTGTGAGTAGGTAAGCAGGTTCCGGCATCCAGAGGTCTCGGATGCTGTGCCATCGCAGCGATCGCTCGAATGAGGTTTCAGCTTGCAGCTCAAGTACCTTCCCGTCCTTGTCCCTCAGCTTGACTTCGGAACCGTCTTTGACGTCCCGTGCCAGCACCGGCTTGAACTTAATAGGTTCACTGGCCTGGCCAGCAAGGAGGGGGGCCAGGAACGACAGCTTCTCAAAGGCGTCTGACCTTAGTCCGCCCCATGTTGCATCTTCGGTTTCTTCAGCGACGGTTTTGACATCGTCCTTCTTGCCTGCTTCAGTCTCCTTGCGCAACGCGGCGACGTTGAATTCTTCTACGGCCATGGCCTTCTTCAGGTAGTTCAACGAGTAGTCGTACCCAAATTTTGCGCGTGCTTCGAACGCGATAAGCACAACGCTAATGAGTAAGAAGCCGCGGAACAGCACCTTTTCCAGCGTTGACTTGGACTTCTTTTCTGAGCTTTCCGGGACCGGATTGGTCGGGGTTGTAGACTCGGTATTCACTGCAGTTGGCTCCGGAAGCGTTCGAATGAGAGATGTAATTCAGTACTGAGATTAGCCGAAGCCCACATCAGTTCCAGCGAAATGGGTCCCTAATTGACGAAAAGGCAACCGCTCTGCGCTTCAGCCACGCTGGGTATCGTGTGATTGGGTACTTTCTCAGTTTTAGCCGCTGAAATTGGGGTTCTTGGCTGTTTTGGAGAGCCGCAATCAGCTTCGATCGCGCTGGTTGGTAGAGCTGCCGGCGGGCGAGTCTAAGGCTCTGGCCAACTGAGTTCTTCCTTTGTGTGCCCGTGTGGATTCATTTGTCAACCAATATAAATTTGACGATTAGGCAGCGCCTTTGTAAAGTGCGCGGGCCTGAAGTTCATGGGCGGACCATCCCCGGTTCGCTAGGTGAGCTTGCCAGGCATCAAGGAGGAGAACGATGTCTGTAGGAACTGAGAAGGGGCGTGCGCAGAAAGATATTGTGCGACTTGTTCGCACGCGTACGGCCAACGCTGTTGTCGAGTTAGTCGTTCGCGTGGATGAGTCGGCGATTCACATTGGTGGGCGAGCAGCTTCTTACTACGTGAAGCAGTTGGCCACTCAAGCGGCCCTGGCGGCAAGCCAGGGCAGGTCTGTCCGCAATGAGATCCACGTCAATGGCGGCTAAGTAGCAGAACGGGCCAGGAAGGTTCCGTTAAGAATCTGAGCGTCCCGTACTACACGGACAGAAACAGAGAGGGCGACGCAATCACTTGCGTCGCCCTCGTTTCGTTTGGCAGGAATCGACCCACACGCGCTGGGAGCCCGAACTGTTTTGAGTCCGGGTTCCCGATTAGCGTGCTTCTATGCAGCCCTGATTGCTCGGGCCTGGTTTGCACATTCGATCCAGTGAGTGATCTCATCCAGATCCGGTTTCTTGCCGTTTCTGATAATGCGTTCGCCTTCGGATGTTTCCACAAACGGTGCGACCCTCGCGAACAAGTCAGCCGGCCGGAATCTGGCAAGCGTCTCCGGTTCCGTGACGTCACAGGCAACCAGGATTTGCGAATCATGTCCTCGCAGTTCTGGAACTCGACAGACCAGAACTGCCTGAGCCTGCCATTCGCGGATTGTCTTTGCCTTGATTCGGCGATGGTTCAGTTCCGTTGCGGTCACGTCGGCATCGGCATTGAGAAGATCTCGCACAGTTATGATTCCAACTCTCGCCAGGTGCTCGGCAGTACGAGGGCCGATTGATGGTGCATCTTCAACAGGGGCATCGCGTTCCAGGTAGAACCGCAGCGTGCGTTCCTGTTCTGAGTCGCTCTTCTTCCTGCGTGTGGCAGTTGCTGTTGCAGATCGAGTTGTTGCCTTTCGGGTACTGGATCGCGTTTCGGAACGCGACCGTCGTGCCTTGGCGGAACGCGTCGTCGAACGGCTGGCGCGGGTTGACGATGATGTGCCTGCGTTGGAAGTTCGTGTCCGCGAGGTTAGTCGTGCAGAACCGTTTCCGTTGCCGGTTGTGTTACCAATGCCATTCCCGGTGGATCGGAATGCTGAAGTTGTCTGGTATTGGCGGGGTGGTTGAGTGCTGCGTTCTCGCGAATGCCAAAGCGTTCGAGCGTGAGCCGCCCAGCGAACCCAGTTGATCGCTGTCTGGCGATCAAACGGGTTCGACTTACGTACAAACCGCATACCATCGTTGGTTCGCAGGTAGCTGGTTACCAGGTCATGAATATCGTTCGGATGCGTGTCTGCCAGTTGCTCAGGCGTCGTGATGCCGCACCGGACCAGAAGGTGGGCGTCCTGTCGGCGTAGCATTGGCACGCGGCAAGACAGCATTCCCTGTGACTGCCAATCTCGCATCTGTTCAGCCGACAGGGTTAGTGCTGAAAGTTGCATCGAACCGTTGTCCGGGATCAGTGCCAGCAGGTCCTCCATGGTGTGGACGCCGATGGATTCGAGTTCTTCGATTTGGTCCGGAGTCGCTCCGTGAAGTTCGTCGATGGGCGTGCTGAGTTCAGTGTAGAAAATCCAGTTCTCGGTGGGTTCAAAGTCAACATTCCCACGAGCCGGGATTTGTTTGAGTTCGTCAATTTCTCCTTTGAACGCTTTGACAACCAGGCTTTCCTGTCGAGGCGGCGATGCGACCCACGGTGCAGTTACGGTGGGAGTCGGCTGCATTAGCGGCCGCGGTTCTGCGATGACTTTCTGAACGATTGGTCGCGGCTGGCGTTGTTCAGGCATGACTACGGGACGTGCCTGAACCCCCTGCTCCGGGACGCTGCGTACGGTGACGCCAAGCTTGCGGAACATGGTGGCGATGTGTTCGTGGCATGTGAAGAACAGGATCTGCTGATTGTCTGCGGCGAAGTCACGCAGCAGTATTGCCGACGCTTCGGCAGAACCGGAATCCGATGTGATGAAGACATCGTCCAGAATCAACGGCAGTCTTGTTCCTCGACGAGTGTAGGCTCGCGCCAGAGCGAGTCGCAGGCTTAGACCTACTTGATCGCGTTCGCCGCGGCTTAGTGCGGTCAATGGTTTGCTGCTGCCATTACCGGCTTGCACGCTAATGGTTCGGCCATCAGAGTTTTCTACTAACTCGTGATGCTCACCAGTCAGGCGACGCAGATATTCTGACGCCTCAGCAAGCACGACTGACTGGCGACGCGATTCGTAGTCCTCTTTGAGTTCCTGAAGAAGTGTTCGCGTTGTCACGCGGACATCTTTCTCTTCCTGTTCACTACGGATTTGTTCTTCGACGATATTCAGGTCCAGGCGGAGCGCCTCAAGTCGTTGAGCAAGCTCTGTGTCTCGAAGCTGACGTTCAAGTTCAATTCGTCGTTGGCCCAGTGTGCTGAGTTCTTGCTGAGCTTGTCGCAGCTGTTCCATCAGCTGGTTTCGCTCAGCAATCAAAGCTTCCAGGTTGTGGTTCACAACTGGTGTTGGGGCGGCGGTCGGTTCAGAGAGCCAATTGCTGTGCGAATGCGATTGGCAGGCTGCCTGTTCGCGATGGCTGTGTCGCCTGAACGATTCCGGTGCGCCGTTTGAGTACTCGTGCAGGAGTAGTCGTCTCCGGTGCAGCATGATTGAAAGTTGGCGGTCGATTTCGTTTCGGCAACGTTGCAGTTGCACGGATTCGGCGTCAAGAGTTGCGATTTCGTCCAGAACCTCATGCTGTCCCAATTGATCGCAGAGATTGAAAACGCGATCCCGCAGATCAGTCAGGTCGGTCTGGATCGAATGAGCGCCGTTGCCAGCGTCGCCTTGGCGAACATGATTCAGGCGCGACTGGAGTTCATCCAGCTGGTTTTCGATGACTGTCATGCTGCCCCGAGTCTGGAGCATCTGGATCTGCGCGGGCTGGTCAACAGGATCACAGTTGCGCAGAGCAGCGTGATGTAGTTGGTTGCGAACGGCAGCCAGTTGTTCGTCGATCTCTCGTTGCCAGTTTCGCCATGTTGCGATCTGTCGTTCGAGTTGTTTCACTCGATCACCGGCCGAGTTGATCTCACCGATCGGTGCAGCAGATGTCACGGACTCACATCGGGCGATTTCTGCTTCCAGAGTGTTGATGCCGGCCTGGAGTTCTCGAATGAGGGCTTCAAGTCGAGCGATGTTCTCGCGAACCTTCACAAGTTCAGCGGGTGGCGTCAGTCGCTGTGCTGTGAGCCGACTGATTTCTTCTCGCAGTCGATTCTGTTCCGCCAGGAGTTCGTTAAGGCGATCACTGGTTCTATCGACCTTTGCAATTGCGGTTTGAACCTTTCGCAGTTCGTCGGTTGCGACCTGAGTCGATTCCGGATCGGCAAGCGCTTCGTGGACGACAAGGTCGAACTCTTCGGCTTCTCGATAGCCAACGGTGAACAATGCGTTGAAGACATCCTCGCCGACTTCGCCCAGTAGTTGTCGGAACGCCACGGTGTCGTGAATTGTTCCGTCGGCGCTGGTGATGGTTGCTTCGTCTGAGCCGACATCGGTCTCCCAGAATCGGTTCACGATGAACTCGCGATCCTGCTGAGTCACGCCAAGTCGGCCGCCCTGTGAGCCGGGGTGGATTGAAGGAAGAAACCGGTGACTGTTTTGGTTGGCTCGTCCGTAAAACACGGCGCGAACAAACTGCATGAGGGTGGTTTTACCGGAACCGTTGGGCCCGTAGATGACGGTTAGTCCGTTTTGGAGTCCGTCCAGTCGGGCGTTGCTCCATGATCCGAATCGTTCAATGTCGAGGTATCGCAATTTCATCGTTAATCGTCCTGATTCAATGGTTTTTACGTGTTTTCTATTTGTTTGGCTTCGGTCTGCTACGACAGCAACTCGGCTCCAAGTCGAGTTACCTGGCTAAGCAGTTGTGTCTGCGGCGTCGTTGTCAATAACGCACGTTGAGCGGATAGTGTTCGGGTGAAATCTTCGCCGCGGTGATGGACCAATTGGCGGAAGTCACTGAGGCAACCATCTTCGTGCACAGTTCCGGGGGCGACGGTCATGCCGGCTCCCAGGTCAATCCTGCACACCCAATAGTCGTGTTCAGCGTGCGTCGTCGATTGCAGTCGCTGTCGAAGTGCGGGCAGATCGACAGTTTCCAGATTCAACGCTGACGTTGTGTCTTGTGAATCCAAAACGAACGACAGCAAGCGTGTTCCGTTTGCCGGAAGGGCAGCGTGTTCTCGCAGTGTTGCCTCAAGCGTGGCTGTTGTTCCGGGAAGCGTTACGCGAAGCGTGTCCCAACTGACGGCGTTTGTTTCGAGGAACGAAATGGACACGCAGTTGTTGTGATCCAGTTCAATCAGTGAACACCCATGTGGGCCCGGTTCCAGAAAGCTCAGTCCCTGCGTTGCTCCGGGGCAATGGACCGTGTGGCCAGCTTGTACTGAGTCGCTGCGCTGTGTGCCGCAAGCGGCTGTGTAGTCGGCCGACACGTTTGTGCTGGATGAGTTCGGAAGGAACACGGTGAACAGTTCGCTGCGGTTCCGGCCACTTCCGGTAACGGTGGCCAGGTGAGCTGTTTCATTTGTCACGGTGAAGTCTGAATTTTCGGAAACGAAATGAACGTTGCCTGGCCATTCAAAGTACGCGTTCCATTCATCGCGGGCGGTTGGTTCAGTTCGCCAGTAGATTTCTATGCCGTACTGGTGCAGCTTTTCGAACTGAGTCAGCAGGAAGCTAAGAGTTCGCACCTGTTCGATTCCATCAGGCACGATGTCGCCATTGATGAGAACGAAATCGACTTCATGGGCAATCGCCTGGTCGAAGATGGCTTCGGCAGATCGCCAGGGAGCTTCGAGCAGTTGTCGCTTGAGAGTGGCCGGGACATCGCCTACGCCAGATACGACCTGGCCGAGACGGAAATTGGTGGCGTGTAGAAAACGAAGTACAGACCGGGTCTGCATCAGAGCCTCCTTGCTGCTGATGGGTGTTTTGATCGTCCTATCGCGCGAATTTAGGTCGCGTGCGGGGACTGTAGTGGAATTGATTTGTGCGGGTCCAGACTGATTGTTGAGATTTCCGGTTCTGCCCGAAACAACCTGTTTGCTGGGTTTCAGAGTACAAACTGTCGGTCTTGGCGGGTCCTTTCGGGATAGGTCTTTGTACAACTTGCCAGTTGGCTGGGCCGTCTGGTGGCGGTGTTTGCTGATGGCTGTTCCACGTGAAATGCCGTGAAACGTTTCATGGATGGGAACTGATCGGGGAATGCCGTCGTCCAAATGACGTCGGTGTTGGGTGTTGTGGTGCCGGGTGTGATCAGGCTGAATTTCAGGTGCCGCGGTTTGCTGGTTCTGGGGTTGGCTGTTTGAGGCTGCAACGTTTAGCGTCTTGCAGTTATTACTTAGTTGGATGGAGCAGTGATATGGGGCGTCTGGTTGGCTGTGGCTTGTTGCTGGCGTGTCTGGTGCCTCTGGTCGCCTGGGGGGCGAATGTGGACAAAGGATTGCGTGAAACGTCGGCTCGTCAGTTGGAGGCCGGCAATTTCAAGGAGGCTTATCAGGGGTATCGAAAGCTACTGCTTGAATCACTTCCGGATGGAGAAGCGGCCGGCGACTTGCGGCAAGCGATTGCCTGCCAGGCCAAGCTTGGGGTTCAGGCTGAGTTTGATGAGCTTGTTGAGGCATCCGTGCAGCGGCATGCGACGGATTGGAAGTTGCTGTTCGAAGCGTCCACGGCCTACTCGAATGCTCAGCATAGTGGCGTATTGATCGCGGGCGAATTCAAGCGTGGCCCGCATCGTGGTGGGCGAGCCAAGTATGTCGTCTCAGTCGATCGCGATCGCGTGCGATCAATGCAGTTGATGCTGGCGGCGATGGAACAAGCGAAAGGGACCGCCACGAATGTGGAGCTCGCGCGGTTGCATGGTAAAATGGTGCAGTACCTGGCCCAGTCCCGGCCCAGTTGGAAGTTGCAGTCGCTAACAGACATGACCACCCTGCCCGAGGTGTCCGATCAGCAAGGGTTCTGGCGCGGAAGCTTCGGACGAAGTACTCAGGGCGCGCCGGTCGATGAGGCGGGTAAGCCGATCTTTCATAAGGTTCCGGCCTCATGGAAGGACGCGGTTAGTGATGGCGAACGTTGGCGTTGGTCTTTGATGCAGATGGCTGAGTTGGATCCCAACCGCGCGTCGGAAGCTGAGATTAACTATGCCAGCTTCCTTCATTCACAATTCGGCGTTCAAACGCTTGGCGGCATGTTTAGTCGTTCTGGAGACGAGAACCCAAAGGACAGTCCGTGGAATGTTCGGTTCTTGTCGGAAGACGAAACGATCGCCCGCCTGGCCACCGGGCCACAACGATTCACACTCCCGGATAGTGAGAACCCGATCAAGCTATTCGAACGGGTGGCTTCCCTCGGAAATGATACCCATGCGATAACTGCTCTGAGTTCTTTGGCGAGAATCTTCTCGAACCGACAGCAGTATCCACGAGCCGCCGCCGTGCTGCGTACAGCGCTACAGGAATTTCCAAATCGTAAGGACTGGAAGACGCAGTTGGATCAGATTGTCGGCAAGTGGGGCCGGTTCGAGAACGCGCGCGTGCATGCGGCGGGAACCGGAGCGACGGTCGATTTTCGTTACCGCAACGCTTCCGAAGTTGAGTTCGAAGCGAAGGAAATTCGTATCGATCAGCTACTTGGCGACATGCGGACCTATCTGCAGTCAAAGCCACAACAGCTGGATCGTCAGAAGTTGAATTTGTCCGGCTTGGGTTACCGATTGGTCCAGCAGAACGAGACAAAGTACATCGGGAATCGCGTGGCCGGTTGGAAGATGAAGTTGTCTCCGCCGGACGAGCACTTTGACGACGTGGCAACCGTGACGACTCCGCTGCAGGAAGCGGGAGCGTATTTGTTGACCGCGAAGGTTCCGGGGGGAAACACAAGCCGGATCATCGTGTGGCTTACCGACGCGGCTATCGTGCGGAAGAACATGGATCAGAAGATCATGTACTTCGTCGCGGACGCAAAGACGGGTGAGCCACTGGCTCAGCAGCAACTTGACTTCTTGGGCTATCGCCAGAAGCGAATTGAGCGGCGGCGTTACAACATTGACGTGCGTCAAAGCAAAGCAGTGACGAACCAGGATGGGCTTGCGCTGGTCGAAGCGGCCGCTCTGCCAGCTGACTACAACTGGTTGGTGACAGCGAAGACTCCGTCGGGTGGGCTCGCCACAATGGGTTTCCAGCGGGTGTGGTACGGACGCAGCAGAAGCTTTCTTTACAACAGCAACAAAGCGTTCTTCGTCAGCGACCGTCCGGTTTACCGCCCGGGGCAAAAAGCGAAGTACAAATTCTGGGTTCGCAATCCGCGGTTTGATGGTCAGGGAAAATCGTTTGCGACTATGCCGTTCGAGGTCATTGTCCGCGATGGGCGCCGTCAGGAGGTGTTCAAGAAGACGTTGACCACTGATGAATTCGGAAGCATCGCGGGGGAGTTCGACATTAAGTCTGACGCCACGTTGGGCCGGTACACGGTTCAGATTCGCGGCAACCGTGTTTCAGGTAGTGGCTCGTTCAAGGTCGAAGAATACAAGAAGCCGGAATACGAAGTGACCGTCGACGCACCCGATCGCCCCATCGCGCTTGGTGAGAAGGCGAAGGTCAGGATTCAGGCGAAGTACTATTTTGGTTCGCCGGTCACGAACGCCACCGTGCACTACAAAGTGATGCGGACAAGTATCAGCGATCGTTGGTATCCGGACGGTTCCTGGGATTGGTTGTACGGCCGGGGTTACGGTTGGTTCACGGTCGAACGCGATTGGTATCCGGGGTTCCGCAATTGGTGCTGCGTCGCTCCGTCTCCGTGGTGGTTCGGCAATCGCCAGGATCCTCCGGAAGTTGTGCTGGACCGCGAAGTGAAAATTGGAGCTGACGGAACGGTCGAGTTCGAAATCGATACATCGGTCGCGAAAGCCCTGCACAGCGATCAGGATCATCGCTACAGCGTCACGGCCGAGGTTGTGGATCGTTCGCGGCGAACCATCGTTGGTAGCGGCAGCATTGTTGTTGCTCGCGAACCGTTTGATGTCGTCGTGTGGACAAACCGTGGTCACTTCAAAGCGAACGACAACGTAGACGTACGCGTTCGAGCGGGTTCTTTGGACGGCGCGACTGTCAAAGGAAACGCGCGCGTTAAGTTAATGAAGATCACCTACGATGGTGACAAGCCGGTTGAGAACGAAGTGGCTTCGGCGGACGTGGCTCTGGATGAAACGGGGCGAGCCAACCATCGGTTCCGGGCTGCTCAAACTGGTCAGTACCGTGTGTCCGTTGAAGTGACCGACGATCAACAGCGCAAAGTTGAAGGCGGCAAGCTGTTTCTCGTGATGGGTGGAAATGAAGACGGGTCTGAGTTCCGGTTCAATGATTTGGAACTCATCGCGGACAAACGCGTTTACAAACCTGGTGATACCGCCGAACTGCTGATCAACACGAACCGATTGGGCAGCACGGTGCTGCTGTTTGCTCGAGCGGAGAACAGCGTTTATCCGGAGCCGAAATTGGTCAGGCTGCAAGGGAAGTCGACGGTTCAGAATCTGACGATCGCTAAGGCTGATATGCCCAACATGTTTGTTGAGGTGTTGACGGTTGCCGATGGGAAGGTTCATTCTCAGGTGCGTGAGTTACATGTTCCGCCGGACCAGCGTGTTGCGAAGGTTGAAGTGAAACCGTTGCGGGACGACTACAAGCCAGGTGACAAGGCTGAATTGGAAGTGCGGATGACCGGTCCGGACGGTCGGCCATTTACTGATCCCGCTGTCGTGAGTGTTTACGACAAGAGTGTCGAGTACATCGCGAGTGGTTCGTCGATTCCTGATATCCGCGAGTTCTTCTGGAAGGTCCGTCGTCGGCACTACCAGCAGCTGCAAACGAATCTTAGTCAGTCGTTTGGGAACCTGTTGAAGCGGGGCGAAACGACGCTGCAAAGTATTGGCGTCTACGGCAATCAGATGGTTCTGACCACTGGAAAGATGTTGGGCGGCAGGGGCGGATTTGGAGGTGGTGGCGCTGGTGTTGCCAGGTCGGCTCGAATGGCTGAGGGGGCTGCGCTCGCGATGGATGCAAGTGGAGGAGAAGCAGCCCCGGTTGTGGAACCGACCGTTCGAAGTGAGTTCGCGGATACGGCGTATTGGTCATCAAGTGTTCGACCGGACGCCAACGGTGTTGCGAAGATTTCATTCGATCTTCCCGATGACTTAACGACGTGGAAAGTACGTACCTGGTCTGTGGATACTCAAACGCGTGTCGGTTCGGCCGAGGCTGAGTTTGTGACGCGCAAGAATCTGCTTGTACGCATGCAGGCGCCGCGGTTCTTTACGGAACGCGACGAAGTGGTGCTGTCGGCCAATGTTCATAACTATCTCGAAACCGCAAAGGCCGTGCAGGTTCAGTTGGAACTGGATGGTTCGCAGTTGGTTGCGAAGGGGACTCTTAACCAGACGGTTGAAGTTCCCGCCGGCGGTGAAACCCGGGTGGATTGGGTGGTTCGAGTTGCCAAACCGGGTGATGCCGTTGTCCGCATGAAGGCTTTGACTGATCAGGAATCAGACGCTGTTGAGCGGACGTTTCCTGTGTTGGTGCACGGCATGTTGAAGACGGAATCGTGGACGGGTTCTATCGCTGCGAACGGGACCAACGCATCGTTTGATGTCACGGTTCCGGCCGATCGTCGCGCGGACGCGACCGAGCTTGTTGTTCGATACTCACCAAGTCTCGCCGGCGCGATGGTGGATGCGTTGCCGTACTTGTTGGATGGTCCGCACAGCAGCACCGATGGCAAACTGTATCGGTTCCTGCCGGGCGTGATTGTGCAGCGTGTTTTGCAGCGGACGGGCGTTGACCTGGCGGCCGTCGAACAAAAGCGAGCGAACCTGAATGCCCAGCAACTGGGCGATCCGGCTGAGCGTGCGAAGCAATGGAAGCGATACAAACGCAATCCGGTTTTCAGCAATGCTGAAATGTCCGCGATTGTCAGAGACAACCTTGCCGCAGTCGTAGACATGCAACTGACCGATGGCGGCTGGGGCTGGTTCTCCGGCTGGGGAGAACGTTCGACAGCGCACATGACTGCGACTGTCGTTCATGGTTTACAAATCGCAAAGCAAAACGACGTGGCGATTCCTGATGGCGTTATCGAACGCGGAGTCGCATGGCTGAAGCGCTATGAAAAGCAGCAGCTGACTTTGCTGGATAACTGGGGCAAGGATGACAAGAAACTGCCAGGGAAACAGTTTGCCAACAATATGGATGCGTTTGTCTTCATGGTTCTCACAGACGCTGGTGTCTCTAACGCAAAGATGCGCGAGTACCTGTATCGGGATCGCACAGAACTAGCCGTGTGTTCGAAAGCCATGTTTGGCATCGCGCTTGAGAAACTTGGCCAGCGCGAGCAGCTGGCAATGATGCTTCGGAACCTTAGCCAGTTTGTTGAGACAGATGCGGAGAACCAAACAGCCTGGCTACGTTTGCCGAAGCAAGGTTGGTGGTTCTGGTACGGCAACGATATCGATGCCAACGCCTGGTATCTGAAGCTTTTGGCCAGGGTCGATCCGCGCGGCAAGGTGGCGTCCGGGCTGGCGAAGTACATCGTGAACAATCGCCGGAATGCAACCTGGTGGGGTTCGATTCGCGACACCGCGATCGCCGTGGAGTCTCTGGCTGAGTTTGTCGTGGCTTCCGGCGAGTTCGCCCCTAACGTGACACTGCAGGTGCTTGTGGACGGTCGAGTTCGCAAGGAGCTGTCGATCAACAAGGAGAACCTGTTCTCTTACGACGATCGTTTAACGATCAAGGGGCTGGATCTGGCAGCCGGACGGCATACCGTCGAACTTAAGAAAGAAGGCCAGGGCCCGATTTACTACAGCGCGTATTTGACGAACTTCACCAAGGAGGATTCGATTTCCGCTACAGGGTTGGAGCTGAAAGTCGAGCGTCGGTTCTACAAGTTGATCGCGGAGAAGCGGTCGGATCTCGTTTCCGGTTCTCGCGGTCAGGCTGTGACGCAGGAGGGGCAGAAGTACCGACGCGAACGCGTCGTCAATTTCGCGGAACTCACCAGCGGTGATCTGTTAGAAGTCGAACTGCTGATCGACAGCAAGAACGACTACGACTACATCGTCCTTGAGGATCCCAAGGCAGCCGGGTTCGAAGCGGTCGATCAGACCAGCGGCTATAACGGCAACGCGATGGGAGCTTACGTGGAGGTGCGGGATAACCGGGTTATGCTTTATGTCCGGAGTCTGGCGCGTGGTAAGCACAGTGTTGCTTATCGAGTGCGTGCGGAAGTGCCCGGTCAATTCAGCGCGATGCCAACAAAAGCGTTTGGTATGTACGCTCCGGAACTCAAAGCAAACTCGGACGAGTCGCTTGTTCGCATTCAGGACAAACAGGAGTAGAGCAAATTGAAACGGGTGTGTGATCCTGCGTTCTCGTTTTGCTGCACTGGGTTGAGTTTGTCTAACAGTTAGCAGTTACAAACATTCGATCGGCAGGGTTTGCTGATTCTTCGCCGACTGGCACGCCGGTTGCATTTGATTGAACTGTCGGTGTGAGTTCAGGCCCGCACTTGCACCGTCGTCCTTATCAGGCGGCCGACAGCGTCTTGCTGTCGGCCGTTTTTTTATGCGCGGCGGAAATGCACAGTTGGTTGATTTCGCTGCACCACTTTCAGTGGCCCCGAATTTTCAAGCCGACGTTTCGCTGCATTTATGTGGCACGCATAACTTTTTCGTTCTGGCACGCAACATGCATTAAGGAAAGGTGTCGAGGTAAGTACAGGCCCGCACTTACTTCGTCGTCCTTATTCGCCTGAGAGAGCGTTTGCTCTCTCAGGCGTTTTTTTATGCGCGCGGTGGAACAGGGTTGGCAACGCTGGCTGAATGCGAGTGGTTGCACTTTCACCCGGTCGCGGTGCTCTCTCATGTCGCAGCATCGCTACCATCGTTCGCGGGCTTTGGGGTCGGCTGCCGATAAGCACATCAATCCCGACTATGTACGGCGCGGGGACTGGGGAGCTAAGCCCTCTCCCGC
>CAZAIB010000049.1:0-42449 GCA_964485095.1 uncultured Planctomycetaceae bacterium | reverse complement strand
ACATCTCACTCCACCACATCTTCCTCTCACGTAAGCATCGAACGCTGCTAGCCAGCTTTGGTGTGTTCCTTCTGTCAGGTTTTCTGCTGTCGGTTTATCTGAAGCCGAGCCCCGCGGGGTATGGAACTCACCAGAAACTCGGTTTGCCCCCTTGTTCGATGCGCGTCATGTTTGAAATCCCATGTCCCAGCTGCGGCATGACAACCAGTTTTTCGCACTTCGTGCGCGGCCAGATTCCCTCGTCTATGCGAGCGAACGCGGCCGGAACACTGCTGGCTGTTGTCTGCGTTGTGCTGATGATCTGGTCATTTCTGACAGCATGGCAGGGCCGGTACATGTGGGTCCACGATCCGGCAACCACGCTGGCCTACGGACTAAGTGGAGTGGCAGCGTTAACGCTGTTGCACTGGGTCTGGCGGCTTTGGACTGATGGATATATCTAAAAACAACCGCGATCGAACCAAGCTCAATCTCCACCCCGCGCGGTGGCTGTTGTACCTGGCAATCGTTGTGACATTCGCCGGGTGTCGCTTCAACGTTGGGATCCTTCGCGGGATCCTGGGCGACTTAATGGAACCCAGCGCGTTTGAAATGCGGACGGATGTCAATCTGGCTGACGGTAATGACCGCCTGCTGATTCTGTGTTCCGCCAGCCACGGCGTGATGAACGAGTCCGCTTCGCTGCCGATCGATATCCTCAGCAAAGTCTCAGTGCAGCTACGAAACCATGGTGTGGATGTTGTCGACCCCGACGACGTCGCCAACTGGCTTGATGACAATGGTTCTCTGGACGATCTGACATCGCTCGCTACGGAATTCGACGCGGACTACATCGCTGTCATCCGCATCCAGAGCCTCAGCTACACAGAACCCAACAGCAATCTTCTGCGAGCTCGAGCGACTGGTGATATAAGGGTTCACAGAGTCATGCACGACGAAGATGGCCGCGTTGTTGAACAGTACGGAACAGCAATCAACGAGGTCTATCCGAAGACATACCCGATTTCAGCTGACAAGCTTTCGCACGGCATGTTCCAAAAACAAGCGTTGGACTACCTAAGCGACGTGTTCGCACGGCAGTTCCACCGCTATCACCAACGCGACACGATTTAGGCATCGGCTCCCAGGATGGGCGCATTGAAAACTGACTAATTAAAGGCAGGGGTCACGAATGGAATCTTCAACCCAAATCTTCGGACGCAGCATTCGCAGAACACTGAAGGCGACGCTCCTGGCGAGCGTTGTGATCGGGATCAGCGGCTGCTTGAAGCAATTCATCCTGCTGTCGTATCTGATCGGCGGGCCGCCGTCGATTGAACCGGAATTCGATCGCCAAACCGGAACGCAGCTTACTGAGTTTGGCGTTAAGGTCGCCGTCGTCTGCTACGCGGAAGATCGGCTGAAGTGGGACTTCGACAAGATCGACCACCAAATCGCCGCGGCAGTCACTCTGCAGCTAAGAAGCCATAAGATTGACGTCATCGAACCAGACCGAGTGCGGGCCTGGCTGAATGAAAACCCAGACTGGGATCGCCCTCAGGAAATTGGAGCCAGCCTGACTGCTGCGGACAGCACCAAGCCAACGCACATCATCTACATCGACCTCATCGACTACAGCCTCTACGAACCGGACAGTCACAACCTGTACCGCGGTCGCGCAGAGGCAACCGTGAGCGTGATCAAGATGGATGAAGAGGACCCCGGCGAAGGCGAGAAAATCTACACCGACGAGATCAAGTCGCAGTACCCGATCCATGCCCCCGAATCGACTGCATCGGTACCGTTCAGCGATTTCAAAGGCCGCTATATGGCTCGGCTAAGCGAAGAGATCGGTCGCCTGTTCTACGAACGCTACGCTGGCGACGACATCCCGGACGGCGCGATGTAGTTGGAACGCCCGGCGTCTCAAGCCGCTCGGACAGGCTGCGGCTGACCACTTAGACGGACCCCATCTGACAAAGGCCCCCGAACATCCAGTCGGCGCACGCACTAATCCTGACCGAACGTCGACTTATTGCGCAACAGGTGATGATAGTGCTGAGCGAACCGGTGAGATTCATCGCGAACGTACTGCAGCAACCGCAGACCAAACGAATGCCGACTTAGCTTGCGTGGTTCGTCTTCGCCAGGCACGTAGACTTCTTCTTCGCGCTTGGCCAGCGAAATTGTGAACGGCCGCTTGATGCCAAGCTGATCCATAGCTTCCAGTGCGGCGTTAAGCTGCCCTTTGCCGCCATCAATAAGCAGAATGTCCGGATACGATTCGCCCTCTTCCGTCAACCGGCGGAAACGCCGACTCACGACTTCGCGAATAGAACCGAAGTCGTCGATCCCATCAACGCTGCGAATCTTGTATCGCTTGTAACCGTGCTTGAACGGCAAACCGTCAATGAACTGAACCAAACTGGCGACAGTCTCACCGCCCTGTAAATGGGCGATGTCAACGCCTTCGATTCGCCGCGGCATTTCATCCAGTTTGAAGACCTGCTTCAACCCCTTCATGCCCTTCTTCGGATCAATGTAAAACACCTCAGGCTGAGCGTGTTCTTCCAGGTCGCCGCGCAGATTCAGGTCGTGCAGCGCCTTGATCTCATCGCGAATGCGGGCCGCTTTTTCGAACTTCAGTTCCTTCGACGCAGCCTTCATGTTCTTTTCGAGTTCCTTCAGCAGACGAACCTTGCCACCGTCAAGAAACAACCGCAGCTTGCGAATGTCGGCTCGATACTCTTCCTTCGAGATGCGGATATTGCACGGAGCCGTACACTGGTTGATGCTTGCCAGCAAACATGGCCGGAACCAGCGCCAGCGTTCGTCACCTTCTTCGATATCCAGCGTGCACGTGCGGAACCGGAAAATCTTTTGCAGCACCGCAATGGTTCCGCGCAGCTTCTTGGCGTTGGTAAACGGGCCGTACAGTTTCACGCCCGTCGTTTGAGGCGTCCGCGTGAATTCCACTCGCGGAAAATCTTCGCGCGTTGTGATTTGCAGGTACGGGAATGTCTTGTCGTCTTTCAGTTCACTGTTGAAACGCGGTTGCACATCTTTGATCAGCCGAGCCTCCAACAACAGCGCGTCAACCTCGCTGTCAGTTTCAACGTAGTCGATGTCGCGAATTTCTGTCACAAGCTCTGCGGTTCGACGCTCAACCGCAGCCGCAGCCGTGAAGTAACTTCCGGCTCGACTACGCAAATTGACCGCTTTGCCAACGTAGATGACTCGACCAAGCCCGTCCTTCATCAGATACACGCCGGGCGTCGTTGGGAACGTCCGAACCTTGTCCTTCGGTTCCAACTGCTCCTCTTCGGGCGAATTGGTCGGGTTGTCGGGCTGTTCAGTCATCAAGAATTCATAGTGTCGCGCGGCACGGTTGTCAGCGCGAAGTTTTAAGGACTTTGTGGATCGTAGACAGGAAGCACCGGTTATTCGCGGCTCGAAATGGTGGAGTCTGACGAAACGGGTGGTGGGAGCACCAGGCAGTTGCCGTGAATAGTTGAATTGAGGCATGCCAACGCACTAAAGTCGGGAATAATGAAGGTGCGGCTTGGTTCATGTACCTGAACCCTCCCCCCTTAAAACAACCTGGAGATTGAGAATGAGTATCGATTCGAAGTGGCTTCGTGGCCTGTTTGCGGCCCTGATGCTGTGTGGCGTTTGCATGTCTGCTGGCTGTGCAGAAAGTGATTCCGGAGAAACGCTGGAAGAAATGGATGCCGGTTCAGACGACATCGGTGCAGGCGGAGTCGAGGCTCCGTAGAGCGCCAACTAAGAGAAACCAAACAAGGGTGCCTTGCTTAATTGCCAGGCACCCTTTTTTGTTGGCCGCATGTTGGTTGCAAAATGGAGCCAACAAAGTACAAGCGTTGGTTCTAAAAAACGCAGAACGAATTTCGTCGCAGGACACCACCATGGTTCACATCAACGAGAACTACTCGAAGCTCAAAGCCGGTTATCTTTTTCCTGAGATTGGCCGACGTGTCCGCAAGTTTGCTGAGGACAACCCCAGTGCGGACATCATCAAGCTTGGCATCGGTGATGTGACGGAACCACTGCCGGCAGCCATCACGGAAGCCATGCATAAGGCTGTTGATGATCTGTCGAAGCACGAAACGTTCAGAGGCTACGGGCCCGAGCAAGGCTACGCGTTCCTGCGAGATGCAATCGTGGAAAGCGATTATCGCAGTCGCGGAATGGACATCACCGCGGACGAGATCTTTGTGTCTGATGGTTCCAAGTGTGACACCGGGAATATTCTGGACATCTTCGGTTCCAATAACAAAATCGCCGTCACTGACCCGGTGTATCCAGTGTATGTCGATACGAACGTGATGGCTGGCAACACCGGCGAGGCCGACGAGTCCGGTCGATACGGCGGCCTGCTGTACATCCCTGTGACGGCAGAGAACAACTTCGTCCCTGCCCTGCCCGATCAGCCTGTCGATCTCATTTACCTTTGCTACCCGAACAATCCCACGGGTACGGTCGTGTCCAAAGAGGTTCTGACCGGCTGGGTCGAGTACGCGAAAAGCAACAACGCAATCATTCTGTACGACGCAGCGTACGAGGCGTACATCAGCGAAGATGATGTGCCACGATCGATTTACGAAATCCCAGGTGCCCGAGAGGTTGCCATTGAGTTCCGAAGCTTCAGCAAGAATGCCGGGTTCACCGGAGTGCGCTGCGGCCTGACAGTGATCCCGAAAGACCTCAAAGGCAAGACACTTGCCGGTGAAGACGTCAACATCCACGCTTTGTGGAACCGCCGGCATAGCACGAAGTTCAACGGCGCCTCCTACGTCGTCCAGCGTGGAGCAGAAGCCGCTTATAGCGAAGAAGGAAAGAAGCAGATCGGGCAATTGATCGACTTCTACATGACCAACGCCAAAATCCTCTGCGCCGGACTGACCGAACTTGGCTTCACGGTCTATGGCGGTGTTAACGCTCCGTATGTCTGGCTGGCAACGCGCGACGACATGAGCAGTTGGGACTTCTTCGACAAGCTGCTTAGCGACTGCCACCTGGTCGGAACACCAGGCAGCGGCTTCGGAGCCAGCGGCGAAGGCTACTTCCGCCTAAGCGCGTTCAACAGCCGCGAGAACATCGAGACGGCAGTGGCCCGGCTGCAGAAGCAGTTTGGATAGATCTCAAATCTTGAATCTCAAATCTGAAATCCCGTGCCGCAGGCACGCCTAAACATCCACCTTCTTCACCGTGATCAATTGGTTCAGCTTCGTAATCTCCAACACGTCCTGAATGTCTTCGGACGGGTTGTAGACTTCGATACCAATATCCTGCTTCTTCAGTGATGCCCACAGGCCCAGCATTCCGGACGGGACGATTCGCACGCCAGTCAGGTCGAACGCAATTGTGGTCGTGCCGTTGGCTTTGGCCAGTTCCAAAATCGCCTCGCGATAGTGGGCCACGTTGAAGTTGGACGGAACGTCTTTCCCAGCGAAGCCAAGCACAATCAGCTTGCCAACTTCGTAGACGTGAAGAATTCCGTCTTCGGTCATCTCCTGACCGGCAGCACCGGCAAAGGACTCGTCTGCACTGTTCCGAACTGTCTCGTCTTCGTTGCCCATCAGTCGTCGCTTTCGAAATCAAGAGGTGGCCGGCCCTTTTGATCGCACAGAATTCGCGGGCGGGTCCAAACCCGACCGTGAGCGGTTCAGCGAGCCACGACAGCAACTATTCTGGACCCATGCCTGACAGACAACAAGTGTGCGAAAAGCAATTCGCCCTATTTGTGGATAACACCGCAGTGTGGGCAGACTTTCTGGCCAGTCCGCAAATGATGCTGACACCGTCTGACCGGTCGAACAGGCGCTGGTGCCTTCGCTTTGACTGGAGCCGCTTCAACCGGTGGGCTGGTAAACCTAAACGTCCCTTGAATCCGACTCGGTGTTTGCCGCTGGCGAACCAGCTTGCGAATTCGGTAAGAACCCTCGACCACCCTGGATACTGGCGGTTCATCACTGACTGATGCTGGTTCTTCTGCATCGACGAAGCCAAGAATCATCACATCACCAACCATCTGCTGTTGTTCCGGGATTGCCGGGAGCGCTGGAGCAATAGGTTCCTGTGGAACCTCCATCAATGACACCGCAGTCGATTGTTCTTCGATCTCAAATGGTTCCGACGATCCTATTCCCAGCACCCCGTCTTCAGATTCAAGCTCTGTCGCGATCACAGGACTCGGCTCCAGCGGTGGCAGAACTGGCGGAATCACGGCTGGCGCTGGCTCAATGGCAGGAACCTCCAGCATGCTGTCGCTGAAGTCAGAGAAGTCGCTTTCATCGAAGGTCTCAGTGACAATCGCAGTTGGCTGCGGCTCCGTTGTCCATTCCTGAGGCATTGGCTGTTCCGCTGCGGGCGGGATCGGTTCCGGAGTCCAGTTCATATCCTCCATGGGTTCTGCAGGTGCCTGATAAGACGCCGTATATGCCGGAACCTGCTGCTGCCGGGTTTGGTACATGTCCGGATAATCCATGACGACGGGTTCGACCATCGCAGGATCCCACTGGGGTTCAGCGGGCGGCAGAGGCTGCAAAGCATGCGCTGTGCGTTCGGGAGCACGTCGGACGGGCTCGGCTTTTCTGAGGTTCAGACTGATGCCTGGCAGCTGATCAACCAGCGTCAGACCGCAAATACATAGAATTACGGACGCGAACGCCATCAAATATCGACTGGTTTGCAGCGGCATCGGTAGCCTCAGGAACTCGGTATAGCGACAAAGTTCCCCCCTGATTCTCCTGAATCGGCCACTGAACCACGGTCTATTGACCCAATTCGCACCCCGTTTTGCCGAATCCTCAAAACCGTCACAGCCGGCGTCTCTTGACGCATCTCCCGCAGTCATTCAAATCTTACGCAATCAACCTATAATGACACCGATCGCGTGAGACTCCTGACCTATTGTTACGGCGTGACGCGATTCAAATCGCTCACCAATACATGGAAATGACAGCGTGGTAGGGAAAGCTGGGAGCTTTGAGGGGACCTTGCCACGCTGTTTCCATGCGCCCTAAGCAAAGTGGCTCACGTTGGAACTCAACCGTTCCATGACGATGTAGCCTGGCTTGTCGAACCCATGTTTGACGTAGGTCTCCTGAGCCGTCGCATTGTCGTTCTCGACATACAGCCTCAGGCCCGCGACATCCGGATCAGATTCGGCGATCTGCTGCAGTTGAGCCAGCAACTTCCCAAACACTCCCTGCCCCCGGTGATCAGCATGCACGTAGACGCTCTGTAGCCACAGCAAATCACCATTGCGCCAATCACTCCACTCGCGCGTATACATGATCTGGCCGATGACTTGTCCATCGACCACCGCGACGAAGTATTCGCCCTTGCCGGCATCCTCCAGAATCCGCGTCACGCCCGCTGTCAGCGTATCCGCATCCAGCCGCTTGTCTTCTGTTTCACTCGCCAGCAACTGGTTGAACCGAACAATCGTGTCCAGGTCACTCAAGACCGCTTTCCGAATACTGAAGTCACTCATAGTTTTTCCATTATTGCCTGGCTGAACTCGCGCGGCGCTACGCATCAAACGCGTGACCGATCTCAGTACCGATCCTCTTCAAGTCTTCGATGACAGGCATCACTAACGGAATCCCCTGTTCGCGCCGAATAGCTTCTTCTGCGCGTTCCGGATCACCCGGGATGAGAACCCCTTCGGTACCTGGCTGCGGCTTCGTCTTGCGGAACGTTCGAACCCAGTCGTCAATCTGCGACTTGAATTCATCAACATCAATAAACGCATCAATCTTCATCGCGCCAAAGAAGTGACCAATCCCTTTGCCTACACTCCGCGACGGAATCTCCTGACGCAGGGCGAACGGCGGAGCCCACGGGCCCCAGTTGGCTCCACTTAGCACACAGCACAGGATGTCAACCATCGACGCCAGGCAGTAACCCTTGTGTCCGCCCATCTCGCGAAAGCTACCAAGCGGCAGTTGCGCGCCGCCTTCGACCATTTCGTTCGGGTCTTCCGTGTGTCCGCCGTCCTTGTTAATCGCCCAGCCTTTGGGAACCGGTTCTTCTTTCCGTTTCGCGATTTCAATTTTCCCGTACGCACACGCGCTTGTCGCCATGTCGATGACGATGGCCGGTTCTTCTTTTCCAGGAAACGCAATCGCAATCGGGTTGGTTCCCAACATGCGTTCGCCACCCCAAAGTGGAGCGACAAGTTTGGTGCTGTTGGTCATCGACCAGCCAATGATGTCGCGTTTGAGAGCTTCAAGAACATAGTAACCAGCCATTCCGTAGTGGTTCGTGTTGGAAACGCTTACCCAACCAGTACCGGCTTCATCTGCCTTATCCATGGCGATTTTGTTGGCCTGAGGACCAACAACCAGACCCAAGCCGTTGTCACCATCAACCGTCGCCGTACTGGCCGATTCACGAACAATCTTCACCTTCGGCGTGGGATTAATCCGCCCCGCATTCAACATGTCAAAGTACGAATACAACCGAGCAACACCGTGCGATTCGATTCCACGCAGGTCACTGGTAGCGAGAACCTCAGACGCCAGCTGAGCCTCTTCATCAGGAACACCGAAGTGTTGAAACATCCTGATTGAAAACTGCTGCAGGTACTCAATGGGGAACGTCTTGGTTTCGACTTTGGACATAGCTCGTATTTCTAGCTCTTGCTCTGATTCTTGCCTGGGATGACTGATCAGGTCTGAAGACGGTTCTCAAGTTTCTCAACAATCAGTTTGCCGACATTCAACGAAGCTGTCGCGGCCGGTGACGGAGCGTTGTTGATGTTGACCATGTTGTCTGATTCGATCACCAGGAAGTCGTCAACCAGTCCCCCCTCGCGCGTGACCGCTTGAGCCCTAACGCCGGCCGGAGCGGCAACCATGTCTTCAGCGCGGATTTCTGGCATGAGTTTCTGTAGCGCCTTCACGAACGCAGCCTTGCTGACACTCCGCCACATTTCGCCCATGCCCATTTTCCAGTGCTTCATCGCCATGCGAATGAAACCCGGATACGTGAGGCTCTCGAACAGATCCTTCACGTTGATATCCGTCAGCTTGTAGCCTTCTCGAGCGAAAGCCAAAACGGCGTTCGGACCGCATTCGACACTCCCGTCGATCATGCGAGTGAAGTGCACGCCGAGGAATGGGAATTTCGGATCGGGAACCGGGTAGATGAGGTTCCGGCAAAGATGCTTCTTTTCTTCCGTCAGTTCGAAGTACTCACCACGGAACGGGACAATCTTGGAATCCGGTTTGGTTCCCCCCATCTTCGTCACACGGTCGCAGTGCAACCCGGCGCAGTTAACAACCAGGCCGGTTTCGAAATCCCCCTTCGCAGTCGTCACCACCGACTTCGAACCGCTGCGCCGAATGCCCGTCACTTTCGCGCCGAGAACCACTTCGTTGCCGCGTTCCTTAATGATCTCGCCAAGTCGATTACAAACCTGCTTGTAGTTAACGATGCCCGCTTCCGGGACGTGGATTGCCTTGATCCCGGCAGCGTGCGGTTCCAGTTCGTTTAACCGCCCCTGATCGACAATCTCGCATGTGACGCCGTTAGCCTGGCCGCGTTCGTAAATGCGTTCCATGGCTGGAATCTGGGATTCGTCCAGAGCCACAATGACTTTGCCGCAAATGTCGTAGTCGATGTCGTTTTCGGCACAGAACTTTTCCATCGCCACTTTGCCCTCACGGCAATTGATGGCCTTCAGTGAACCCGGCTTGTAGTAAATTCCAGAGTGCAATACGCCAGAGTTGTGGCCGGTCTGGTGATGAGCCAGCTGAGCCTCCTTCTCGACTATCGCTATCTTCTGCCCGGGAAACCTCTCCGACAGGTTGTACGCCGTCGCCAGCCCGACAACTCCGCCACCAATAATCACAACGTCAAAATTCTGCATGGGAACCTCAGCCATCCCCGTCACACCCGCGGGCCTTTTCGGCCAGGACGGGCAAGTGGGATAGCTGTCTTGAACAGTGGTCTGAACCGTAATTCGCGGCAAAATCGCCGTGAAAAATTGATTATAGGGCCCACTGCCGCTCATCACAGCCGATCCAGGAAGCGGTATTTTCACGTTTAGAGAATCGTGGTATCACTCTCGCTCTTTACCCGAACATGCTTTCACAGGTCGGACGATGAAGCACCTCGCCCTACTCGTTTGTATCACCACTATTGGCCTTGTTGGCTGCCAGCAAACGCCACAGATCCCTGAACAGTACGAACCGGCTTTCGCCAGCGACGACTTTGGCACCTCAGTCCAAAACGATGTCGCTGACCTCGGCAAAGCAGCTCAGGAACAGGCATCGAACGTTGGATCTTCGCTCAAGGAGCAGGCGAACGACTTTAAGTCGACCATGCAGAAAGAAGTCAGTGACCTGCAGTCTGATTTCAGTGACTTCGCCGACGCGACCGCCGACCAGTTTGAGCCAATAGACGAATAAATGCTCCGGACTGCCAACACACTTGTCTGCCTCACCCTCGCCGGCCTGCTGTCCGGCTGCGCGAACTACGATGGTTCGAATTTTCATTACGGAAGTGGCGGGCTGCCGTTTCTGGGAATGACATTTGCCGTCGGGCACGACAAAAACGAAGACGATATACAGGTTCTTCGAGCCGACGGAAGCAAGAACAGCTACGTGGTCGAACGCGAAGAGGAACCGATCCTCAATCGCCTGCCCAACATGATCAGAAACATCCGGGCACCAAAATCCATCCAGATCCCGGCTGGTTCCGAACGCGTCTTGCGAGACGACGACTACGAGAAGCAGCTTAACCAGCTGTAGCTCCTGAGCGACATTCGCCGCCAGTCAGCACCTTCCGTACTTGCGGGCTTCCAAGCCCCAAGCACGCGCGACAGCCACCACCAGAAATACACACGCCTGGCATTCATTCGCGGTTCCTCTGATTCCCGTCTAAGATCTAACGGATGTCAGAAGCCGAACCACAAGCCAAGCCGCTCCCAGGGAAACGGTCGTTAGCCAAACGACTTGTATTCGCGGCAATCGCAACGGCCGTATTCCTGGTCGTCGCGGTCATTTGCGATCGTTTCATCGGCGCGGTGTCCCCTGCTCTACCAAGCTCACTGCTGTTTCCCAGTGGGAGTTCCGTTCGCCACAAGAGCAATGAGTTCGACGTATCCGTCGCAATTTCCGACGCAGGCATCCGCGACCAAAACTACGCGCCGGGAACACCACCCGCCGGAACACACCGCATTGTCGCCGTCGGCGATTCGTTCACGTTCGGCTGGGGCGTCGAAACCGAAAACGCCTGGCCCAACATCGTCGAACGTACGCTATCGGAAACCTCAACCTGCGAGGTGCTGAACTTCGGCTTTCCCGGTTCCTCCCCGTACGACTACGAAGGCACGGTTCGCAAAGCACTCGAGCACTTCCGCCCGCACATGTTGGTCATCGGTACGCTGCAGGGCGACGACCTCATCCAACTGCACGAAGGGCAGCGACAGGAAAAGCCACTCGGCAAAGTCGTCACGCAAACACTGTTCCCCAACTTCAGTCGGCTCGTCCGAGGCAAGGTTCAGCGGGAACCGATGAGGTCGTACCAGGAAACCTTTCGCATGGCGTCGCAGTACGCGATCTCCGCGTTCTCCTTCGAAGAAAAAACTCGATACACAGCAATCTCATCGACAGTGCGAGACGCTTTTGAAGACGGGCTGCTGAACCCATCGCTGCTACAGCGAGCCATCAAAGTTCCCGAACACTTCTCACTGCCGTGTGAAGCAGAAGGAGCCTGGCGAACCACCGCCACAGACCGCTTGCGTGATTCGTTGCAGCGCGTCTTAACAGCGTGCGATTCGTACGACTGCAGGTTAGTTGTCGCAGTCATCCCGGATGGCCCCTACGTTTCGGCAGCGTCAGGAAAAGGCCTGCAGCAAGTCGGGTACACCATCACACCAGACTTGCTTCAAACCAATGTCCCCGATTCCATCGTCACCGAAGTTTGTAAAGAACTCGGCGTCCCCTGCCTCATTCAAACGGACGAGTTCCGAACCGAATCCAGAACCGCCAGCTACTATTTCCCGATGGACGGACACTTCAACGAAAACGGGCACAAAGCGTTCGCAGGCAGACTGTCCGCGTTCCTCAAGTCGCACATCGACAAGCCAACCGAATGACCGACCCCGCCTCACAAACATCGCTTGAACCAAACGCCAAACGCACGTGGCTGGCCCCGTGTGCAATTGTCTTTGTTGGCGTCACGGTTCTGCTGGGCTGCACGATCCGAACCTTCGGGATCACCACAGACGAACCGGTGCACATCCGCAACCACGCCCACGCCGTGCGTTGGCTTGAAGGCTTCAGCAAACATGGCATCGCCGAAAACCTCTCCAAAGAACGCCTCGCCGACGGTTGGCGCAGCGGCATCGAAGTCAACAAGAACCTACCGCTGCCAACATTCGTCTCGCTGTTTGGTTATGCCGTCGCGGGACAGTTTGATTCGTTCCCCGCCAGTTTCCGCTGGGGCAACGTCTTCGTTTTCGCCCTGGCCTGCAGCGTCATCTTCCACTGGGTGCGAGTTCGCTACAGCACAGCCGCCGCCGCCGTTGCGCTGGCCGCCGTACTGGGCAACCCGCGCCTATTCGCGCACGCTAACCTGCTGGCGGTAGACACACTGGTCGGCTGCTTTTGGATCTTTGCCAGCTGGGCGCTGGTCAACAGTCGCACCAACTGGCGCTGGGCAATCGCGTTTGGTGTGCTGGCAGGAATCGGTTCAACAGTGAAGCCAACGTTCTGGTTCGCCGGTCCGATGTGGGTGGTCTGGGGACTGTTCAACCGACCCAAAGAACTGTTCAAACCCTCCATCGGCCTGTTCATCATCGCGCCCATCACGGTCGTTGTGTTTTCGCCAATGTGGTGGACGAGTCCGATCGGCAGCTTCATCGACTACATGAAGATGCTGGGCACAGATGACACGGGCTGGGCAATCGGAACCTACTACCTGGGCGACATCTACCAAACGGCCACGACCGAATCGGTGCCATGGCACGCGGTTCCTGTCATGACTGCCATCGCAACTCCCCTGTGGATACTGGCCCTCGCGTTAATCGGTGGCTTCCGAGCCATCCGGAACCGCAGCAGCACGGCTGACGACGGAATGCTGTGGCTCATGTCGGCTGTGACGTTGCCTCTGGTATGCATGCTGCCGAACACACCCAACCACGAATCGCTGCGGTTGTTCAGATCGGCATTCATGTTCGCTCCACTGCTGGCCGCTGCCGGATTCGAATCAATTCGCACACTTGGCCGCAAAGCTGCGATCACCGAGGCACAACGCAGTACCTGGGCATGGATTCCCGTCGCCGCTATCGTCGCACTCGCCGGCTGGCAAACCGTTCGCATGCACCCGGGCCAACTTTCATTCTACAACCTGTCCATCGGCGGCCTGCCCGGCGCGGCTGAGAACCAGAAGATGCCGCTCGGTCTGCCAGAACGCAATCGACCTCGGTTCGAAATCGCTTACTGGTGGGCCGCGATGAACGAAGATGCCTTCACCGAAATGCAAACCCACATCCCCGAAGGCGATTCACTTACCATTTTCCCCGCACACTACGGCATGGAATTACTGCGTGAGCACGGAAAGTTCCGTGACGACATCAAGCTGGTCTACCCCGCCGACCAACCCAACTTCATTCTGCTTTACGGTCGCCTCGGCAGCCTGGCCGACCCTGTCGCCGCTCCATTCGCCAGCATTTTCCTGCACCGAGAACCAGTCTGGGAAAAACGCATCGATGGAGTTCGCGTCGCCGCGTTGTTCCAGAGCCAATAGCTGGCGTACTTACGAGTCTGTTGGCCGATCGGTCGACGGCGCCACACGAACACCAAACCCGTCCGTCGCCACAACGCGCACGGTCTTTCCACCGGCAATCAGAAAGCCGCTGTCACTGGTGGCCGGTAGACGAGCACCACCGATCAAAACAAAGCCGCTTGGATTAAGATCGTCGTCAGCTTCACCAAGGTTGCCGAAGTATTCAGCGTAGGGTCCCGCCATTTGACTTTGTTGATCTTTGGTGGATCCCAAACCGACCTCGTCGGTCAACTGCCTGTCATACTTTACTTCCCGTGCTTCGCGCTCACGCTTGCTCTTCTCTCCTTCGCAGGGACCATGATTGCCATAGCAACACGGATCACACGGAGCAAAGCAAATGAAGCCATCACAGCAGCAGCCCACTTCACCGCAACAAGCGCCAGCCTCCGCCACTCCACCGCAACCCTCCGTTATGCAGCACAATGCTTCGCATCCATCACAACCGGCGTACGTATAGCCGCGTTGGCGAACCAGCCCCCAGCGTTCCAACAAACCAATCTTGTTGACAATCGGATTCTGCATCCGGTTGCGAACACGCCGAACTACGCTGGCGACAACACGTTGAGACACGCACCCCTCCGGCAACTTCCAACCCACGGTCGCCAGTTGCAAAAGGCACAACTCAAACCCACGTTGAACATCCGCCTCAGAACGTAGCGGATTGAAATCACCTCGAATCCGATCAGTCTCATAGTCCACCGCGCAATCCCACGCGATGATCGCCTTCCCAACACACGCTCCCAGCTCTGCAAGCGTCTTCTGCTCCCGATCAGCCACACCCGAGAAAACGCACGCGAACCCCTGCCCCGTCGGCCCAACGTAGTCTTCCAGGCCGACCGCCGATTGCTGTTCCAGAACCAAATGGCTGGCAACCGCTTCTTCAATCGCGCTGACCGAATCTCCCGCGATCGCAGCCATTGCGGTTCTCGCCTGGACCACCTGCTTGCGATACTTCCGACGTAGAACTCGCTGAGCCATCCGGCCCGAATCCCGCACATCGTCGTCAAGTTTCACGCCCGCCAGGACAACGCCAAATGCCGCGGCGTACCGACCAACTCGCTCATCCGCCAGCGTCTCTTTCGGTAACCGTCGCAACCGACAGCACGTCGGCGCAGTCGCATCCAACGCCGAGATAAGTCCCAGGTCAACCGCCACCTGGTACAGAAACACCGCCTCGTAACTGAGGAACGGCAGTGACGTGAGCCCAAACAGCTTCCGCTGATACTGACAAACCCGCGCGTAACTCCGTCGCCACTCAGGCAGTCGGTGCGAGGGTAAAAGGAATCCAAACATGGGACTGATTCCAACTTGAGTCTCTGGGCTAACGTCAATCAGACGCGCACAGGATACCCAACCTCAAGCGAAATGCACCGCAACCTACCACTCAGCGTCTTGAACACCGAACGGAGTCGAGTCGGCATCTAAGTCCCATACGGAGTCACTGTCTGCACTGTCCCAGCTGGACTTCGCCGGTGTGTTCCTGGACACATCGAACCACGCGGAACCACGTTTGACGGTCGAAGCCACCTTTTGCTTTGCCTGCGTAGCAGCACGTGCAGGAGGCCGCTCTCGTTTCTCCGCCTCACGCTCCACGCTCCAGTCAGCGGTCGCCTCTGACTCCAACCTCGCTCGACGACGTTCCGCATTGCTAACCAGAATGACGGGACGCGCCGCGTCCGTCTTATCGGATTCTGGAGCCTGCGATCTAGCTGCGGCTCTGGCCCGAATCTGCTCCAGCCTCGCCTTAATCTCTGACGCCTCCGCGATCACCAGCCCGGTCTCAGGCGCATGACCTTCTGCCGCCTTAGCGATGGTCGCTGGTTCAGATACCTCGCCAACCAACCCGCGCGGTGTGCGTGGCTTCATGCGCAGACCTGCCAGGAGTTCGCGGTTCTCACCTGAATCCGCTTCGGTCACAGCAGGACTTGTTCTCACAACAGACTGCAATGCCCTGCCAGCCCTGGACGGCAAACCGCAGCCGCTGGCAGTCAGAAGCAACAGCAGCAAAGTAAGTGTTTGTTGCAATGAACGCATCACGATAGCTCCTCCAACAGATCAATCAGCCGTCCGCTAATCACGTACAGACTCTGTCTGTGAGGAACATCGACGAGCCCGACCGGACCCATTTGGGCGAATTTACGGACCGTACCGGTTTGTCCGGACAGTCCGATTACACGACCGACCTGCACGGATTCCAGCGATCGAAACGGATCTGCCGGTTGTTCCGGTTAGGCAAGCTGTAGGGGCAACTAACCAATTCATGGGATCAGCCCAGCATGGTTCTACGTCCAGGAGACGTAGCGGTTCTGCCATCTCAGAGTTCGAACTCGGGACATGGCAGTGTGGACATACACCCAGACCATCCATCGCCGCGCAGAGACCCAAGCCCTGCACATTTTCAAAACAATTTAAGCGGCTGTCACAGTCAGTTTTTGGCCATTCGGCCAATTCCACGAGAGCCAGCACAATTTTCGTGTAACGGCTTTTCAATGTACTAGTAGACAACCCCCACTTTACCAAAAAGGGCCAGGAATGAAGACCCGACGACACCGACGATCTGGATTCACACTTATTGAACTCTTGGTTGTGATTGCGATTATCGCGATCCTAATCGCGCTGCTATTGCCAGCGGTCCAGAATGCTCGGGAAGCCGCACGCAGAACACAGTGCAAGAACAATTTGAAGCAAATTGGTCTTGCGATGCACAACTATCACGACGTCCACCAGATGTTTCCGCGATCAGGCAATTACGGGTGGCGCAATCCGACCCAAGGTCCGTTTGATTCTGACCAGTGGGGATGGCTGGCGATGATATTGCCACACATCGAGCAGCAGACCATTTACAAACGACTGAATGTTGGCGCGGTTCCTTTTATCGATGCCGTTGAGGATCCAGCATTACTGAGACTAATGCAAAGCTCGATCCCAGGTTTCACCTGCCCAAGCGACGCCGAATCTCAGCAGCTAAACGCGTCTCGGCCGATCCAAATCAGTTCCGACGAGTTCCTCATTGGACACTCAAACTACATTGGAAACTACGGCAACCGGGCGATTGCCGGGGGGGAAGATGGAGTCATGTCCCCGTCCGACAACGTCCGTCTCAGAGAAATCATCGACGGAACGACCAATACCTTCATGGCAGGAGAACGACCTACTGGTGACGTCTCGGGTGACGGCAAGATCGCTGGTGCAGCATTGTGGGCTGGCACCCGGTTCCGCAACTTTAGCAGCGCGGGACCAGCAGCTGGCGGTAGCGGATTGATGGGGACAACGGCAAGTGACATCAACACCGGGTTCCGGTCGCAGTTCAACACTTCCAATCCCAACCACGGCTTCGGCAGCCACCATGTGGGTGGCGCGCAGTTCATCATGTGTGATGGCTCGGTCCGATTCATCAGTGAGGACGTCGAATCCAGCCTCACTATCGAAGCGAATCCCGCCGGCGGCATCCTGTTTAACAACTTCGGCGTCTACCAATTACTCGGAGCACGAAACGATCGTCAGGTCATCAGTGCAGATGACTTCTAGGAAGCGTTCAGCCAGCACCCATTCCTTCATGGGAGCACCGCATGGCACTGACTGACTTTAGAGTTTCCGCCCCCGACTTTACGTCGGGGGTTTAGCGGCTTCTGCACTACAGCGCACTGCTACCTGGTTACGTAGCGCAAAAACCGTGGGCCCACCGATGTAAAATCGGTGGCGAAGGGTGAAGCTTGGCGAACGCCCTTCCCTATCGTGAAAGAACTGTGGCATCAAGTTCAGGTGAACCAACGATGAATCGTATTCAACTCATACAAAACGGCTCTGGTGAATCGTTCGCCTTACAACAAGGCACGAACGTCGTGGGACGTGATCCGGACTGTGAGATCCAACTCAACGCGGATGGAGTATCGAGGCAACATTGCCGGATCGATTGCATGGGTTCGAGCATCATTGTTCGAGATCTTGGATCGACGAACGGTACCTTCGTCAACGAAGAAGCAACAACTCGAGTCGTGTGTGACCTTGGGGATCAGTTGCGGATAGGGCCATTCGAATTCCAACTGGCCGTTGGTGAACCAGAGTTCGAGAAAGAAGCCAACCTACTGGACTCTCTGCTCAACGCGGAAGAGGTGCCAGCTGCCGAGGAAAGCTCGGGGGACCTGCTGAACGGCCTGAATCTTGAGTCTTTGGAATCAGTGGCCCCAACGGATACAGCCCCGAGTCCGGGCGCGGTCGCTCGCCGTCCAGCGCCTCCGAAAAACCTGATCGAAGGTCTTGATCTCGATAGTCTCGAAAGTGCCACTCCGACAACCAGCAACGCCTCGCAAGAACCTTCAAAGCAGAAACGCAGGAAGCAACGCCCTCGCAAAGTAGCGGTAGCACCCGACCCTGCTGACTTGCTGGCGGACGCAACACCGCCAATTCCGGCCCAACCGTTGGCAGCACCCAGCACTGAAGCCCGGGAACCCGCCACTCCTGAGCCAGTCAAGCCTCGGCCCACATCGCCTGCGCCATCGATCTCTCGCCCAAAGCCAAAACCGAAGGTCAAACGTGAACGCACACCCCGCGACTGGTCATCCATTCGAAACTTTTTCGAGGAGAAAACCGGGCTCGCCATAACACTATTGCTTTGCCTGGTCCTGGCCGCCGTGTTTGTGGTCCCCTGGTCTAACCTGATGCGAACCTCAGACGTGACTATTCTTGAGTTCTACGAGAAAGCTGTCCAGGACATCCAAAGTGGCGCCCCGTCACCCGAAGTTGGCGAGCAGCTCAAAGAACAGAACGCCGCCTACGTTGCCGAATTGTCAGGCGCCAGTGATCTCTCAATGGCCGCCCGACAATTATTGCGAGCAGGCCGCGACCACCTACTACCGGCACTAGCTGAGACCAAGTCGCCGGAATCGGGAGAGCAGGCATTGCTGGAGCAGAGAGTGAAGGCCGCTCGAGCATTCCTGGACGGCAGCGATATTGAACAGCCCGAAATGGCTTCCGATTCCAAGCTCCAGGAAATGCTGGGAGACGACACGATGATGGGGGGCGATGGCTAAAGTAGCGGTGCGTCAAATGTCATGCTGGACGAGGCTACTGACTTTACCCTTCGCCACCGATTTTACATCGGTGGGTCCACGGCTTTTGCACTACGGAGCCAGTCAGCAGTGAGACGCACCAGTAGTCAGTCGAGAAGAACTTGACAGCATCGCACGTCGTTGTCTCGACGGGGCATAAGAGTCGCTGGTGCCTGCATCTCGCTTACGGGCAGATACCCGGAGTCGCCCGCACCAACTCGCAGCCCTGCCAGCAAGTCGCGATTCTGAGCAGCGGAGTCCGCTCCGTCCGTAGCTGGAGCGGTCCTCGTCACGGACTGCAGCGCGTTGCTTGTTCTTGATGGCAAACCGCAGCCACTCGCGGCCAGAACCGTCAGCAGTAAGGCGAGTTTTGTTGTACTGATCGCATCGGAATAGTCCCCAACAAAGGCTGGTTCCGCTCGCTGATCACGCACGGATACCACGCCTGTGAGGGAACATCGGCCTACTTACGCAGCAGCGCCGAGCATCTCACATTCTGGCTCTGGCCGGATGCAGAAACGGCCAGACCTACTGATCGAAGAAGTGCATTGGTAGCCACCGAGCCTGACTAAGCAAGGTCGGATTTGCGCCACCATCTTCCAGTCGCCATACTTCTGATGGACCTATAGCAGCACTTTGCATGTTGTCCGTCCCGAAGCTTGCGGTGACCCCGAGCCTTTGTTCGCCATCTACAGTAACCAGTTTGGAGATCAGAACTCGCCAAGTGTGCCCATCCGGCATGGCATGTCCATGGTTGGCCATCCAGGTAATTCGAGCGTCGTTGGCTTTTCCAATGTGGTCGAAATCGGCAGCGCGATTTGGCAGGGCATCGAAAACATCTCGGGACACGCCGTACTTGTCCAAAGTTCCGAATTCCTGCCAACCGCCCCACGGATGGTCCGGTCCGGTCGTCTCATTGTAAATGTAAGACTCCGTATCCGGCTGGTCGCCATGATCGGCAAGCAGCCACGAATCAGGCGGTACTTCGACGACTCCATCAGTCGTCCCTTCAGAGCCTACATCCTCAGCAGGATAACCAGGTGGTGGCCCATCATCCTGAGCCACTGGTGGCGCCGCCGGGGACTGCGGCTGCATCGCCCGATACGTTGCTGCGGTAATGACCCCACCAACAAGGCTAAGTACAAACACGATAAGTAGCGTTGATTTTTTGATTCGTCGAATTCCCATACTGGAAAGAATTGCGGACCCGCTGGAGTCGCGAACTGTCGTAGAACAAGTCTCATTTCCAGGCAGAGGGACCCAAGGGCCCAATCCTTCAAAATACGGTTCTCCCTAAACTCAACACCATTATACGCAAACAACCCACAAGCCAACTCCCGTTTGCCCTGGGCTGCTTAGCCGTTGTAGTTCTTGTCATTGCGAAACTGCAATAATCTACCGAGCCAATGGTCGGTAGCGACTGGTTGGCTGAACATCGCCCTGGCGTTCCTGCCGCTGGACTTCGTAGGACTGGTAGTTGCCTTCGCACCAAACCACGTTGCCATCACCTTCGAACGCCAGGATGTGTGTCGCACAGCGGTCAAGGAACCAGCGATCGTGGCTAATCACAATCGCACAGCCACCGAACTCGACCAAGCCGTCTTCCAAAGCACGGAGCGTATCCACGTCGAGGTCGTTTGTTGGTTCGTCCAGCAGCAGCAGGTTTCCGCCAGAACGCAAAAGCTTCGCCAGGTGAACGCGGTTACGTTCTCCACCGGACAGGTTCTTCACAAGCTTCTGCTGTTCGGTCTTAAAGTTGAACCGACCGCAGTAGGCACGAGCGTGAATCTTCGTTTTGCCAATCTCAATGTGCTCGGCACCACCTGAGATTTCTTCGTAGACGGTTTTGTCTCCGTCCAGTGAATCGCGACTCTGATCGACGTAGGAAAGATCGACCGTTTCGCCGATGGTAAGCGTCCCGCTGTCTGGCTGTTCTTCGCCCATGATGATCTTGAACAACGTCGTCTTACCGGCACCGTTCTCGCCGATGATTCCAACAATCCCACCTGGTGGCAGATTGAAATTCATGTCGTTGAACAACAGCTTGTCGCCAAACGACTTGCATAGGTTCTCCGATCGAACCACCAGGTTGCCCAGAGGCCGCGTGACGGGAATCTGAATATCAGCCGCGCTGTCTCTGGCGTCGTATTCCTTGGCGGCGAGTTCTTCGTATCGCTGCATACGTGCCTTGTTTTTTGTCCCGCGTGCTTTGGGGGTCATGCGAGCCCATTCCAGTTCCTGACGCAGGTTCTTCTGTCGTTTCGATTCTTCCTTGCCTTCAACAGCCATCCGCGCTTGCTTCTGTTCGAGCCAGGATGAGTAGTTGCCTTCGTAGGGAATGCCCTGCCCCCGGTCGAGTTCCAAAATCCAGCCAGCCACGTTGTCCAGGAAGTAGCGATCGTGTGTTACGGCCACGACGGTTCCCTGGAACTGGTGCAGGAACTTCTCCAACCACGCGACAGATTCGGCGTCCAGGTGGTTCGTTGGTTCGTCAAGCAACAACATGTCCGGGCTGCTAAGCAAGATCTGACACATCGCGACACGACGTTTCTCACCACCGGAAAGTGTCTTCACCAGTGCTTCGGCTGGCGGCAGTCGCATCGCATCGGCAGCAACTTGCAGCGTTCGGTCCAGTTCCCACAGGTTGCCATGATCGATTTGATCCTGCACCTTGGTTTGGCGTTCCAACAGTTTTTCCATCTCTTCCGGCGACATGTCTTCGCCGAACTTCAGGTTGATCTCGTTGTACTCGTCCAGGATCGCCTGCGATTCGGCAACGGCTTCCTGAATGCAGTCGTCAACATTCTTTTCAGGATCCAGTTCTGGTTCCTGCTTGAAGTAGCCAATGCGAATGTTCTTCGCAGGTCGAACCGTACCTTCGAAGTCCTTGTCTTCGCCCGACATGATTCGCAGCAGCGTGCTCTTGCCTGCTCCGTTGTTTCCAAGAACCCCGATCTTTGCACCAGGCAGGAACGAGAGCCAGATATTGGAGAGAACCTCTTTGTCGTCGTGGATCTTGGTCAGTTCCTCGATCGACATGATGTATTGCTGTGCCATTGTCTTCTCTCGTTTGCCGTCTTTGTTTCGTGGTCAAAAGGCGCGGTGGTTTCGCGCGAGTGTGTTCGGTTGGTTCGTCGTCCGGAGCGTTCGTGAATCAGGTCGTCACGAAGGGCTGCAGCAAGTTGTTAAGCAGCATGCGGGAGCGATCGTAGATTTCAGGATCGCTGCTCGCCCTGGGGCCGGCGACGTTCAGGACACGGATTCTATTCTCTGTAATCCAGTCCGCAAACAGGTTTGCCAGGTTTTCGTGATCGTCGATGTCGGCTGAAAACGTGGGCCGGCCCTGCGATTTAGCCATGCTTAGCGTCAAAGCGGTACCACCTGTAAGCGGTGTGCTGCTTACGATTAACGTGCCGTCCGAATCTCGCACGTTCCAACGCGTTCGAACCGCATAGTTGGCAGACTCGGTTTCCTGCAGCGGATAGGCGTCTGGAATCCGTCCGCGTTCAGACCGCCTGCCGGCCGGGCACCACCCGCCAATCGGAAAACCCAGTTCGATACCACAATCAAGAGCCGCCTGATCGACGCCGGTTTGTCCGCCTGAAACAATTTTCTCAATCACAACGTCAATCCCCGACCTCAGACGTCGGTGCGGGTAACCGCCCATTCCTCGCCTGTCGTCCAGCCTCTAATACCGGTCGCGTGGAAACCACGCGAACAGAGTTTGTCCGACGACTGATATCAGGAGCAGCGTGCCCACTTCAACTTCGATTCCCGGAATCTGACCGATCTCAACCGGAACTGGTCGCTACGACTTCGCCGCTGCCTCCAGGGCTTCCTTCGGTGCTTTGCTTTCGTCAAGAACGAAGCCGACCGGAATCCGCCCCAGTGTGACTTCGATATCTCGCAAAGCCAGCCACCTGAACACGAAAATCAGGCTGGCCACGACGGCGAAGTGCACAATCAGAATCCACGCAGGAATCGTTGGCAATCCGAAATACTGTTTTGCAAACGGGCTAAGTGTCGCCTGAATCTGCGCCGGACCAAACAGCGCCAACAGGTTCACAACCGAATCTGAAGCGCCGCTTGTTTTGAGAACCGCGACCACGATGGTCGGAACCAAAATCACCAACCCCAACGTCCCAAGAACCAACAACGATGCTCGCGTCTGACTTGGAACACGCGTGCTGACCCACAAAGCAAACCATGCAATCGCCGGCAGCCAAACCAGCGCGGCAACCACTGACCACACGAAGCTCATGATGTTCACTTCGAAACCATTCAGCACTCCCGGCTGTCGCATGTACTCAATGATAGGCAGCGTCATCAACGGAACAGCCGCCACCAATACCAACCGCCGCAACCCACTGCTCTTCTCGATAAGAATCGTTCGCCCCGCCAGCGGTGTCGTTAGCAGTACATCCAGCGTATTGCGCGAACGTTCGCCGGCAATCAAACTCGCGCCGTACGTGCCCAGCAATATCGCTCCACCAAGCCACAACATCACCCGCAGGGCACTGTGAGATAACCCGATTGGCTGAGTCACCAGTGCAGCGATGAAGATAAGCGGTAGTTCAACCAGAATCAGAACCCGAATCAGGTATCGCTTGCGTCCCAGTGAGCGGCGATCAGTTTCGCGCCACTGGACGGGCTTGAACTTCGGTTTGTTGTTCGTCTCCTGCAGCAGTTCAATGTTGCCCACAAGCCGATTGGCATCAGCAGCGAACCGATCGACAGATCCCTGAAACTGCAACAGGTAGTTTTGCGTGCTCTGAAACACGCGACTGACCAGGCTCAACGCGGCAGCAAAAATACACACGCCTGAAAATACCAGGCACAGCACCACCGGCCAAAGGCTCACAACCGGCTCAGGCCCGGTCGGCAAATAGTAGAGTGGCCACAAAGCAACACACGAAAAAAACGTGAGCAGAATAATCACGTACGTGGACATCAACGCCACAACGGTGGTTCGACACAACACCGACATCAGCACACTCAACGCCCCGACCTGCAGACACGTCAGCAGTAAAATCACCGTGCCCATCACCAATAACGGGTCGCTAACGCCGCCATAGCTATACGCAACGGCCAGCAAAGGAAGCGAAAGCAAAACAAAAGAGAACATCGGAACCAGACGGCTCATCAGTTTCTGAGTCACAATGCGGAACCCACCCAGCGGGGACAACAACAGTATCCCCAACGTCTCGCGGCCTTTCTCTTCGGCAATCACTCCACACGTAATCGCCGGGATGACCAGGCACAGACCAGCAAACTGCACATTCACAAGTTGCCTAAACAGAGTTGCCCCTCGGCCCAGCGCCGATGCATTGCTGGCCGAAGCGGAAAAGAACAGCCAACAAGCAACGCCAAACAACGTCGCCGCGTAGACAAACCGAAACACGTACGTGCGCTTCGACGCCGCCATGCGTTTTAGCTCAATGATCAGCAGCGGCAGTTGTACCGCGCGGTAGATAGCCGACTTCATGACGTCAGCCCCGTCGTCAGACGCATGAAGACCTGTTCCATATCCATCGCTTCCGGATGGAACAAACGAATCTTCGCCCCCAGCTTGTGGATTTCGTCCAGAAGATCCTCAGCGGAGAGTTCCTGTGACTTCACCTGCACATCCAACCGTTCGTCCTGAACATCAACATCCGCGACGCCGCGAATACTCTTAATGGCACCCAACATTCCGTCCGTCAGGTTACTCACATGAACCTGCACGTTTTGATGCACTCCCAACCGCTGGTAAATGTCGTCCAGAGAACCTTCGACAACCATCTGCCCAGCTTCAACAATTCCGATCCGCGTACACAGGTACGCCAGTTCGTGCAGAATGTGACTGGAAATCAGAATCGTCTTCCCCATCTCCTGCAGCGCCTTCAGCAACTCCCGCATTTCGATTCGGGCTCGAGGGTCAAGGCCGCTGGCGGGTTCGTCCAACAGTAGAACCGATGGATCGTGCAGCAGCACACGAGCGATCGAAAGCCGCTGCTTCATTCCCCGCGAAAGTCCATCCACCGGAACCCCGCGTTTGTGTGTCAGACCGACCAACTCCAACGCATCGCCAATCGTCTGTTCTCGCTGTTCCAGCGGTAGTTGGTACGCGGCCGCAAAGAACTGCAGAAAATCTTCGCTGGTCAGGTCTTCGTAGATGCCAAACGAATCGGGCATGTAGCCAATGCGTTTGCGAACCTCCTGAGTATGACGAACCACTGACAACCCATCGACCGAGACATCGCCAAACGCGGGTGTCTTCAGTGTGGCCAGAATCTTCAGAGTCGTCGACTTGCCGGCTCCATTGGGTCCGATAAACCCGAACACTTCGCCTTTGGGAATTTCAAACGAAATTCCGCGAACCGCTTTGAAGGTTCCATAAGTGGCCCACAGGTTTTCAACTTTAACCGCCGGAACCTCACTCATCGCCCCACCGCGCTTTCTTCCCTGTGGAACATTCGCCGATGCACGATGACATCATTCGCGGCCCCAAATACAGCAAGAACCAACGCTTCATCCGGATCGGTGACATCCAAAGCCGCAACATCTTCCAGGCTCTCATGTCCGTTCGGAGACAACCCAGATACAACGGAAAACAAGCCAGCGTTGGCTGACCGAACGGACGCTTCAATGGCGACACGCATGAAGTCAGCAGTCCGTTCATCAACAACGCGCGGTTTGGTTTTGCGGTCACCTCGCAGGACAATCACACCCGCGCCAACGTTTGCTTCCTGCAACTTATCAACCAGCGCTTCCGGATCAGAAAACACTTCCGCAGCACTGGCGCCGGCCCAATCCACCGTGGGTGTGTCTTTGGAATCCAATGGAAAACTGGTGTATCGAGACACGGTGGGAGACCACTTCTTCACCGGTAGCTCAACGGTGAACAGCGTTGTCGGCCTGCCGGTAATCGTTGGCCGAGGCGGCTCCTTACGGTCTTCACGTGTGAGCCGCGTGTTGTTCATATAACCGGGCCCATTGGCCTGCCAGTCCACGCTGCCGTCCGTGTTAACCGGGGAGAACAACTGGTTCGACAGTTCGACTTCAATCGGGCTGGCCGTTGAAGTGAACAACGTTTCGACATCTGTGATCCGAGCGACCCGGTCAGCGGTTGCCCAGTCAACGAACCGCAGCGCAGTGCGATAGTCTTCTTTCCCAATGTACTGGTACGCCAGGAAAACCATGATGCCCGTAAACAGCAAACACATGGCCGGAAAAAACAGCCAGGTCAACATTCGCTTCTTCAGCCAACCCAGAAGGAACCAATCGCCCGGCGCGATGACAAGCAGAAACAAACCCAGCACCAACATGACCACTGGCAACGGAACGACCTCAACCGAATCCGGCAACAACGACTGGGGCAACTCCAGGCCCGACCGCAGTGGCTTGGGCGCGTATGGCGGCACGACGGCCTCCAGCATTACAACTTCCGAACTCGGCTCATCGACCATAGACGCTGCATTGTAGTCCCTGGGTATCGGACGTTTCTGGACCTCCAGGTCTTTCCACTTGCCCTTCTTCTGAATCAGCTCTTGCGTTCGCGACCGAACCTTCCACAACCAACAGGTCGCTTTGAACCTTTCCGCCTCAGAAAATTTTGCTGGACCATCAGTCGCAACAACGACGCGACCGAACCCGCGTCGCTCGTAGACGATGGACTGAGTACTCACAACACGATCGTTCCCGTCCGGCAGGAACGCGTTCTCGCCGCGAATCCGACCGGCCAGTTCGTTCAGAAACGCGCACTCACTGTCGGTCACCAGCCCCGATGCATCCACCAACAAACTGCCACCGGCATCGACCCACGACAAAAGTGCGGTTCGTTGTGACGAATTAAGCTCCTGCAGCGTATCCGCCGCCAACACGACAACATCGTAAGCGCACAGTGGTGCTGCCCGAGTGGGAAGGTCGCGTGTTCCAAAGCGAACGTTGATGACGTCAAATTCACTCGACGCCGAAACCTGTTCGTTCGAACTCTGACGAGCCGGGCGGTACCGATCGAGACTAATACCATCCAAATACTCGTACACACCTTTGACAGCCGTATCACCGGCGGGTGTCACCAGGCCAATCAGCATCTGCCGCCGCCATTCGGCCGGGATCTTCAGTTTGAACGAACCAAGCTCGTAGTTGCCCCACGTCGGCGACGCAAAAGTCGCTTTGATATCAACCTCCCCGGACTCACTCGACATGGGCGGCAGCACAATTCGTTGGACGAAGTCGCCGAACCCCATCGCGATATCGGGGTTCTCGTAGACCAACAGTTTGCTGAATGAATCCGTGACTTCCAGCCGCAGCTTGCCTTCTATGAGCTTGCTGGAATTCCAATTCAGCGTAACTTCAATCGGAACCGGTGCCTGTGAACGAAACCTTGGATTCACACCTTTAACGTTTAGCGTCAAATCCTCAGCCGCCGCGTTCGACACATGCAACAGCAGCATCAGCGCGAGCACAAACCAGGGTTTTCGAACATTCAATCGAAACAAGACACTTCTCTTCACAATGCAAGGGGGATTTGCAGACGAGATACTTACAACAGACAATCTTGTCTTCCGAAGTTACCTGTACGAAGCAAACACCTCAACGGCTGAGCCCGCGTCTTGGTTCACAAACTTCCGGATGAACCACCAAACGCCTGAATTCAACGCCTCGTACTGACCGACGACTCTCGCCGCCTCTGGCACACCGCGCGTGAACACATAGTGAAGAACAATCGCATGTCTGACTTCAAAATGATCCCCGATGAAGACGAACTCGCATCCAGCCAGCGCGATCTTCGGTTCTACCCTGCGGAGCCAGCCAACGCGAAGACACTGTCATCCGCCGATGTTGCTGAGTTCAACACAGCCGGCTACATCCGACCCATCTCAATTTTCAACGACGAAGAAATGGCCGACATTCGCGCCTACTTCGACGCACTGTTGGAGAAGGTCATCGCAGAAGGCGGCGACAGCTACTCAATCAGCACCGCGCATTTGAAGTACGGCCGCGTCTACGATCTGCTTACCAATTCCAAAATCGTCGCCCACGTGAAAGACATTCTGGGCGACGACGTCGTGGGTTGGGGTTCTCACTTTTTCTGCAAGATGCCGGGCGATGGCAAAGCCGTTGCGTGGCACCAGGACGCCAGCTACTGGCCGCTCACCCCAACCCGCGCAGTAACCGTGTGGCTGGCGATCGATGACGCGGATGTTGAGAACGCGTGCATGCGGTTCATTTCAGGTTCTCACCATCACGGGCACCTGACGTATCGGCCCAGCGGTTCTCACGAAGACAACGTTCTGAACCAAACCGTTGAGAACCCCGAACAATACGGTGAACCAATCGACGACATCCTGAAAGCCGGGCAAATGTCGATTCACTCGGACCTGCTGCTACACGGTTCCGAAGCCAACGATTCCCATCGTCGCCGCTGCGGACTCACACTGCGGTACGCTCATGCATCGGTAAAAGCGGGTCTCGGCTGGGACGCCAAAGGAGTCGTTGTGGCGGGGCAGGATTCAGATGGAAACTGGGCCAACGCGGACAGGCCAGCAGAGGACTGAGATTTCAGATTCTGGTTCAAATCTCAAATCTCAAATCTTCGATCTCAAATCTTCCTGATAGAAATCCTGAATTTCCTGTAACAGCCCTCTATTCCCTCGTTCGTGAAGGTGTGAAGACAACCACACCTCCAAAAAACAAAGGAATAGAACCATGAAGAACCTCCTCTCACTCGCTTCTGCCGCACTCAGCCGTCCTGCCAAGAAACGACGAACTCGAGCAACCGCTCAACCGACAGAAGCCCTGGAAGATCGCGTTCTCCTCAGCAACGTCACCGTCAACTTCCAAAACGGTGATCTCAAGATCACAGGCGACTCAGCCGACAACACCCTGCGAGTGACGCAACGCGGTGCCTCAATTTCAGTGGAAGGACTACAGGGCACCACAGTCAATGGCGTCCAGAACATGGTCATCCTCACGCGTCACGTTCCTGACGATGTGGTAGTTTCATTCGCTGCGGGCGGCAACAACACACTGGTCATGCAGGACATGGATGTTGGCGACGACGTGCAGATCAAAGGTGGTCGCGGAAGCGACCACATCGCATTCTTACATGGCCAGGTCGGTGATGACGTTCGGGTCAAAACCGGAAACGGAAACGATACATTCTACCTGGAATCCACAGACGTCCAGGACTCCATCAACGTGAACACTGGCAGCGGAAACGACAAGGTCGGCATTGGCGGCAACGACATGCAGGTCGGTGACTTGCTGATAAACACCGGACGTGGCCGCGATGGTGTCGTTGCCGGCGACATGGAAGTCCTGAACGACGTTCAGATCAAGACCGGATCCGGGAACGACTTTGTGGTTCTTGCCGAACTCGATACGAACGACGATCTGTCGGTAAGCCTCTCGGGCGGCAACGACGAATTCTATGCCATGGACCTCGACATTCAGGGAGACACGACCATCAACGGAGGGTCCGGAGGCGACTCCGCTAACCAGATAGGCTCGACCTTTGGCGGAACACTAAACCTAAATTCAGTCGAAGGAGTTATCGTCAACAACGCAAACGCCAGAGCCATTGACCTGGCACTCTGCATCTACGATGAATTCGCAAACCTGTAAGAAAATCCAGCGAGAACCAAAACGGCGGGCGCCCCAAAGCGTCCGTCGTTTTTTTCTTGCAACTACTCGCCAGCAAACAGTTTCACGACTTCCTGGTACACACTCTTCGTGCTCAACACGGCAACAATCGTGATCGCTGCAGAACTCAGCAACAACCACGCGTCGTACATTTTGTTCGAGACCAATCGCTTATCCAGCCGGCGGAACCGAAAGTAAATGGCCGCGAAAACAACAATCAGCAAAATCACCACCGTCGATGTTCCACCCAGAATGACCATCATCGCGGGCTTGCCCATAAACAAAAACAGCGTGCCCCATCCAGCGGGAATCAGCCACGCCAAAATGCCGATCGCAAACTTACGCGACTTCTGGTTCTCAAACTGGTACAGCCCCACCCGCCCAAACGCGTCCGCAAACATGCGCGTCCACGCCGCCAGTGCAGCGAACAACGTGGAGTACAAAACCACAATCGCGCCCACAATAAACACAGATCGAGCCCACGGGCCCAGCGACTCCGTATACATGTTCCCCAGCGTACTGATTAACTCACCGCTCTCAGGAACCAATCCCTGGCGGTTCAGAATCGCTGCGCCCAACAGATAGAACATCACGGTCATCGCGGTGTATGCGATCATCGCCAGTATCGCGTCCCAGTACATCACGCGAATCCAGCCCTTCGCACGCGCTTCCCACTCGGGCGAATCGTCTCGAGGTCCGGTGTACGACGCGTAGCCTTTTTCAATCAACCAATAGTTGTACGCCATAATCTCATCGCCACCGACACCCGTGATGCCGAACGCTCCCACAGCAGCAAACGCGATCGCAGTGGTGGCTGGAACCGACGGCACGATGCCATCAATCAGATCCTGCATACCAATGGCAAACTCAGTCTGCTGCAGCGCCACCAGCGACGCCATCGTGAACAGCGTAAACACGCCAATCATGATCAACGAGGCTTTCTCAATCAGCATGTAGTAGCCGCGAAACACCAACACTGAAACCGAAACCGCAACGCCGTACGTCACCACCGCACGCAGTGGCATTTCCCCGATCGCAGGAAAGAACTGTTCCAGAGCCAGCACCACGCCACCAACGATTCCGCCGACCTGCATCATTTTGAAAATCATCAGGAACAACCACGTCCAAATAGACCAGTTCGCACTGCCCCATCTTGGCCCCGGCAGCGCGTTCAACGACTGCATCGTGGATTCGCCGGAACTGATCGCGTGCTTGCCAAACTCCAACTGCACAGCAACCTTGACCAGGCAACTGAAGATGATGAACCACATCAACACGAAGCCCGCCTTCGCACCCACGATGGTTGTCGCGATCAGTTCACCACTGCCCACGATAGACGCAGACAAAATGAACCCTGGCCCAATGTACGGAAGCGTTCCTAAGAACGTGCTCGGCGGATCCTGAACCTTCGCAGGATCCAACCGATACGGGTCTCTGCCAACGGAGTCAGAATCAGATCCTGGATTCGGCTCAGCGTCATTCGTGTCCGGCATGGATAATCGGCCATTCGCTTGAAACAACAGGTCGCGTTATCCCAAGCGTAACGCCAGCCAATAACCGTCGCTAGTTGCGACGTCCCGCATCGCCACGCAGTTCAACCGAACACAGCCGCACGTGTTCGTCACTGCACCCAATGTTCGCGCGGCACTGTTTGTCGGTTAGGCTGTGTGTGGCGATATTTCTGTTCTAAAACCAATCCGATCACGTTGATTCTGATTGCCGAACGCAAACAATTTGCAGCTGCCGCAGCCTCCCGGTTCTGTTCCATTCACCTTCCCAACACACCAACCGATCTAAAACGAAGGCCATCGACATTGCGGCCACCACCCCGTCCCGAATACCAGCAAACAACTTCCGGATCTCTGCCTACAAACTGATACGCCAGCATCCAAAACGCCGTAGAAACAAGCGAACCGGCCACCGTGAATTGCAACGAAAAACGGGCTTTGGACAATGCAGGCTGCCGCTCAAACGAAACAACCCAACATCCGCACACATTTCGCGAACCACTCTGGTACCCTTACCCAAAACCCTGTCCTCATTGATAACGACCAATGAAGTTTCTCCTCAAACTAATCGTCTTCTTTGCCATCCTTGGCGGCATCGGCTTCGCCGCACGAAAGCCGATTGAGAAGTGGTACAAAGAACGTAACAAAGTCAACTTCCGAACCGTTCAGGCAGACGAAGGCAAAATCAGCGACGCCATCGTGGCGACCGGAACCGTCGAACCGGTTCTCAAAGTCCAGGTCGGTTCGTTCGTTTCCGGACCACTGACTGAACTACACGTTGACTTCAACGACACGGTTGAGAAAGGCCAACTGCTGGCCAAGGTTGACCCGAAGCTCTACGACGCCGCCGTCGCTCGCGATGAAGCCGCGCTATCAACCCGCCAAGCTGACCTTGCCCGCGTGAAGGCGCAACTTAAGAGAGCCGAACGCGATCTTGATCGAGCGAACCGGTTACGGAAAGAAAACGCCGACTACATTTCGGATACAGAAATGGACCGTTATCGGTTCGAAAAAATCGGACTCGAAGCGCAAATCGATGTCGCGAAAGCCGGAGTCAAACAAGCAGCCGCCAACCTGCTTAACTCAGAAGCGAACCAGGAATACACAAAAATTGTGGCTCCCGTTTCGGGAATCATCATCGACAAAAAAATCGAAGACGGACAAACCATCGCAGCCAGTTTCCAAACACCCGAACTCTTCACCATCGCACCACGCATGCGTGAAAAAATGTTGGTCATGGCATCCATCGACGAAACCGACCTTGGCCGCATTCGTCGCGCGAAAGAATGGGAAGACGCTCACCCTGACGCACCAGGCACGGTTCGCGTTTCGGTTCAATCGTACCCCGACGAAGTCTTTGTCGGGCGCATCGAACAGATTCGGATGAGCTCCGCGGTAAACCAAAACGTCGTCACATATCCGGTTCAACTTGCGGTCGCGAACCCTGATCTCAAACTGCTACCAGGCATGACCGCCGACCTGACCTTCAGCATTGAAGAGAAAGACAAGATCACACGAATCCCAAACTCCGCCCTGCGTTACCTGCCCGAAATCGAACTGGTCCGCGAAGAAGACAAACCGCTTCTTGAGGGCTTTTCGGAGGAAGACGAAGAGGACACCAGTGAAAAGCCCGAACTGACCGTTGACGAGCGAGTCGAAGTCAGCCGCAACAGAACAAAGCGTCACGTTTGGGTTCAGGAAGGCGACTTACTGAAAGCCATCGAAGTCGTTGTCGGCATCAGCGACAACAAATACACCGAACTCATTTCGGGCGATGTCACCAAAGACACTCAGCTGGTCATCGGCATCGACAAGAAGAAAAAACCATAACGTGAACATCATGTTGACAGTCCGGATCGCCATCAGAGCTATCTTCCGGAACAAGCTTAGAGCGGGACTGACGGTACTCGGCGTGGTCATTGGCATCGCGGCAGTCACGACAATGGTGTCCGTTGGACAGAGCGCCAGTGGCATGGTGCTGGGCGAACTGGATTCGTTTGGAACCAACTTCATCATCGTGCGGCCCGCCCAACAACGCCGCGGCGGCGTGAGTAGTGGAGCCGGTCTAAGCCTCACAGCGGCCGACTCAGATGCATTGCCCAGGGAATGCCCTGCGGTCCGCGCGTCGTCCCCGCTGGTCGGAACGGGTGGCCAGTTAATCTACCGCAACTCAAACATGGCCCCTAAAGAAATGTTTGGAGTCGGAGCCGACTACCTACAGGTCCGCGCATGGCCCATCGAGTATGGAACGTTCTTTTCAGAACGCGATATCAAAGCCGCTTCGAAGAAGTGTGTGATCGGTCGGTCCGTTGCTCGGAAGCTATTTCAGACCACCAACCCACTCGGAAAGACAATCCGCATTCGAAATATCCCCTTCACAGTAACCGGCGTGCTGGAAGAAAAGGGAGCCGGCATGACCGGTGAAGACCAGGACGACATTGTCCTGATGCCTTACACCACCGCTCAAAAACGCCTCACCGGATCGATGTTCAAAGAAGTTCACGCAATCGTCGTCTCGGCGAAATCCAAGGAGGTTGTGCAAGACTCCAAAACCGAAATCGAACAACTGCTCCGCGATCGCCACGGGATCCTTGCTGGAGAGAAATCCGATTTCGTCGTCCGGACGGGTCAGGAAATTGCCGAGATCGTAGGCATCATCACGGGAACCATGACAGCGCTGCTGGCCGCAATCGCGGGTATCTCACTGCTGGTAGGTGGCGTCGGCATCATGAACATCATGCTGGTGTCGGTCACAGAACGAACTCGTGAAATCGGCATCCGCATGGCTGTCGGTGCCAGAGGCGGCGACATCCTGCGTCAGTTCTTAATCGAGTCTGTCATCCTGTCCCTGTTCGGCGGCATCATTGGTGTTTCAATGGGATACGCAGCGTCCGTTGGCATTATCACGCTCATCAACAACCTATCGGAAGGCAGCGACTGGCCCATCAAGGTCTCGTTGCCTGCAGCAGTCGTCGCACTGGTGTTCGCTGCCGCTGTCGGCATGTTCTTCGGCTTCTACCCCGCCCGCCAGGCCAGCAAGCTAGACCCCATCGACGCCCTCCGCTACGAGTAAGTCGCCGAACTCTCCGAGTTCGGTCCCTCGCACACGCGACCACACCATCCGCGCACCCAAACCGGACTCGGAGAGTCCGGCGACAATGGGCCACGACTCGCATACCATCCGCCGATGGAACCCGAGCAACCGACAACAGACCAGCAACAAACGCACCGACAGCGTTGCTACGACTGCTACCGACCCACGACTCAGTGCTTCTGCGACATCATCCCCCGCATCGAGAACCGCACGCAGATCCTAATCCTGCAACACACGCGCGAACGGTTCCATGCGTTCAACACAGCCCGCATCGTGAACCGATCGCTGGTGAACTCCCGAGTTGAAGTCGGATTCACGCCCAAACTTGCCCAGGCACAATCCCTCCTCACAACGGGAGCTGGCCTGCTGTATCCTGGCGAGAACGCAAAGCTAATCGACGACGTCCCGATCGCCGACCGCCCCGATCAGATTGTGGTTCTCGACGGAACCTGGCATCACGCCAAGACCATGATGCGCGACATCCCGTGGCTGCGAGACTTACCGCAGTACCGCATCGATCCGGTCAACCCCAGCCAGTACCGCATCCGCCGCGAACCCACAATCGAAGCGCTCTCAACCGTTGAAGCCACAGTCGATCTACTGCGTTCACTGGAACCAAACACAAACGGCTTGGACGACTTGCTCACCGCGTTCAACGTCATGATTGACCGCCACATCGCCGTCATCGGAACCGCCAACCCACGGCACGTTGCCAAGCCAGATCACCAAAACCGCATCGCCACCAACATCCCCACCGCATTGCTGGGCAACGCGAACAACATTGTCATCGCCTACGGCGAATCCGTCCCGCCCGGTCGCGAGCGAAGGCACCCCAGCGTGCCGGTTTTCTGGGTCGCTCAGCGATTGGAATCCGGAGAACAATTTCAAACCACCGTCCGGCCACCTCGCCCAATTCCAGCATCTATCCTGGCACACATGGAACTAACCGACGCTGACTTCGCAAACGCCATCAACCCCGACCAGTTCTCATCCGCCTGGCAATCGTTCATCCACCCCACAGACACCTTAGTCGTCTACAACAAAGGAGCACGCAGCCTGCTAAAGCAAGTCGACGCCGACTGCATCCCGTGCATCAACCTGACATCCATCGACTTCCGCGACGTAGACCAAAAAGGAACCCTAAGCGACCTGCTCGCAGCGCTCGGCGTTCGCCGCCAGCCAACCACCCTCCGCGGCCGAGCAGGCAAGCGCCTGGCAAACGCAATCGCACTGGTTGAGTTCATCAGGCAATCGTCAGCCCTTAACGGCTGACCCTCGTTCAGTGCAGTCGATGCCGCGTCAATCAGACGCTTGAAGTTCCTTCAGTTTGTCTTTGATCCTAGTCAACAATTCCTGTCCGCTCCCGTCTGGCGGGAAACCGATTCGTGCTTCCTGCGCGATCCGCCATTCCAGAATATCCAACCGCACTCGACGCATGCTCTTCTGCCCGTTCTCACGCCACCACCGTTCGAGATCTCCATCATACTTCTCGGAAAAGTAACTTGGGGACATGTGAGTTTCCCCATCCGCGCCCTTTCGAGATTTGTACCCGGACCCGGAGCCAGTCCCACTGAGAATAGTGGAAGTAATGATTAGGCTGCAGACTTCGCCAACACAATGATTGACTTCGGCCGCGTAAGACGCAGTGAGCGAGTAGCGGTCATCGTGGAGGTTCTGCAGGAGTATGGGAAATGCCGACTTCCCCATGGCTTCTAACTGTTCCCTGGCCTCGTAGACCCTCTCTTGGTGTTTCTCGTTCCAGTCATCGGGGCGATCAAAGAATTGCGACTGGCTACCGCTAGTCGGCCGCGAGTTCTTGGAGGCCAGCTGTTCGACCAGTTCACGAATTCGTTTCTCCGTTACCGCGACTTGGTTTCCGATCTTGGCGGCAGCAGGCTGTTTTTTGATGGCAGTCTGCTTCTTGACGTCATCGCTCTGCACTTCCGTGTTCGTGCTCTGCGCTTCCGTGTCCACGATCTGCGCTTCCGTGTTCGCGATCTGTGGTTCGGCGTTTGCACTCTGCGGTTCGGCGTTTGCACTCTGTGGTTCGGCGGTGCTATCCACTTGGCTGGTGCAGCCTGTCACGCTGCTGACCGCGAGAATAGCGAGAAACCATGAGGACCGTTGCATAGCGCCACCGTTTGACACCGCCGGACGCGAACCAGCTGATATGATTTGTAAATCTCAGCACCGGCCGCGTCCCGGTACCTTTATATAATACCAGACTTGATACACATGTCCACGTTCAATGTTGGACCAGAATCTAGACCCATCAGAGACGTGAGTCGCAGAGTCACAAATTGCCAGGCTACATATTGGTCATTGACCAGGCTTTCTCACTTCGAGATTGCAACAGTACTCAGCCACCGCCCGCAATTCTTGAAATGACCGTAGGATGTCGCGGTCCGCCCTAATTCTGTCAGTACTTACGTAGTCGTCGAAAGTAACGTCTTGACGGCCTCCTTCACCGTCCAACAGGACCATCGTTGGTGGCGGGCCATTATCGCCAAGCAGGTAACCTCGGTCCTCATCCAACATGACAGCAGTATCACCTGCGGGCCGAAAAATCCCTCTTAGGGGCTTTCCTTTCTCCCAAACACCAAATGAGTAAGGCGTATTAGGAAGCCCCCCTCCTAACCCTGCCCAAAAAAACTGGCCTCCATGCGGCGTACCTTCATGAAACTGCTGTGCCGCGAGCAGACTCTTACCACCAAAGTCGTATACCAAGCTCCAACCGTGCCGTCGCCCAACGATATTGATTTGAGTCACCTCCGCAATGGCACCGCCAAAATATGAAACCACGACATCGTCCAAATTGAACGTTTCCAATTGGGAAGGAGCAACTTCTCCAAAGCCCGACACCGAGGGCGTATCAGGAAGCCCATCTCTTTGGGTGAGCTCATGCTCTGCGCTTTGTCCGTTCCTGGCACTGCGCGAGTTCACTGCCAGGTATCCCACAAAGACTATGACACCGAGGATAATCGTAATTCTCAGTATTCGCTTCGGTCCAACATTCGTAAATCTCAAAGTCATGCCCAAGGCTCCCTGTAAATGACCGACTCGGTCCGCCACTCACCATTTCCTGAAGACCATGGTGTCCCTGTCTTCCGGATTCTCACGATGCCGATGTGAACAGTCCAACGGACCAGTCACTGGTTGATAGGTTTGTTATGACAAGTGAAGCCACGACACTATAGATCACCAACAACACTGCACCCTCGACCCTGTGGTCACACCGCCGGGCAAAAGTTGAACAGGCGACTCCCGTGCCGCTAATCACAAGAAATGCAACTGGGCTCACCCAAACACTGTCTCCTCCCAACAGCGCAAGGATCGGCAGGTCAGCGAACACAATGACTGTGGTAATCAATCCAACGAGAACCATGGACCGTGATCGCCGGAATGCAACCCGAGCCCAGAGAAACACACAACCTGCTAATACTAAATATGTCCGCCAACTTGGTGGCCGTGTAGCTGCTGCGAATAGCCCCACTACGATAGCCAACCCACAGGTCACCAATAACGTAAACAAGGGAGCACGAAGCCAGCCTTGCTTCTGACTACCATTGGTACTGGATGCCTTCGGCTCTGGGTGACTGTAGGGATTTGGTTGATTCCTCGAAGAACGTCCGTAGCTGGTCCTTGACATCTCCGGTCCGCTGTTTGTTGCCATTGTTTAGTGTCCACCAAGCGTCAGCCCTTAGCAGCTGACTCAACGAGCATTTCCGCGTCAGCGAGAGTGGAAGCCATGCCACACACAGTAGCAGGCATGACCTACCTCTGTACTTCATGTACTCTCCAAGCCGAATGTTCCTTCCGTTAAATCCAACTTGGTATCTCATCGCATCAAGCCCCGCCCATCAAGGTCGAGTGAAACCTTCCAGGCTAAACTGCTTCAGGAGATAGGGGCAGTTATAACTCTCCCAGAACAGACTGATGAACTGTTGAAACTAAAAGTTCACTGTTGTCGATATTCGTAGCCCTAACAAAGCTAGGATCGGCTGCGATGCAGGCTGCAGCGTCTGCTTCGGTTCCATCATCTGCCTTGGGGAGCTTTTCCGCCATTGGGTTTGGGCTTCTCTGGCTGAGATCTGACCGACCGATACAGTTCAAGAAGCTTGTTGAGGGAAGCGACTCGGGCTTCAGCACGCGTTACGGCCGCTCGCTCCGAGGTCGGCTCACCTTGCGCACTATAGCCACGTCTGTGCATTCGCTCGAGAAGAGCTAGTTGTTCCCTGGCTGAGTCCAGCGAAGAGTTGGCAGCTCGCAGTGCGCCTTCGATGATGTGCACTTGGACGTCGAGTTCTTTAACCATGATTTCGTGCCGTCGCCTATCACCGTTGCGGTTGAGTTCGTCAAGCTTCTCGGCGAACTCCGACGCGGTTCGAATAATCCGGACGTCGTTCAGTGCACTTCCGGGCACTCGATCTCGAAGAGCCATCTCTTCAAGGACAACCGGGTGCCACTCGTTTGAGCGTTCGGCTGCTGGAACGTAGTTGCGTCGAGCCCACGTGCGGAGCCGCATCTCGTCAATCGCATCAACCTGTGATGTGTGGGGCACTGCAGATCGTTGCCCGAAGCCCTCAAGTGAAGAACTTTCGGCCGTCTCCCATCCTTCGGCATCAGCGTTGGCCCCAATCAACTCTTGACTGGGTGCGAACACCGTCGCCGCTTTTTGGATCATCGAGGCCATGACCGAAGCTTTACCATTGAGAATTTCCTTCTCCCGGAATGCCTTCACCAGGCTGACTTCCACCTCACCGAGTGTCTGCCCAACAACGTTATGCTTCCCGAGAAGTGGCAGAGTGATGGTTCCATCGGTACGCACCATTATTGGGTATCCCATCACGGGCGGTCGCTGCCCGGTTGGGTCGGTGTGGATCGGTGGTGTTTCGCCTTCACTGCCGAGAACGCTTTCGATTATCAGCCCCAACGTGTCACCGACTTCAATCTTTGGACTTTGCGACCTTGCTTGCCGAGCCGTCTCTGCCGGTAACAGACGGCGCGGGGCCGCGACATCACCGGCGCGTCGGATCCACGAAACCATGACCAAATCCCGCCCCTCCCGCAGAACTTCCCGCTTTGCGTACTCATGCATCAGCTTGGATTCGACACCTTTCAAACTGAGCCCGGAAATTTTGACGGACCCAAGAATCGGCAACGAAAGGGTTCCATCGGGGCGAACCATCATGGGGTAGCCCATTGCTGGCGGACGGACTCCGGTTGGGTCGGTGTGGATTGGCGGAGTGGAGCCCGACGCACCCCAAATATTCTCGATGAACAGCCCCAGCGTATCGCCCGGTTGAACCGTGTGCGGTTCAAGTTGCGCGAGTCTGCTGGTATCGGTTTCTGGCTTCACAGCCGACGCCTTTCGACTGGACAGCGATGGATCGGCCAACAAAGCGTCGACTCGCTTTCGAATCATCTGATCCTTGAACTTCTTATGGTTGCTAAGTCGCTGTTCCAGCAACTGCAGTCTTTGCTTAAGCGCTTGAATCTGAACCAACTGAAGTTTCTGCCGCGATTCGAACTCTGCCCGGACGGCGCGCTGGAGCTCTTCTCGGCTACCACGCGCGTTTGCGTCCTCAACAGATCTCTCATGATTCCCGTCGAAGGCTTTCACGAGCTTCTGAATTTGTTGATGCTGCCGATCATCCACAAGCAAGTACAGTTGATTGGCTGTCGAATCCGTCGTGACAGCAACTCCTGGATAGAGTCTCTTGATCATCTTCGCTGCTTCCACGACCTGGCGGTTGCGAAGCGAGATAGTCACCGACTTCACCGGCAGTAAGTCGATTTGGCTCAAGAATTCATCGATGGCGTTTTTCTGAGAACGAAAATAGGTCACCAACAGCGAATCCTTTTCGTCACCGTCGCGGATTTCGACGTTGGGAAACTTCGCTTTGAGTCGCTCCCTCGCAGCCGCTGCGGAAATGTACTTGAACACAACTTGCTTCCGGAGTTTAGCCATATCACGAGCGAGAGCTCGTGCCAGATCAACGTCATCACGACTTCCCAGAACCAACATGGCGTTCGATGCGTTCCCAGTGTGAATCGAAAGTTCTGGCAGCACCTCTTGGTACCGCTGGACGCCCTGCCGCAAATCACCACCGGCTGGAACCTCGATCAACGCCCAGGTCTTGCCAGGTCCAAGCTCCTTAATTTTCTTGATCAACCCTTTAGCTTCTCGAGCGTCTTTGACCTTCTCCCGCGGCATTACGCCACCAAGTTCCGACACAGACTGGAAGCCCAATTCCGGATAGAGCTTCAAAAGAATCGGGCGGGCGATTTCGAGTTCCGACAGCTCTTCTTTAGGAGCGTTCTTAACGAGCGATTCAGGCTCCTTTGCCGGCTCCTGACTACCGCACGCGAGACTCACACCAGCAACCAACAAGAACAGCATTCTCATGACTTATCCTCAACTGAAATCAGTATTCGGCTACTTCCAAAAATCCGCAGTCTCCTGATCGAGCTTCTCGATCGCCTTCTGTAACTCAGACAGTTCGTCAGTTCCGTCATCCCAGGCGGGAAGTTCTGCGAAACGACTCGTCGGCTCCGGCGGCGAACTGGGTGTCGCAACTTCGGGAACACTCGCATCGAACAGCCCGGCCTGTGTGCTCATCCAAATCGCCAGGCCCAGACAGCACAACACTCCGCCGCCAGCCACCGCCAACTTGCTGCCGAACCACGACGTGCCGCTTTCGTGATTAGCCAGAACCCTTGCCGACTCGGGCAGCGTATGAACCATCGGTTGCTGCACATGAGCCAAACACTGTTCCATCAAATCAGCAACTTCGTCCGCCGACTGGAACCGATCGTCCGCCGACTTCTCGTGCAGTCGACTAACAACCCCAGCCAGCCAACCGGGGATCTCAGAGTTCAATTCTCGAATTGCCGTCGGCGTTGAATCAGATACTTTGCGCAGGATTCCCCAGCTTGTTTCCGCTCGAAACGGCGGCCGGCCCGTACACATCGCGTACATCACACTGCCCAGGCTAAACAGGTCGCTGCGATGGTCGATACTCGAACCTTCCGCCTGTTCGGGCGACATAAAGTACGGTGTTCCCGCGATGACTCCGCTATGCGTAAGACTGGCATCGTCTGCGGCTCGAGCCAAACCAAAGTCGGTCAGCAACACACGTTCTGTGGTTCCATCCATCAGAATGTTTGCAGGCTTGATGTCACGATGAACCAAACCCTGATCATGCGCCGCGGCCAGGCCGCGAGCGGTTTGCATGGCAATACGCAGAACTTCCGAAACATTCAGCGAACCGTTCCCATCAATCCGCTTCTGCAGCGATGTCCCACGCAGGTACGGCATGACCAGGTACGGCAACCCGTTTGCTTCGGACACACCGTGAATCGCAACCACGTTGTCATGAACCACCGCCGCTGCCGCCTGAGCTTCTCTGGCAAACCGACGCCGCGCGGCGCCGCTGCTGGCAAGATGTGGAGCCAGCGTCTTAATGGCCACGTAACGGTTCAACGCTCTGTCGAAACCTTTGACGACAACACCCATCCCGCCCGCACCAACAACACCGGCGATTTCGTAGGTTCCGATTCGACCCAACATCGCCGGGTCGTCTGTCGGAGCCAACCAGGCGATAACCTGCCGAACATCGGTTCCGTAATCGGCGGCGCCCGACGGATCTGTGGTCGTCTGAATCTCAGTCGCCACCAACGCGTCGTCGTTCTTAAGCGCAAGATCGTGTTCGTCGCTCGTGAGGAACTCGCTGGCTTCGTCCCACGAACTCAGATCAGCCGCTGTTTCATGCAGAGCCGCACGACAGCTGTCACACGTCTCAATGTGCTGTTCAACATCCCGCAATTCCGCTTCGGGCAGATCGGAACGCAGGAACTGCTCAATCACTTCCGATTCGTAATGCTGAGATTCAACTGACATTCGTCATCCCCCAACAGCAAAAGCGCTGAACTCCTTCAGTAGTAACCTGGCTATTCATCAGTGGCCTCTAACTGCGAAACCTTTTCTTTCAACCGCCGCATCACCCTGCTCCGCGCGGCGTAGACAGAACCGACTGTGCGACTCAACTGACTAGCCGCGTCAGTCACGGCAACATTGTCCACAGTCGTCATCCAAAACGCGTTCCATGTGGCGTCTTCGAACTCGTCGCGGATTCCCGCAGCAGCTCGGCGGAACAACTGCCGACGGTACTCACGCTGAATTTCTGCGGCAGCCGATTCCTGTGTTTGCGGGAGCCGCTGAAGCTGTTGCAGCATGCTGGTTCCTCCTCCCGCGTTCTGGTCCGGCTTAATTCGTCGCAAGGTGTCAATAATCGCGTTGCGCGTGACCGTAGTAAGCCATGTGCTGAACCGAGCTCGCCGCGGATCGTGTTCCCATCCTTCAAC
>CAZAIB010000048.1:0-42662 GCA_964485095.1 uncultured Planctomycetaceae bacterium | reverse complement strand
CGGTTCATGTGAGGCATAAACGGATCCGCAAGCGTTTCGACGCTGCCGAGCCCAGACCATTCCTGGAACGCAAATTTCTGATTCTCCAATGTATCCAGCAGCAACTCGCCTCTTGCCTTACCGAACACAGACCCATCCGGCCCGAATGGTTTCAGGCCATTCCATTCAATCGGGTTGTGGCTCGCAGTGATTTGAACTCCGCCGGCGGCTTTCAATTCCTGAACCAGCACACCACAGGTCGGCGTGGCAGCAATGTCGGCATCAATCACCTTGCATCCACTGGCCACCAGCCCCGAAAGCACAGCGTGTTTGATATACGGTCCAGTCAGCCTTCCGTCGCGGGACAGCACAACTGTTCCCCCTTCGAAAATCGCACCAAGCGCCGAAGCAAAGTTGACGACATAGCCAGGATCCAACCCTTCACCGATTACGCCGCGGAGCCCGGAAATACTCAGGATTCTCTTTGCCACAACCACACCTCAATCAAACATTCTTTTGGGCCGCGTCGTGCAATTCCACGACGCGCTCTCGAACAAAGTCCACTAACTCAAATTTCGACCCGTGAGTGGCTACCGCCCCCATCTCTCCTGCCGGAATCGCCGGACCAAACACAACACGAATCCGTCTGGGACGGATGAACCAACTACCGCGAGGCAAAACCCGGTCGGCTCCGGCAATTCCGACTGGGTAAACAGGGACGTCGCACCTCTTCAGAATCGCAGCGACCCCTGGACGAAATTCGCTCACACCACCAGAACAGCGGGTTCCCTCTGGAAAAATCCCGACAAGAAAGCCTTCCTCAAGCCTCTGCAAAGCCGCCCGAATGGTGGCAGCCCGAGCCGCCGTGCGACTGATCGGAGTCACATGGGTATTGCGAAGAAGCCAACCAAGACCCGGAATGCGAAAAAGGCTATCGCGGGCCACATAGCTGACAGGCCGATCCATCCGAACCGCCAGCAGCAGCGGATCAAGGTAGCTCTGGTGATTGGCGACCAAAAGCCCCGGTTTCGTGGGATCGATGTTCTCCAGCCCTTCGACAGCCAGGGGAGCCCAAAGCCGGAAAAACACAGATACTGGCCACTGACCTATTCGCCAGATCCAGTTCCGGACAGGCCCCGATCGCGCTTCAGGAGTTGGCATTCGCGAGAATCCGCAGAAAGAGTAAACTGCCCCGATTATCAGATCTACAAAAACAGCAGCTTGTTGACCCAATGAACAATAGCAACCGCGGAAACAAGAAGTCCATTGGCACCACGATTCTCATACTTGTCGTGGGCTTGGCGTACCTCGCAGCCAAACCAAAGCTTGAAAAGTGGTTGGGAACCGAACTCCCCGGCGGCAACAACAACCAAGCTGCCGTTCAGGAAGACTCGCCCACCCCCGACCTGACATCAAACTCAACGAATTCCGGCTCAGCGGCGGAATCCAACACGTCAGCAGGAACTTCAACGAAAAGCCAAAGCGACCAGGTACTGACAAGGGTCGGCCGAAACTTCGAATCAAAAGAAGGACTTGTGTACCGAGCCGGAAATAGCCGAGAGGGCCACGATCACGTCCTTCTGCATGCAAAGAACAACCTGTCGAAGCCAGTTCACGGCGTCTTCGACGACAAATCGCAGATTTTCGCTCTTGCCGATGAGGCATACAAAAAGATAAAGAGCGGCAGTCGTGATGTTGAAACCAGCAAGCAAGGCAGCAAGACCGCCTACACCGTGAAGATAGGCCGCCGAATCGGCTACAAGGGCGGACGACACGGCAAGAAGCAAGGACTAACTCGAATCAAACTCATCCTCGTTGAGGGGAACCGAGTCATCACTGCCTACCCGAACTAGAAGACAATAGAAACGTTCGTCTTTAACACCTGCCACGCAGTGGCTTTGACATCTCAAGGCTCTGCCCGCCAAGCGCAGAAACCGTTCTGAGCATAACCTGGTAAACCTCAAACTTTTCCTATCTTTACCTGAGCACACAAATCACACTTCCCGTGCTTATCGGACTTTCGGACTCAGCACGTCGGGTGTAGCAAGTTCTGAGCTTGCCGCCGCCGACTATCGGCTCCCGAGAACCGATAAATCCTCTGGCTCCCGCCAACCAACTCCCATCTCTGCGACCGTACTGGAGGCCATTCCCAATGGACGAACAATTTGTTGATGAAGATGTCGTCGAAGACGACGTCCTGGAATTCGAAGAAGAAGACGAGACTGAAGAATCCGCTGAAGGCGAGGAATACGAAGAGATCGACAGCGATGAAGTCGATCGAGTCGTCTCGGCCCTGGAAACACTCGGTCAGTCAATTCAAAGCGAGAACATCCGCCACTTCATCGAAGAGGCATCAAACAGCATCTACTTCCTAATCTACTCAGAAGACGAAGAAGAGGATGAGGAAGAAGACATTCTGGAAGAAGCCGCCTAAGCGGAATCTTCGACCCAAAATTTTTAGAGCCCGGTCACACGTCAAGTGGTGCCCGGGCTTTTTTTGCGACCTTTGGATTCTAAGTACTTTGGCGCCGCCTCGAATTGAGGGGTTCATGACACAGCTTTAAGCTGGCTAAACGAACGCTGGATGTAACCGCAGTTTTCCCAATAGCCACCCATGCAACTCAATACCGCCCGACTGTACTGCGACGTCATCGCTCAACGAAGCTCTTCAAAAGCTGCTTCGCTGAACGAAGTATCACAGTCGTTGGTTAGCCAGGCGGTAACAAGTGCTGAGAGCTGGTTGCCCGAACATCCGACGGCGAACCAACGGTCTGTCGACGTCGAAAACATCAAGCGGTCAGTCGAAATCGACTCAGGCGTGGCCCTTGTCCTACTGCAACCGGCAAGGCGCGAACTTGAACACGGATCACTCCGCGCCGTGAAACTGCAAGGCGTGGATTGGAATAGGCCACTCGGCGTCGTCCAAGAACGCAACCGAAAGCTCACGATCGCAACATCGCGATTCGTTGAGTTGTTGCTTGAAAAGAAATCCCCCCGACGAAAGCCGTCAACCAAACGGGGCACACGAAATACCCCCACGCGGCTACTCGCTGGCTGAGCCAGCCGACGCAAAAACCGGGGATGGGGAAAAAGCCGCTGGGGCCGCGCTCCGGACAATGGACGACCGAAAGAAGAAGATGGATTCACAACCAAGCGACCTGCGACACGCGACCAGCGGATTACCTGAACCGCACGGCCTGTACCTGCCCGAATTCGAACACGATAGCTGCGGCGTCGGATTCGTCGCGCATATGAAAGGCGAACGCTCGCGACAAATCGTTGTCGACGCAGACCGCATCCTGCGTCACATGGACCACCGCGGCGCGTGCGGATGCGAATCCAATACGGGCGACGGCGCGGGAATCATGACAGCCGTGCCTGACGAATTCCTGCGCCGGATCGCCGAAGAACAAGTTGGAGCAGAACTGCCCGAACTCTATGGAGTCGGCAACGTGTTCCTGCCAACCGATCCAGCTGCTCGCGAACACTGCAAAACGACACTCAACCAAATCATCCACGAACAGGGTCAGCGACTCATCGGATGGCGCGCGTTGCCCACTTCTCCTGATGGAGCCGACATTGGCCCCACAGCCCGCGCTGCGGCTCCGGTCATGGAGCAGTTGTTTATCGGAGCGGCCGATGCCCTGGATAGTCAGGCTCTTGAACGCCAGCTGTTCATCATCCGCAAGCTAGCCAGCCACAAGCTGCGCAGTCGGTCGGTTCCGCAGGGGCTGATGTTTTACATCTGCTCACTGTCAACCAAAGTCATCATCTACAAGGGCATGCTCACCTCGAACCAGGTTTCGAACTTCTTCGACGACCTGCGGGAAGACGACTACAAGAGCCACCTGGCCATGGTTCACTCCCGCTTCGCCACCAACACGTTCCCCAGCTGGGACCGCGCACAACCGTGTCGGTTCATGAGCCACAACGGCGAAATCAACACCCTCCGCGGCAACAACAACTGGCTCCGCGCGCGGCAGGGGGTGATGAAGAGTGACGTGTGGGGCGACGAGCTCAGCAAACTGTTCCCGATTCCCGAACCACACTGTTCCGACTCCGGCAACTTCGACAACGCGATGGAAATGCTGTTCCACTCCGGCCGCAGCCTGCCCGAGACAGTCATGCTCATGGTTCCCGAAGCGTGGCAAAACCACCCCACTATGCCAGAGAACAAACGCGCGTTCTACGAATACCACTCAGCGCTCCAGGAACCGTGGGACGGACCAGCCTGCATCACATTCACCGACGGCCGCTTCATCGGCGCGGTGCTGGACCGCAACGGGCTGCGGCCAAGCCGGTACTACATCACGAAGGATGACCGAGTCATCATGGCCAGCGAGGTTGGTGTGCTGGACATCGATCCCGCTAATGTGGAATCAAAAGGTCGGCTCCAGCCAGGCCGGATGTTCCTGGTCGATTTCGAACTCGGCCGCATCAGAGACGACGAAGAAGTCAAAAACATCTGCGCTGATCGCCGCCCCTATGGCGATTGGCTGCGAGAACAACGTGTTCAACTGACCGACCTGGAAGCCCGCGACACCCCGCCGCGGTACGAGACCAACCAACTCATGCGGCGCATGCGAGCGTTCGGTTATACAACCGAAACGCTGCAGTTCATGCTCATTCCATTGCTGCATGCAAAGAAAGATCCAATCGGCTCAATGGGCAACGACGCGGCGCTCGCGTGCCTTAGCGACCAGCCGCGGATGCTGTACGACTACTTCAAACAACTGTTCGCTCAGGTCACGAATCCGGCCATCGATTCGATCCGCGAAGAAGTCATCATGTCGCTGGAATGCTACATCGGCCCCGAAGGGAACCTACTGGAAACCACTCCAGAGCAGGCGAACCGACTGCGGATGCCGCACCCAATTCTAACCAACAGCGAACTCGCATCGCTGCGAGAAATCGACCACCGCGGCTGGACAAGCCAGGTCATCGACATCACCTTCCCACGATCCGAAGGCACCGCCGGACTCGAAACTGCACTCGATCGAATCTGCAAAGAAACCACTGCGGCCATCGAAGCAGGACACGCATTGCTGGTTCTCTCAGACCGCAACGCTGGCCCCGACCGCGTTCCACTTAGCGCGTTGCTGGCATGCGGAGCGGTCCACCATCATCTGGTCCGCAACGAACAACGCACGCGGATTGGCATCGTCATTGAATCTGGCGAAGCCCGCGAAGTGCATCACTTTTGCCTGCTCACCGGCTACGGAGCCGATGCGATTAACCCGTACCTGGCGTTCGAATCGCTCCAACAGGCACGCGACGATGGTTCGCTGGACGCCGAATGGACCGACGAAAAAATCGTCGCCGCATACCGCAAGGGTGTTGCCAAAGGCATGCTGAAGGTCATGGCGAAGATGGGTATCTCAACCCTCCAGTCCTACAAAGGCGCGCAGATCTTTGAGGCTATCGGTTTGAACCACGACGTCATCGAGAAATCGTTTGTGGGAACCGCCAGCCGCATCAAAGGTATTGGCCTGGAACTCGTGGCCGAAGAATCCATTCGTCGGCACGATCTTGGATACGGTGAAGCGAAACGCGAAGAACTCCCGAACCAAGGCCTGTACGCCTGGCGGAGTGAAGGTGAAAAGCATGCGTGGAACCCATTCACAATCGCAGCCGTCCAGGCAGCCGCGAAGTCGGGCGACAAGAAATCGTACCAGCAGTTTTCTGACTTGATGAATCAGCACACCACGAAGGAGTGCTACCTCCGCGGTCTGCTGCAGTTCAAGAAGGGAGAACCGGTTCCGTTGGACGAAGTCGAACCAGCCGCGTCTATTGTGCGACGGTTCTGCACCGGTGCGATGAGCTACGGTTCCATCTCCGCGGAATCACACGAAACACTCGCCGTCGCCATGAACCGTCTCGGCGGCAAAAGCAACACAGGCGAAGGCGGCGAAAAGTACGAACGCTTCAAGCCGATGGACAACGGCGATTCAAAGCGGTCGGCGATTAAGCAAGTCGCATCCGGCCGTTTTGGAGTGACCAGCTGGTATCTCACGAACGCCGACGAACTGCAGATCAAGATTTCTCAGGGAGCGAAACCCGGCGAAGGAGGAGAACTACCAGGCCACAAGGTCGATCGCGTCATCGCGGCCACGCGCCATTCAACACCAGGCGTAGGACTCATCAGCCCACCACCGCACCACGACATCTATTCCATCGAAGACTTATCGCAGCTCATCTTCGATTTAAAGAACGCGAATAACTCGGCCCGCATCAGCGTGAAGTTGGTTTCCGAAGTTGGCGTCGGCACCATCGCATCGGGTGTGGCAAAGGGACACGCGGACAACATTCTGATCTCTGGCAGCGAAGGCGGAACCGGTGCGTCGCCGCTCACCAGCATCAAACACGCTGGTCTGCCATGGGAACTCGGGATCGCTGAAACGCACCAAACGCTGGTCATGAACGACCTGCGAAGCCGAGTTCGCCTGCAAACAGACGGCCAGCTCAAAACCGGCCGCGATGTTGTCATCGCAACGCTACTGGGAGCCGAAGAATACGGCTTCGCAACCGCGCCGCTCATCACGCTCGGCTGCATCATGATGCGGAAGTGTCATCTCAACACCTGCCCGGTCGGCATCGCCACACAGGATCCGGAGCTTCGAGAGAAATTCAACGGGCAGCCCGAACACGTTATTAACTACTTGTTCATGGTTGCCGAAGAAACCCGAGAAATCATGGCCGAACTGGGCTTCCGTTCCATCAATCAGATGGTCGGCCGCTGCGACATGCTGGAAACGTCAGACGCCGTCGATCACTGGAAAGCGAAACGCCTGGACCTGTCGCCACTGTTGACACCCGCTCGCAAACCGCACGACGACGTCCAAACCTACTGCACCAAATCGCAGGACCACGGACTGGAAGAGGTTCTGGACAACCGGCTCATTCGCGACGCCTGGGTTGCGATTCACGAACACAGGCCGGTCGCGATCGATATCGAAATCGAAAACATCGACCGCGCGTTTGGAACCATGCTTAGCCACGAGGTCTCGAAGAAGAACGGTGTCAGAGGATTGCCCGATCGAACCATCCAAATCCGCGCGAAAGGTTCTGCCGGACAAAGCCTCGGAGCATGGTTGGCTCCGGGCATCAGCATAGACCTGGAAGGCGACGCCAACGACTACGTCGGCAAGGGACTCTCGGGCGGACAGATTTGTATCTACCCGCCTGCCGCATCGACGTTCGTCGCACACGAAAACATCATCATCGGAAACGTGGCACTTTACGGAGCCGTCTCAGGCGAAGCCTACTTCCGCGGCATCGCCGCCGAACGGTTCTGCGTTCGCAACTCCGGCGCCATCGCTGTGGTTGAAGGCGTTGGCGATCACGGCTGCGAATACATGACCGGCGGCCGCGCCGTAATTCTGGGTTCGACCGGACGCAACTTCGCAGCCGGCATGTCCGGCGGCGTCGCTTATGTCCTGGGCGATCGAGACACACTGCGAATCAACTGCAACCTGGAAACTGTGGCTCTGGAAGACGTCGAAGATGAAGCCGACATCGCCGAACTCAGGAAGCTGATCGAGAACCACCAACGCTACACGAGTTCGTCAGTGGCAACAGGCCTGCTTGAGAACTGGGCAGACAGCCTGAAGAAATTCACCAAGGTCATGCCGGTCGATTACAAACGCGCGTTGGCCCGGATGGCGGCGGAAGAAGACAAAGTCACGGCGTAGATACCAACCAGATCCGCCGACTCACACCACAGCTGACACGATACGGATAGACGAAATGGGAAAGCCAACCGGCTTCAAAGAGTTCCAAAGAGAAACACCAAACGAACGCGAACCGCTGCTGCGCATTCTTGACTGGAACGAGTTCCACGAACACATGCCTGTAGACGACCTGCAACAACAAGGCGCGCGGTGCATGGATTGTGGCGTGCCGTTTTGTCACACCGGCGGAATCATGGCCAACATGGCTGCCGGCTGTCCGGTCAACAATCTGATTCCGGAATGGAACGACCTCGTCTACAAAGGTCGGTGGAAAGAAGCCCTCGACCGTCTGCACAAGACCAACAACTTCCCGGAATTCACTGGCCGAGTGTGTCCGGCTCCGTGCGAAGGCTCGTGTGTTCTGGGTATCCACGAACCGGCCGTGACGATCAAAAACATCGAATGTTCGATCATCGACAAAGGCTTCGAAGAAGGCTGGGTCGTCGCATCGCCGCCTACGCAGCGCACCGGTCTGAAAGTCGCGGTCGTTGGCTCAGGCCCCGCGGGACTCGCGTGCGCCGCAGAACTTAACAAGCTCGGCCACGAAGTCACGGTCTACGAACGCGAAGATCGGATCGGCGGACTGCTGATGTACGGCATCCCCAACATGAAATTGGATAAGTCGGTTGTCGAACGCCGAGTCCAGCTGCTGCGTGACGAAGGTGTTCAATTTGTGACGGGAACCGCCATCGGCGACGACATTCCCGCCGACAAACTTGTCGCTGACAACGATGCAGTCGTGCTATGCACCGGCGCAACTCGGCCACGCGATCTTCCGCTGCCTGGTCGCGAACTTGACGGAATCCACTTCGCCATGGACTTCCTGCGACCTAACACACGCAGCCTGCTTGATTCGGCTCACGCAGACAACAACTACCTCAGCGCCAAAGACAAAAACGTTGTCGTGATTGGCGGAGGTGATACCGGAACCGACTGTCTGGGGACATCGCTGCGTCACGGCTGCAGGAGCCTGGTGAACTTCGAGATTGTCCAGCGACCGGGCGACGCACGTTCAAACAGTAATCCCTGGCCACAGTGGCCGCGCGTCTTCCGCGTCGGTTACGGTCACGCGGAAGCCGACGCAAAATTCGGCAGTGATCCGCGTGAGTTCTGCGTTCAGACGGTCGAGTTCATCGGTGACGAAAACGGTCATGTCACAGCGCTCAAGGCGTGTGAAGTCGATTGGCAGAAACCCGTCGAAGGCGGCGCGCCGTTCTCACCGATTCCCGGTACGGAAAAAGAGTACCCGGCCGATTTAGTTCTCCTTGCGATGGGCTTCCTTGGTCCCGAGAAGGCACCCGGTGAACAACTGAGCATCGACATTCGCGAGGGCAGGGGCGGCATGACCTGGTTCACCGCGGAATACGGCGAATACAAAACGGATGTCGAAGGCGTGTTCGCCGCCGGCGACTGTCGACGCGGTCAGTCGCTGGTTGTATGGGCGATCAACGAAGGCAGACAGGCCGCCGCCGCATGTCATGACTGGCTGAACCAGACTGCGCGTGTTGGATAAATCGGTTGCGCGGGTTAGCCCGATTGGTTTGGCGGCGGTCGTGTGGACGAAGGCACTCTGGGTTTTGACGTACTCTTTTCGCGACGTAGGTTTTGTGGCGATTTGCAAACCTCACGAGCCCGGACGTGCCCCCATGAGCAAACTAAGCCCCGCCGATTTCCTGCGGCAGCTGCGCAGCCAAAAGACGAAACAAGAAGCTACGCCGACTGAAACTGTTGTCGCCAACGACGACACCGATGTTCGCGCAGCTGCGGATCTGCTGCCGGACATTCCAGAAGTCCCGCCAGCCTTTGACCCAAACGACAGTCTCGAGATCCCACTTCCGCCGGTGACGCCCGTCGCAGTGATGACGCCGGCAGCACCAAAACCGCCAGTGCCTGTTGAGCAGGAACAGTTGGAGGACGTACTCGATCGCATCGACTTGCTGGACGCAGGCGAACCAGGTGAAAAGGAAGACGGGTTCTTCCCACAGCAGCCCAAGACGATTGAAGAGACGGGAATCCACCCAGAATCAGTCGAACGACTACTGCTGAAGTACCTGTTGCAGACCGGTAGTGCCGCCGGCCGCGCCCTTTGTCGACAGCTGCAGCTTTCGTTCACAGTGGTGGATCCGCTACTTCGGCAACTCAAGCAGGAACAGATCCTCGCAATCGTTGGAGCCGCAGAAGCGGGCGACTACATTTACGCGCTCACAGAAAACGCTCGACAACGAGCACGACGGTACTCGGAAGAATGCACCTATTTTGGTGCAGCCCCGGTTAACCTTCGGTCGTACATTGAATCTGTCGCCGCCCAAACCATGAACGGTCAAAAAGCAAACGCCGCCGCGCTCAAGCACGCGTTCTCTGACCTCATCATCAACGACGCAATGCTGGAACGACTCGGACCAGCAGTGAACTCTGGACGTGGTTGCTTCCTCTACGGTCAACCTGGTAACGGTAAAACCAGTATCGCTGAACGCGTTACTGCCAGCTTTGGCCAAAACATCTGGATTCCACGCTGTCTCGAAATAGACGGCAACATCATGCGACTGTTCGACCCGCAGGTCCACGAAGAAGTTCCGCTGACCAACAACACAGGTTTGCTGGACGATTCAGATGTTGACGCCCGCTGGGTTCGCATCAAGCGTCCAACCGTCATTGCCGGCGGTGAATTGACGATGGACGAACTTGAGATCTCTCAGCACCCAAGCACAAAGATCTGCGAGTCACCCCTGCAGATGAAAAGCAACTGTGGAACGCTGGTCATTGACGACTTTGGCCGCCAACGCATGCCAGTGGACGAACTTCTGAACCGCTGGATTGTGCCTTTGGAAAAACGATACGACTTCCTGAACCTGCCCAGCGGTAAGAAGATTCAGGTACCATTCGATCAGCTCATCATTTTCTCAACCAATCTCGAACCACGCGACCTGGTTGATGGAGCGTTCCTGCGACGTATTCCTTACAAGATCGAAGTCCCGGATCCATCAGAAGCTGAGTTCCGCGCGTTGTTCAAGATCATGTGCAAAGTCACGAAGATCGAGTTCAAACAGGACATGCTGGACTACCTCATCAACACGCACTACAAGCCAGTCGAACGCCCGTACCGTTCTTGCCAGCCTCGCGACCTGTTGCTTCAGGTTCGCAATCTGTGCGTCTACCGCGAACATCCGATCGCGCTGACCGAGGACACCTTGACCAAGGCCGTCGAGAACTACTTCAACGTGATGTAACCGGCCGAAACTGCGGCAAAAAGTGACCTAAAACAGTAGGCGTCCAATGTTGACGCCTCTTGAACTGGCCTCTACACTTCCCGCTCGACGGGGCGTAGCTCAGCTTGGCTAGAGCGCCTGCTTTGGGAGCAGGAGGTCGCATGTTCGAATCATGTCGCCCCGACATTGAAACCCCTTGGAAACAAGGGGTTTTTTTATGCGCCGAATTCGGCTTTGGTCGGCACGGCGTCTGCAAAACTGGGCCGACGTATATCTGACTCATCAACGGTCCATGCAAGCCAGACCGTTCGTAGTACCGGCTTTGGTGTATGGGTCGTGACCAACGCCTAATGCGGCCTTATCACAAACTTTGAAAATGCGTTAGGTGGCTCTCAGATGTCAATCATCCCCTCGTGAGGATGCTGCATGCAGGCTGAAGTCTTGTTGCGTGTTACGATACTGCCGTAACGCTGTTATGGAATCACGCGGCTGCGTAGCCCGTTTAACTACCGAGAGTCACTGGCGGTCGCCGCGGCCGCGCCGTGGACTCCTTCGTGAGGCTTCAAAGCAAATGCGCAAGAGAATCGGATCATTCGTAGTTTGGTTGGCAGTCCTATTTGCCGGCTTGTTCCTAATCTCTAATCTGACCTGGAATATGGCCATGGCAGGAGCCGGAACAGGTACGGGCGTGTTTTCGTATCATTTCAGTGCGAGGTTTAATCTGTCGCCCGACTCTCCCGATGATTTTCCCGTTGGCTCCGTCAACGTCGAGGGTGATGCAGACCGCCGATTTGCGCTCTGGGGACAGTACTCACCAGAATATCAACAGGTGAAAATCGACTGGCGGCTGCTCCTTGCGCAAGAGAGCGACGAAGGGCAAGCTGTCGCAGACCTGGATGAAATGCAATTGCATCATGAGAACGAAATTCAGCCGTTAAACTTGAAAAGTCTAAGCACCTTACTTGGCGTCGGCGACGAACCAGAAAGCAACGTGGTCGCCGAACTGTACGCCTTTCTTGAATCTGCCCGCGATGGAACACTCCCGGTGCCGAGCCACCACTCTTACTCGTTCTCGGATCCGTTGCGGGGTACGATGCAGCACTTTGCAAGCGATCCTTTCATTAGGCCGGTTGAGTTGGCGTGGGTTATCGCCTGGTGCGGATTTGGGGTCACGGCGTTGATCAAGCGATCATCTTCCCGGATGCCCAAAGAGGCCTAGCAAGAACCAGGCAGTGGAGTTGGCAATCCAGGCGAATTTCAGATTCACGTCGCTGGCAACCCGCTGATGGTCAGCGATAGTCACCAAACAAACGTCACTCGTTGATCGAAGAACTTCTCTAGATTGCTACAGAATGCCAGTCCTAACGTCACTCATTTTTCACGGCCAGACTGAGGCGGCGCTTCAGTACTATGAAGATGTACTGGATGCCGAAACGCTTTACTTGATGCGGTTTCGCGATTCACCGGATCAGTCGCACACACAGCCCGGCATGGAAGATCTCATATTCCATGCAACGTTTCGTGTTGAAGATACGGTGATCATGGCAAGTGATGTTGGGTACCAGGACTCTGACTCGAAGCCCGAGTTCGTAGGGTTCTCTCTGCTGTTGCAAATGCAGTCCGTAGACGCTGCCAGGAGAGTGTTCAATGCCCTGGCCGATCAAGGTCAGGTCGTTATCCCGCTGGCCGAATCAAAGTTCACATCGTGGTACGGTATTGTCGTTGATCCATTCGGAATCTCGTGGAAAATCAACGTTAGCACAGAAGCCGGCTAACAAAGACCACGCGCCGGAACGACAGGTCCGGTTGTCCACGTTCGGTTCCGCCGGAAGGCTGACGACGAACTGTTAGCAATGCGTGGTCTGGTGGATGCGCCGCAATCCAGTCGGCTTCATCGCTAGAGCCATCCGTCCGCAGGTGGTAACCTGCGGCTTGGCAAGCTTTCCTGTGGATGTCGCTTTGGACGATAAGACAAAAATTCTCAACCCGGAGATGTGGGTCGATGAACACGGCGACTACCTCTATCGCTATGCCTGGTCTCGGCTGCGCGATTCGACTGGCGCCGAAGAGGTTGTGCAGGAAACTCTGATGGCGGGTGTGCGGTTCGCCAGTCAGTTTACCGGGACAGGGTCCGAACGCGGGTGGCTGTTGGGCATCCTGAAGCGGAAGATCATCGATTACATCCGGCTGCGGCAGCGTTACGATAGAGACGGGACGTCGTTCGAGGACGAAGCAGATCCGACCGGTCAGCTGTTCGACGCCAACGGGCATTGGCGAACCGGGGTCCTGCCCGAAACGCCGGATTCGAAAGTTGCGTCCCTTGAGCTTTGGGATGTTGTTCGCGGTTGTCTGGATACGATTCCCAAGGGACAGGCGGACGTTTTCGTGCTAAGCGTGATGGAAGAAATGGACTCCGACGATGTGTGCGCACAGTTGGGGATCACATCTTCCAATCTGTGGGTAAGACTGCACCGAGCGCGGCTGGGGCTGGCCCGGTGTGTTGGCCACAAGTGGTTCGCAGAAGGCGAGGAACCCAAACATGACTGACGACAAGAAAGTCTCCGAGCTCATCTCGAAGTCGCTGCGATACCGACTTAGCGAAGAAGAAAAGAGCCAGGTTCAGAAAAGCCTTGAACAAAACGAAGAAGCCAGGAAGTTCGCGAAGCTATCGCAGGTCATCCAGGAATCGGTGTGCGAAGCGGCTGAACTGGCCGAAGGTGGCGACACGTCAGTCGGTCCAGGTCTTTCGGACGACGCTAAGAACCGACTCAAGCTTTCCGTCACCGATGCCGTCCTGAGGAATTCGCAGGCGACCGACGCTGTTGGCGCCAAAGCAGGCGTTGAGGAAAGAGCCGAAGGCAGCGCGAGGATCAGCGGCGACTCTCGAACAATTATCGGCACGCCGTTCAGTTCAACAGGCAATGCCCCCAAGACACGAAAAGCGTCGTCGACGTTTCAGATTGTTCGCAAGCTGGGAGAGGGCGGGTTGGGAACCGTTTGGCTGGCGAAGGACAGCAAGCTGAAACGCAATGTTGCCATCAAAGAAATGAAACTGTCGGCTCTTGAGTCGCCGAAAGCCTGGTTCCGGTTCAGACGTGAAGCAGAGATTACCGGGCACCTGGAGCACCCGGGCATCGTGCCGCTGTACCAGTTTGGAGTCGATTCCAAATCACAGCAGCCGTTCTACGCAATGCGGTTCGTTGGCAAGCGCACGTTAAGCGACGCCATTATCGAACACCACGAACGACTCGCCTGTGAAGACCACAACCACTTGCGGCTGCACCGATTGCTGGGCGACTTTCTGCGTGTCTGTCAGGCAATTGCCTTCGCGCACTCTCGAGGTGTCATTCATCGTGACTTGAAACCAGAGAACATCGCCATCGACAGCTTCGGACAGGTCATCGTCCTGGACTGGGGGCTGGCAAAGGTCATGGCCACGGCCGAACTCGGCATGCAGTTGCTACTGGAAGATGAGACGCTGGACGACGGCATGCTGGCCCAAACAATGGCGGGTGAAGCCATCGGGACACCGCTATACATGTCGCCCGAACAAGCCGACGGCGATCTGGACGCCATCGACGAACGCACCGACATCTACGGTCTGGGCGCGATTCTATTCTCGATACTGACGGGACACGCGCCGCACGAAAAGACGGCGCAGTCGGCGGAGAGTGGTTCTCGGGTTGCCGCTGTCCTGAAGAGTATCGCCAGTGGCGACACGCCGACGCCAAGCGATGCTGGAGCCTGTATCCCACAGGTTCTGGAGAACATTTGCCTGAAGGCCATGGCAAAGAAACGGTACGCTCGATTCGAATCAGCCATTGAACTGGCCGAAGCAGTGGAACGCTGGATGGCCGGTCAAACCGATCGAGCGGCCCGGTACGAGACTTTGCGAATGGAAGGCCGCGAACTGAAGAACGACTTCCAGGCCGGCGTAGACGACCTGGAATCCAACGTCCGGTTCGCTTCACTTTTGCCGCCGGTTCAGGAACTCATCGCGCCGGAAAATGACGAAGAGGACGCTGTTTGGAGAGAACGACTGGCCACGATTTTCACAGGGCTGATGCGAGCCAAGCCAGCGTTCAGCCGGATCGCGTTGAACAAAATTGTGGATGGGCAATTCACTGAGCTGGTTCGGGTCGAACGGCATAGTCGCGATCGGTCGACGGTTCGGAAGGTGCCTCGAAGTAAGCTTCGCACCGGCACAGCCAACCAGTTCCTGATGACGACGTTGAACAAGCATCCTGAAGAGGTCCTGTGTTCGCTGGTTTGTGATCCGCTTTGCGAGAAGGACGAACGATGTGACGAACCGCATCTCGTGGCCGGTCTGCCGATCTACGACGAACAGACCGAAGAACCGTTCGGCGTGCTGATGATTGACTGCGATCTGGATTCGATTTTCGAACGGCAGATGAAACGATCATGGACCGCCGTTGAGATTGTGGCGGCCAGCGACACGTTCCACACACTCATGCAAGCCGTTGATGACAAGCTGATTCCGGATGCACAATCGATTCCGGTATCCAAAACGCAACCGGACTTCGTGGAAGCCATCGAAGAACTCCAGACGAATCTGGAGTACATCGATGAAACGAACCAACGGATCTACGGTTCGCGTTTGTGGCTAGTCGACAAGGTCCACGGACTCATGTACCTGCTGCGGTTGGCTGATGACAACGGGTAGGCAGCAGGATGCCGATCTGGTCGAGTGGCACTGCTTCTGCACTACTCGTTGTCTCTTGCGAGTTCTCAGGTAGTGCAAAAGCCGTGGCCACCGACAATAAAGTCGGCGGCGGAGCTGGGACACCGAGGCCTCACGACCTACGGCTCCACCGCTCCGGCCACTTGACGGATTACAGCTCGTCATTGAAGAACAGGAAGTCACCGCCGTCCGCGTCGCTGTGGCATTCAATGCAGCCTTTTGGTTTGCCGGACAGTGTGACGGCAGCTCCGGTCGGCAAGATCTTCTGATCAACAGTGCCATTCGGACGGAACTTGACCCAGTACCAGTCGCCGCCACTTGGGTTGTAACCCTTGGCCTTCACCATGGCGGTGATGGCCATCAATGTCTTTCCGTCGGGACCAAAGTTCTCTTTGATAATCAGTGAACCTTCCGGCAGCGTCTTCGGATTCCCGACCGCGCGACGGTTGAGGTACATCTTCACGAACGCGCCGTGTGGGCTTTCGCCGGCGTAGGCGGCGCCGGTCTTGCCGGGCACTGGTGCCCAGTTTTCGTAGCGAGACGATTTCAAATACTTCCACAGACGTTGGTCATAGCTCTGCACAATTGGCACGGCCGAACTACCTTGCGTAGCTGAACCTCGCATTACAGAACCCTGTGTCGTGGACTCTTTCATGGCTGAGCCCTGGGTGGTTGAACCTTTCAGTGCCGACCCCTGTGTCGTTGAGCCTTTCAGTGCAGAGCCTTGCGTCGTTGAGCCTTGGGTCGTTGAACCTTTCAGCGCTGAGCCTTGAGTGGTTGAACCTTTCAACGCGGAGCCCTGGGTGGTTGACGATCCCTGCAGCGGGGAGTTCCCGCCGAAGGTGTTCTGACTACCAGACTGCGCTTCGGCTTGCTGCGAGACATTTGCGGCCAGAACAAATACTGCGGTGAGAACACCAAGCCCAATCGCTGCTTTGTGTGTGCGACGCATTTCGGCTCCTTGTGTGAGGTGGAGAGAAGACCGAAGTGAGACTTCGCAAATGCAATCCACCTTACGGTCAGAACCCAAATTTCTGTGGGTTCTCCTACCCGACACCCCAACACAGTTAAGCATCTCACGCCGGCTGAATCAGACAGGCAGAAACTGCGCATATTGAAGCAAACAAGGCCCTAGAGAATGAACGTCTGTCTGGTTATTTCTCGCGATAGGCCAACACAGATGTGACCGTCGAAACACAGTACGGGACGAGATACGTCAGCCCGGATTGCACAGCACAAGTGGTTCCGAAATGCCCGTACAGAATGCGGTTACCATGGTTGATCATGACCAGCAGTGTGCCGACGAACGCCGATAGAATTAGCGATCGACGTACAACGGGCCACATAAACGCGATTTGGAATACGTTCTTTTCCACCAACCGCTCCCCAGTCTTCCTATGCACCCAGTCTGTTCGCGGTGAAGACGTGAGGATGATACGCCAGCTTACAGAAAACTGCCGTTTTCTCTGGCTGATTTGGAACGACGAATTATTAGCGTTTCCGGCGCGATTTTGGGGTCTCAACTAGTGGTAGCGGGCGGCCCGGTTCAGACAACACTTCGGCAATCGTTGATTTTCCCAACGCGTCGGTTACGAGTTCTAGGGCCTGATCCAGCCGGGAGTGCATGGGGCAAAGATGAGTTCCATGCGTCTTCAAACCAAGCGGGCATGTGGTGATCCGCTTGATGGGGTCCACGGCGTTTACAACTTCCAACACAGTCAGTTCCGCAGGATCTCTATCCAGCTGGAAACCTCCACCAACTCCTCGACGCGAAATCAGCAGCCCCGCACGCGTCAACGATTGCAGAACCTTGGACAGGTAACTGGCCGGAACCGATGTCTCGTCAGCGATTCGCTGATGCCCGACCGCTCCTTCTTCTATGTGTGAAGCCAGCCAAACAACGGCCCGAAGAGCGTATTCCTGAGTCTGTGAAAACATGGTCTGCCATCTGGGGAACTTGGAGAAAACATGATAGCACACCGAAACCGGACATTGACATCCGGTTTAACGGACGATAAACAAGACAACATTATCCGATTTAACACACAGCCCGGCCCGCGGACGAAGTCCAGCGTTCAAAGGAAACATCCACATGCAGAAAAGAACCAACGCGATACTCATCGCCAGTGCACTTTGTCTCACAATCGCAGGAGGGATCACGCTCGCCCAAACTGACGACGCGAAGAAAGCCAAAAAGCAATCCGAAGCCAAACCTGCCAAACCGACAAAACAGCAATTGGATCGCGTCCGCCGCGAGGTCCGGATGCTGGACGACATTTACAAGGGCAGTATTGTCACCATCACTCAGAACTACGTGACCGACGAAGACGCGATTCCAGCCGGCACCGCGTTCAAGAGCCTGTTTGTTGCCGCTGAGAAGAAAGGCTGGCACCGAGTTCGATTGGTGGACGCCACAGGCGATCCGGTCAGCGATGAGAACTCAGCTGAAGACGATTTCGAAAAGCGAGCCATCAAGCAATTACTCACAGGCAAGGGCTGGGTGGAAGAAGTTGAGAATCGAGAAGGAACGCAGCACCTCCGCGTTGCGACTCCGATTCCTGTCGTCTTTGAGAAGTGCATCATGTGCCACGACAATTACGCCAATCTTCCGAAAGGCAAAGCCATCGGGGCTCTCACCTACACCGTTCCAATCGAGGGTAAACTCATGACGAAGCTTGCCAAACAGGAACGCATGAAAGCAAAGTAGTTTCACCGCGATCTGACCGGTTCGTCGTTCCCGCCCGACGGGCAGACGGAACGACGAACCGCCAAACGCACCTGCATGAACTTGTACGCCGGCATACGCAGCGCGTGGGAGATACCGGTCGGGACGGTTATATCGGAGGCGTCTCGGCCTTCTCCCGGCAACGCGAGAGCCTGCAAAGCCTGCCGCGACCTAAGCTTGTCCGAACAATCCTCGGACAGGCGTGGGCATGGCAGCTTCTATCGAAATCAAAGACCTCGTGGTTCGCTACGGCGATTTCACCGCGGTCGATCATCTTTCCTTGTCGGTTCCAGCCGGCGAGCTATTCGGATTCCTAGGCCCCAACGGCGCGGGCAAGACGTCCACGATCAAGGTTCTCACAGGGAACCAGCACCCGACGTCGGGATCTGTGAAGGTTGCGGGCTTCGAGATCCCTGAGAAATTCGAAGCGGCCAAGCCTGTCTTCGGCTACGTGCCCGACACCGAAAACCACATCGACGAATTCACCGGACGCGAGAATCTGGAACTGTTCGCCGATCTCTACAACATCCCAACGTCGCGCATCGACGAACTTCTGGGACGCCTGGAACTTAGCGAATCCGCTAACACAGCTGCCGGTAACTACTCCAAAGGCATGCGGCGCAAGTTACTGATCGCTCGCGAGATTCTGCACGAACCAGCGGTACTGTACCTTGATGAACCCACGGCCAACCTTGACGCTCACTCAACCAAACTAGTCCGCGACCTGCTGCGTGACCTGGCCGCCAACGGCACCACCATCTTCCTGACCACACACAACATGGAAGAGGTCGAACAGATTTGCGACCGTGTCGCGATTCTATGCCGAGGCAAACTAGTCGAATGCGACACACCAACAGCGTTTGTCACCCGGCACGCCGAGCGGTTCGTCGACACCCAGTTCGAACGCGACGGCGCGGTTATTCGCAAGTCGTTTAACCTGGACATCGAAGAGCAACGACAACAACTCGCCAGCGTCGTCGCCGACGAGTCCTGCGTCACCGTCCATTCGCAGGAGTTCGACTTCCACGACGTCTTTCTAAAAATCACCGGCCAGGCCTACGCGTAAGCAGCCACCACAAAAGGAATACCCATGGTTCGCCCACGCATGATCCGAATCCTGTTCGGCCGCGAAATCAAACGACTCAAGAAGAACCCGTCAGCGCTGATGCTTATCGGGCTGCTGGCAGCGATTGCCTTGCTGGCCGCGTTTAGCGACCCGGCGGCGATGCAGTCCACCGAAGAAGCGGCCGCCAGTTCGCGTGTCCTGGTCGTGTACGACAACTACACGGATCCGCTGAAGCAGATAATCGCCAGCCGCCCCAAAGAGGCCAAACAGCAGGTCAAGTTTATCGCTCGACACCACATCGAACGTGGCGGCAGCCTTATCGCTCCAGCAGACTGGTCAATCGTCGAACTACGCAACACCGAACCGGACGCAGCCAGCACAACCGTGGTCGCGCACCACCTTGGCAGCGACCCCAACATCCTGGAACCATTCTGGGAATGGTTTTCACCGGCACTCGCAAAGACAATCGGCACCGGACCGTGGGTCGATCAGAAACTACTGCAGCGAACTGAGTTCTTCGGCGCGAAGCCGATTCAGGACTCATCGCTCTCGGATCTTGTGAAGACAGAAATTATCGGCACAACGCTGCTGCTGATGGTTCAGTTCTTTGCGTGTTGCCACCTGCTGGTGTCGTTCACCGCCGAAGACAGAGAACGCAAGACACTCAACGCGCTGGCTTTGAGCCCCGCTGGCTTATCAGAAATTATGTTCGCCAAAGCGGCGTTCCACATGTGCCTGTCCATCGCCGGCTGTGTGCTCATCACAGCCATCATTTCACCCGCGGCGCTCACGCGTCCGTTGTTGTGGGCAACAATCCTGTTAACAAGCGTCGCGATGATGTCTGTCGGCACGTGCATCGCAACGTTGGCGAAGAATCAGGCCGCCGCTGGGATGCTGGCTTTGTGCTACATGATGGCCGGGGCGATTCTGTTCTTCCTGTCAACGAAGCTGTTTGCCTTCAAAATCCTGAAGGGCTTTAGCTTCGAGAGTTACACGTTCCCACTATTGTTCTACGTGTTCAAGTACCCGGACCGAACATTCTTCCCACTGGCACTGGTTCCACTATTTGCGATCACAGCGATGTGGATTTTCGCCGCTCGCACATGTTTCTACCGCTTCGGATGGCGCAACTAAGTCGGACGGAAATGTAGGCGGCTCTGTTTGGGTGGCCGGGGTTGGAGCGAGGAACGAGCGAAACCCCGGAACGTGGCTCGAACGATTCACCTGGATTGGAATCTTGCTGGTTGATCGAACCGGGGCTTCCTTCGCAGGCTCAGTCCAGCCCCGGCCACACACAATCTGTTTGTTCGCAACCTGCGAATCCAGCCCCCTCGTGACACATCCAATGCCCGTCCGCTGACAGCACACGGGTCGCCAACTAGACTACCGTGCCTCCAATCAAACGCCAGTAGTCGCAGATGAACCAAACCGCCAGGCCGCGGCCAGGTTGTCGCAGCCAGCTCAGCGGGAACCAATGGTCCGCACAATCGAAGATAAAATCGTCGGCGACATGACCGACCACGAAAGGTCCGTGCTGCGGCACGGCGCGGCGTGGTTCTTTCTGGTCTTGTTTAGCTACTACATTCTGCGACCGATTCGCGAACAGATTAGCGCGACTTACGGCATCGATAACCTGCAATGGCTGTTCACGGCGACATTCGGAACCATGCTGGTTGCGATTCCGCTATTTGCATTTCTGGTTTCGAAGTTCCACCGACGCACACTGGTTCCATCCATCTACGGTTTCTTCTGCCTGTGCCTGGTAGGATTCTGGGCAGCATTTAGATTTGTTCCCGAAACCGCGATGCTGGGCGCAACCCCCGCGCGTGAGTGGGTTGCCAGGATTCTGTTCATCTGGATTAGCGTTTACGGGCTGTTCATCGTTTCGTTTTTCTGGAGCGTCATCGGTGACATGCTTTCAACAGAGCAGGGGCGCAGACTGTTTGGGTTCGTCGCCGGTGGAGGGACGGCGGGAGGCATGGTTGCATCGGCAACCACGACCGAACTGGTGCAGCGCATTGGTCAGGCAAACTTGCTGCTCCTTCCTGCAGTCGCACTTGCGATTGGCCTGGCTGTCTACTTTGGATTGGAACAAAGCCACTCGCAACTTGCCCCGAAATCGAGTTCTGCCACAAGCGGTAAGGCAACGGGCGGTAACCCATTTTCCGGGTTCACAGCCGTTTTCAGTTCCAGATATCTGCTAGCGATCGGCGGCTACGGATTGCTGCTGGCGACATGCGGGACCACGATCTACTTCCAACAATCAGAAATCGTGAAAGAGGCGTTTGCCGACGACGAGTCCAAAACTGCGTTCTTTGCCAACGTCAACCTGTGGGTCCAGGTCGTCACCATTGTCCTGCAGACAGCGGTTGTTGGCCGACTTATGAAGTACCTTGGACTGGGCCTGACGCTGGCAATTTTGCCGCTTGCGTATGTCCTGGGAATCACTTCGCTTGCCCTGGCTCCTACAATTGGGGTACTGGCAATCATTTCCGTGACAGGCCGATCGGCCGAATACGCGATTGCCAATCCTGCTCGGGAGGTTCTGTTCACCGCAGTGGATAGAGAAGACCGATACAAGGCCAAGAGCTTTATCGATACCATCGTCAGGCGCGGCGGAGATTCGGTTGTCGGCACGATCTATCGATCGCTCCGAGAAGTAACGGGCGTGGCAATGACCACTCTGTCGTGGGCTATCCTGCCAATCGCGGCAGCGTGGGTTGGACTGGCACTCTTCATTGGCCGAGAGAACAAGAAAATTACGGCGACCGAACAAGACAACACCGACACCAACTCAAGACTGATTGACAACTAAGTGGACGCCGAACCAACCAACGACCCACCCGAAGCGAAACCCACCCCTCCGGGTTCCGGCGAGAAGCAACCGCGCAAAGCGGCGATGATCTTCATCTTCTTCACGCTGCTGATCGACATCATCGGTATCGGCATTGTGGTTCCTGTGCTGCCGAAGTTGGTTGAAGGCTTCATGGGCGGTGACGTTTCGAAAGCCAGCCTGTGGGGTGGCATCATCGGAACCAGCTACGCAGTCACCCAGTTCTTCTTCGCACCAATCGTCGGCGCGTTGTCAGACCGCTTCGGACGCCGACCCATCCTGTTGTTGGCGATGGCGGGACTTGCTATCGACTACGTCATCCAGGCCAACGCGCCGTCGTTGATGTGGTTGTTCGTGGGACGCGTTATTGCCGGCATCATGGGAGCCAGTTTCACGACCGCCAGCGCGTACATCGCTGACATCTCAACCGACGAAAACCGCGCGAGAAACTTTGGCCTAATGGGAGCCGCCTTCGGACTTGGGTTTGCCATCGGACCGGCGCTTGGTGGACTGCTCGGTTCGTACAGCCTGCGATTGCCGTTTTGGGTCTCAGCAGGACTTGCACTGGTGAACTTCCTTTACGGCTTGTTCGTGCTACCGGAATCACTGGCGCCGGAGAACCGCAGCGAGTTCACCGCTGCGAAGCTGAATCCGTTTGCCAGCCTGATGCGGATGGGACGATACCCTGTCGTGGCCGGACTGGCTGCAGCTATCTTCTTCGTCTCGCTGGCCCAACGTGGGCTCGAAAACGTCTGGGTCTACTTCACGTCCTACCGGTACGGCTGGAACGAAATGACCAACGGACTCGCACTTGGACTGGTCGGTATCACAGCCATTCTGGTTCAGGGCGGATTGGTCCGACCAATCATTAAACGCATTGGCGAACGCAAAGCCGTTCTGTTTGGAATGCTGATCGCCACGATTTCATTCATGGGTTACGCATTCGCGTTTCAGGGCTGGATGATTTACGCCGTGATTATTTTCGGTTCAATCGGCGGAGTGGCCGGGCCGGCTGTCCAGAGCATTGTGGCCAAGTGTGTCGATCCGTCCGAACAGGGGCAGATGCAGGGGGCCATCACATCGCTGCGCAGCGTGACCAGTATCTTCGCACCGCTCATCTTTACCTCGGGCTTGTTCAGTTACTTCACATCCGACGCCGTTGCAGTGAAGCGGCCCGGAATCCCGTTTTTCGTCGGAGGACTGTGCCAGCTGGCCGCGTTCTTCATCGCCTATCGAATGTTTAAGCGAATTCCGGAAGTGCCCAGTGAAGAGAAGACCGAGGCAAACGACTTCGGACACAGTGAGACAGAATCAATCGACGACTGAGACTGCCTGCCTCAGCCCCAGTCAAATCTCTTCGGTGAACTCAGCACTCTCGGCATCCAGCAAGTCCTCGCCCAGCCGCGCGAAAAACAAGTCCGTCTGGTTGCCGCCCCGCACGTCGTCTTCGACTCCGTCGTCAAACACAGTTTGCCCGGAACGGTTCCGCCCAATCAGAAACTCATCATTGAGCCGGTTCTGTGTGCCGCCCGCTCCGTTTCGAATGTTTGCCACACGCTGATCGTAACTCCTGGCGGAGAGCCATTCGTCCCGAATCCCACCCGAAAGGAAGTCGACCACGTTCATTCCGTTCGAGGGTACCAGCACGCCGGCGATCAGGATGTCGTCGTCAGAGTTCGCGAAGAACTCATCGGCACCGTTGCCACCGTAGATGATATCGCGGCCAACTAATCCTTTGATGAAGTCATCGCCATCCTCACCCAACAGAACGTCATCGCCGTTTCGCCCACGTAGGGTGTCATCACCATCGCCGCCGGTCAGTGTATCCGGTCCGTTTCCGCCATTGAGCGAGTCGTCACCTCGCCCGCCCAATATCGAATCGGCTCCACTACCACCGCCAGCGACATCGTCATCCGCGCCACCCAACAGTCGGTCCGCGCCACCACCGCCAGTAAGACGGTCATTCCCGGCTTCGCCCGAGAGCGTATCGTTGCCACCTCCACCGGATAGCTTGTCATTCTCGGTGCCACCTTCCAGCAGGTCATCACCAGCATCGCCGCGAAGGCTGTCGTCGTTTTCAGCCCCCTGCAGCGTGTCGTTGCCGTCCCCGCCGATCAACGTATCATCGCCAACCTGACCGCGCAGTGAATCGTTCCCATTGCCACCGATGATAACGTCGTCGCCCTTGGTACCACGCAAATTGTCGTCGCCATCACCGCCAACAATCCTGTCGTTCCCCACACCGCCTTTCACGGTGTCATCGCCATCACCAGCATCAATGAAAATTGGTTGCGTCACGAGCGCGGCCTGGATCAGATCGTTGCCCGCCGCGCCTTGAACACTGATGGAATCGACATCATCAGCCGCGTACTCAACGCCCTCATTGTTCAGATGAACCTGGATCTTTGAATCGACCAGGTTCAAAGCAATCGTGTCGGCCTCCGACGTCCCCGTCACGCGAATGATACCGTTCCGGAGCTCTATTCCATTGACGGAGTCGTCGTTGACGATGGTACCCACTGCGTCAGACGGCAATGAAAGCTGAGCGTCACTAATATTGCTGAACGTCAGGAACACGGTCTCGTCCAGTTCACCGATGGTGTCGCTGTTGACGGTGACGACAAACTGCCGAACCTGCCCTGTGTTACCTGAGAAAGAAAGCGTGGCGGACCGCGATTCGTAGTCACTGCCCGCAGTGGCCGTTCCATCCAACGTTGCTGCGTCGATCGTGAATGGACCCGCAGCGGTCTGGGTCATCTCAACATTAAACGTCAGCAATACTTCGCCATTGTCCGCTTCCACAACTGAGGGATTTGAAACCACCAAAGCACTTGGCGGAATTTCCACTGCACCGATATCGGCGCTCGTGCCATTCTCTCGCGGATTGCCTACCTGGTCGAAACTCAGATCGTCAGGATTGGAACCGTTGTTGATAGCGAGACTACTGGACGTTGGCTGATGAACTCGCAGAATGCCAACATCAACAAGAGCCGATAGCCCCGGATCGACCAGGCCTCCCTCACTGCCGATGAAGTTCCCATCCCCGTCCGGAGCAGATGCCCCGGTTTCTTCAAGGTTGGTCCCGGAGTTCGAACCGACCAGGTTCTTCTGAAAATCCGCATTCGTGATTGTCGTGACGAACAGATCCGACCCGTTTGTACTCGCCGTGTTTTCAGCCAGGATGTTGCTAACAATGGAATTTCGTGGGTCCGCGTCAAAGAACAGACCACCTCCACGACCGGACGCGTTGTTTTCTGTGATCGTGTTGTTGTGAATTGGCACCGTACCGGGAAGATCATCGAAAAAGACTCCACCGCCATCCACCGCTGAGTTTCCAGAGATTGTCGAATTGATGATGCCATCCAGATAAAACCGACTGCTTTCGTTGTAAGCGTGGAAGTGAACCCCACCGCCATTCTCCGTGGCGGTATTGCCCGAGATCGTACTGTTCTGGATTCCAAGGTGAGCGGCGTTGGCGTAGATGCCCCCACCATTCTCCCCGGTGTTTCCCTCAACAAGGCTATCTTCAATACTGAAACCCCTACCACGAAACGTGATTCCGCCACCACGACGTGTGGATTCATTTCCGCTGATCACAGAATCCACAATTGTGAGGCTCGGTTCGCCATAGCTATCCCACGACGCAAAGACACCACCGGTGTCGTTGTCGCTGACAGAGGAACCCGTAATAGTCGCACCGACCCGACCAGAGACTGACACCCCGTGGCCGTTGCCGGTGATGGTGGAATCCACAACGCTCAATCCGCCGTTGTAGTCGGCTTCGCCATATGGAAAGCTAAACAACACCGCTCCACTACCGGCCCCGGTAATAGTTGTGTTCTCGACCCGCATCCGTGGATAGGCCCCACCACGGGGATGACTGATTGCAAAGTTCTCCGCGTTTTGAAGCGTCATCGAACTGACCGTGAAGTGCCCCTCCGTCCTGTGCATGAAGATATCGCTGTTACCGGCCGCATCGATAATCGTCTGACCTTCCCCATTGCCGGTGACGATCAGATCCCCCACGACATCTAACCGGCCCAGTGTCAGCGTGATGGTTCCCGAGAGGCCAGCTTCGAACACAATCTCATCGGAGTCGCCAGTAGCATTGGCCTGTTCAATGGCCTCACGCAGAGTTGTCTCAGCGTCGTCGATGGTATTGTCAGCGAGACTCGTCACGGTAAACGTAGTTAGCAACGAACGCGTCTCAAGCGCTTCGGCATTTCGGCGGTCATTGCGGCGACGTAAGTTCTTGCGGCGTGAACGACGAACCATGATATACTGCCTTTTTGTCTACACTTAGTCCCACTAGTGCTTTAATCAGCAGACCAACAACAGACCCATCAACGGAATGTCCCACACGCACACGCAATCAAACTCCACGCCGATCCGGGCAACCGCAATCCGGCAAATCCTGCCGCTACCTATACAATGTGGCTTCCACCACCCGACACCAAAACATGATGCCACACCAGCACCTCGCCAATTCGAAGTCTGCCGCCCCAACATATTCCCGTCAGCTTCACTCTTGAGAACAAAGAGAACCTCCATGCGTCGCGCGAATTTCCTATGGGTCTGTTTCCTACTCGCCAGCCTCGAAACAGCCTTCGCGCAGGATTCGCCAAAGCTCGACCCCGAAGCCAAACCGCGGGTCATTGTTCTCACCGACATCACCAACGAACCTGACGACCAACAGTCAATGGTTCGGTTCCTGGTGTACTCCAACGAATACGATGTGGAAGGTCTGATCGCCACAACGTCAACGTGGCTGCGTGATAAGACGAGTTCGAAAAACATCCGTCTCTGCGTCGATGCATACGGCGAGGTTCAACGCCAGCTGGAAAAACACGCGGCCGGGTTCCCCTCTGCGAAGTCGCTGCGAGAACTCATCAAGGACGGCAAGCCAAAGTATGGCATGACCGGCGTTGGCGAAGGCAACGACTCTGCCGGTTCTCGACACATCATCAAAGTCGTTGATGCTGACGACCCGCGACCAGTGTGGGTTACGGCCTGGGGTGGAGCCAACTGTTTGGCTCAGGCGCTATGGCGAGTCAAAGAGGAACGCAGCGAAGAAGAACTCGACAAGTTCGTCGCCAAACTGCGTGTGTACGCAATCAGCGATCAGGACGATTCCGGCGAATGGATGCGGCGCACGTTCCCAGGTTTGTTCTACGTCGTCAGTCCTGGCAGTCAGAGTTTCAAGGACTACTACCAGGCGACCTGGACCGGTATCTCCGGTGACGACTTCTTCCTAAACGGCCCCGGATATCGTCAGGAACTTGTCAGCAACGACTGGCTCAAGAAACACATTCGCGAGGAACACGGCCCGCTGGGCGAACTGTATCTGCCGATTGAATACATGATGGAAGGTGACACACCATCGTTCTTCAACTTAATCAACAATGGCCTGGGCAGTCACGTGAGCCCCGGCTACGGCGGCTGGGGCGGCCGTTACGAATTCAGAAGAGTCGCCGCCGGCAACGGACCAATCTGGACTGACGGCCGCGACGCCGTGACGCTTCCCGACGGCAAAACCTACGCCAGCAACCAGGCCACAATCTGGCGTTGGCGCGCCGCCTATCAACACGACTTCGCAGCCCGCATGGATTGGTGCGTGAAAGACCCAACCGAAGCGAACCACAACCCGCTTGTTGTCGTGGAAGGCGACAAGACAAAGCAGGTTCTCCGCCGCACCGTCACCGCAGGCCAAAAGATCACGCTTAGCGCCGCAGGAACCGCAGACCCGGACGGTGACAAGCTAACCTACCGCTGGTTCCACTACCCCGAAGCCGAATATGACCTCGCTCACACACGTCGATCGTGGTCCATCAAACTGACCGGCGAAGACACAGACAAGGTCTCCTTCGTGGTGCCGAAAGCCCGTTACGATCACGACAAAATTCACATGATCCTGGACGTCAGCGACGATGGCGAACCAAGTTTGCATGCGTATCGACGCGTCATCCTGACAATCCGAAAATAGCCATGAAGCGAGCCAATCCGCCGGCATCACAGATTCCGGAAACGGCAACACGCCCGCCGCGTTATGCAGTTGCTTTTCGGAGATAACTGCGATCAGGAATAGGCAGACAGAACGCCGCCCACCTCAAGAAGTGCTCGTGCTAGATGTGTGGGAACCAACGCAAGTGGCTCGGAGAGACTCGAGCGGAACAGCAGGATCCAGCTGACCTCTGGTATTGAGGTCTTGCGATATCGTTAAACAGCTTGAACCCAATCTGACACACACAGTTGTTCGTCAAGCATCTCAAAAGGGCTCCCCATGAACTACACGATTCGCCAAGCCAAGTCTGAAGATGTCAGTGCGATCAAACCGCTCTTTCCGCGTCTGGCCTCTTTCGAACTGCCGCCACAGCGCGTACCCAACGACCTTTGGCAAGCAGATCTTGAACTGTTGGAAGACTGGTCCCGAGATGAAACCGGCAAAGTCTTCGTCCTGGTCGCGGTTGACGAGTCAAACCGGGTCCTCGGCGCCTCCGTCACAAGCTTGCGCGCAGAACTTCTAAGCCACGCCCCAAGCGCACATCTTGAAGTCCTGGTGGTTGCTGAAGGAGCAGAGGGGCAGGGTATCGGCAAGACGTTGATAGATGCCACAGAGCAAGCCGCTAAGTCCAAGGGGGCCGGGTCAATGACTCTCCATGTCTTCGCAACCAACACGCGGGCTCGTAGCTTGTACCAACGGTCTGGCTACGACGAAGAGCTACTCCGATGTATCAAGCACTTCGAGATATGACTCGCAAGCACTCTCGCCACCCGCCGGTACGTACTTCAGCTGTCATGTTTGCTCTGGCCCCACGGCGTTTCGATTTTCGTCGCTTCCCCAAACTCCTCATTCGGTTCACCCGACTTGCCTCGAGCCAGAGACATCACTTTGCAGCTTGGTAGTTTGGATTCGGCCGCGGTAACTTTGCTCCCACCCGTTTCAGCTCCGCGGTCAACATCGCGTCGAGTTCTTTCACCTTCTCTGGCATTGACGCGGCAAGGTCGTTCTTCTCCGACAGGTCTTTGCCAAGGTCGTATAATTCGTGGCCGCCCTGGTACCAGCGAATGAGCTTCCAGTCACCCGCGCGGATGATGGAGTAGGGACCCGGAGCGTGTCGGTAGTGTGGAAAGTGCCAATGGATGAAGTTGCGGTCCAGTGATTCGGTTCCGCCGGATTTCAGATGCCCAACAAGCGATTTGCCGTCGATCTCCACCGGGGGAATATCGGCTCCGACTGCTTCCTTGATGGTTGGCATGTAATCGACACTCGTGACAACTTCATCTGAAGTCGTGCCCGCTTTGACAACCCCCGGCCAACGTACGATTAGCGGAACGCGAATCCCGCCTTCGTAGGCGTAACCCTTCCCGGACCGAAGCGGAGTGTTGTCTGTCGGACCTTTCAGGCCGCCGTTGTCGGACGTGAAGATGACCAGCGTGTTGTCAACGGTTCCCGTCGCTTCCAACGTTTCCATGATGGCCCCAACAGCGTCGTCAACACTTTCCGTCAGTGCGGCGTACTTCGCATGGATCTCTTTCTTCCCATCGCGTTTGTACTTGGCAGCAACCTCGGGAATCGCCTGAATCGGTGTATGCACCGCGTACGGACAGTAGAACAGAAAGAACGGTTCTTCCTGGTGTTCTGTGATGAACTTCTTCGCTTCGTCGCCCTCGCGGTGCGTGAGGAACTCGCCCTTTTTGCGCGGCTGAATTTGGTTGTCAAAGTCGTACTTCTTGTTGACGTACGGATCGAAATAAGACGGCGGCTGACCAATGTCACAGCCAGCGATGTTCATGTCGAAGCCTTGCTTGGTGGGGTACCACTCCGGATCGCCCAGGTGCCATTTGCCAATGTGGCACGTCGCATAACCACCGACGTCCAACATCTCAGCAATCGTGAACTCCTCGCGTTCCATCCAGAACGCATTCGGGGGACACAACAACTTTTTCCTCGGCCCGCCAACGTACTCCGTTCGATTCTTCTCAGGTGTCTTCACCCCGCGTTGAAACCGAGCTCGAATCCAATCAGTCACACCAAGTCGAGCCGGCCAGCGCCCCGTCATCACAGCCGCGCGCGTTGGGCTGCACACCGAACATGCGGCGTACGCGTTTGTGAACCGCATGCCCTGACTGGCCAGCTTGTCGATGTTCGGCGTCTTGTAGTAGTCGCTGCCCTGGCAGGATAAATCCATCCAGCCCAAATCATCGACCAGAATCAGAACGACGTTGAGCGGCCTGGCCTGTTCGGCCGACGCAAGCGAGGGCAGGGCGGCAAACAAGAACGCGAGAACAGCAAGTTGCTTCATCTTCTAACTCACAGCGAGAACGAATCCGGGAACTGGCAGAAATGTGGTCAACTGAGGCCCTCAGTCGGCACCCGCGGAAGTCGTCGCTCGCGACGAACCGACTCAGGGCCTGAGTCGACTACATTTCTATCTGACATCTTCGGCAGATGCAAAAGCCCTAAACCCTCAGCCAACTGCAAATAGCTGGCACGTTCAACTCGAAGGCAGCCAGTTCAACAGAACCAACGCAATGACTGCGATCGCGATACCCATCAACGTCCGGCCCGTAATTTTCTCACCCAACATCCGTGTTGCGACGAATGTGGTCAGAATCAAACCGCCTGCACTTGAAATGGGAAACACAATGTAGCCCTCGTACAAAGTCAGCGCCTTAAGAATGAAGTGCGACTGCAGAATGTTCGACGCCCCCATGGCCATGCCCAGGCCGAGTTCGGTTTGGCTGATTGGCTTTCTACGTTTGACCAACAGGATGATTGACGGAACAGACGCGACCACAAACGCAGCTAATAGAAACGTCGGCAGTTGATCGTCCGTGCTCACATGCTTCAAAGTTCGCTGGAGCAACCGACTACAACCGGCCAGTAGAAAAAACGTCACTAACACGGCAGGGATCACCCACGCTCGCGATTGTGAACCGCCACTCTGGCTACCACTGTCCGCAGCAACTGATTTGCGTTTGGTTCCAATCAACGTCAGAGCCAACAAAGCCAATCCGATACCCACGCACTGAGCGACGTTGGGCACTTCCTTCCAAAGAAACGCTGCTGCTGTGATCGGAAGCAGCAAAGACAGACTGCTAACAACGGTCGAACTGGCGGCTCCCACATGCTTGATCGCGTAGATAACAAAGAAGAACGCGATGAAGTAGCAAGCGCCCATGCCCGCTCCACACCAGGCAGCAGACACGTCCGGAACCGGGACCTTTCTGAAAAACTGCGGCGCGATCAGAACTGCTGCGGTGATGTAGTTGATCGGCCCAACAGTGATGATGTCTTCGCGCTGGCGGACATGCACCCACTTGATGACCAGCGTGAAGGCTGTCGAGAAAAAAACGTTGCAAATCAAATAAAACATACGCGTGCCCGTGTTTGGAGCCGAAGGGTACCGGTTCCGACACCACTCAACGATGGCCGGGAGCGCGAAATGTGGTCAGGAATTTGGATTAGCGCGTTGGGCTTACAACCCACGCAGCAAACAACCCAGAAACAGCAGCGCGTAGCCGCCTAGCGCGAACCAAACTGAGTGCTCAGCCGGCAAGGGTTGGTTCAGGAACTGACACGCCAACGCCACGGCAATGGAAACGGCAGACACCCACACGGTCCGCGTCTTTGGTGGATTGAACCTCATCCGTGACCACTCACTGTTAACGACTGACCCGAACGGCGCCCGCTAGAACGCGAACGCGCCAAACCGCAGCAGTCCCTGAATCGCAAACTGCGCCACTGCTTCCTGAGGTCGGTACCGCAGCATCAGGGTATCGCCCGGGTTAATCCGGTTCGCTCGACCACCTCGGACAGCATCCAGTGAGTACGGCTGCCCGTTTCGAGGGATCACCATCAACTGGCTCGGACCGAAGCGACCGCCACCGACTGAACCTCCCGCTGCCGCCATCGCCTGCAACATCGTGGGCCGGCGGCCGGGCGGAATCTCGTGTTCTCCACCAGGCAACAAACCGCCCGTGTAGTAATACTGTTTCGGCGGCGACTTCAGGTTGATGGTGTCACCATCTCGCAGCGGTGACATCAACCCCGCGTTCCCTGAACTTCTGCCACGCAACAACTGAGCCGTCGCGTCGCGATCAAAAGCCCCCGCTTCAGCAATCGCGCTGAGCAACGTCGCTCCCTCAGCCTGCACATTGACCGTGGTCGCCATGCTGCCGCTGGCTCGAGGCCGGGAATGCAGCACAGTCACTCGCACCGTCCGTTTACGCAGCAACGCAACAGTCACCGCGCGCTTGTTCTTGAGGAACTCACCGTTGACGTACGCCTGAGCAATCCGTTCATTGGCCTGAGCCACAGTCAGCCCCCGAACGTTGACTTCACGAACCAACGGAAGGAATACGGTTCCGCCGCTAAGCACCGGGACCGGGTGTCCCATGCAGGGCAGGGTGTCGCTGTCTTTTTTCGGCATGTGCACCGGAGCATCTTTGAAGCTGCCCAACACGCCGTCCACGATGACGGCCAGCATATCGCCCGTATCCAAACGGTAGCTGGCCGACGCAGATCGCTTCGGCCGCGGTGAGTAAGAACCGCGACGGATCGACGAAGACGAATATCGCGACGGCACACTTCGGTACGAACGCTGCGATCGCGCGGGTCGGTAGTACTGAGCAAAACACTGTTCGCTCACACCGAGACAGCAAAGAACCAAGACAAGAGATCTAATCATCAAGACGCATCCAAGCCCGCGGTTGCGTGGTCGCCCGCGGCTCTATTGAATAGACCCGAATGGCTGCCGTCAAACAGCACGCACAATCCCGCACCATTGACTTCGTCATCCACGCTCACCGGGCGTTCACATGCACCACATATTCGCGGTCGCCGTTGCGGTTCTCTTCACGGCTTCGCTGGCATTCGCACAAGCGTCAGAACCGGACACCTACATCGGGGCAAATGGATCGCCGGCTACTTCCACATGGAGACCGACCCCAACCCACTCCGTCAGCGGCTTTAGATCATCGAAACCAACGACTCTCTTTGGGGCAGTCGTCGATTGAATGAGTCTACTACCAGGTTCCAGGAGGTGTCGGTTCGGTAGGAATGAAGATCACAGTACAATTGAAACCATCCGCGATCATTCGACAGGGCAAACGAGATGGACGAGTATGTTGACGAGTTTCGCGACGACGAAATACCGGAAGCTGGATGGAAAGGCGCTCTTTCCCAATCCGGTCTCGTGATGTCGATCCTGGGGTTTGTTGGTGTTGCCGCTCTGATCGCAGACTTATTCTCTGACTGGATTCAAATCGACAGACACGTCGATCCGCTCAAGTTCTTAGGCGGTTCGGCTGGGCTGCTGGTTCTCGGAAGCATTTTTTCAAAACTCTTCGGGTCGGAGTACAACCAACGCGGCTCACGATCGCTATTCCAAGGCGCTTTGCTGATACTGATACCTGTCGGAGCCCTCATGGCGCTAGGGATCGGTGCCGTCTTCTGGTTCCTATGGCAACTAATGGAAAAATAATGACAAGTCATCTCGTCTCGTGTTGTCTGCTTTCGCTGGTGGCGTTCCAGGTAGAAGATCCGACTTTCAAAGTCGTCAAGCCAGAGTCCGTGCAGTTGGATTCGAAGAAGCTTGAAGGCATCGATGAATACATGCAGAAGAAAGTTGACGATGGAGAAATCGTCGGCTGCCTGGGACTCATCGCTCGAGGTGACGACGTTGCCTACTTCAGGATGTGGGGCGACATGAACCGCGAAAAGAAGCAGCCGATGAAAGCGGATTCGATCTTCCGCATCTACTCAATGTCGAAACCCATCACCAGCGTCGCGGCGATGCAGCTTGTTGAACAAGGCAAGATGCAGCTGGACGATCCGGTTTCCAAATACCTGCCAGCTCTTAAAGACATGACGGTGCTCCGCAGGGGTGAAGAGATCCCCGCGAAAACTGCCATTACCGTTCGCCATGTCATGAGCCACCAGGCTGGATTCACTTACGGCTTCTTCGGCAACAGCGAGGTGGACCAGGCGTATCGTAAAGCTGGCGTGCTAATAACCGACGCAACCATCGAAGACACCGTCAAGAAACTTGGTGACCTGCCACTTCAGTTCCAACCAGGAAACCGCTGGCATTACAGCGTCGCGACAGATGTCCTGGGCCGGCTGGTCGAAGTCGTTTCGGGCGAACGGTTCGACAAGTACCTGCAGAAGCACATCTTTGAACCACTAAAGATGACCGACACGTCATTCATGGTTCCAAAAGAGAAAATGGATCGGTTCGCTGAGATGTATCGCGAACGCAACGGAGAACTCAAACCCGCCGGAGGCATGTCGTCCATCCGGTTCACGAACCCGGACAACAAGTACTTTTCTGGTGGCGGTGGCTTGTGTTCGACCACGAAAGACTACCTGCGATTCTGCCGCGCGCTGTTGCGAGGTGGAGAACTTGACGGCGCCCGCATCATCAAAGCGGAATCCATTAAGGAAATGACCACCAACCAGCTGAAGACGCCCGGCTTCCAGTTTGGGCTCGGTTTTTCAATCACTCCCGAAGGTGAGTACGCTTGGGGCGGAGCGGCCGGAACGCGGTTCTACATCAACCCGAAACGCAACCTGATTGGAATCTACATGATTCAAATCAATCCCTATGGCGGCCGGAAACACGGCGGCAAAATGCGGACCATTACGATGTCCGCCGACATGCGCGAACCAGCAGCGAAAGACGCGCCGACGGCTCCAATGCCATAGAGGACCGGCGGCACTCATCACGATGTTCGAACACTTCACGCAGCACGAACTTGACAACACCTTTCGTGTCTACAGTTCCAGCATCCCTGAAGACATGGTTCCCTCTGGCGCTGCGTTCGAGGAACTCTGGAACCTCCACCCGGCCGAACATCACGACATCAAAATCCACGGGCGCGTTGTGAAAACGCCGCGGTGGCAGCAGGCGTTTGGAGCCGACTATCACTTCAGCGGACAAACCTACGATGCCTACCCGACGCCGGACAGCATTCAGCTGTTCGTAGACTGGGCACGGAAAGAAATCTTCCCTGGCTTCAACGGCGTTTTGGTGAATTGGTACGACGGGCAGTTTGATCACTACATCGGTAAACACCGAGACAGCGTCGTCAACATGATCGAAGGCGCACCGATTGCGACGATCTCTTTGGGAGAAGAACGCAAATTTCGAATGCGGCCGTGGAAGCAGTCTGGCTTCCTGGATTTCCCGGCTGCATCTGGTTCTGTGTTCGTCATTCCCTACGATACGAACCTTGCGTGGACCCACGAGGTTCCACCTTCGAAAAAACTCAACGGCCGACGCATCTCGGTCACTCTTCGGGCGTTCAAGTCGTGAGCAAACTGATTCTCATCCCCACCACCGTCGAAGCGCAGGTGTTGGAACCTCTGGTGGCTCCGTCACTGGATCCGGAGGACGACGCCATTGCTCTGTGCGGTTTCGGGCTGGCCGCCGCCGCCGCTCGGACATCGCAGTTGTTGGCAGCACACAGACCCGACAAAGTCTATTTGGCTGGCATTGCGGGCGCGATTGGTTCGACTTTGAAGGTAGGCGAAGCCTGTGCCTTTGGCGAAGTCGCCTGCTACGGGATTGGAGCAGGAACCGGGGCCGACCATCAAACGGCCAACGACATGGGCTGGAATCAATGGCCCGGCATCCACGATGTCATCCAACTGGGAACCGCCAAAGGTCCGGGCCGACTGATTTCTGCCGCGGCGGCTTCCGGTTCACACGGCGATGTCCAGCTACGAATCGATCGGTTCCCCAGCGCCGTCGCTGAGGATATGGAGGGATACTCTGTTGCATTGGCGTGCCAGCTTGCGGATGTACCACTAGCCATTGTTCGCGGTATCTCAAATGTCGCGGGCGATCGGGATGTCAGCAATTGGAAAATCAACGAGGCTCTTGAAGCCGCTGGCGATCAACTGCTGAAGGTTCTGTAGACAGCTGAAGCACCGGTCGCCCGGCGATGTCAGGATTAGCAACATGACACAACGAATCAAACTTGGCATCTCCACCTGCCCCAACGACACATTCGCGTTTCATGGTCTGTTAACCAAGGCTGTTGATTGGCGCGGGCTGGAGTTCGAAACAGAACTCATTGACATCCAGCAGCTCAACGATCGACTGTTCAAACGCGAATTCGATGTCGCCAAGACCAGCTTCCACGCGGCCATACTTCTGGCGAACGACACCGTCGTCCTGCCCAGCGGTTCGGCGCTCGGTTTCGGGGTAGGGCCATTATTGCTTTCAGCGACGGCCGGAACGGTTCCCACCGACCAACAACAATTGGCTCTGTGCCCGGGAGAACACACAACGGCGACGCTTCTGTACCGACTGTTCCACCCCAGTACGACGCGTGTTGAACATACCGTGTTCTCAGACATCATGCCGCGCCTTCAGGAATCGACAGCCGACTTCGGCGTTTGCATTCACGAAGGCCGGTTCACCTGGGAACAGCAGGGCCTGGGCCTCGTCGAAGATCTGGGAACCAGGTGGGAACAAGCCACAGACTGCCCGCTACCGCTGGGTGGCATTGTGGCTCAGCGCAATCTGTCAGACGAAACAATCGCGACGGTCCAGGCTGTCATTAAAGATTCACTGAGTCTGGCTCTCGCCAACCCCGATGCCGCACTGCCAACCATGCGCCAGTACGCTCAGGAATTCGACGACGCAGTGCTCATGCAGCACGTCGATCTCTACGTCAACGAATGGACCATCGACTTGGGCGACGTCGGACGAACCGCGCTTAACAAACTCTCTGAGAAGGCGATCGAAGTTGGGCTGGTCTCTGAGTCCGCCGGCTGCATTGACGTGTTCATGCCGTGAGCGCCGCGGACTGATGATGTCGTTAACAACTCAGAATCAGCGCAATAAAAAAACCCGACACTTTCACAGTGTCGGGCCTTTGTTTTCTTGAAGCAGAGGTACTGCTTACTTTGCAGACTTCTCACACGCTTCGCATTTCTCGCCGTCTTTGCAGTCGGCACATGCAGCTGCTTTGTTAGCAGTGCAGGCTTCGCACTTTTCACCGTCTTTGCAATCAGCACATGCAGCTGCTTTGTCGCCGGTGCAGGCTTCGCACTTTTCGCCGTCTTTGCAGTCAGCACATGCAGCTGCTTTGTCGCCGGTGCAGGCTTCGCACTTTTCACCGTCTTTGCAGTCAGCACATGCAGCTGCTTTGTCGCCAGTGCAGGCTTCGCACTTTTCACCGTCTTTGCAGTCAGCACATGCGGCTGTCTTGGCCGAAGCACACTCAGTGCACTTAGCACCTTCTTCGCTTGCTTCACACGCTTCACATGTAGTGGCTGCGCAGGCTTCGCACTTCTCGCCATCAGCGGCGCACTCGGTGCAATCTGTCTTTGCTGCAACAGCTTCGTCTGTAGCAGGGGCTACCGCGACATCTTCCATCGCGGTGTCAGCACAGCCAACACACAGTGCCAGCAGAGCCAAAAGTGGCAAACCGGCCAACGTCTTGTTCAATTTCATGATGAACTCCTAAAGCTTTTAGAACTGAGTCTCTGAGGGGGGATTTCTTGCCGGAATCTTACTGATATATATCTCAAAAGTTAACGGCGTGTTTCGAATTGTTCGCAAACTTGTCCGCACACTGCCTCCAGGCACATGAAACCCGGGAATCTCGGCTGTGAACCAACCGAAAGTGAAATCGACTACACATGCATGACCAGTGGCTCTCCGATCGGTCCGTTAACAAACCTGGAGCTTCCGCACGTAGTCACTCACGAGCAAGCAATCCCCGACCAGCCAGCCACGGGTAGTTCACAAGCCGCCAGGCAGGAGGTTTGCGCCTCTGCATAGCCGGCTCGAATGAGCGTCGCGCTTGGATCGGGATGGTACGGCCTTTGCCTCGTGTATCGACCACACCCGTCCTTCTGGCAGAGATGGCTGCACCAGTTGTCAGGTTTTGCCGGCTCATCCGGGAGCGCGATCTTGCGGGTTCCACCACATCGCGCGGCCCCCGTGTTGCGCGCTAAGCAGATTGGGCATCACCGCGTAATCATGGCAAAGCCACAGGTGGACAAAAGCCGTTACCAAGAGTTGGGCCGGAATTGCGAGTCGTAGATGGAACCCGGGATGAAAGTACCAGCAGCTATTCTCTGCATTTGCTTGTTCAGCGCCCATCCCGCGCAGGCTGACATCGTCTACGCCAACGACTTTGACGGTAACACGCAATTCGGATCTGGAACGACGGTCGCAATTTCTGGAGGAACCGGCACCGCGGGCGGCGTGACGGGCGGCATCACTTCGACTCAGGGGTTCAACGCGTTCACCGGATTTGGCGGCGACTTCTGGAGAGTAACGGCGCCCGACGATGTGCTGGAGTTCGCCATCTCGAACCTACCGGCTCACGACCAGGTGTCCGTTTCATTCTCACTGGGATTGTTGGATAGCTGGGACGGAACCAGTGACATGTTTGGTACCGACATCATTAACGTCGCGATTTTCGACGGAGCGAATCTCATCGCTGGTTTCTCAGAAGCCTATAGCAGCGGGAACGCGCCGAGTTCCAACGTTGAAAGCATCATCGTCCAGAACCAGCAACTCGGATTCAACAACAACGACCCCTTCTGGAATGAGGACGGATACCGCATCGCGTTCAACGATATCGCACACACAAGCGGGAATCTGACGTTGCGACTTTGGGCATCCAGTGGCGGGATTGGTTCTGGCTTCCAGGGAGGAAACGATGAATCATTCGCGATCGACGAATTGCTCATCACCGCAACACCCGAGCCAACATCGCTGTCTTACTTGTTGATCGCAGCAGTCGCGACCGCAACTCGTCGCAGACGCAGGTCTATGTAATCGCGCTGCCCGCAGCCGTTTGCCGTCTGTAGCCTCAACGCGCGCAGCCCGCGCCGCACGCTCAACGCGATGCGCACAAGTCTTTGGTTCTAACACCCCTCAGATCGCGCGCGACCTTTCCGCAGTTGCATGTTGGGAAGCGTCTAATTGCGTCCGTCACTATGTGGGCAAACTCACCTGTCAGTCGAACAGGGATGCGCACCTAACCAAGAACCTGGGCTCAAGCAATAGTAAGGTGGGGTTTCTCACGCCTACAAAGTCGGATTGCCGACCCTAAGTATTCAATTGAAAAATCTCCCTGACATTGCCCCTGAGCGTTAGTGATAGTAGGTATGTGGGTATCTGATTCGGTGTCGAGTATTCACCGGGGTTTTAGACCCGTCAGAGACTCAGCAATTGGCCCGTTGGGAGAGTTCCTGGTAGAGTAGACAATCATGCCAATTCGTTACTGTGTGACTATCGACACCGAGGAAGAGTGGGACTGGGATGCCGGTTGGCCCACGACATCAGCTCAGGCGCGCAACATTGAGCGGTTGCCTGAATTTCAGGATGTTTGTTCGAAATACAACGCTGCCACAACGTACTTCGTGAACCATGCGGTGGTCGATTCGCCTGTCAGTGCAAAGATTGTCACCGACCTGTCCGAACGCGAAGGCGTCGAAGTCGGCATGCACATTCATCCGTGGAATACTCCGCCGATGGCAGACGGTCCGGTCGGAGCAAGTGAGTCGTTCGTCGCCAATCTTGAAGACGACCTCGCGTGGGCGAAGCTGAAGACTGTCTACAACGCATTGGTTGAACACGGGATCCGACCAACCAGCTTTCGAGGCGGCCGATATTCCAGCGGTGGAATTGTCCATCGATTCTTAAGAGAACACGGATTCATCGCAGACGCATCGGTGGTTCCCTACACAACGTGGAACGACGAGGGAGCGCCCGATTACACCAACCGTGTCTACCAACCGCAGAGACTGCAGTCGAACGGAGAACCGCCGCTGTGGGAAATACCGCTCACACTGGGCTTCACGCGCGGGCCACAAAATCTGTGGGCGAAGGTATTCCGAACCATTGAAACCACGCCGCTTCGGCACGCTCGACTTATCGGACTTGCAGAACGACTGGGCATCGTCCGTCGCGTCTGGTTGAACTTCGAAGACGACATGGGACTCAACCCACAGCGCTACCTGGAACGGCTCCGCAAACTGCGGCCGGAGTATGTTTGCTTCACCCTGCACAGTTCGTCACTGTTACCTGGCGGCAACGGCCCCAAAGGCTACACACGGTCAGAGGAGGACTGCAAGAACCTCCTGCGACGCACAACTGAGTCGCTGAAGATGCTTGAACAATGGGCTGAGTTCGAGCCGGCGACGATTACTGACATAGCTCAACACCTTGAGAGGAACTTCGATGCGAATTCTCGGAATTAGCCCGCTTGACACCAACACCACCGTCTCCTTCATGGAAGACGGCGCGGTGGTCTTCGCATGTGCGGAAGAACGCCTCAGTCGCGTCAAGATGCAGGATGGTTTTCCACACAAAGCCCTGGAGATGGGCTTTGAACGAACCGGCTGGACAGCCGATTCGATTGACGTTGTCGCCTACGCCTTCTTCGACGGCGAAACCGAAACAAAACTGATGCAGGAAGCGTTTGCGAAAGACGCCGAGCGGCACAGTAAAGACTGCACCAAAGAATCACTAGCCGCGCTGCAAAAAGCAATTGGTTCTGGCTACAAGGTCGATCGCAGCACGGTGATCCCTGGCTTGAACAACGAAGCTGACGAGTTCATGCCGAAGAAGTCGTTCGTTAAGCGAATGGCTTACAAGCTCATGGGAACCAGACCGAGTTCCGACTGGTCGGCTCACCGCAAAGTCTTCGGGCAATGGCTGGAAACAGCGTCCGCGGACCACAAGAAATGGACGCAGGTTCTGACAGACGGCCTAAAGAAGCACGGCCTCGACGGCAAGCTGAAGCGATTCCATCATCACGACACACACGTCGCCAACGCCTTCTACGGTTCCGGGTTCGACTCGGCTCTGGCAGTCACACTGGACGGCTACGGTTCAGGCTGTTGCGGTGGAGTCTACCGCTGCGAAAACGGAAAGCTGGAAGTCCTGAAGCGATTCGACTTCCCCAACTCGCTGGGCATTTTCTACGAGCAGGTAACAAGTGGCCTGGGCTTCCGACCATCACGCCACGAAGGCAAGATCGTTGGTCTGGCTTCGTACGGCGATTCAAAACACCTGCGTGATGTCCTCTGGAGCCGATTCGAGATCGTTGAAGGCGAACTGCGCATCAAGGGTGGTATGAACCACTTCCTTGCTCGGTTCATGGCCGAACACTTTGCAAAGCGCGATGTGGCCGCAGCCTACCAGGACGTGCTTGATGAGATCACACAGAAGCTTGTCGATTACTGGGTGAAAGAAACCGGCCTCAAGAACATTGTGGTCTCTGGTGGCGTTCACGCGAACGTGAAATTGAACCAGAGGATTCACGCGGTTGACGGTGTCGAGAAGATTTTCGTCTATCCGAACATGAGCGATGGTGGCTGCGGAACCGGCGCGGCGATGTTGGCGTTTTCTGAAGCGGGAATCAGCCCACAGGAAACCAGCAACGCGTACTACGGTCCCGACTACGATGACGATGCAATCCGCGAAGCTTTGGCTGCTGAGAACCTTGAGTTCCAACAGCACGAGAACGTCGAAGAACGCATCGCTGAGGTTCTATGCGAGAACAAGATTGTCGCCAGGTTCCACGGTCGCATGGAGTACGGTCCGCGAGCACTCGGGAACCGATCCATCCTGTACCCACCGCGTGACCCGAAGGTGAATCAGTGGCTGAATCATCAACTGGGCCGAACGGAGTTTATGCCGTTCGCTCCGGCGGCGATGAAAGAGAAAGCACGGGAGCTGTTCATCAACATGGACGGCTGCGACAAGACGGCTGAGTTCATGACGATCACGTTCGACTGCACGGACGAAATGAAGGAAAAATGTCCGGCCGCCGTTCACATCGACGGAACCGCTCGACCGCAGCTAGTGAGTCCGGAAACGAATGAGAGTTTCTACAAGATCCTGAAGAACTACCACGACCGATCAGGAATCCCAGCGCTCATTAACACCAGTTTCAACATGCACGAAGAACCGATCGTCTGCTCGCCAGCCGACGCCGTCCGCGCGTTTCTGCTGGGGAATATTGACTATCTGGCAATCGGTTCCTTCCTGGTCCCGCATCCAAAGCTGGAAGAGAACTCCAAACGCCTAAACGAACTAGCCGCCTGCTAGCAAGCAACTTCCAGTTGCATCGGGGTGCGGCAGCGAGGTTGGAGGGTGTTGTTTGGGAATCGCTCGCCGCGTGGGCGGTTCTTGGACAGGCTCTCAGGCGCCGGATTGCTGTGGAGGGGGGCACGCGGTTTTTCTTGCCGCTTGCCGTCTGGTCGCTATTCTTCCCAGCTGCGTTTCCAACCGGGTGCAGTGATAGATGGTTCGTCGGATGGTTCGGTCAATACGTCGTAGAGTTCCGGGCGTCTGGCTTTGAGATATCGGCGTCCGCTAGCCTGCTGCAGTGTTTTGTCTGTGCAGTTGGCGATGCAAATGTCGTCGCCCAGCTTGTGAC
>CAZAIB010000047.1:0-43067 GCA_964485095.1 uncultured Planctomycetaceae bacterium | reverse complement strand
GCAGCGGCGAACTGCTTCTTGAACTCGTCAAAGCTACCGAATGTTGAATCGATGGCTGCAGCCAGATCGCCGGTCGGATTGCCGCCACCATCTGGGCTGAGGATGCTCCAGAACAGTGAGTGATTTGCGTGGCCACCACCGTTGTTTTGGATTCCGCCGCGGATGGCCTCTGGAACACTGCCGAGATCACTCATCAAATCCTCGATGCTCTTGGCAGCCAGATCGTCATGGCCTTCCAAAGCGGCGTTGGTCTTGGTGACGTAGCCGTTGTGGTGTTTGCCATGATGGATTTCCATCGTTTTGGCGTCGATATGCGGCTCGAGCGCATCCGCTGCAAATGGCAGATCGGGTAGTGAGTAGGCCATGATTAGCTCCTGGTCGTGAGTTGCCTGAATTGTTGAGTGCATTCTAGGGGGATCCAGCGGTCCCACAACCGGCGCGGGCAGATGTATGGGCAGGGTGGACCGGCAGGATCTGCCGAAGCCTGAATCGTCAGTGCCTACCCGGTTTATCCATCTTCTAGGACCGGAACAGTCAACCGGCCGGGAACGCGGAATCCGGACAATGCGTATAGCCTGACCACAGTCCCCGATCCGCAAGGTCGATACACGAGTAGGGCAACTTGCCAGGCGCGGATGATCCAGGGGTGGAATCATATGTTGTTAGATCGAAGCAAACTTCTCGTAACGGGTACCGCAGCGGTACTTGCTCTTATGTCGTCCGGATGCGGTCGCACTCAGTCATCGCTGCTGCCGCGGGTTGACGTGAGCCAGCTTGTCGAAGATGGCTCCGAACCGCAAAGTCGGGAATCGGCGGAGCGGTACGCGAACGAACAAATCGACGCCGAACTTCGGAACCGAAAGTCCAAGCTCGCGGACACCTCAAAAGCAATCCTGGCGTCCGCTGAAGAAGAAGGACGGTCGTGGAAAGACCGCCTGATTCCAAAGAAGGCCGGCCTGCCCAGCGCTGACGATTTCGCTGCGGATCCGTTCCTCGATAACCTGGACGGGATGATCGCAAAGCAAGACGCGCAACTAAAAGAAACCGTCGCACAGACCACTGAGAAGCTGTCCGATATTGAAGCAGCCGAACTATTTGGAGACATGAGCGAGAAGGCGGCCGACAGCATGGCTGGTCTGGACCGAGCCGCCTCGGAAACTGTTGCAAAGACCCAGGACGTTTTCGGAGCTGCTGCGGAAGATCTCTTCGGAGGCCCGCCTGCAACTTCTGCTTCTGAGCCACACCCACTGGAACAAGCCAGCCGCAATGGAGCGGGGCGACAAAGTGTTGCTCAGCGAGTGCAGGGCGCGGTTGTGCATAGGTTTGATGACTTGTTTGATGAAGCGAAATCGGAAGCATCGCACGTGCAGCGTACCGCCAATGAGGCCCACGAGTCGGCTCAGGCATTCTTCGGGGCAGAAAGATCGCCCGCTCCACGCGAACCACATCAGCTGAATATGGAATCTGTGCCAGCAAATATTCCCGCTGCTGCTGAGATCGCTGTGCCTGTCGAGATGCCCATTACTGCGGAGGTTTCGGTTCCTCAGATTCCTGAGGTTCCTACAGAAGTGACGGCGAGCATGTTCGAGGCACCACCAGAAGTCACTGAACCAGCCAACGTTGCGGTCGCATTGCCTGAGGTGCCGGCTCTCCCAGAAGTACCACCAGTGAGGCACGTCCTGGAGGACGCAATTGCTGGTTTCGAACAGCAGGACGCCGTGGTGACTCCGAATCGACCTGCCACGCTGCCGACGCCGAAACAGACTGAACTTAGCGACAACGACTTTGCAGCGATGGAACGTGTTGAAGTTGATCCGTATGAGGAACCTTCGTTCGCGGTCACTCCGACTGATACCCCTCCATCAAGTCTGTCTGCTCCACGGTTTGGAGCGGCCCCGTCGTTTGGCGACGAGCAACCAGAATTGCCCGCCGCAGATCGGTTCCCACCGGTAGAGATTCCACAGGAACCGGCTCCACGATTTGCGGCTCAGGAACAGGCTCCACCAGCGATGCCAGTCCAACGGGTCGCTCAGACAACTCGCTCAATGCCACCAACGACATTCGCACCACCACAGCAGGCTCCGGCCGTTGCGGCGGTTCTTCCGGACGTCAACTGGCAGGGGCAAACCGCAACACCTCGCAAATTGCGAGCTCCCAGCGAATGGACGGCCTGGTTCCTGATGGGTGGAGCGGCTTTGATCGTGATGCTGCTTTTCGCTCCTGGTCGTCGGGAGTAGGTAGCTGGGGGGAAGATTCGGGTCATGACAGTCATAACAGTTTGGCAGACATGATCCGAACTTGCTTAGGGTCCCGGTGGACCGAATGGTGTTGTTTTGGCGCTGCCCCGGGCTGTGGGGGCTATCTTTCGTCAGAAGCCGTTAGTAACCCACCGGAGCTGAGCCATGTCATACGATCCCTGGAGCCGTCCATCGATCGAAGACCTTCGTCGCATTCTCGAATCCATCGACCGCGATGAAGAATCCGCAAACCTGCGAACCGCTGAGCGATTGGAACTGTCCGTACCTGCTGAGATCACTACCTCTCGGGGAAATACGGTTTCAGCGATGACCCGGGAAATCAGCCGCAATGGTCTGGGACTGTTGCATCGAGGCTGCCTGAGTCCCGGCGAAGTGACCATTCGAATGGCAAGCGATTCTCGAGAGTTCGAATACCGCGTCATGGTCGAGTGGTGTGTTCCGACCGAAAGTGGCATGTTCCTAAGCGGCGGCCGGTTCCTCTCTCGAACAAATTCGTAAGCAGGCAACAGGACAGATCTCGCGCAACAGTCGCAACGCGAGAACCTTCTCCGTGCTGCTTAGCGCGCAAGGGAAATGCGGGTCAGGCAATTGGTAATTTAGGCAATCGCCGCAATGTCTTTTGGTCGGATGCATCGTCCGATTGAACTTGTACGGGTCGCGCCCTTAGAGCTTGGTGGATTCTCTGTAAGCCAGCTCTGATCTGCTTTTTGGCCGCTCGTCAGTCTCTTCGTTTTCGATACGACTCTAACGCCCCCCTAAATGAGCCTCTCGCATGCTTCCGGGGGCGGTTCTGACGACCTGCGGCCTATCTTCTGCGACACCCTGCATGATCTCTGCCTTCTATCGAAAGCACAGTGGCGTCATCGTCGCTGCGGTGTTGCTGTCTTTCCTGCCAGCCCTGTGGCTTGGCGAAGGACTGCCCTCCAACAACGACATCGAGACGTGGTTACCAGACCAGTCCGCTTCCCGCGATACTTACGAACGATTCCGAGCCACATTTGGAGCTGATGAATTCGTTGCGGTTGGTTACGAGAAAGATCAGCTGACTCCTATCGAAGCCGAGGCACTTTGCCGCCGACTGGAACGGCTGGACGGAGTGGCAGACTGCTGGTCGCCTGAGCGACTTTGCTTCCTGATGACCGAACTACAGGTTGACGATCAGGACGCCCACGCGCGGCTGGAGAGTCTGGTTCAGTCGAAACGGGGTGATTTCCACTCGCTCCTAGTCATCCTGGACAACTGGGGTGTGGCCCACCGTTCGGAAGTCGTTGGCAATGTCCGACACCAGATCGACTACTGCGATATCGATCCCGATGTCGTCTCGCTGGCGGGAGCACCCGTTGTCGTTACTGAACTGGATCGATTGGGGAACCGCGACAACAACAAAATCTTCTTCATTATCACCATGGTCATTTGCCTGGCCACACTGCAGGTGACGGTTCGGAACTGGAAGTTGTCGCTGGCAGTTGTCGGCCTGACGGTCTGGGCCATTGAAGTCACGCTGGCCTTACTGAATATCGGCGGCGTTGAGATGAACTTCATTCTCTCCGCACTACCAGTGTTGGTGATGGTGTTTGCGTTGGCGGTTAGTATTCACTTCCTGCACAGCTACCAGGACTGCTGCAAAGCTGACGATCCATTGTCTGAGTCAATCCTGGCCATCTGGAAGCCGGCGGTTCTGGCAACAATCACAACCGTCATCGGCTTGCTGTCGCTGTCAGTGAGTTCCATTAGTCCTGTTCGCGTGTTTGGAATCTCAGCTGCTCTCGGATCAGTGGTTGCTTTGCTGGCTGGCCTGGGTGTTCTACCCGCACTTCTGGTTGTGCTTAGGTATAAGCCGACGCCTCGTCCTCAGAAGCAGATCTCGGCGTACCGTTGGAGCTGGGCGCTGGTCAATCATGCTCGGCCAATCACCTATGCAACTTTGACATTGGTCGTGATCTGCAGCATCGGATTGCCATGGCTTTCATCTCGCATCGACCCGGTTGAGTTCCTGCCAGACAATTCACCCGTTCTCGGCGACATCAGAACGATCGAACGGAACCTGGCCAGCCACGATTCGATTGAAGTCATGGTCGACTTTGGCGTCAGTGATACGACATTCTTCAACCGCATCGAAGAGGTCCAGCGAATCCAGGGAATCATCGCTGGCCACCCGGCAATCGGGCACACCATGTCACTGGTCAGCTTTATGCCCAGCGGCGCGCTGGACGGTTCAATGCCGCCAACTTCGCTGATCTCTCAAGCTCGTAGCCGTCATAACGACAGTGCGTTTGTGGCCGATGCAGAACGAATGTGGCGGATCTCTGCTCGGCTGATTCCGAACTCGAGAACCCGGACAGCCGAAGTCGTGGCGACAATCAAGTCGATGACGGCGGGAGCCCCGGTCACGGTTACTGGCCTCACGCCGGTTCTTGATACCGCTCAGCACGAAATCTTCGTGGGCTTTTGGGAGAGCTTTGCATCCGCGTTTGTCCTGATCTCGCTGGTGGTCTTGTTCTCAATGCGATCGCTGAAAGCGGGGCTGCTGGCCATGATCCCGAACCTGACACCAATCGGTTTAGTCTTCGGAATCATGGGCTGGGTAGGCGTTCCTCTGGACATCGGAACCATGATGACGGCCAGCATCGCACTTGGCCTGGCCGTGGATGGGACATTCCATTTCCTGTTTGCACATCACCGCATCAGTCAGGAACAGCCTGACAGAATCCGGTGCACTCATCAGACTCTCTGCAAAACCGGACCGCCCATTCTGCAGGCTGCGGTCATCTCAGCCATCGGCATGCTTGCTTTGACGCTTAGCAACTTCAAACCGACGGCGAAGTTCGGCTACATGATGTGTGGTCTGCTACTGACAGCACTGATTGGGGATCTGGTTCTGCTGCCAGCGATCCTCGCGTTTAGGCACCGGAAGGATAAGAAGAAGAAGATCGAAACTGGAAAGGCTGTGCCAGACGCCCACTTCGGCAAGTCCAAACGACGCTCAGCACTCCACGCGTAAGCCAGGATTCGTCAGGCTTGGATGCCCTGAAAAGCCCCGGCCCATCACGAGTTGCCACTTTGTGCACAACCACGCGCGTTTCGTGTCGTCTGATTGCCGACTCTCCCACCGCGATTGTTGCGCGATCGCAAGTTGTGCACATGACCCTGGCAGCATCTCGCAAAAGTGACTGTGGAGTCCGCACACTGACGACTACCGTCTGACATGTTGCCAACACGTTATCGACATCACTGTTGTCGCCCTACATCGTTTGGCTGTCAGTACTTCTGTTGAACCGACTTCCACTTATCAACACTTTCGGGTGGGCCTTCTACAGCTACTTCTAAATTAAAATCTATTCTTTGTTTTTACGATCTCAAGTCGTCTCGACCATCGAATCCGAGTTGATAAATTGAACCAAACCACTGAATCCAAAGCACGGACAACCTCATGTTGAAGTACGACGCAACAGCAGCCACGCAACTACTCTCAAAGCGAGGCCTTGCCGACATTGCTTCGCACATGTCCGAAGCCAGAGACGAAATCCAACGCGACCTGGAAATGTACAACTCAGGTTCCGATGTTCCCGATGACAAACTTCCGCTGGATGCCGGGTTCATTGAGTTCCCTCAGAGACTTTTATCAGATGAAGTGGACGACGGTAGTCTGAAGCAGATCCAGACCATTGCTGATGGTCTGCGTAGCAAAGTCGATGCAGTTGTCAGTCTTGGCATTGGTGGCTCTTACATGGGAGCCAGGGCTCTCTTCGATGCTCTATGCCATCGGTGTCACAATGAACTGCCATCGGATCGCCGATCGGGTCCGCGGTTTTACTTCGAAGGTCACAACGTCGATTCAGATAAGCAGGCCGAACTGCTTGAGTTGCTGGAATCTCGAGATGAGAGTTGGGGCATTGTTGTCATCAGCAAATCGGGGGGAACGCTGGAGACCGCCTCGGCGTTCCGCGTGTTCAGAGAAGCTTTGGCTCAATCGGCCGGTGAAGATGCCGCCAGCCGCATTGTTCCTGTGACCGGAGCCGCCGGAAAATTGCGTTCAAAGGCCGCAGCTTTGGGAATCCCCGATCCTCAGATTCTGCCGGTCCCGGACGGAATTGGTGGGCGGTTCTCTATCCTCACTCCTGTCGGTCTGTTGCCGGCCGCGTTGATGGGTTTGGATATCCAGCAGCTACTGCAGGGTGCCGCCGACATGACAAAGCGGTTCTTTGAGGCCGATCCGGGAGACAATCCGGTTCTCGATTATGTCGGAGTCAGCCATCTGTTTGAGATGGATGAGAACATGCCTATCCGAATCCTTAGCACGTGGGGCGATCGTCTGGAAGCTGTCGGATTGTGGTACGACCAACTGCTGGCCGAAAGTTTGGGCAAGCACGAAAAGGGCCCGACGCCACTGACTGTGGTGAACACCAGAGACCTGCACAGCCGCGGCCAACAGCACCAGGAAGGCGCCAGAGATCGCATCATCACGAACATTCGCATCGAAAATACCGCCCGCGATGCCGTGAAATTGCCGTCCGTATCAGATGACCTGAACCACGATCAGTTGAACGCCTACGCTGGCCTAAGCCTCAACGAAATCCAAAAGGCCGCGTTCGACGGGACCAACAAAGCTTACGCAGACGATCGGCGTCCAACCGCGGACATTGTTCTGCCAGAACTCAACGAGTATGCCCTCGGAGAACTGTTTCAAATGTTCATGCTGGCTACTGCCGTGGAAGGTCGTCTGGTTGGAACCAACCCGTACGGTCAGCCAGGTGTCGAGGCCTATAAGAACAACATGAAGGCGATTCTGGACTCCTAGGAACAATGAATTCTCCAGTCTGACCCGGGTTGGGTTCTATCTCGGTCCGAACGCCAAAGATCCGCCTCTTCGTATGGAAATGCGCATTCAGACGGACGATGTCATTGGTCAGCACAAGAAATTGGCGGCCCAGTTAGAGGTAGCGAGTGGCCCGGAAGTCTATAGTTTGGGCAGTCGTGAGTTTGCGGCGCTGGATCCGGAGGTCGGAAGCTGATCTTCTCTCAGCCAACGGATGACCCGCCAACCTGCGCCGTCGGATGAACCGGTCTTAGTGCATCGCAACTGAGACTTTCACTGCGCTGTGATGGGACGAATATGAGCGGCGAGAACCAAAACACTCCGGGCCAGCGTTTCCGAGACGCGGTCCAGGCCAATAGCCCTCTTCAGGTTGTGGGCACAATCAATGCCTATTCGGCCCTATTGGCCAGGCGAGCTGGCTTCCACGCCATCTACCTTTCGGGTGCCGGTGTCGCGAACGCGTCCTACGGGATGCCGGACCTGGGAGTCACGTCACTGCAAGACGTGTTGATTGATGCCGGTCGAATTACGTCCGCGTGTGACCTACCGCTGCTGGTCGATATCGACACTGGTTGGGGAACCGCAATTGGCATCGAACGCACCATTCGCGAAATGACAAAGACCGGTGTCGCTGCGGTTCACATGGAAGATCAGGTCGCTGCCAAGCGATGTGGTCACCGACCGAACAAGGCGTTAGTCACTACGGAAGAAATGTGTGACAGAGTTGCCGCGGCTTCCGCAGGTCGAACAGATCCGTCTTTTGTCATCATGGCCAGAACCGATGCAGCCGCGAGCGAAGGCTTAGCTTCCGCAATTGAACGCGCGAACAGATACGTATCGGCAGGTGCCGACATGATATTCGCTGAAGCCCTCAGATCGGCCGACGACTTCCGCACCTTCACTGATCAGGTCAAAGTCCCGGTCCTGGCCAACATGACTGAGTTCGGCAAGACGCCACTGATGACGACGTCAGAACTAGTGGACCTTGGAATCGCGATCGCACTGTACCCACTCTCAGCATTCCGAGCGATGAGCCGCGCGACCGAACAGGTTTACGCAGCTCTAAAATCAGACGGAACCCAAACCGACGTCCTGGACCTCATGCAACCGCGTGATGAACTCTATGATGTATTGGGGTACTTGGAGATCGAACAACGGATCGACAAACTGCTGGCGCAAGACAGCTAACGACACCATCACTCGCCCCTGACTTTACGTCAGGGGTTTAGCGGCTTCTGCACTACTCCTTCACATAGACGACTTAGTAGTGCAAAAGCCGTGGACCCACCGACATAAAGTCGGTGGCGAAGCGGCACTAAAACATAACGCTCAAACACAGGACCAAAAACCAATGGCTAAGAAACCCGGAGGCCTCGCCGGCGTCGTTGCAGGCGAAACAGCAATCGCAACCGTTGGCAAAGAAGGCAGCGGACTAAACTACCGCGGCTACTCAATCTTCGATCTTGCTGAGAACGCATCATTCGAAGAAGTCGCCCACCTTCTTTTGCGTGGCGAACTTCCGACAGCAGACCAACTAGCCGCATTCCAGGCAGAACTCGCCAGCAAACGAGAGCTCCCGGAAACACTCCGCACGGTTCTGGAACTGTTGCCAGCAACCAGCAACCCCATGGATGTAATGCGAACCGGTTGTTCCGTCCTCGGTTGCCTGGAACCAGAAACCGACACCGCCCAGCAACAGGACATTTCCACTCGACTGCTGGCCGCGTTCCCCAGCATCCTGCTGTACTGGTACCGGTTCCACAAAGACGGCAAGAAGCTGGACACATCGGGCGACGAAAGTATCGCCGGCCACTTCCTGCGATTGCTCCACGATGAAGCACCAAACGAAGACCGTCTCAAAGCCATGGACGTGTCGCTCATCCTCTACGCCGAACACGAATTCAACGCCTCAACATTCGCCGGCCGAGTCACCGTCGCCACGCGTTCAGACATCTACTCCGGAATCACATCCGCCATTGGAGCCCTCCGCGGACCACTTCACGGTGGAGCCAACGAAGCCGCGATGGAACTGATCGAACGCTTCCAAACCGCCGACGAAGCCGAAGCAGGAATTCGAGCCGCCCTGGCCGCCAAAGACCTGATCATGGGCTTCGGTCACCGCGTCTACAAAATCTCAGACCCACGATCGGACGTCATTAAAGCGTGGTCAAAGAAGCTGGGCGATTCGGTCGGCGACACTCGGTTCTACCCGGTCTCTGAACGCATCGAAAAAATCATGTGGGACGAGAAGAACCTGTTCCCGAACCTCGATTTCTACAGTGCATCGGCCTACCACTACATGGGCATTCCGACAGAACTGTTCACACCGATCTTCGTGTGTTCAAGACTGACAGGCTGGGCCGCTCACATTATCGAACAACGAGCCAACAACCGACTGATTCGTCCCGGTGCCGAATACATTGGCCCAGACAGCCGCGAGTACGTGGCGATTGAAAAGCGGTCGGCCTAAGACGATTTATGGTTCTAGAAGAACAATCAGATCGAAGTGAATCCGACTTTACCTCCGATGAATCTTCACGTCCCACTTCAGGTATGGAACCATTCCTGGCAATCGTGGGATCGCTTATTCTCTTGGTTGTTGGGTGCGTTGCTATCGCTTGGATTACCTCCGTCCCGAATCGTTACGAGGACGGTGTACAGGCTGTTTTCCTTGGAGCTCTCGTAGGCATTCCACTTCTGCTGACGTTCGTTCTGTTGTGGATTGGGCACCAAATAAGAACGAGGCGAAAATAAACAGCAGCAAAGTCCAGTACTTGGGGCCTCCGAGCCCCAAGCATCAATACAACTCATGCAGGCTTGGACTTCGGAGAGCCCAAGTACGATAAAACCATGACAGACAAACTCCTCACCGACATCGCCGACTACGTTCACGCCGAACCCAACTTCAGCGACGTCGCTCGAAACACGGCCCGCCTGTGTCTCCTCGATTCCATCGGCTGCGGCCTGTTGGCTCTGAAATTCCCAGCCTGTACCAAGATGCTGGGCCCAATCGTGCCAGGCACGGAGATGGAAAACGGCTGCCCGGTTCCAGGCACCAGTTACAAGCTGGATCCGGTCATGGCCGCGTTCAACATAGGCTGTCAAATCCGGTGGTTGGACTACAACGACACGTGGCTGGCCGCAGAGTGGGGTCACCCCAGCGATAACCTGGGAGCCATCCTCGCCTGTGCCGACTACCGATCGCGAGTCCAGGGCGAATCGATTTCCATCAGCGACGTGCTCAACTACATGATCATGGCCCACGAAATCCAGGGCGTGATTGCCTTGGAGAACGCATTCAACCGCGTCGGCCTGGACCATGTGATTTTGGTTCGCATCGCCAGCACCGCGGTTGCCTGCAAGATCCTCGGAGCCACCCACGAACAAACCGTCAACGCAATCTCGAACGCATGGTTAGACGGTGGAGCACTCCGCACCTACCGCCACGCTCCCAACACAGGTTCGCGAAAAAGCTGGGCCGCCGGCGACGCAACGTCCCGAGCCGTCCGGTTGGCTCTCATCGCCATGACCGGCGAGATGGGTTACGCGACCGGTTTGTCTGCCGAACGCTGGGGCTTCCACGACGTTCTGTTCGGTGGCAACGAGATCAAAGTCGATCGTCCCTACGGCGATTACGTGATGGAGAACGTGCTATTCAAGATCGCGTTCCCTGCCGAGTTCCACGCTCAGACCGCTGTCGAAGCCGCCATCGAACTGCACCCGCAGGTCAAGGATCGCCTGGCCGATATCGACTACATCGACGTCGAAACTCAGGAAGCTGGCGTTCGCATCATCGACAAGACTGGCCCGCTGCATAACTTCGCCGACCGAGATCACTGCCTGCAATACATGATCGCCATCGGCCTGCTGAAGGGCGAACTCACCGCCTCCCACTACGAAGACGACGTCGCCGCGGAACCCGAAGTCGACCAACTGCGATCACTGATGAAAGTCAGCGAGAACAAGCAATTCAGCATCGACTACATGGACCCCGAAAAGCGATCCATCCCGAACGCGATTCAGGTCGTGTTCAAAGACGGAACCAAAACCGACCGCGTTGAAGTCCACTTCCCCATCGGCCACAAGCGCCGCCGCGAAGAGGGCATTCCAATTCTGGAACAGAAATTCAACGCGAACGCTTCGAAGGTCCTCAGTGCCGAACAGGTTTCGGAGACGGAATCGCAGCTTAGCCAGACTTCTGACTTGGCTAGTGTTTCGATTGCAGGCCTTATGGACAACCTCAAGGTGTGACGTTTCAGAGGCGTTGAAGGCGGAGTCTTTCCTACATGAGAACAAGGCTCTAACGTGACATAGGCCGTTGCTCTGGACGTGAATATGGGTTCAAATGATGAACACGTATTCAATAAGACCATAGTCCGTTGAGGTCGAAGCATGGAATCAGAGAAACCATCTCTTGAACAACGGATTGAGAAACTTGAAGACAGCGTGTGGTTTTGGAGAGCCGTCACGATTGGTCTCATAGTTGTACTTCTGCTGTTACCGACCGGCTTTGGGCAGCTTGTGGTGGCTATCCTATACGTGGCGGGGCTTGCGCTGATGATTGTGGCAGCGGTATTTGCACTCCTCTATGGAGTAATTTGGCTTTGCAACTTCTTTACGCCGAGCCAAACTACGCCGCCGCCAGAGAATTCCGTATAGCGCTGGAACCCGTCGTCGTCGCTGGGTGGCACAGAGATCGGACGTTGTGCTCCGTGCCGAATCGCGGTCGGATCTACCGATTCTTAGGGTGATCCCGTAAGCAATCCCGCAGATTGGCCCGCCAGCGAGCCAAAACGCCGGGTTGGTAATCTTCTTTCAGAATTTGTGTCCGCTTCTGATCCAGCCTGCGTTTGGACCTGTAGACCCCTCAGGACCACGGCCCAAACGAATTAGGCGGACACAAAATGAAGCTCACACAGAAGACCCGAAAACGCCGAGCACGCGCGAGTTTGACTCAGACGGCGCCACTTGAGGTACTCGAAGATCGAAAACTGCTCACCGGCAACGTGACTATCGAAATTCGCAACAACGACTTGCGAGTCACGGGCGACGCCGAAGACAACGTGATTCAGATTGAGGGACAAAACGGGGGAATCCTGGTCACGCCGTACGAAGGAACCACCATCAACGGTAACTCCGGTCCACAGTTCATTCCAATCGACGGGCCGATCGATGATGCGTTTCTGACGTTCAGGGAAGGTGGTAACAACACCATCGAAGTGCGTGGGTTCACGACGGGAGACGACGTCGTCTACAGGGGTGGGAACCAGGACGACGTTTTCGTGGCTCGGAGCATGACCGTGGGCGGCGATATCAACGCCAGAACCGGTAACGGAGATGACTTCGTGAGCGTCATCGGCGGCGAGATTGATAACAGTCTGAAAATCAACACGGGCAACAATGACGACCAGGTTTTGATTGTCGAGCCTTTGATTGAGAACGATCTTGCCGCAAACCTTGGTGGCGGCGACGACACGATCCTGATTCAGTTTACCCAGATTGGCGACGACGTAAACGTGAGGCTGGGTTCAGGAAACGACACGCTTCTTGCAGAGAGCGTCAGCATTGCGGATAGGCTGACGCTCAACATGGGTAGTGGCAACGACAGGGCCTGGGCGGGCGGTGGTTCCAGCCTCGGTGGTCGAGGAATTGTCAACGGTGGTTCTGGGGTAGACCAGGGATTGCTGGAAGATGTATCCGGTGAACTACCGGCCGTCCGGGGAATCGAGTCGGTTGAATTCCCAAACGTGGACCAGGCAATCAGAGACTTGTTTGATGATTTTAGCGACGCAGTCGCTCCATTCGGTGGAAACTAGCCGGGCATGGCTGCGGGGAGTATGCATCAGTGATGCTCCCCGTTCAGCCAAACTCAAAACGATGAACCATTCTTTCCAGAGATGAAGCTGCGCAACCGTTGGCGCATGAAAAAGGTCCGCCACTTCTTGTGGTTCGGACCTTTGTTTGTTTGGCCAGCCAATGAGTCTTTCAGTGGCGTGGGGAGTTTGGCGCGAGCGATTAACGCGACGCTTCTCGATCTCGAAGAGCCATCTCTTCAAGGACAACCGGGTGCCACTCGTTTGAGCGTTCGGCTACTGGAGCGTAGTTGCGTCGAGCCCACGTGCGGAGCCGCATCTCTTCAATCGCATCAACCTGTGATGTGTGGGGATCTGCTGTCAATGTGCCAGGATTCATCCCTAACGTTCTCCTAATGAACGGCCAGCCAAATTGGAAAAGAACCATATCAAGCCCGTAGGCTCAATCGTTTCGACGCGGTATTGTAATGATCGCGATCTCTAAATATCCACAAAAAAGTTCCGGCGGCTGTTTTGAACTTGCCGCAGGTCGTTTCCACATACGGGTTTCCGCTGATTCATGTCCGACGAAATTCAAGACTTTGACCAACTTGCCGCTTCTCGCCGAGCGTGGATCGAAGACGTTCTGCGACCGTGGTGTCAGCAGGCGACCCGCAAGGATTTGCTCAAAGCAGAACAGGAATGGTTAGACATCGCCGGCAACGCCGCGCCCGAACAGACTTTGTGGACATGGGCCTGGGAACGGTTCCCCACTCTAGTTTACGACGGCCTGACCGGGGTCAACGAGACCCAGCAAGTGCAAATCGAACTCACCAATGGCGAATCACACAGCGGATTCCCGGAAGGCCGCAGAAGTAAGCGAGGCGAACTATTCCTGTTACTCGCCGGCGATATGGAAACCGCATCGGCCAACGATCTTGCCGAAGCCGGACCATTCTCTCTGGACGACATCGCTGCCGTGAAACCGGCCGGAAGCTGATAGTCGCCGGACTCTCCGAGTCCGGTCCACGCAGAGTTCGGCGACTCTGACGCGCGTACCTCTTGCCCGGCAAGTTTGTAGCCTTGGCGGAAATGGGGAATAAGTGATTGGGATTCTGAGTCATGTTTGATGTTCCGGGTTTGGAGGCATCAGCATGTACCGCCACACATTCGCGTTTGTTATTTGCGCTACGCTGCTTACCGGATGTGGTCAGTCCGGGGAAGCCTACGTTTTCACGGCAGACACGGTGCCAGGTTCTTCACCCGAAGACCAGTCTGCACCTGAACCAGGAAGCAACGACCGCAAGATCGTGTATGTGGCTCAGCTAGAACTGGCAGTGGACAATCTTGACGAGTTCAGCAAATTGCTGCGAGCACTTGTTACCAGGTCAGAAAGTTACATCTCGTCCAGCAACAACGATCGCATGCGCGGGGATCATCGTTCGGCTGTCTGGACTCTCCGCATCCCGGTTCCGCAGTATGAACTGTTTATGGAAAACGCTGCCAGGCTGGGTACTCCCGAATCGCAAAACGAAAACGCCGCCGATGTGACCGCCGAATTTGTGGACCTCACCGCGCGCATTGCAAACAAACGTAAGCTCGAACAACGGATTGTTGCTCTCCTTGAGAAGCCAGACGGCACGATCAAAGAAGTCATCGAAGTCGAACGCGAACTTGGAAGGGTTCGTGAGGAAGTCGAACGGCTTGAAGGGAAGCTGCGATTGCTCAACGATCAAGCTTCGCTCGCCACCGTCACGATTCGTGCTCGCGAGGATCTCGACTACGTCCCCGCTGAGAATCGGTCGCTGGGACAACGCGTGGCGGCCGCTTGGTCGGGTTCAGTCAGCAGCGCGAAGACATTCCTTGAGAACGTGCTTGTGACGTGCGTGGGCTACTTTCTTGCAGCAGTGTTTTGGCTGGCGATTCTGTTTGCCGCTTGGCTGACTGGGCGACGCTTTCTCCAGGACAAGCCGACCGCTAAACCCTTGGTGTAAAATCAGGGGCGGAACTCACGGCAGGATACGATCAAAGCGTACGCTGAATCTTGAGAACCTGATCGACCTGCACATCGTCCACAATTTGTTCCTCGCCGTCAGGCCAGGTCACGACCACGCGTTCTATCGCATCGTGTGTGCCCAGTCCGAATGACGCGGGTAGTTCGACCTGCGACTGGTAACTGCGAGTCGGTGAGATTTGACGCTTCATGGTCGTTCCATCCGCCAGGTCAACAGCCACGATGGCACCAATCGCGTTCCGGTTGCCGCCCTGCCCCGCAAGCTGCACACGCAGCCAATGGTTGCCGGTCGCCTGATCGTTGCGGAGCAGACGTGGAGCCTGCCCACAGGCGAATATCAGAATATCCAGGTCACCATCGCCATCGATGTCAGCATAGGTGGCTCCGCGGCCGACCATGGGTTTGACAAAGTCTTCGCTGCATTTTTCGTCGGGCAGAACCACAAACTCGTCTGCAAAGTCCGCTCCACAATTCCACAGTAATTGCGGTGGCTGTTTGTAATGCTGGCTCTCCTGAACCTTGCTGATGTCTTCTTCCAGGTGCCCGTTGGCTCCAAATAAATCCAGGCGGCCGTCCAGGTCAGCATCTATAAACAAAACGCCAAACGTCAGTTCGACTCGCGTCACCGGACCGATTCCGTTGGAGACTGCTTCGTCGCTGAACTGCGGCGGATCCATTTGAGGAGACACGTAAAGAGCCGTCATTTCGTTGGCAAAGTTGCCGACCGCGATGCCAACCTCATTGTTGTTCCGGAAGAACGCTGAGTCGGCTCCCATCGCTCCACGAGCGCCGCCGTTGATGTCGAACGCGACGCCAGACAGCGCCGCCATTTCTTCGAACTTGCCTTCGCCCTTGTTGAGAAACAAGAAGTTTTGCACGGTGTCGTTGGCGACCATCACGTCCAGCAATTGGTCACCGTTGACGTCGTGGAAACACAGGCCCAGCGACTTACCCATCGCGACTTCGGTGTTCGGATCCAGAACCTGAATGCCGGAGTCGGCACTAATGTCGGTGAACTTGCCGCCATCGTTGCGGTACAAGTACGGCTGTGTTCCGCCAAACTCCTGCGGCCGCCCGTACGCTCGCAGCGTTCCGTCCAACGTAAAATCCTGCCCTTCATCGAACTCGCGCGACCAATCGAGGTAGTTGCACACCATCAGGTCCAGGTCGCCGTCGTTATCACAATCGAACCAACCGCAGCTGGAACTCCAGCGCCCCGCATCACCCGCCACACCGGTCGCTGCGGTGACATCTTCAAACTTGCCTGCGCCAGTGTTGCGGAAGAGCCGGTTCGAACCGACTGCTGACAGAAACACGTCGACCAGTCCATCGCCATCGTAGTCGCCGCATGCCACACCCATTCCGTACAACGAAACATCCAACCCCGAACCGGCCGTCACGTCCTTGAACGAACCAGAACCATCGTTCTGATAAAGCGCGCAGGTGGTTTTTTTCTTGTCGGGATCCCAGTCCCATCGTTTTGCGTTCACAAACAAAATGTCGGCGTCGCCGTCGTTGTCGAAATCAAAGAACGCACCGCCACCGCACATGGTCTCGGGTAGCAGCTTGGATGGCTGCGTGGTTCCATCCTTCATCTTCCGCATCAGCCCGGAACCGTTTTGCTGTACGAAGTTGATGCCCGCTTCCTGAGTGATGTCTTTGAACGGGATGTCTGGAATGACGATGTCCTGCGTTTCGCGAACTTCAGGAGGAACGAATTCCGGTTCGGCGACTTTCTCAGCGACATCGGGACGGCTGAAGTACCATGCTGCCCCGCCAGCAATGCAGCCGAACAAGACAACCGCCGCAGCGGACCACTTCAGGGCCTGGCCAATAACAGCGTCGTCCGTTGTTTCAACGTACGCTTCTTCAGGCGCTTCGTAATCACTCATTGGTTATTCTCCTCGCGCCTGTGGTTCGGCCGCACCGAATGGGTCTTCGCGGTGCAGGTCGTAGATGATGATTGCTTCTGAGGCCGCATTCGCTGCCGGATATTTTTCTTTCGCCAACCGAGTCGCTCGACCCCTCGCAGTGTCATCCGGCTTGTAGCGTTGATGAAGTTGTCGATGTTTCTTCGCGTTGTCAGCATCACCAAGTTGGGTGTAGATCAACTGTAAGTTGAAGTGTGCAGTAACGTTTTCCGTGTCGATCTTCAGCGTTCGCTTGAAGACATCGATGGCTTCCTGGAGCTTCCGGTCACGTTCGGCCTTCCGCGTTTCACCACGGAATCTCTTGGCCTGATCGAACAAGGTTTGACCAAGCATATTGAGAACCACGTAGTCCTTGCTGAAGTCGAAGCCGCGTTCAGTACGGGCACTCGATTGTTCGCCAACGACCTGTCGAAAGTTCTTCTCAGCGGCGTCTAGGCGTCCCTGCTGACGGTTCACCTGACCGCTAAGTGTTGCGACCGTCCATGGTGGAGCAGCAGGTTCTTCGAACGCGGCGGCCCGCTTGAGCGCGGCGGCGGCTTCGTCTAACTGGCCGGCCCCCGCTTCAAGGAACAGTGTTCGAGCCAAATTAAGAGCACCATCGTAACGCCCGAGTTCCTCTACTTTTCGGAACGCAACGTTGGCCTGCTTGAGTTCCGCTCGCGAAGGTCTTGGACCGTTCAGATACAGACCAATGCCGTAGTCGTTCCAGCGTTGCCATTCCGGAATCGCGTTCTTGGCGTTGGAGACATCACCTTCCGTTCCGCTGACAGGAAACGTAATCGAGTCCGTAGCCAGCGTGACGATGGGAAGGTTGTTCTCGTACGGCTTGCCTTCTTCGTAGCCGCGGATCGGAGTTCCAAACTTCACGTTTTGGTCCGACACGTACTGCATATATTCGGTGTCGAACTTGCGGTACTTCAATTTCACATCAAACGTAATCGGTCCATCAACATCGGCCGGAACATCCAATCGGTAGTGAACCGTCTCGGCGGCACCGGGTGGAATCTGGTGCGTGTACAGCGGCACGAAAATGTCCTGAGCGTTACGGCGATTAATCCGGTTCCCGTTTTGATCCAGCATGAACGTGTTAAGGAAGTGCGACCAGGGATCAACGCGATTCTGTTCGCCCATACTTCCGCTGCGGCCAATGATCCGGTCACCCGCTTTCACAGTGACATCCAGCCAGATTTCGTTTGAGTCCGTTGTGCCCTGCGTAAACAGGTGACCCAGCTTCAAGGTGCGAACAACAGAATCGATGAGGTAAGACTTACCCGGTTCCAAAGTCGGAACCGAAGGTCGCAGCGGCGCGATGAGTTCGCCGTCTACTTCGCCGCCCTCGCGAACACCGAAGATGTCGACCCGAACAACGTCTTCCAGGTACTTCTCGTGAGCCTTGATGGCTTTGTCACTGCCACGCAGCCACGCCATGCCTGTGTTGGCTGATGGGAACATGTGGTCATGAATCTTCAGCTCACCACTATCGTCAAAATAGCCGGCCCCGAATTCCTGCGAGAGCTTCAACTGCATGTGGCAGTCGTTGCAATCTTTCGATTCAGGCGGGTAGTAGAAACTGCGAGAACCATGACCAGACACGCCACTTAGCAACCATGGATCCCAGTGGTTCTGACCACGCAGGAAGTCTTTGTAGTGGTTCAGTTCAAACGGCAGGCTGACCTTGTGGCACGTCGAACAGAATTCGGCTTTCGAATGCAGCGGCTTCAGGAACGTCTTCTTGTGCAGCGACGGTTTCGCCTTCACCAATTGATTGTTGACCCATTGCAGTATCGCGTTGTCGCTTTGAGCGAACGGGTAGTGCATCGGTTCTTCAATGGTGAAGTCGGCGTTGCCTTCAGTGCTGTTGACGTGGGTAATCGCATGGCAAACCGTGCACGTGATTCCCGCCTTGGCGGTCGGGTGGTTCACCATGTCAAAGTCCGGATCGTCAAACGCGCCGGAGAAAAACGGAACCGGATCATGACACCCGGCACACCATCGCGACGCCTGAACGTTGCCATCGCGCTTCATCGCTACATCGCGAGTCTCAGCGACGGATGCAAAGTACGTTGGATTGTTAAACGAACTGAACTTGTGAGAACTCTCAGCCCAGTCGTCATGAACTTCTTTGTGACACTTCAGGCAGTACTCGTTCATGTTGAGCACGTCAGCCGGAATAAAGTTTCCGGATGCCGTCTTTACCGGTGACGGATGGAAATACTTCTCGCCGTCTTTTGGCCCGACGGCCCCCCACTCGCGCGGGTCCTGCGCCTGCAATGCAACCATGCCCACGGCGATGACTCCTGCGAAACCAGCATAGGCCAGTCCGGCTTTCCACCGAATCTTTGGTCCCACCAGACGGTGCAGCCAATAAAGCCAACCGGCCGCAATCGGACAGCCCACATGCAACCAATACACAGTCGATCGCGCGGTGGGGTCGCTGAGATTGATGACGCCTTCCAGTCGAACCAGCAAAAAGCCAGTCACCAGAACCGTGATGCACACCGCAAACAGAGCGTAGCCAATGTTGACCGTCCGGCGGATCTTCCGGTCTTTCGTGTTCAACATGTGAACCACACCGAAAATGATGAACGGCGTGACAAACAGAACCCCCAGAATCAAATGACCCAGGAACATGCAGATGTAAAAGAAGTCCTGGTAGGTCTTGCCAGTGGCCCACTCAAGAAATGTGACTCCTGAGAGATACGCTGAGTTCGCCGCGAGAACCGCCAGCAGGGCGAGGACAACTTTGTAGACAACGCGTAGTCGCGGACCAATCGCCTTGCGCACCTTCCGCTTTGGTTGGGCTGCATCCTGAGACATGTTTCCACCTTTGTGATTCAGCCGGCAGGCGGTGTGAAGATGTCACACGGAACTGCACGGATGAAGTTGGGCCGCACGCAGGAATCCGCGCAGGCGGCACTCGAACGTTAGATCAAGACAACGTTTGAGTTCAGCGCTGAGGTGGTCGATCAACGCGAGATTGGAAACCAGCCAGTGCCGTGCTGCAGTCGGAATGGTGGTCCCAACCAGAACCAACTTCGGTCGCGGCAACAGTAAGCTGGCGGGAAGCCAGTTGGTCGTTTTCGCGTTCCGGCACAGGTGGTGGCACAACGGGCAAAGGGTCATGGCGCTGGTTCTCACAGCGATTGTCGCTGTGAGATTCCATTGGCATCTCTGCTTGCGCCCCCTTATCAGAGCCGCGTTTGTACAGGTAATCGCCGCAACTGGCCACCGCCGATTCCCCACCGCCCATCGCGCAGAACGCGACAAACAGAGCGGAAAGAACCGCCCGTTTAGATGGTTTCAAGTTGGCAAGACGCTGTGTCACTCAGGCAATTTCCACAAGAGCAGGGTCCGAGTACTTCTACGAGAATACTTTCCGCACCGTTGGATGTTAGTCATTAGCAGCATCGTTGGCCTGGGAACCGTTCCAATCCTTCAACATTGCTTTGATGCGTTCTGGGTTGTACCCATCGTCAGGTTCAAAGTCTTGATTGGCTTCCAGATCAGCAACTGTGGGCGTCTTTGACTTTACGCCGCCCTTCGGAACATCAATGTGAGCCGTCCAGGTGATGGCGTTAAGAACCAACTTGCGGAAGTCGTTGCTGCCCCAGTTTCGGTGGTAATGTCCGCCAGTGAAACCAAATCCACGTCCTGCATCCGGGCGCTGTCTGGCCCAGGCCATGTGCTGTTTCTCGCCAGCCGCAACAGCTTTGCGAACTGCTGGGTTCCCACTATGAGCACCGTCTTTCCGCTTCAATGTTGAATCTGGCGGCAGATCGGTCAGGATCGGAGTCACCCCGTCCATGGCCTCTCTGAATCGCATGTGGTAATACCACTCGTCCTTAATCTGAAACGGCTTCACGCCATTCGCGATGGGGTGTTTGGGCAACTGCTTGTAGTTGGCAATCCAGTGTGGATTCACCGACCAGTGTGGTTCAAAGAACCCACCAGTCCAATCGAGAAACGCATCGCCAGCATCACCCTTGATTGTTTCCACGCCGTAGTGGATACACGCGATTCCGGTACCGCGCTTTGAGAGCTGCTTCAGACGATCCAGGTTTTTATTGAATGGATGCCGTTTGCCTCCATCACAATAGATCACGATGGAATCGGCATCGTCCAGGATACTGTCGTCCTTCGGCCAGCCCCCGGTGGTCACAACAGCGTTGATTGGCAACCCACTTTTGTTGAGCGCCTCGGCCAGCAACATGCAGCCGGCTTTGTGTTCGTGAGAACCATAACCATGGCTCTTGGTTCCGGCGATCAACACAACCTTCTTCGTGGCAGGCAAACGTTTCAGCTTCATATTCTTGAACTGCACCTTCATCGGCGGGCCGGCGTGCAACTGCAAAGCCAGAATGCCGGTCGCCCGACGCATCTTAATATCGCTGTCGGTGCACTCGCACGTCGGCACTCCATTGATGAAGTGCTGCAACTTGTATCCGTTGGCCACAATGCGGTACGTGTTCCAATCGTCCTTCTTAATCTTGCTTTGAATCTCAGCTGACTTCCCGACAGAACCAACAACCTTCGGCTTCTTCGCGCCGGTGAGTTCTGTCTTCTGACCACGGTTGGCCAGGATGCCGCGGAACCGTTCGCCGTACAGAATCCCCGAGTACGTGTTGCCCGCTTCGAAGTCTGCTTGATAACCGCCGCAAGTCCAGGGACTGCCAGGGACTTCGAAACTGCGGTACTGGATTCCCGAGTTGGGCGTTCGCTTCGCACCCTCCGGCGCCTGGCTGATTTTGTATTCCAATTCCAGTTCGAAGTTGTCTACGTAGCCGCCTCGCCAAATGAGAAACGTGTTGCCCTTGGTTGGGTTCTCTTTTGTTGTCTGACCCGTGATGGCTCCGTCTTCAACACTCCAGAACTTTGGGTTCCCATCCCAACCATCCAGAGACTTCCCATCAAAGAGAGCGACTGGTTTCGTCGGCGAAGCGTCCTGGGGGGCAGGGCCCGCGACGCATGCAACCGCAAGAAGAAGTGTCTGAAGCATGGAGTTGAATCCTTAGTAGCCAATCGTTCGCTGTCTTGTGTTCTCATCGTAAACGACGGCCAATGGCATCGGTAATCCGATTCCAAGCAGCCGGTCCACGCAAATTCCGGTCGTGAAGTATGCAGGATCTGGGGAACTTTGGTTGGGTAGTGATTCTACTCTGCATCCGCCGGTAATCCGTAGTGGTGGCTGGGCAGAAGTGTCGGGTTGGGCGCGTTTTACTTGCCCAATGCGGCGCCAATGGACGAACAAACCATCCTGTTGACAATTTCGGAAGGCACTACTAACTTTAAATGACCGTGCCGGTCGATGTTGCCCTAAGCAGTTGTAGGATAACAACTTGAGCGTACAACCAGCGGATCCGACAGGCTTTTCCTAAGCCGCAAAGTCCAGGTTTGTAAGCCGGTCAGCCACGGATGTGAGTCGTTCCGACTCTGAAAGCGAGGACCACATGTCAAAGTCTCTCACCACCATTGCGGCTATCGTTTCGACGATCGTAGCCGCTGGTTCACTTGAAGCTCGGGCTCAGTTTGCCCCGCCTGTCCGCGGTCAATCCGGCGGCCCGGTTGTTGTTCAGCGAGGGAACACCCCGGCAGCTGATTGGGCGAAGAAGCTCTTCAGCGTCGACAAGATCGACTTTGGTGTTATCGCTACCGGTTCAGACTCAAAGAAGTTTGTCCGCGTTCGCAACGTGTTAGACAAGCCGGTCAATATCCGCAGTGCAACAACAACCTGTGGTTGCTCAGTGGCGACGCCATCGAAGAAGTATCTTCAGCCTGGGGAAGAATCGATCATCGAAATCACGATGAACACCAAGCGATTCAAACGCCGTAAGGATTCGAATGTCATCGTGACACTGGACCAGCCGTCGCTGGCCGAAGTCCGCATTCCAATTACAGCCTACATCCGTACCGACGTTGTTTTCGGCCCGGGTATGGTTCAGTTTGGAAACACGGAAGTTGCCAAGGGCGGCAAGTTCCAGGTGAAGATCTCCTACGCTGGTCGACCAAACTGGATGATCAAAGAACTCCAGGTTGGCAACCAACACCTAGCCGCAATGTTCAACGAGACTCGCCGAGCCGGTGGACGCGTTGATTACACGCTGGAAGTCACGTTGAAGCCCACTGCTCCGGTCGGACGTTTGCGAGACCTCATTATTCTTGTAACCGACGACGAAGCGAATCCATTCGTGCCGCTACTGGTCGAAGCCAATGTCGAACCTGATATCGTTGTCACTCCAGGCATCGTGAGCCTGCGTTCATTGGCACCGGGCCAGCAGGTTCGAGCCCAGGTGGTAATCAGAGGTAAGGCTCCGTTTGAAGTTGAGAAGATTGAATCGGTTAACGGAGTGCCAGGCTTCCAGGCCCGCCGACCACAGCTATCCAAACCTGTCCATGTGGTTCCATTCTCACTAACCGCGCAATCAACAGCAGGTCGGTTTGAAGAGGAATTCAAGGTCTGGATTGTCGGTCGCCCGGAACCCGTCACGTTCAAGGCAACCGGCGAAGTTGTCGGAGCCAACCCACGCCTGGGCTCCAACCGCTAAGAAGCGTTCCGCTTCACCGGTAGCCGGTTGGTGACGTGTCACATGTTGTTGGCTGCATAGCCGGACGAAGGTGTGAGAAACGGAACCAACGCATAGACCCTCTAGTGGTAGGTGTCAGGCAGAAATGTAGCTGGCTGAGGCCCTCAGCCAGTTCGTCGCGTGGCGACGAAATCTGTACCGGACCGACTCATGAGCTTACGTAACGAATAGCTCCACTTCCCAACGCCCCGCACACCAACTCTCCACCTCGCAAAGCGAACACAAAATTCCGGGTTTGCCAGGCGAACAAAGAAGGTTTTGGAATCTGGACTTTCGCCGCTCGACATTAATCGAGCGGCGTTAGAATGGCGTACAGCCACCTCCTGTTCATATCTCAAATCCGATTCCGGAGTTTCGAATGCGTCACTCAGCCTGGTTAGTTCTTGCTTTGAGTGCTTCCACTGCGTTTGGCCAAAGCAAGCTTGGCCCGCCTGCCAAACAACTCGCTAAGTCGCGACAGGCAGGCATCAACTTCCTGAAGAACAAGCAAAACAAAGACGGCAGCTGGACCGCGCCACAAGCGCCTGGTATTTCGGCACTGGTCACCGTCTCGCTTGTGAAGAGTGGTGTGAAGCTGGACGAACCGGTTCTAAAGAACGCGTACAAGCACATCCTCTCACACGTGAAGAAGGACGGCGGCATTTACTTCGAGAAATCGAACCACCGCAATTACGAAACGTGCATTTCTATTCTGGCACTGTCTGAAGCCAACAAAGACGGCCGCTACAAGAAGCAAATCGATAACGCTCAGAAGTTCCTGCGAGGACTCCAGTGGGACGAAGGCGAAGGCCTGACCAGCGCCGATGCGGCGTATGGTGGAGCCGGCTATGGCAGCCACGAACGTCCGGACATGTCGAACACGCAGTTCTTCATCCAGGCGTTGCGAGCAGCCGGAGTACCCGAGGACGATCCTGATATTCAGAAGGCGTTGAAGTTCATCTCACGCGGGCAGAACCTGGAGAGCGAACACAACACGCTGCCGTTTGCTGCAAAGATCAACGACGGCGGGTTCTATTACACTCCGGCCGCCGGCGGTGAGACCAAGGCAGAAGTCACTGGCGAAGGTGGCCTGCGTTCGTACGGCAGCATGACCTACGCTGGCCTGAAGAGCATGGTTTATGCCGGCTTGAACTCAGACGACAAGCGAGTCAAAGCCGCGTTCAGCTGGATCCAAGAAAACTATACGCTCGAACAAAATCCGGGCGTCGGCCTGCAGGGGCTGTACTACTACTACCACACGTTCGCGAAGGCTCTTTCGGTTCTCAAAGTGGACTACGTGGTTGATTCCAACGGAACCAAAAACGACTGGCGCAAGGATGTGGCCACCAAACTGTTTGAGGTCCAGGAGAAGAACGGTGGCTGGCTGAACAAGCAGGATCGCTGGTACGAGGGCGACCCCAACCTGGTAACCGCCTACAGCCTGCTGGCTTTAAGCTACTGCGACCCAAAACCGGCCGGAGCCCCAGCAAAGAGCCCTGGAAAATAGATCAGCACCGGCGCAATCCGCAAAGTAGACTCGGGTTTCAAACTCTGTTTTCGGGACCCATGAGTCTGCTTGTGTGAACCGGGAATCGCTGATACAGTCTTTGCCTCAAGGGGCGGATAGCTCAGTTGGTAGAGCACAGGATTGAAAATCCTGGTGTCGGGAGTTCGAATCTCCCTCCGCCCACATTAGAAAGCTCACGGAACATTGTTTCGTGGGCTTTCTTTGTTTCCGGGGCGGCGTAGCAATGCTGGTTGCGGGTTCATTCCTGGCGATTGCTGGCGCATACTGGGTACTGGACGTTCGCAAACTGGTTCTAATCATTCGGCGATTAGGCTGAAGCTGTCGCATAGTCGTCCGGTGACAATCTGGTATCCGTCGAACAAGGTCTCACTATGAAATCGCGCTCAGTATGTGTACTTGCTGTGTTAGTGCTAGCCGGGTGCGGTGGCTCTGCTGACAATGTCGCCACGGATGCATCCAGCCCAGAACCAGAAGCGTTTTCAACCGTGCAATCACTAATGCCGATCCCGGACACACCCGCTGCGTCAAAAGCGGCACTGGAGAAGCTCGAACAGCAGTATTCGTGTCAGCTACCTGACGATTACTCCGGGTTCCTGCATAGCAAGAATGGTGCATTCCCGGCACTCGACTGCATCACCTTCGAAGAAGGGGGCCGCAAGACTGCATCAGATGTATTCTGCTTCTTCGCACTGGATCACAGTCAGCCCGGGCTCTCAATGAACTGGCACCGCGAGACGTTCTCTGAACGCTTGCCGAAAGACACTTTGCCGATCGGACGCGACTCAGGTGGGAACCTCTGGCTACTAAGCCTTCTTGGTAACGATGCTGGTTCGGTCTTCTTTTGGGACCATGGCACATTCGAGACCGTCGACGAGACTGACTTGAAGAGCTGCCCTAAAGTTGCATCAAGCTTCACAGAATTTCGGAACAGCCTCGGCGCCTACGACCCTTCCGTCGAAAACGGCAGCATTCCGTCCAGATACTCCTTGATGGCCCAGGCGACAAACGGAATGGTCAAGCGCGATCCGTCGTTCAGTACGCAGGACAATCCGGACTTCGTTTGGCATTGCGACTGCGATGAAAGCGGTGACGTCTCGATGCAGTTCGTTCAGTACGAAATCCATGCAATCGCGGCACACACTTGCGGGTACACACGACTTAGGCGCATCAACGGTATGATCGAAGAAGGTCAGCCACGACTCCCCCAATAGCCGAAAGCCGCCTGAACCACACCGTTTCGAACCAACCAAACGCGCAAGCTTTCATCCGGCCCAGCAGGCTCCAACCTCAATCACGCCACCAACCGGATACCGATCGAACGGAACGTTCGTTAGCCGTCGTTGAGCCATTCCAGGTAGAAGTCGTCTTCGTCGGCGGTTTGGACTTTTGGTGGCGGTGGAGCAGAAGCGGGTTCTTCCTCGCCGTCGGGCTTCTTTTTCTTTGGCCGTCGAGGAGCCGTTTCGAGGCCCGCTTTCTCAAGCAATCCGCGAGCGAATGGGTTCTCTTCTTCCGGCAGTTCGCCGTCGCCGTCGGGTGTGTAATTCACTTCGAAGCGATGTCGCGCGACGCTTAGGATGTCGCCCGGCATGAGGAACTTTGACTCAACGCGTTCGCCGTTGACCTTCACTCCATTGCGGCTGCCAAGATCGCGAACGACCCAATAGCCGTTCTTCTTTTCGAGTTCGCAGTGATGCGACGAGACGTTGGGGAACCGCAAAGAGATGTCGCACGAACTTCGGCGACCGACCAGCAGTTTCGGGTGGAGCATCGGAATGGGGTCACCACCACCGACTGGGTCCAAAACACCCAGCGTTGTTCGAGATTCCATGTGACTTCTTCTCGCCTGGCAAAAGAATTGACTTCGCAGCTTTGTTGGATCGCTTCAGGCCGCAACCGATCCGCCGAACTTCCGGAACGGAAGTTTTTGATGTGAGCTTCTAAATCTACTAGTGGACGTGTGGCTCGTCAAACACAAGCCCTGCATTTGGCCCAATCCATCCGCCAAATCCGTGCGTTGTATCGCTGAAACAGTCCACATCTCTATACGTCGGCAGCCTCGCCAGCGTTGGGTTGGTTGACGGACAGACCGCCCAAGACCAGAGTGACCAACCCAATCGATCCGAACCGTACGAACGTATGCACAAGGCACCCCTTTTTCTGCTGTATTTGAACGTACTGGTGATCGCCACCTGTGGGTTGATATACGAATTGCTGGCTGGAACTCTGGCCAGTTATGTCCTTGGCGATTCCGTCACCCAGTTCTCACTGGTGATCGGCGTTTACCTTTCGGCGCTGGGCGTTGGCGCATGGGTGTCCGGGTTCGTTAAGAACGGACTCGCCAGGTGTTTCATTGAGGTCGAACTGGCGGTTGCACTGGTCGGCGGCTTGTCCGCGCCAATTTTATTCCTGGCGTTCGCGTACGTCGCCTGGTTCCAGTTCGCCTTGTTCGGGTTCGTGTTTTCGATTGGCATTCTGGTCGGTCTTGAACTGCCGTTACTGATGCGAATCCTGAAGGACCACCTGGACTTCAGCGAACTGGTTTCAAAGGTTCTGACGTTCGACTACATCGGCGCGCTGGTGGCTTCGTTGCTGTTCCCAATTTTGTTCGTGCCCACTCTGGGTCTTATTCGAACCTCCCTGCTGTTCGGCATGCTAAACGCCGCCGTTGGTTTTTGGGGAACCTGGCTGCTCAGGCCGCTGCTGTCAGAGAAAAGTCTCAACGGCCTGCGCGCTCGATCGATTTTGGCTATCGGGTTGTTGGTCGTTGCGTTTATCAAGGCCGATCGACTGACATCGCTGGCTGAAGAAAGCATCTTCGACCACACCATTGTTCATGCAGAAACGACGCCCTACCAACGCATCGTGATGACGGAAAACAAGCAGGGCTTCCAACTGCACCTCAACAACAACCTGCAGTTCAATTCGGCCGACGAGTACCGCTATCACGAGTCACTGGTGCACCCGGCAGTCAACCTGTCAAAGCAGCCAAAGCACGTCCTGGTAATGGGCGGCGGCGACGGCCTGGCAGTCCGCGAACTGCTGCGTTACCCGGACATTGAAACCATCACACTGGTCGATATTGATCCGCAGATGACAACACTGGCGGACCGGTTCGAACCGCTCCGCAAACTAAGCGGCGGTTCGTTAAAAGACCCGCGCGTCACGGTGATCAATTCGGACGCCTTCATTTGGATCGAACAAAATGAGCGCAAGTTTGATTTGTGCATCATCGACTTTCCCGACCCGGGTACGTTCTCGGTCGGCAAACTGTATAGCCGCCGCTTCTTCGGGTTGCTGCGACAGGAACTCGCCGACACAGCTTGTGTGAGCGTCCAGTGCACGTCGCCCCTGGCGGCTCCGAAGTCGTTTTGGTGCATCGTGTCTACGATGGAAGCGGCCGGCTTCAACGTGCGCGCCTTCCACGCTGCAGTCCCGTCTTTCGGCGTGTGGGGATTCGCGATGGCCAGCCCCAGCCCGCTGGATCTGACAACGCTTGAGATTCCACAGAAAATTGCTCAGCAGCTGCGGTTCCTTGATACAGAGAACGCCCGCAAGCTGTTTGTGTTACCGTCAGATTTACAACGCGTAAAAACAGAAGTGAACCGGCTTAACAACCAGATTTTGGTTCGCTATTACGAAACCGAATGGAAGAAATGGAACTGACCATGAATCTGTTTCAGGTTGATGCCTTCACCAAAGCTCCGTTCACAGGAAACCCGGCGGCCGTCTGTGTCCTGGACTCATTCCCGTCAGACGGTTGGATGCTAAACTTCGCGTTAGAGATGAACCTCTCGGAAACGGCGTTTATTCATTCCATCGACAACGGCTTCGCCCTGCGTTGGTTCACTCCCGGCGGCGAAGTCGATTTGTGTGGCCACGCAACTCTGGCCACCGCACACACGTTGTGGACTGAGGGGTTCGTTGACGGATCGACTGACGTCCTGCGATTCGAAACCAGAAGCGGAGATTTATTCGCGCACCGTGAGTCGCAGCCGGCCGACGCTTTGGAAATTCGTTTGGATTTCCCATCGACTCCACCTGATCCCGTAAGTCCCCCGGACGGACTATTGGAAGCGCTCCGAACGACCGCGGAATATGTCGGCAAGAGCCGGTTCGATTACCTCGTTCGCGTTGCCAGCGCAAACGTGGTTCGAAACCTGGTGCCCGATTTCGCGGCGCTCGCCAAAGTCGAAGCGCGAGGCGTAATGGTGACCAGCCTGGCGGATACGGACGACTACGATTTTATCTCACGCTTCTTCTGCCCCGGTCTAAACATCAACGAAGACCCCGTAACCGGTTCGGCCCATTGCTGCCTGGCTCCGTTTTGGGGCGAACTATTGGGCAAGACAGAAATGATGGCCTACCAGGCCTCACCCCGCGGCGGCGAGATCGCGCTGCGATTGGTTGACGACCGCGTGTACCTGACCGGTCAGGCCAGAACCGTATTCCGCGGCGAATTAGCGATCAGCGAGTAACATCCGCGCTTCTTGAAGTCGCGGAGCGACGACGCGCAGCGACAGTAGCGTGGGACGCCAGTCCCACGAATGATGTCTCCCGCATTCAAGGAAAGCTGCGGAGCTGCGACCGCAGGAAAAAATTGATAGCGGCTTGGCGTGGGGGTTCCTGCTCTGCAGCTAGCACGCTGGCTGGAGCAATCAAACGTGCGGCTCGCGCCATACTCTACGGTCGCTGCGCGAATTACCTTTGCGATCAACCCAACGACTTCGCCAACGTGATCGCCTCACTCAACGTCGCAACCTCACCATTCAACTGCGCGTCGCGAACCGCATCCAGTAGCGATTTGAACCCCGGCCCCGGTTTGAAACCCGCTTCAATCAAATCGTCACCCGTCAGCACCTGCGGCGGGTTGATAACCTCCATTGGCGTCTTGCTGAGGTAGTCCAGGCAGAACGCAACGTCAGCCGCATCCGTCGCTTCATCCCGCGATTTCACAAGCGCGATGAGTCCACCGGAAAGCGGTTCTGACAGCAGTCGCTTGAGTCGCGCCAGGTCAAACTGCTCCGCGCCGCGCAGGGCGTTCTGTTGTTCGACCAGCCACGTGATGGCGTCGATCTCTTTGTTGGCCAGCTTCAGTTTGCGACAGACTTTCGTGGTCGTCCCGGCGGCAAGTGATTGCAGCAGCGCAGCCAGACCCAGCTCGAACGACGCGGCTGGTTCCAGGTGTTCGATGGTGCTGATCGCGGTTGACCAAACGGCTTCGTCGTTGATTCCCAGTTGGCTAAACACTGCTTGCAGGAGACCCGTGTCGCGAGCCAGCCGCATAGCGACGGCCCGGTTTGGGTTCTCCAGCATTTTGCGCAATTCTTGCGCAATACGTTCGGCGCTGACGACGTTGATTTGCGTGGCCATCTCGCGGACGGATGCGGCTGTGTTCTCCTCCAGCCCGAAGTTCAATCGCGCGGCAAAACGGATCGCGCGCAGGAGACGCAGCTTGTCTTCTTCGAACCGTTCGGCCGGAACACCGATGGCCCGGATGACCTTTTGTTTGAGATCTTCCTGGCCACCAACGTAGTCGATGACCTGTTCAGCAACCGGATCGTAGAACATACCGTTAATCGTGAAGTCACGGCGCAGCGCGTCTTGTTCGGCAGAACAGAAGGTCACATCTTTCGGTCGGCGACCGTCCAGGTATTCGCCGTCAGCTCGGAACGTGGCGACTTCTACCTGACCCTGCTGCTTGTTGCCCAGCACAATCATCACACCAAAAGCGGCTCCCACGTTAAGCGTCCGCTTGAACAGGTTCTTCACCTCGTCCGGCCGCGCACTTGTGGCCACGTCGTAGTCACCCGGTTCGCGACCCAGCAACGAATCGCGCACGCAACCACCGGCCCACAACGCTTCGAAACCTGCGTCTCGAAGGCGGTGGATGACATCGATAGAGAATTCACGTTCGTTGGTGGCGGTCATTGTTGAACAACAGATTTGTGGCGAATCAGGAAGGGACACGAGCGACGGGTTTTGGTTCGGTCGAAACCGCGGCCCGGGAATTAGAATCGCCAAGTGTGTAATCGGCTACGTCAGGCTTAGTGACTGTGGTGGCTGTGCAATCTATCATCCGGCAAACATGTCGTCAGCGGGAACCACAACATCCGAGTCGCCGACTTCGTCAGCAAGCGACGAAGCCGGTTCGTTACACAGTCAAAACGAAACTCGGAACCTGCTGTTTTTGGCTCTCCAGCAGATCGTGATCCGCGTCGGTTGGATTTTCAAAACCGAGAGTGTAATCATCCCGTCGTTTGTCGACATGATTGCCGGACCCGCGTGGGTGCGAGGTTGCTTGCCGGCTTTGAACCGACTCGGCCAAAGCATTCCGCAGTTTCTGTTCGCCGACAAACTGCGTTCCATGCCACTCAAGCGTCGGCCGTTGAGCCTCTTCGCGGCACTCATGGGTGCACCGTTTCTGGTGCTATCAGGTCTGTTGGTCCTGCCAGGCGCGGTGGGTTCAGTCTGGCTGCCGGCCGTGTTCCTGATGCTGCACTTGTTTTTCTTTTCGATGACGGGCCTCTATCAACTGACCTTCGGAACGTTAACCGGCAAGTTGATTTCGCCGAACCGTCGTGGCCGTTTGATTGCAACGTCGGGCGTTGTCGGTGTGACGCTTTCCATTACCGCGGCCTGGAACCTGCTGCCCGGTTGGCTGGCGATGGAGAACGGGGGGTTCTCCTGGGTCTTTCTGTTTGTCGGTTCCGCATTTGTGCTGGCCAGCGGCGCGGCCTTGTTTGTTCGCGAGTCGGCTGACAACTACCCGGTGAAGAAACGAGCGGCCCCGTTTGGCGACGGCTGGCGGCGCGTTAAGGCTGATCCGCATTTGGCACGTCTGTTAGTCGTGTCGATACTTTTCGTGTCCGCGTTGTTGTTGGTTCCACATTACCAGGCACTCGCGCGCGGAGACGATAAGCTGGATTTTTCGGAACTCATGATTTGGGTCGTCGCTCAAAACGCGAGCGCTGGCCTGATCTCGCTGCTGAGTGGGCTGATTGCCGATCGGTTCGGCTTCCGGCTTTCGATGCGGATCCTTTTGTTCCTTGCCGGATGCTGCCCGCTGGTCGCCATCGCGCTGTCAACATGGGCCGAACCGAAGTGGTTCATTCTGGCGTTCGTTCTGTTCGGTGCGATCCCCAACACGTTCCGAGCGCTGGAGAGTTACTGTCTGGAACTCACCGAACCCTCCCGGCACGCTCAGTACATCAGCACGCTCAAGTTGTTCATGCCGATAGCGTTGCTCATCTCGCCGTTGGCCGGTCTACTTATCGACCAAATCGGCTTCGCGCCGGTATTCATCACCATCGGGCTGGTCAACATGGCGGGTGTTGTCATGACCTTCTTCATTGAAGAACCGCGGCACTGGCCCGCAACCAAAACCAATTCTTAGCGCGACATAAACGCGGCCGCCGCTAGTGGTCGCCACGCATAAATCAGATCGGAAGAAGCCCATGAAGTTCCAACACCAACCAGGCCGACCGGAAAAGGGTGAGTACATCGATTACTTCGGCAAGTACATCAAGCTGGCCGCTGAAGAAGATGACATCGCCGAAGCAATGGAACGTCAGATCGCCGATCTGCGCACGATGATCGCTTCCGCAGAACCGGAGAACCTCAAGGTCCTGCACGACCCTTACACCTGGACAATCACGCAGGCGCTTGGTCACATTGTCGATTCCGAACGCATCTTCGGAACCCGCGTTGGCCGATTCGCATCTGGCGACGACACAACACTTCCCGGCTTCGACCAAAACGTCCTCGCCGACAACGGTGGCTGGGAACATTGTGACGCGTCCGATGTGTTCGCCGAGTTCGAACACCTGCGCCGCGCGAACATGCTGATGTTTGCACGGCTAAACGAAACTCAGTGGAAACGACAGGGTTCCATCGACGGCCAGCAAATCAGCGTCCGAGCGCTCGCCTACCTGATGCTCGGCCACGTCCGAGTCCACTTCGAAATCTTCACCAAACGACTCGCCTAGGCAACTTCCAGTTGCATCGGGGTGCGGCGATGGCAGGCGCGGCTGCGATTCGTGAGTCGCTCGCCGCCTGAGGTGTTCACTGGCGCCTGATTCCCGATGGCGCGGGATCGTGTGCATGAATGTAGCTGACTGAGGCCCTCAGTCAGCTTGTCGCATCTACCTTTTTGAAGGCGGAACTGCGTCGGCAACCGTGTTATGCTTGTGCGGCATCGTGTTGTTCACCGGACTGAATTGATGAGATACCAACTGCTGCTCACGCTCCTGGTCATCGCCGCGCCGGCGCTGCGAGCGGACGAACGCCCCAACATTTTGTTCTTTCTGTCGGACGATCACCGCTGGGATCAACTTAGTTGCGCCGGCAATCCGATTCTCAAGACACCCAACCTGGACGCGCTTGCGGCGAAGGGAACGCGGTTCAGCAATGCGTTTGTGACCACTTCCATCTGCGCGGCCAGTCGAGCCACCATCTTCACTGGTCTTTACGAACGAACCAACGGCTACACCTTCCGAGTGAAGCCCATCGCGCAGCAACACTGTGATTCCAGCTATCCACAGTTGCTGAAGCAGGCCGGTTACCGAACCGGGTTCGTGGGCAAGTTTGGCGTTGGCGTTCAGCAAGGAACCACCGGGAAGTGGTTCGACATGTTCAAGCCACTCAATCGGAATCCGTACCACAAGAAACAACCGGACGGTTCAACGCGACACGTCACCGAAATCGCTGGCGACAAGGCGATTGAATTCCTCGAAGGCCATCCGAAAGACAAACCGTTTTCACTTTCCGTGAGTTTCAATGCGGCTCATGCAGAAGACAGTGACAAGAAAGATCACTTCCCCTGGCCGGTGGCGATGAACGGCATGTACGACGACATCACGATGCCCGAACCGTTGTTGAACGACGCAAAAATTTACGACGGACACCCGGACTTCCTCAAGAAGTCACTCAACCGACAACGGTACTTCTGGCGGTGGGACAAGCCGGAGAAATACCAGCGAAACATGAAGGCCTACTACCGCATGCTGTCGGGGCTCGACCACGTGATCGGCCGCGTCATGCAAAAGGTGGAAGACCTTGGCATGACCGACAACACCATCGTCATGTTTTGCGGCGACAACGGTTACTACATGGGCCAACGCGGCTTCGCGGGCAAGTGGTCGCACTACGAAGAATCACTGCGCGTTCCCATGATCATTGTTGACCCGCGCGTTCAGAAGCAGTGGCACGGACAGGTGAATGACAGCGTGGTTCTGAATGTCGATCTGCCTGCGACAATGCTTGAATACGCCGGAGTCGAAGTGCCGAACAAGTACCAGGGCAACAGTCTGGCCGGTCTGGTTCGCGGCGCGAATGCTCGGGGTTGGCGGCAGGACTTCTTTTGCGAACACCTGATGCACATGCCACCGAAGCCGAACAGTGACGACGGAGGAATCCCCAAATGGGAAGGCGTTCGCGGTCGCCGGTTCACTTATGCTCGCTACTTCGAACAGGAACCAGCTTACGAATTCCTGCACGATCTGGAGAACGATCCGAACCAACTTGTAAACCTGGCAACCGATCCGACGCACGCGGGTAAACTGGCCGAACTCCGCAAGCGGACCGACGAACTGCGCGATAGTTACGGCGGCGAGTACAGCCTTGAAAAGTATCCGTTAGCCAAACCACGACAACGGCGGCAGCCGCAGAAGAAGAAGTAGCCGGGATGATTCCACGACGCTGGAAACCCGGGTTAGTGCTGTCTCGGTTCTTGCCGGACTCATTGGCCGACGGGAAGCCAACCAAGTACGTGCTGTTTGCAAAACAGCGCAGCGGTTCGACGTGGATCATTGATTTGCTGAACAGTCACCGGGACGTCGTTGGGTATTCCGAACTCTTCGACTACGAGTGCTGGGGAAAAGACGAATTGGTTGGCGGCACAGTTGGTGTGTCCAGTTGGAATTCGTTCGTCGCCGATTTTCACGCGAAGCACAATCGAGAACCAAATCGCGCCGAACAAGTTTCGCTGTATCTGGCGTACTTGCACGGCCTTGCCTTCATGGCGATTCGAGATGAGAAGGCTGTTGGGTTCAAGCTGATGTACAACCAGGCGATTTCGCACCCAGCGATACCGCGGTACCTGCAAAACAACAAAGTTCATTGCATCCACCTGATTCGCCGGAACCATTTGGACGGCATCGTTTCGCATGAAGCAGTCGCCAACCGCGGGTTCGCTCACGCGGGAAAAAAAGCCGACGCGCAAGCCACGAAGATTGATGCCGCGTCAATTGTCATGCGGATCAAGCGACGAGCGGCCGATGTTCGGGCGGGTCAGGAATTTGCAAGATTCCTGCGGCTGCCGACGATTGAGATCTTCTACGAAGACCTGAAAGAAGACCTGTCCGGCATGAGCCAGGTGTTGGAATTCCTGGGCGTTGATCCATCGCCGGAAAGGCTCAAGTCGAAGTTGAAGAAGATGAGTTCCAACAGCCACCGCGACACGATTGCCAACTACGACGAGGTCGCGGCAGCGCTAAAGGGAACCGAATTTGAATCGCTCCTGCGACCGTAGTGAAGAACGCGCGCGTAGAAGCCCGGCATCTCGTTCTGTCTCAGGCCTTCTGGCGCATTAGCAACTCGCTGATTCCGCAACGCGTTCAACTTGGATTGAGATGCCGGGCTTCTTTTGTGCTCCGTGGCTCCATCTGTTTGCCTACGTGCGGCCTCACAGCCAGATTGCTAACATCCGTCGCATTGATTCCTTACGCATTTCAGGACGAACCGCAGATGTCGACAGCCACGCTATACGAAGAATTTCTGGCCGAACAGAAACGCGTTTCGCTCATGCAGTCCTGTGGTCACGTACTGGACTGGGATCGAGAAACCTACATGCCGCGCGGCGGTTCAGAACACCGCGCGAACCAGCTTAGTTTGCTGGCGGGCGTCAGCCACCAATGGGCCACGTCGCCCCGCATTGGTGAATTGTTGGGTCAACTGGAAACAGAAGATCTGGGCGATGCCGATAGCCCAAAAGCTGTCAACGTTCGCGAAGCCAGACGAGACTACGACCGCGCGACAAAGTTGCCGCAGCAGCTGGTCGAAGAGATGTCGAAGACCACGTCGCTCGCGCAGCAGGCGTGGATTGATTCGCGGCACGCGTCGGACTTCAGCGTGTTCGAACCGTGGCTGGACAAAATCGTGAAGCTCAAGCGCGAAGAAGCGGACGCGATTGGGTACGGCGATGGCGTTCCCTATGACGCGTTGTTGGACGAATACGAACCGGGAACCACAACGGCCGACGTGACTGCCGCGTTCTCACCTCTGCGTGACGAATTGGTTTCGCTGGTTGCCGCGATTGCGGATTCCGGAGTGCAACAGCCGCTGGAGATTGTCACGCGCGAATACCCCATTGCGGCGCAGCGTGAGTTTGGATTGAAAGCGGCAGCCGCGATCGGGTTCGACTTCGAACGCGGCCGACTGGACGAAACGGCTCACCCATTTTGCAGCGACTTCGGACCAGGAGACTGCCGGCTCACCACGCGGTACGACGCGCATCATTTCCCCGGTGCGTTTTTCGGAACGCTGCACGAATCGGGTCACGGTATCTACGAACAGGGGCTCAACGGCGAGGCGTTCGGAACCGGCATGGGCCAGTCCGTTTCGCTGGGAATCCACGAATCACAATCGCGGCTATGGGAGAACTTTGTTGGGCGCAGCCGAGCGTTCTGGAACCACTTCTACGGCGACGCGCAGAAGCGGTTCCCGACTGCGTTGGGCGATGTCACGGTCGAGCGATTCTATTCTGCGATCAACGATGTGCGGCCGTCATTGATTCGCGTTGAAGCGGACGAAGTGACTTACAACCTGCACATCATGTTGCGGTTCGAACTGGAACAACAAATGATTTCCGGCGAACTTAACGCGGCCGATGTTCCGGCGGCGTGGAACGAAAAGTTCGCACACTACTTCGGAATCACACCGCCAAACGAAGCCGACGGTTGTCTTCAGGATGTCCACTGGGGAGCCGGCTTGTTTGGCTATTTCCCGACGTACGCTTTGGGCAACATGTACGCTGCCCACTTCTTCAACGCGGCTGATCAGGAATTGGGCGGCCTGCACGAAATGTTCGCGCGCGGCGAGTTCCAACCGCTTCGCGAATGGCTCAACAAGAACATCCACCAGCGCGGAAAGCAGTATGCCGCGACAGTCCTGGTGGAGAAAACCACTGGCGAATCTTTGTCGCACGAACCGTTGGTGCAGCATCTTCGCGGCAAGTTCGAACCGCTCTTTGGGCTCAGGTAAATGGGCACAAAAGCTGGTCGGGAAGTCATCAGCTCGGACGATTTCTAACGTCAGCAAACACTGACGAACCAGGCCAAACCACGCGCGCCGCGAACCATGTTTGCGGTGCGCGTGTCTGTTTTTAGTTCCGGCTGTACTGGCATGTTGCAGGACATCAACAGCCGGAATTGCCTGCTTACGGACTTCTTTTCCCCCTGAGTCCGTTCAAAAACCAAAAATTACTAACAGAGATTTAACTGAAACTGTCCTATTCACCGCCCCTGAGTCGTTGTTTACAATAGGGAAACGTGAAACGCGTTCGAGATCTCACGACGGAACGGTGGAGAGTTCGAACGCCCAACCAACGCGGAGACCCACCATGGCCAATGGACTAAGCCCGGGCGACTACGTCGTATATCGAAAGACAAAGTTCAGTCGGCGACCCGGACCTCGCGCAGTTAACGTGCGACCTGCAACCAACGGAGATTCCTACAATTACGTTGTGGACAAGTTTTGGGTTGTCCAGCGCGTTGATGACGGAACCGTTACGCTGCGGACACCTCGAGGCAAGACTCACACCGTTCGCAAGGACGACCCACTGTTGCGACGAGCCAACATTTGGGAACGCTGGCGGTACCGCGATCGGTTTGTTTCCTCAGCCACGGCTGAAGACGGCGGTATGCAACCTGCCTGATCGGCGTTGAGATTCGATTATGGATGCCGGTTCGCTAGCGACATGCATCACGTTTGCGGGAACCGGTCTGATGGTGATTGTGCTTGGCCGGATGGGTCGAGCCGGGAAGCTGGACTTCAACCTCGGCACGTACACCCGGGACAACGCCACGCCCGAATCATGGATTGAGGCTCATCAGATCATGGGCCGATCGATGGATCAATCTGGTTGGATTCAAATCGCCGGCGCCGTGGCCATCGGCGTTTTCGGAATGCACCATACGCTGGGAACCGCCGGATTCACGCTGGCGATTCTGGGAGCGTTCATGCCTGTCTGGGCCATCTGGCCCACGTTCAAAGTGCTCCAGCGCCGGGAAACGGAGGAAGCCGAGCAGCACTAAGGTTCTTCGTTGAAACGCATGGTTTGGCTACAGCGTAACATTAAGTTGGACAACGGATCTTCAATCCTGCTGGCTCGATGTGAGGAACGACAGCGTGCGAATTGACGGACAGAAAAAAGCGAACCAGTCTGACACTCGTACTTCGCTTGTAGCAGCGAGATAATCATGCGACCAAGTCACAGTTTCCTCGCGCTCGCGCTGACGCTAAGCAGTCTGACGGCCGTCAACGCACGGGAAGAAAAGCCGCGGAAATCGTCCATACAGTCGAAGGCAAACAAAGTCCCCATGAAGACATTCGGTGGCCGACAATTCTGGGGCGATCTGTACTACTTCCACGAATGGCGCATCCAGCAAAACGTGTTGACCAAACACCATCGGTTGTTGGACGGCGAAGACGTTCGGCACCACAGCGGCACCTATGAAGAATGCCGTGAGAAGCTGGATGAAATTCGGAAGGAACAAAAGCTGCCCGCCATGAAGGGCAAGGCTGTGGTTCTGGTGCACGGCATTGTGCGATCGTCGAAGTCGTTTAGCGCGATGGAGAAGAAACTCAAAGCAGAAGGCTACTCAGTCTTTGCTTTCGACTACCCCAGCACCCGCGTCAGTATCCCGGAATCGGCCGAGTACCTGCGCAAGAGCATTAAGTCGCTGGAGGGTATCGACGAAATCTATCTGGTCGTGCACAGCATGGGCGGTTTGGTCGTGCGCAGCATGTTGGTTAAAGGCCAGGACCCGCGCATCAAGCGGATGGTCATGATGGGCGTTCCCAACATGGGCGCTGAGATGGCTGATACGTTCAAAAAGAACCCGCTCTTCAAAGTCATTTTTGGCCCGGCCGGGCAGCAGTTGGTCACCGATGAGGAAGGGCTTATCAGCGAACTGCCAACGCCGAAATTCGAGTTCGCAATTCTGGCCGGAGCCAGAGGAACCGAGAAGGGTTACAACCCGTTGATTCCAGGCGACGACGACGGCACCGTCGCCGTTAGCAGCACTCGACTTCCGGGGGCGAACGACTTTATCAGCAAGCCGGTTCTGCATTCGTTCCTGATGTTCAACAAAGAGTGCATCGAGCACACGTCACGGTATCTGAAGACCGGAAAGTTCCGTGAGAAGAAACCGGCTCAACCGATTGAGGTCGCACCACAGCAGCAGATAGAACAGAAGCCAAAGCCTGACGAAAAGAAGTAAGCTGGCAGGAATCATTCATGAGCCGTTTTGGCGCTAGCCAGGGTTCCACACTGCATATTCAAGTACCGTTTGCTTCGTTCAGGACGGTGTCGTGAAACCCTTCCGTTGTGAGGCAAAACCGTGACGCGAATCTTGCCTAACTTGATCTCCGAGAGTGACATCGCTGGGCTGCTGCTCGAACTTGCCCATGCTGCGCCGTACTCGGACGATGACTGGAGGACCGCGTCACTTGAATTCAACACGATTGAACTTGGCGTCAATATCCGCGTCGATAAAGGTCAGTTCCAGCCCGCTCATCGACGCAGAGTGGAGGTAGTGCTTCAATTACTTCCTCAAATGCATTCGACTGTGGTAGCGCAGATGTCCCGCCCAACAGAAACACCCAAGGATGAACACGAATTGTCATGGGTCGACGTCGATTTCGATGATGGCGAAGTTGACCTCTGCTACAGTGGAATCTCATCCAACACCCAATGGAACAAGACTTTTCGGCTCTCTTGTGATGGCAAACTAATTTTGTGATTCCCATGCTCGTTGCCGAACACACCGCCTCTTTAGCAGTGCGGATTTTCTGGTAAACTGATTGGTGTTGCGACGCTTGTTGACTTCGGCGAGAAGCGGTGTCGTAACAGCGTTCCGTTAGGTGCCAGAACCAACTGATGTTTGTTGAACGCTCAAATCGAGAGGGCGAGCAAACCGTAGTCCTTCGCTATGCGGCGGCGTTCTACTGGCTCATGTGGCCGACCCTCCTACTAACTCTGTTGGCCTCCACCAACTCTACAACGTTCACCAACGTTGCGGCGGGTGTCGCATGGTTGCTCCTCCTTTGCGTGGCGATCCCATATTGGCCTGTCATATTTAAAATCAAACGTCAAATGCGGGATAGTTCGATCGTCGCTTCTGGTTCCAAGTACTCGTTCTCCAATCCGCTCACGTACCGTTGGCAGACAACCGCTGGCAACTGATGGCTGACATGTTCCGTGCTTCTCGGAAGGCCGCGGCTTCGTCATTGGAGCATCATTTGGTTTGCTATACCGTTCGCTCCGTTGTCGCGTGCTGGTTTGCCACGCCGCGGACACCGCATTTTTTTGGCAACGTGGTCTCTTTTTGGTAAACTGATTGGCGTTGCGACGATTTTTGGCTTCGGTGAGAAGCGGTGTCGTAAAAACCTTCCGTTGTGCGCCTCAGACTAATGGCACTTGAAACAGAATTCTGGGCCCTCGTCGATACAGCGCGTGAGCTTGATGCTGAAGCTTCACGGATCAACGACGAAGATTCTGCTGAACCAGTGGATTCAAACCGACATGTGGAATCGACTTATCTCGCAATTTGCGACTTGGTCACTCGGAACCCGGAATTCCGCGATTTATTCGTCCGATGCTTCTGCGAACTGATGCTTTGGCAACGCCAATCCCCTTGGATGCTTGTTCCGTTTTGCATGCGTGTCCTTCGTTTACCGGAAGTGCAATCCGCTCTCGCCGCCGACATGGAATCTAACAAAGGCACGGCGTACTACGCTCGTCGCATGAACTATTGCAGTTCCGTCATGCACGCCTACCGTGATGACGTGTGGGAGAACGCATGTATGTTCGACACGTTTTCGCGGGGCTAGCGGCGTACAACATGGTTTTTACGCAAGGCCGCGGCTTCGTCATTGGAGCATCATTTGGTTTGCCGTGTTGGCTTGCTTTGGTTACATGTTTTGATTTGCCTCGCCGCGGACATCGCCTCTTTGGCAACTTGGGTTCTTTTTTGGTAAACTATTTGGTGTTGCGACGCTTGTTGGCTTCGGTGAGAAGCGGTGTCGTAAAACCTTCCGTTGTACGGGCCTGACGATTGAACAATGCTGACCTTACTCGTATCGAAGAGGTGACGGGCCTTTCTTTGCCAACTGCCTACGAGAATCTTCTGCGCAACTTCCCTGCGGAACTCTGCGCCCTGCTCGAGTTTCATCAACCAGAGGACCGCGAGTTATTCACCGATGTCGACACCATCGTTCACTGGAATCGCGTTTTTCGTGAACCTGCCTACGAATACGAAAACTCATCGGGTGAGATGTGTAAATTGCCCTCCAATCACATAGTAATTGGCGCGAACCCAAACGGTGATTTCTACCACTTAGATGTTGCGCAGTCTCCATCCCCTGTAATTTTTTGGAATCATGAGGATGGCGAGATGTCCGAATGCGCAAAACATCTGGACATGTTTGTTCGAGAAATCTTCACCACTACAGCTGATGCTATTCTGTACTGTCTGAATCTCAGATAACGGCCGCACAACCCTTCCGTTGTCCGACGTTGGCGAAACGCTTTGATGAAAATGTACATACTCATCCGTGAATCCGTGCCGACCGGATTCGCGCTCGTCGGTGCATCGCACGCATCTCTTGCGGCGTATCTCAAATTCAAGGACACGCCTGAAATCGAAGAGTGGTTGTCCGGCCCCTTCTATAAGACAATTTGCAAGGTGAGCGACGCCGAATTTGAGGCCGCCAAGGCGTTCGACGATTGCATTGTGATTACGGAATCTGCGCTCGATGGCCAAGAGGTCGCAATTGCGTTCAAGCCCCGCGCCGAATGGCCGAAACCCTTTCGCTTCTATTCACTTTACCGGTGATTCAGCGTCGGCCAACATGGTTTGCCGGCCCGCGGACACCGCCTCTTTGGCAACGTGGGTTCTTTTGGGTAAACTGTTTGGTGTTGCGACGCTTGTTGGCTTCGGTGAGGAGCGGGGTCGTAAAAACCTTCCGTTATGTGCGACCTACCGTGAATAGCGATTTCGACCCTTCTCAGACCGCTGACGCATATCGCGCGATACTCCAACTCGGGTTGGAGAATCTACAACGTGCAGCGCTGCCCGAACTCCACCCGTATTTACGGATCGAGATTGACCACCTCCACAACATCCCAAAGTACATCTCGGACGCATCACTCGTAGGCCACGGCTACTACTACTGCAACGAGCGCCCCTTCTACCTCGAAAGCGTTGCTGACACACCCATTATCGATGTTGATTTCATGCTGTCCCGCTACCAACCGCACTGGAATGCCCTGCGTGACGCACTTGCTCCGTACGCTGGCGCCATAAACTCACTCAATTGGAACACTAAACTGTAGTTCTCCGGTCGCATAGCACGGTTTTACGCTAGACCTTCGGCACAACTCCCCTGTTTGGTCACCCGGGCTGGCCTTGGGACAATGTCTCGTAGCTCAGACAGCGTTTGCTCCGTTCATGCTCAAACTGCAATCACGAACTATTCGCAGCTGATGAGCGACAGGGCGGAGCACGCATCTGGCGAGACTACCGCGTGTGCCTTGACTGTCAGGAAATCGCGTACATAGTCTTGCTGCGGCACGATGGACCACTCAAAGACACAGATGGCCCATGTCCTGATTGCTACGGCCAAAATCTAACCATCTGGTCACACAAATGTCCTAAATGCGGCGGCAACATGGACGAAGGTGAACTTCTGAAACACTGGGACTGATAAACTACTCGCCGTGCCCGACAAGTCCCTGTTTCGGTCACCCTCCGCAGTTGCCCTCAGCGAGTGCTTGTTCTATCGGAGTGTGTCCTGCCTGCCTTGCTTTGTCACACGCGGGTTGGCCTTTGGTACATTTGCGTTGTTCATGAATCGCCCGCTTCGTTTAGGGCGGTTTCGTAAAAACCT
>CAZAIB010000046.1:0-43483 GCA_964485095.1 uncultured Planctomycetaceae bacterium | reverse complement strand
ACAGTCTTCGACTGGAAATCAAACAAGTCGAAGACGTGAAGTTTCAACCGCCGGCAGACGTTCTGCCTGCCGCACTGGAATCGCTTGAGGCAGAGCAAGTTGATCTCAAAATCCTTCTCGCTCAGGGCTCACTGGAAGAAGGCCGGCGATTAGCGCGAGACTTCCCCGCGTTCGATCTGGTCCTGACCGCCGGCGGACCGGAAGACCCCAACGGTACGCCGGAAGCTATCGGCAACACGGTTCTGCTGACGGTGGGGCACAAAGGCAAGCATGCAGGAGTCCTGGCCATCTACCCCGACGGAGATCCAAAATTTCGGTTCGAACTGGTTCAGCTTGACCGCACCCGCTTCGGAGATACGCCGAAGATGATCGAACACATGCGATACTACCAGGACCAGCTAAAGCAGCAGCAGATTGCGGTTCAGGAATCACCCGTTGGCCATCCATCGGGAGCCACCTTTGTAGGTTCAGACGCCTGCGCCGACTGCCATGAAGAAGAGTACGCCATTTGGAAAAAAACCGGGCACGCCGAAGCCTTCGCCAGCCTGGATCCGAAAAACGAACGTCACGGCCACGAACGCCTAAAGGGCATCGCGAGAATGTTCGACCCCGAATGCCTTGCCTGCCACGTCACGGGCTGGAACCCTCAGGAAGTGTTTCGCTACCGCAGCGGATTCATTAACGCAGAGTTCGCTGCAGACGAAGAAGAACGCACGATGTCTCCACTGCTGATTGGCAGCGGATGCGAGAACTGCCACGGACCGGGAAGCCGCCACATTGAACTGGCCGACAATGGCGAAGACGAACTCGCCGTCAAAGAGGTTCGACTAACCCTGGACCAGGCGAATAGTGCTGAGGGCTGCTACAAGTGCCACGACCTGGACAACAGCCCAACCTTCGACTTCGACAAGTACTGGAAAAAAATCGCCCACTAGCAGGCAAGCAACTTCCAGTTGCATCGGGGTGCCGGTTGGTGCGTTGGGCTGGTGTCTTCGGAGCATTGCGCCCGGCTGTGGGCTTCCCCTAAGATTTCGGAAGCTACGTGCGTGGACGGGCTGGTCGTTCCAACGAGTTCCACACGCGGCCTGACTAATCCGACATCGCAATGCGTTCCAGAAACGCATCTCCGTAGTCGGATAGCTTCTTGTCGCCAACGCCTTTGATGCCTCGAAGCTCGCTCTTGCTGGACGGTTTTACCAAAGCCATTTCGCGAAGGGTGGCGTCGCCGAATACGACGTAAGGCGGCACGCCGCGTTCTGCTGCGAGTTCTTTTCGTAAAGCGCGGAGTTCTTCGAAGAGGTCACGATCGACGCCTTCCCAGGAAACTTCTTTGCTGGCCGAACGCCGGGCTTTGCGTTCTGTTGCAGTCTTTGCTGGCTTGAGAAGTCGAGGCGACCCGTTGCCGCGAAGTAACTGCATTCCGCTTTCTGTGACCTGCAAGACGTTGTACTCGCCGACCTTTTGAAGGAAACGCTGCGAGACCAGTTGTTCGATCCAGTCGCGGATGGCCTTCTTCGATTCCGATTCCAGCAGGCCGTAAGTTGTGAGCTCGTCGTGCCGGTTCGACATGATTCGCTGATCGTTGGATCCTTTCAGAACCAACGCGGTGTAGTCGCCACCGAATCTCTGGCCCTGGCGGACGACGCTGGAGAGGATTTTTTGTGAAACGATGAGCGGATCGTCGACCAGCTCCAGGTCACCAGTGCAGACATCACATGCGCCGCATTCTTCTTTCGTCCATGGTTCGCCAAAGTGTTCGACCAACGTTCGGTGTCGGCAAACGACACTGCCACAGTAGTTTGTCATGCGGTTGAGTGACCGCAGTGCTGCTTCCAGGTTCCCGGAATCGTTGTCAGTGATGATACGTTGCCAGGTGTTGTAGTCGGCCAGCGAATACAACAGCACACAGTCCGAATCCAAGCCATCCCGTCCGGCTCGACCGGCTTCCTGTTGGTAGTTCTCGAGCGACTTTGGCATGCCAGCGTGGATGACGTATCGCACATTGGACTTATCGATACCCATCCCAAACGCGACCGTGGCCACGATGGTGTCGATGTCTTCCGCGATGAATTGGTTCTGATGCTTCTGGCGTTCGTGATCTTCCAGACCGGCGTGGTAGGGTTTTGTGCGGTAGCCCAACGCGTTCAAATCGGCGCTGGTCTTTTCGACCTTCGCGCGGCTAATGCAGTAGATAATTCCTGAGTCGCCCTGGTGGCGATCCATGACTTCGCGGATCTGGTCCATCACCTGCGAACGTTTTTCGACGCGGTAGTTGAGGTTCGGTCGGTCAAACGAACCGACCATGATGTTGGGTTCAGCCAGGCCCAATGAATTCGCAATGTCCTGGCGAACATGTTCGGTTGCCGTCGCTGTGAATCCGTGAATGCCGACACCGGGAAACGATTCGCGCAGGCTGGCGAGTTCTCTGTAGTCGGGTCGAAAATCGTGCCCCCACTGACTAATGCAGTGGGCTTCATCGATGGCAATGAAACTCAAATTCGCCGACTGCAGGAACTCAATCGTGCGCGGTTGGTTCAAACGTTCCGGCGCAAGATACAGAAGCTTTAGCTGACCGGCCGTGACCTGATTGGCGATTTCGCGACGGCGGGCAACAGACAAGGTGCTATTCACACACGCAGCCGGAACGCCGTATTCGGTGAGCGCGTCGACCTGGTCTTTCATAAGCGAGATCAGCGGCGAGACGACAACCGCCATGCCGTCCATGCACATGGCCGGGACCTGATAACACAGCGACTTGCCTCCACCAGTCGGCAGCACGACCAGCGAATCCCTGCGAGCGAGAATGTCCTCCATCGCTTCCCGCTGGAGTTCGCGAAACGTGTCATAGCCCCAGTACTGGTGCATGACCTGAGCAAGGCCCGGTTGCTGAGTTGTTTCCTGCGCTGTCGACATGCGTTGAGGATACCGAATCGTGGTTCAAACGTCGCCCGTGCCCGATTCCACATGTCTGCTGGTTTGGTGTTCAAGAACCCGGCCTACGCACACTGTCTATTGCGATGCAGCCTGCCTTGATGGGATTGTTGCTACATATTGCCCGGTGAATAGCGGATACTTGTCAGCCTGCGCTGGCTGGAGATGCTGCGAACGGGCTGGACTGCAACGCGTCGGCAGTCGAACAAATTATTTGAGACCGCCGGCTGTGAGAGGAACCCGCTTTGAAAGCTGTTTGTTTTGAAGAAGTCGAACGCATTGGCATTCGGACCATGCCGACACCCGTTCTGTTGCAACCCAGCGACGCGATCGTGCGCGTTGAGCTGGCGGGGCTTTGCGGTTCTGACCTGCATCCGTTTTTTGGCCGGGAGGCGGGGCTGGATGCTGGAACCGTGATGGGGCACGAGTTTGTCGGCGTTATTGACTCGGTGGGAGCCGGTGTCACTTCGCTGACCGACGGCGACCGAGTGTTCGCGCCGTTCACGACCAACTGCGGAGTGTGCTACTTCTGCAAACAAGGGTTGACGTCACGGTGCACTCGGGGCGAGCTGTTTGGCTGGCGGAGCGACGAACAGGGACTACACGGCGGGCAGGCTGAATACATTCGCGTACCCATGGCTGACGCGACGCTGATGAAGGTTCCGGAAGGCATTGACGACGACACGGCGTTGTTGCTGGGTGACAACCTGAGCACGGGTTTTTTCTGTGCTGAGATGGCCGATGTCAAACCGGACGGTGTCTACGCGGTAATCGGATGCGGAACCGTCGGACTGTTGGCTCTGGCATGCGCAAAACGGATGGGAGCGGAACGCATCATTGCGATCGACCCTGTCGAATCCCGCCGCGCGATGGCTGGTACACTTGGCGGGCATGCGTTCGCGCCGGAAGACGCGGCCGAAGCGATTGCGGAAGCTACCGGTGGTCGCGGCGCGGATGGGGTGATGGAATTGGTGGGGCTTCCGGATGCTCAGAAGATGGCGTTCGAAATCATCCGTCCGGGCGGAACGATGTCGGTGATTGGCTGTCACTGTTCGCCAAATTTTGCGTTCTCACCAGTCGATGCGTACGACAAGAATCTGACCTACCGAACCGGCCGTTGTCCTGCTCGACACTATATGTCGAAACTGGTCGATCAACTTGCAGCAGAACCGATGGACCTGTCCTGGTGCATCACGCATCGGTTCGACATCGACGACGCCGAGGCGGCCTATCAAACATTTGCCTACCGTGAACCCGGGTGCCTGAAAGCGGCGCTGACGGTGGAACCAGTCGCCGGTCACTAAACGACCTGACGCCGTAGTACAAATGACCCACGGCGACTGGGGTCTCTTTGACGCCGATCAAGAATTCCGGCGCGAGTTGGTCCGTTGGCCAGTTGTACCTGGGACCTTTGTCGCATGAAAACATCGTTCCCAACATTAGATTTGCATCGCAGTTTTGGTTGGCTTGTCGGCAGAGACAAGTCGTGACGATTGGGTGCTAGCGAGTTCCGCTAGCCTGACGTTTTCACGGTTCATTAATTCAGCCGATGTGCACAGCGCGGGCGATGATGCAAGTAGTAGCAGCGTCTTCGCCTGGTTGAGAAACCTCGGGACGCGCGGGCCAGGAAAGTTACTCTGTAAAAATCTGACACCAGGAATTGGAGAGGGCCTCCAGTTCTTACTTCAGAGTGACTGCGTAGCGGTTTTCTTTTCTCTCCGACTACACACCCCGCGCGTTCCAGGATTCTTGTTGGCCGCGTTGCGCCCCTTTTTGCAACGTTTTGCGGCAGGTTGCCCTCTGCAACCTCCCCCGGCAAGCCCGATTTTCTTCTACCCGGTCATCTGATCCTGAATTGTGTCCATGGCTTGGTTAAGATGAACCAAGCGGGGTATCGACACTCATGAGCCAGAGGCAGGTCTATGCGAATCGGGGCACGACGTAGGACGCAACTAAGAGTCGATTCAGTGGAGGCTCTGGAGGCGCGGGCTTTGCTAAGCGCGACCACGGCCGGCACTGGCTTGTTGGGCCAGTACTTCGATACGCCCGATCTGACCGGAGCCACGGTGACTCGCCAGGATGGCGACATCGATTTTGATTGGGGATCTGGTTCGCCGGACGCGTCCATCGGCAGCGACACTTTTTCCGCCAGATGGACAGGGCAAGTTGAAGCTCAGTTCACTGAGACATACAGCTTCATCGTCAACGCCGACGACGGCGCGCGGTTGTGGGTGAACGGGCAACTGTTGGTGAATCAGTTCGAGGCCAGCGGCGTGGCCAACGAAACCGAAACCATCGATTTGATTGCTGGTCGCCGCTACGACATTCAATTGGAGTACCGGGAAGGAACCGGCAATGCGTCGGTGATGTTGGAGTGGAGCAGTCCTTCGCAGCCACAACAGGTGGTTCCGACCGAACGATTGCACCCGGCGTCGCGCGGTTCTATTTCTGTGGATCAATTCACCGGCATCAGCGGGAACTCCGTTTCCGATTTGACGTCCGCTGCAAGTTTTCCGAACAGCCCAAACACAGGCGGAACACTCTCGTCGTTCGAAGCCAGCTCGAACGCGGGCAACAACTTCGGCCAGCGTATTCGTGGACTTGTCCACGCCCCGGAAACCGGTAGGTATCACTTCTCAATCGCCGCAGACGAAAGCGCGGAACTCTGGCTAAGTAATTCGGCCGATCCTACAAACCGACAACTTATCGCTCAGGTCGATTCCGCTGTGGCTCCGCGCGAGTTCGATGCGTCGCCGCAACAGACTTCCGCCGCGATCACACTGGTTGCAGGTGAGAGCTACTACATTGAGGCTCTGCACAAAGAATCCAGCGGTGACGATCACTTAGCGGTCGGCTGGCAGTTGCCGAGTGCAACGACCACCGAGGTGATTGCGGGCGAGTACTTGTCGCCAGCGCGATCGAGCGTGCGAATTTTCTCCAGCAAGCCAAATGTCTCCGAGGGGGCTCCATCCGGCGCGCGGTTTACTATTGTTCGCGAAGGCGGCAGCAATGTGAATCCGCTGTTCGTGAGCTACTCGACACGCGGTGATGCGATTAACGGAACCGACTACGCATCGTTGCCAGGCACAATCACCATTCCCGCGGGGGAATCTTCGGTGACGTTGTCAGTGACACCTCTGGTTGACAGCAACCTCGAGGGCGATGAGTCCGTCATTGTCGAACTAACGGCTGGGTCTGACTACGACGTTGGCCTGCAAAGTCAGCGAACCGTCCACGGACAGATTCAGGACAACGTCGACGCCCCTGCCGGCGGTTCGTCGCTTTGGACTGGCACCGCGCTGAGCGATTTCGATCACTTTGGTGGCACGTTCACAACGGAAAACGATGCCACATTCGGCAGCGTTATTCAAGCGGCCATCACCAGCCCGCCGGCGAGTCTGTTTAGTTCGCAGCTACGTCAGACAATCGACGCACCTGTGACAGAAGGCGACATCCTGTTTGCTGAGTTTCGCGTGAGGTCCATTGGTGGCCCGGGCGAAATATCGGCCATCTTCGAACGAGCCGGCGCTCCCTTCACGAAATCGTTGAGTCAGGGGATTCCTGTTGGCACGGAATGGGAACGCGTTCAGATTCCGTTTTACGCAGCAGAGACCTACGCAGTTGGTGAAGCCAGCTTCGGGTTCCATCTTGGGCACCAGATTCAAACGCTGCAGTTTGCTGAGTTCAATTTGTTGAACTACGGACCACCTCGATCGTTGGCGCCGGAAACAAATTTGCGGCTTAACAACATCAACGGGACGTGGGGGACGGCTCAAACGGTTCCGATTGACAACCAAACCTTTGACGTGGCGTACGAGGTGGATACACACACCGTGCCCGCTCAGGTATGGCATATTCAGGCGGTCGAGAACAATGAAGCGGGCGTCAGTAATGGCGACACAATGCGAGTGGAATTTTTCGCTCGATCAATCGCCGGGGCAGATCCGAAAGCAGGTCTGACACTGCAGCGAACCGACACGTTCGCATCGCTGTTCAATCAACAAATCGACCTAAACTCGACCTGGCAATTCTTCAGCTACGACATCACATCGACTGACAACTTTGACCCGGGTGGCCTGCAGTTTGTGTTTAATGTTGGGCACGGAATCCAGACAATTCAGATTGGCGGGCTGACCTGGGAGAACCTTAACAACAACGCCAACATTGACGACCTGCCAAAACAGTTCCCGGCCGCAACATACGGCGGTCGTGACGCTGATGATCTGTGGCGTGATGACGCCAGTAGCCGCATTGAGGACGAACGCAGAAGCCTGGTGACCGTTAACGTAGTCGACGCTGATAACAATCCGCTAAACGGAGCGGTGGTCAACATTCGACAAGACGAGCACGCGTTCAAATTCGGCTCTGCCATCAACGCGTTTGACGACAAGCTTGACCCGGATGGAACCGAACAGGCACTCAAGTATCAAAGTGAGATTAACAGGCTGTTCAACGCGGCGGTTCTTGAGAATTCGCACAAGTGGCCCGGCATCCTTCAGGATCGCCAGAGGGCGCTCGATGCGGCCGACTTTGCGGTGGACAACGACCTGTACCTACGAGGCCACAATGCGATTTGGCCCAGCCGGGAGCACATGCCCGAGAGCGTCTGGAACGAGTACGATTCTCGATTGGCGAACGATGGTGAGTCGTCGGCGAACGCATGGCTAACCGCGACTATTGAGGCCCGGATCGCGGATGTCGCGAACACATTCCAAGGCCAGGCACTTGAATGGGACGTCGTGAACGAACCGTTCACGAACCACGACGTGATGGACATACTTGGTGACGACATCGTCGTGGACTGGTATCAGCAGATTCGCGACATCGATCCCGACGCCCTGTTGGCTCTGAACGACTTTGGCATCTTCGCTTCTAACGGAAACAACACGGCTCACCGCGACAACTTCGACTACTGGCTGGGCAAACTTAACGACGCTGGGCTGCTGGACATCATTGGCGAACAGAGCCACTACAACGATGCGAACCTCACGGACATCACGGTTTTTGCTGACCTGCTTGAGTCGTACAACACGGAATTCAATACGCAAATCGCGATCACCGAATTCGACGTCAACACAAAGGACGAACAACTTCAGGCGGACTATCTCCGCGACTATCTGACGATGGCGTTCAGCCAGCCGTCCGTTGAAGAGTTTCTGCACTGGGGCTTCTGGGAAAGCGCACACTGGCTGCCGGATGCGGCGTTGTACCGAGCGGACTTCAGCGTGAAGCCAAACGGTCAGGCATACGAAGATTTGGTGTTCGGTGAATGGTGGAGCGATACTCGTGGCACAACGCTGGACGGAGCAGTTTCCGCCGACGTGTTCAGGGGTGACTACAATGTGATCGTGCAATACGACGGCGTTTCCTACCCGGCCGTCGTCACCGTTGACGATTCCGGGACATCGTCGGTCACCGTGCAGGTTCCGGTCAGCAACCAGTCGCTTAGCGTGACCGTTGACCGCGGTTCGTTTGGCGAAGCGGACGGCGACAATGCAGCGACGCTCACAGTCACGCGCAGCGGCCCGACAACCAACGCACTTGTTGTGAACCTGTCCAGCAGTGATGACAGTGAAGCCATATTGCCTGCAACGGTTACTCTGCCAGCGAACGTGGATTCTGTGGATGTTCCGATCGACGCGATTGACGACACGGCTGTCGACGGAACCGTTGCGGTCACGCTGACCGCGTCAGCAGCAGGGTTTGATAGCCAGTCAGTCTCAGTCGATGTGACCGACAACGAATCCGGCGGCTTCCAGGTAATCGAAAGCGATGGCTACACGCTGATTAAAGAGTCTGGCAAAACCGACACCGTTGACGTTGTACTGCTGGCCGCTCCGACCTCGAATGTCGTGATTGATGTGTCCAGTGCTGACACCGCTGAAGCGACCGTAAATGTTGCACAACTGGTGTTTACCCCGTCCAACTGGGACACCGCCCAAACAGTGGTTGTTTCCGCAGTCGATGATGCGGTTCGAGATGGCAGACTGCTGACGGACATCACGTTTGCCATCAACGAGGCGGGTTCGGACGATGGCTTCGACGACCTGGACGACCAAATCGCAACGGCGATTTCCGTCGACAATGACTCACCTGTCTTCCTGGACTTCACCACACTGATTGTTAACGGAACCGATGACAACGACGACATCTCGGTCGTGGAGTCCGGCGATCAACTGACAGTCGATTTGAACGGCGAGATATTTGAGTTCTCTACCAGTGACTACCAACGTATCAACATTGATGCGTTCAAAGGTGATGACACAATTGTCGCTGAAACAGTCACCGTCAGGATGCGAGCAAGACTGTTTGGCGGCAACGATTTGTTCCGAGGCGGCCTGGCCAATGACACGGTCAGCGGTGGTGGGGGCCGTGACACAGTCTTTGGTAATGACGGTAACGATTTACTCTCCACTGCCTCCGGTGTAGACATCGTCGAAGGTGGCAACGGCAACGACCGACTTCGCGCAGGCAACGGCGCTGACACGATCCATGGCCAGGCGGGTGAAGACACAATAAGCGGTGGTGGTGGCTTGGATTCACTTCTCGGCGGAACCGGCGACGATAGCATCAATGGCGGTTCGAAGGTTGATTACCTGGAAGGCGGACCTGGAAACGACCTGCTGTTCGGTGGAACCGGCGGCGACCGCCTGGTTGGTGGCGAAGGCAACGACCTGATTGACGGAGAACAGCAGGACGACAGCATCGAAGGTGGCGCCGGGCGCGATGTGCTGCTGGGTGGTATCAGCCGAGACACCATCAGTGGTGGTGACGGCGAAGACATCATCGTCACCGGCAGTTCAACACTGACCCGTGCTGAACTCATTTCGATTGTCGCCGAATGGTCTTCCGGGCGGACCCACGCAGAACGGCTCTCCAACGTTCGCGGCGATTCCGGCCAGACCAGCGATCGATTGAACACGGCATTCCTGGTCGGTGCCGACCGCGACGACCCTCAGACAGTGTTTGACGATTCGAATAACGACACTGCCTATGGCAACGACCTGGACGATGTGTTCTTCGCCGCGGTTGCTGACAAGCTGGAAGACCGCTTGGACACAGAATGGTGGGAACTGCTCTAAGTAGTGGTGCGGTAAGTGTCAGGCAGAAATGTAGCTGGCTGAGGCCCTCAGCCAGTTAGTTTCGCCGCAGCATGGCGACGAAGTCTGCATCAGGCCGACTCAGGGCCTGAGTCGGCTACATTTCAGTGTCGTTGCCAGCAACGAGTCAGACCCCTGACATCATCGATAGTCGTGTCGGCTGTAGCGTATCCAGCCTGTCAAAAGTGCAGCAAAATGCCAACTTGGCACCTTTCCGATGCAGTTCCGCAAGTGCCAATATGGCATTTGGAGTCAAGACTGCCATCAAGGCCATCTCGCTAAACCCAATCAGATGAAGCACTTACATGATTTGAAGGTGAATTGGTACGCCGTTTGTATATCCCCTCCTGTGTCACATCAGTACTTGGACTCAAACGGAGGGTTCTCATCATGTTTCCATTCAACTCATCTCAACGAGCAGCATTTGACGGGCTTCGCCGAGAATTTGAGGATGCGATTGGCGTTCAGCCAGAGATGCCGCGAGGCGTCGCCGTCTTCGATTCCGACACAGCGTTGACTGTAGAACTTGACCTGCCGGGGGTTCAGAGGGACGACGTCGAGCTGATGCTTGAGAACGGCGTTCTGCGGATCAAAGCCGAACGCAGGGTTCCGGACATCGAAGCCAATGCTGGCCAGGACTTCCGTTCTTACGGAAAGCTTGAGCACACCTTCCGACTTGGATTTGCTGTTGATCCATCCGGGCTGGACGCCGTTTGTGAAAACGGTGTGCTACGAATCACACTGGCGAAGGCAGAGGAATCTCAGCCAACTCGCATCGATGTTCGCGACCAACCAGACCAGAACAACTAGCCACACCCAGGTCTCGGATCGGGACTTATCTGCCACCACTTCAATCAACAACCGGAGATAACCATGACGAAAACAATCAACCCTTTCGACATCATCAACCATCTTGATCGCGAGTTTGACGGCCTGTTCGGGAAGCTCGTTGACACTGCGAAGAACGTGAAGGAAACGTCTTCCAGCTGGAATCCAGCCATGAACGTTTCCGAGTCCGCCGATGGCTTTGAAGTCAGCCTGGATGCACCCGGTATGCAAAGCGACGCCTTTGATATCGAGTTCACCGATGGAACCCTGACTGTCACGGGAGAACGCGCAGTAGCAGCCAGCGACGATATCAAGTGGCATCGAACCGAACGTCGGTTTGGTTCGTTCAAGCGAACCGTCAAGCTGACAGACGATATCGATGTGGCCAAGCTGGACGCAGAATACCGCGACGGTGTGCTGCGGATTGTGCTGCCGAAGAAGGAAGCCGTGAAGCCAACCAAGATCGAGGTCCGCTAAGCGAGCCGCGTTGTTGACAGGCGGAATTAAAAAAAGCCCTGACTCAATGAGTCAGGGCTTTTACTTTTTCTGAGTTGGTCTCGCCAGATTTCACGCGAGGATGCAGACGCTTGTCCGCGGGTTCAATAAGAACGCCGCGACTCTTCTAGCGGTTGGCTGGAGCCTTTTGGCTTTTCTCACTGTCCGCCTTCGCACCGCGTTCGGTTTGAAGGTTGGCCAGCATTGCGTGCCGAGCTGAAGCGTCTGGGTGTGTCTGAGGTTGCGACATAATAACTCTCTTATCGGGTCGATCTGTGGTCAGATTGAAGTACCGAAGGCAAACGAACTACCAAACGCCAAACACAGAGTCGCTTTATGCGGATCGCTGTGCCTGATAGGAGAGTTCCCCGTGAGAGGAGGTCTACCTTTGGGTACAAGTTGGCCCGACTGATGAAGAGTAGCTCCTATTCGGCTCGGCGTAAGGCATTTTGCGTAATTTAGGACAAATATACCGAATACTCCGCTCCGGAGTGCCAAGGACTATACAGACGTCGTATTGGCTGTAAATCGGTCCACAGACGCCTGAAGAACTAGTGCAATTCGGCTACTGGCACCAACTGGGCTGAAAAAGCCAGCTCTCCCCGTGATCAAGATTGCAGGAAGGAACACACAGGTCCCCCCTCGGCCCCCCGAAACTGGCGTTCCGATACTTTGCATTACAAAGTACTCTCCACAACAACAGCAAAAGGAACAGCTATGTTGCAGCATTGGCACCCACTTTGTGCATCACGGACACTACGAAAAGACCCTGTTGAAGTACGCGTTGCCGAACACGATCTGGTCGTCTTCCGAACGACCAAAGGCAATGTTGGCGTCCTGCAAAACAGCTGCCCGCATCGGCGGATGAAGTTGAGTTGCGGAAAGGTAAGCGGAGAGAAGATTGTCTGTCCGTATCATGGCTGGACTTTCGATCGCAACGGAGCCGGAGCCAGCGCGGCGACACCCAGAATGGAAGCGCAGGCGGCAGCGTTCGAAGTTGTCGAACGGTTCGGATTCGTTTGGGGGCGAACGCCCGGATCTGACACCGTGTTCCCAACCGTTGAGGCCAGCGGGTTTGAAGCTGTGCGGCCGATTGAACAAATCGTAAACGCTCCACTGGAACTGGTTCTGGACAACTTTACCGAAGTGGAACACGCAGCGACCGTGCACAAGTACATTGGCTACGACCTGGAAGACATGCACACGGTACGCTCAACGACGACCAGTGCCCCCGATTCTGTTGAAGTAAAAAACAGTGGACCTCAGAAGCGAATTCCGACAGTAGTCCGCCGCATGTTTGGCGTACCGAAGAATGCAGAATTTCACTGGGAGTGGATCACCAGGTTTTCGCCCGTCCATACGACCTATGATGAATTCTGGACGGTTGGCGATGGCGGCCCAAACGTGGGAGTTCGCGGACGGATTTGTTTGTTCTTCTGTCCGGTTGATCGACAGACAACTCGCCTGGTGTTGTTTCCCGCTTTTCAGCTGCCGTGGTCGAATGCATTTAACCGCTGCTGTTTGTTCTTCCGTGAAATTGCCCGGCAAATGGTCGCGTTCGAGATTCGGCAGGATGCGAGGATGATCAATCAACTGGCAGACCAAAACGTGGACCTCGAAGGCATGAAGCTAAGCCGGTTCGATCGTCCATTGGGGCTGCATCGTGAACGCATTCAGCGGATCTATCGAGGAAATGTCGCAGCTCAGGAGCCTTGCCTCGCGTCTTCTTGAACCGGCAGGCAGCTGGAAGCGGCCGGATTCCTGGACGAACCGGCGCGCTGAACGACCCAGTGCTACGACACGAGACGGCGAAACTCGGTATGCTTGTAAAGATCGAGAACCAACATCGGGGACGTAAGAATGAAACGAGTGCTCGCTGTCTACCTTCTGGCTGCTCTCCCCTCACTCGCACAAGACACGCAAAGCGTTGAACTGCGCATCAAGCCGGTTCCATCGACCAATGTCATTGAAGACACGAGTTCCAAACTGAGTTTCAGTTTTTCGGTACTCGGGCAAAAACTGACCACGAAAGCAGAACAGTTCCGACAGGTTGAAGTGACGACGGGGCCCAGACTGGAAGACGGGTCAGTCAAGGTCGTTCGCACCACGAAGCAAATGCGCATGAAGCTTCGACCGCCGCGTGGGAAGTCTGTCGAGTTTGATTCGAAGAAACCGACCGGTCAGGCGGCCATTTTCAAACCACAGCTCGACGCAAAGCTGGCCTACGTGTTTGACAAAGACAACAAGCTCACCAGCGCGGGCGTGGACAATCCGAATTCGATTGCCAATCTTGACGGCGCGGCCAAAGCTGGCTTTGAGGCGAATGCGCTGGTCGCCGCACTCACCACAACCAACAGATGGCTACCCAACAAGGCCGTCAAGGTCGGCGACAAATGGGCACGCCAGGAAGAAATCCGCATCGACAGTGACCAGAGCCTGAAACTGAAGGTTGGCTTTACCTATCAGGGCATCAAAGACTTCAACGGTCGCAGGCTGCATTCCATCGACACCAAACCGCTGTCTGTCGAAATCGTTGCCGGCCCCAACGCGATAGTGACAGGCGGCGAATTAAAGCCGCTTAAGTCATCAACCGGAACCATTTGGTTCGACGCAGAAACCGGGCGCGTTGAAGACCGCGTTCAGAAAATTCGGCTGCGAGGATCAGTCAGCGCCAGCCTTGGCGGACGCAAGCTGAAGACACGAATGACGGTGAACTTCGACTCGTCCACGAAACTTAGCCAACCTGCCGCTAAGCCCCGATAACCTACCGCACGCCCGCTTGTTTGCTTAGGCGGCGTTCTTTTTCTTCTTCTTGTTCTTGTTCTTCTTCTTGTTCTTGTTCTTCTTCTTTGCGCCGAACTTCCAGAACTCAGACGGAGTATGCGCCTTAGTGAAGTATCCCTGAGCTCGTTTGACAAGCTCCGGATTCTCTTCGGCAATGTTGGTCTCTTCGCCAATGTCCGCGGCCAGATCGTAGATCTCAATCCCGTCAACCTGTTGCGTGCTCTTCAGGTTATTCTGAACCGCTTTCCACTGACCGAACCGAACCGCGCGACGTCCGCCGCGTTCGTAGAACTCCCAGTACAGGAACTCATGCTTCTTCTGATTTTCAGAATCACCAAGCAACTCGGGCATCATCGAAATGCCATCACATGCCGGCGCGCCGACGTTTGCGATTTCGCAAAACGTGGGCAACATGTCCCAGTGCGCCGAAATGAGTTCGGATTCTGAACCGGGAGCGATCTTGCCGGGCCACCGAGCGATCAGTGGTGCTCGGATGCCGCCTTCGTACAGATCTCGTTTGTGACCTTTCAACGGCCCGTTGCTGTTGAAGAACCGCGGATCGTGACCACCTTCCTGGTGCGGACCGTTGTCCGAAGTCAGCATGACCAAAGTATTGTCGTCCAAATCCAATTCCTTAAGCAGCGCCATGAGTTCGCCAACGTGACTGTCCAGCAGCGTCATCATTCCGGCAAACGCGGCGATTGGGTTCTGCACATGCGGCCCTTTGTACTTCCCAATCTTGCTTTCGAACTGTGGGAACTTCTTCCGAAACGGCGCGACCCATTCCTCAGGTGCATGCATGGCCGCATGCGGGATGGTCACCGGCAGGAACAGAAAGAACGGCTTGTCTTTGTTCGCTCGCACAAACTTCAGTGACTCATCGGCAATCAGATTCTCAGAGTACGTCTTGCCATCCAGCAGAACCTTTTCGCGATTGCTCCACAGATGGCCGGGATAATACGTGTGAGCTTCGCGCTGACAGTTGTAGCCATAGAACCTATCAAAGTGCTCGGCCGGATCACTCGGAGACCCCGGCGCACCCAGTCCCCACTTCCCGAACGCGCCGGTTGTGTATCCCCCCTTCTTCAGCAGTCGCGGTATGGTCACGATGTCGGCCGGCATGGGAGCCTGGCCTTCCGGCTTAACCTCACGATTGCCGCGGACGTGCGAGTGACCCGTGTGCATGCCAGTCATCAAACAACACCGCGTCGGCGCACAAACGGTGGAACCGGAATAGTGCTGAGTAAACTTCATGCCCTCAGCGGCCAGCTTGTCGATGTTTGGCGTGCTGAACAGGTTCTGTCCGTAGCACGACAGATCACCGTAACCGGCATCATCCAGCAGGATGTAAACGATGTTGGGTTTATCTGCCGCGTTCGCGCAAGAGACCGCAAATCCGAATCCAAGAATTGCCGAGGCAATTAGTTGAGCCAGTCGTTTCATCAATGGTTCCAGTCATAGTGACGCGATAGAATTACCCCAATGTAGGCGACTCCACAGGGTTTTCCACACACAACCAGGCGGCGCTGCTATCCTCATCACTGATTCCAGCCGACCTGGCCCACCAACCTTCTTCCGACCAACCTCAACTGACAAACCAAAACGGGACCCAATACCCGGACGTGAGACAGAGTGCTCGCGTTGGCGATTCTGCCATCAATTCCTTAAGCACGGAGACATATCCATGCGATTCAGCGGCTTACTTGCCGTGGCGGCTCTGCTATTTGCAGGCTGTGGTGAAGGGACGTCAATAGACGCCCCGGAGCCAGGTTCAACACCCACTACGGCGGCAACACCAGACAGTGCGGGCGCACCAGCAGTAGCGGAACCCGATCCTGCCGAGTTGGCTTTGAAAGAAGCCAAAGAAGCAATTGCCGGTCTCAAAGCAGCTCAGAAAGCGTTCATCGACAAATACAACGCAGCTGACGCGGCAACAAAGAAAGAGATGCGCAGCGAGTATCCTCGGGGCGAAGACGTCACTGAGAGAATGACTGCGCTTGCTGAAGAATTTAAGAGTTCTGAAGCTGGCGCGGTCGCGATGGCTCACCTTGCAATCAACGCACCTGAGGGCGCCCAGTACATCGACGCACTGTTCGAACACCATATCGAGAGCGAAGCGATCTCTGGCGTCGTGATGTCTTTGTCGAGCTACCCGGATTCTGAAGAACGGCTTCGCAAGCTACTGAAAAGCCCGCACGACGAAGTGAAGGGGCTGGCCATGTTTGGCCTGGCCCAGGCACTCGGACAAAGCGGCAACGGAAGCCCGGAAGTCACCCGGCTGTACAAGTCAGTCATGGAGAACGAAGCCTACGCTGCGATCGAAACGCGATCTGGCATGACAATCGGTGAAGCCGCAAAGACAGCTCTGTTCGAAATCGAAAACCTGAGCGTTGGTAAAGTCGCTCCGGACATCATCGCCAAAGACCTGGATGGGGTTGAGTTCAAACTCAGCGACTACCGAGGCAAGGTTGTGTTCCTGGACTTCTGGGGCAATTGGTGACCACCCTGCCGGGCTATGTACCCACACGAGCGGTCGCTCGTAGAGAAGCTGGCAGGTGAACCATTCGCAATTATCGGCGTCAACAGTGACAGCGATCTGGAGGCACTAAAACCTGTTCTTGAAGAAGAGAACATCACGTGGAGAAGTTTCTGGAACGGTCCGGAAGGAACCCAGGGACCAATTTCCAAAGCGTGGAATGTTCGCGGCTGGCCAACGACGTATCTTATCGATGCCGACGGTGTGATCCGGTTTAAGGGACCACGCGGCGACAAACTTGATCGCGGCATCGAAGAGCTTCTGGCTGACATCGGTCACGAAGTCGATCTTTCAGAACACGACGACGAAGACGAAGACGCCGACAGTAAAGAAAAGACCCAGGCGGACGACTCTGAAGAGGAAGAAGAATCGACAGCCAAGGACGATGAAGACGCGGAAGGCAATGCCAAAGAAGGTGTGTCTGAAGAGAAGAAGGAAGAATCCGCCAACGGAGACGACTAGAGCTCTCTTTGCACAGATCTCACCAAGATCTCAAACGGATTGAACCAGCGGACGAAGCACCCAGCTTCGTCCGCTTTTTTTGTATACGGTCGATTTCACGCACTGACTCGCCAAAACGACTTCGGCGAGAGGCATGGCATGGCACGTTGGGTTGATGGCAAGAAGGCAGCCCTTGGCGGTCCTGCGTACTCTCGTTATCAGGGGGCTTACGCCCACTGCTCGCCTGCAGATATTATGTGGGCGCAACAACTTGTCGGGAGTCTTGTCCAATGAAAACACGAACACAGTGTACGGTGGCGGTTGTGGTTCTCGTCTTTGGCCTCGCCACTCCGGCTATGTCGCAGTCTGTGAACTTGAATTGGTCGCAGGATGGAACGCGGGCATGGTTCCGTACGGAATCGGGAGGCCTGAACCGATTCTTCGTTCTCGATACTAAAACGGGCAAGCGCCGGGAAGCATACGACCAGGCAAAGCTGGTCGCGGCGCTCTCCAAAAAGCTTGGCCATGAACTCGATCCGCAGCTGGTCAACGTCATACGAATCGCATTCACCAACTCGGCAAATGAACTCTACCTCCGAGTACGTGGCTGGAACTGGAAACTGAACCTTGATTCCTACGAACTGACCCGCGCTGAATTTCCGGAACCTGATTCGCCGCCCCTGTTCATGCCTCCCAGGCCCAGCCCGGCCGGCCAGGAGTCGACACAGATCTCCGTTCACAATCAGCTGAACGAACCAGTGGACCTTCTATGGATCAACCGCAGCGGAGACTACGTCACCTACGGTCAAATCGCACCAAAGCAGACCCGAAAACAGCACACATATGCTGGCCACATCTGGATGGTCAGGACCAAATTGCAAAGTGGCTGCTTTCGCGCACAAACCAAAGGGAAAATCAGTATCACCAGGGCCGCTCTGAAGAATGTAGAACAGCGACGTCCTACAGACTATCGCTGGTTTGGCTCACGTTCGCCTTTAGCACCAGACCAGGGATTGCAGGCCGAACTGGATGGCCACAACCTCAGCATCGGTCAAGAGCGAATAACGTTCGACGGAACCCCCAATAGCACCTATCAACACCCCCATGTAGAACGGCCAAACGTCAGGTGGTCTCCCGACTCAAGTCACATGGTCGCCATCCGCACCAGGCGGCACCAACCGCGGACCGTGCATTTCATCGAATCGTCACCTGAAGATCAGCTGCAGCCGAAGTTGCACAGCCGGGACTACGTCAAACCGGGCGACGACATCAACACGCCGTCCTTCGTGTTGTACTCGTTCCCTGATCGCGAGCAGATTGAAATAGCTCACGACCTGTTCCCCAACCCATGGTCCGTTGACTTCAAGGGCTGGTCAAAAGCAGGGGACAGGTTCTACCTGCTGTACAACCAGCGCGGACACCAATTGTTGCGACTGCTGGAAGTGGATGTGAAAGACAACGTTGTCCGGACCGTCATTGAAGAAACCAGTGACACGTTCATCCACTATTCGGACAAAGGCAAGGCGGTCATGGAACGCCTCAAAGAAAATGAACTGCTGTGGGCAAGCGAACGCACCGGCTGGAATCATCTGTATCGCTACTCGTTGCGTACCAACAAATTACTTAACGCAGTCACCTCCGGCGACTGGAACGTAAAGCGCATTAAACAGATAGACCACTCTCAGCAGTGTATCTGGTTCTACGCAGTCGGCGTGCATCCCGATCAGGATCCGTACCACGAACACTTTTGCCGAGTGAACTTCGATGGAACCGGCTTCAAGGTTCTCACCGAAGGCGATGGCACGCACAAAATTGAATTCGAACAAGACGGCAAGTACTTCATCGACACGTACTCGCGAGTTGATATGGCCCCGGTAACAGAACTGCGCAACAGCAAGACCGGAGAATTGGTAACAGAACTCAGTCGCGAAGACACTTCTAAACGATTCCAGGGTCGCCGCCTAACCAAACGGTTCACCGCCAAAGGCCGCGATGGCAAGACTGACATCTGGGGCATCATTCACTGGCCGAAGGACTTCGACCCCAACAAGAAATACCCCGTCGTCGAAAACATCTACGCCGGCCCGCACGACCACCACGTGCCCAAGTCGTTCCGGACTCGCTACGGGCACCAACATCGCATCGCAGATGCGGACATGATTGTGGTTCAGATTGATGGCATGGGAACCGCTTGGCGATCGAAGTCGTTTCACGACGTTTGCTACAAGAATCTCCGAGACGCCGGTTTCCCCGACCGCATCGCCTGGATCAAGGCCGCCGCGAAGAAGTTCCCGGCAATGGACACCACCCGCGTCGGCATCTACGGCGGTTCTGCTGGCGGCCAAAACGCAATGGCCGCCCTGCTCTGGCACAATGACTTTTACAAAGTCGCCGTCGCTGACTGCGGTTGCCACGACAACCGCATGGACAAGATTTGGTGGAACGAACAATGGATGGGCTGGCCCGTCGACGACAGCTACAAACAAAACTCCAACATGGAGAACGCACATCTGCTGAAAGGTGACCTAATGCTGTTGGTCGGCGAACTGGATCGCAACGTCGACCCCGCTAGTACAACTCAGGTCGTGAGCAAACTGATTAAAGCTAACAAAGACTTCGAGTTCGTACTGGTCGCCGGAGCCGGCCACGGTTCCGCTGAAACCCCCTGGGCATCCCGCAAACGATTGAACTTCCTGCGTGACAAGTTGAAAGCCGGGCGGCCCCGGTGGGCCAATTAAATAGACAAATACCCTGCATTCAACGTTCTCCATGGTGCAAAACAATCCGGGAAGCGTCCTATGACTGAGAACCCATACGAAGAATCGCTCACTCCCATCGAGGGCTATGACCCACCTGCTCAAACGGGAGGTTGTGTTGCGTGGATTGTGGGTACAGCGGTGATTGTTCTGGTAGCCGCCTTATTTCTTCCTGCGTTCAACCGTGGAGGTGCAGAGCCCGCCAGACGGACCCAGTGCAAGAACAACCTGAAGGAAATCGCGCTCGCCTTGCATAACTACCACGACGTTTACGGTCACTTGCCGCCCGCATTCACAGTCGATACCAACGGAAATCGACTACACAGTTGGCGGACGTTGCTCCTGCCCTTCTTAGAAGCGGAGGACATCTACGAATCCATCGACTTAAGCAAACCGTGGAATCACCCCGACAACGCTGTCGCCAGGGACTCAGACATCAATGTATTTTCATGTCCCAGCTCAGATCTGAAGAAGGGATTCACCAACTACCTTGGGCTCGTCGGACAAAGAGCGTTCTTCCCGGCCGATGGAACCACCCGCCGATTCAGAGACATCACCGATGGATCCTCGAACACTCTGGTGGTGACAGAGGTACCATCAAACGCAGCGATCCACTGGATGAACCCCGCCGACAACGGAGCAATCGAGTTACTCCTCGCATTGTCTGAAGACTCTGAGACACCACACATGGGCGGCGTGCAAGCCGCGTTCGGCGACGGCAGTGTGCGATTCTTGCATACCAACACCCGGCGAGACGCGCTTCAGGCGATGATCACCCCCGACGCGGATGATGTCATTCCATCAGACAGCGATCCAAACTGAACGAACCCAAAGAAGCCATGACTGAGAACCCCTACGAAACCGGCCAACCAGCAATCGAGGCGACTGAAGCTGTCGCAAAAAGCGGCTGTGGAAAGTTCATCATCGCCGGCTGCGTGGTGCTCGGAATTCTGGGCCTGCTTGTGCTTTTCCTACTGCCCGCATTCCGGCGTTCCCCCGAACCAGCTTACCGGTACTTCTGCAAGAAAAACCTGGACGATATCGGTGCTGCGATGCACAACTACCACGACAAACACGGCCACTTCCCGCCGGCATTCACCACAGATAACAACGGAAACCGATTGCACAGCTGGCGAACTTTGTTGCTGCCATTCCTGGACCAGGCAGCACTCTACGAAACCATCGATCTGAACAAGCCCTGGGACCACCCCGACAACGCCCGGGCCCGCGACACAAAGTTAGAAATCTTTCACTGTCGATCGGCCAATCTGAAACCCAGCTACACCAACTACAAGGCGATCATCGGCGATCACGCATTCTTCTCACCCGACGGCGAACCCAGAAAACGCGGTGACATCATCGACGGCTTATCCGCCACCATCATGTTCGCAGAAGTCGCAGCTGACGAAGCCGTTCAGTGGATGAACCCCAACGAAGACGACAGCGCCCGAGAGTTTCTGATCGAACGTTTAAACCAGGCAAGCGCACCACATCCCGGCGGCTTGAACGCGGCATTCGCGGACCGTAGCAGTAAGTTCATCAGCCACAACGCACCAACACCGTCAATAGAAGCAATAATCACCATCGATGGAAAAGATCACGCTGAGGTGGATTGATGACAGCGAACACCCACGACCCAGACCAGATTCCGCCCCAGCCAACCGGAGCCCCGCCTGAACTTCCGGCCGCTTCCAAACCCATCTGGCCGACGATCGCCAAGTTCGGTGTCGGCATCGTGATCTTACTACTGGTCGCTTCCCTGTTTCTGCCAGCGAGACGTCGGGTTACTGGTGCCAGGCGAACACAGTGCCTAAACAACCTCAAGAACATCGGTCTGGCTCTACACAACTACCAGGCTGTTCATGGTAAGCTCCCGCCCGCATACACCGTCGACGCAGATGGCAACCGACTTCACAGCTGGCGCACTCTCATCCTTCCGTACCTGGATCGACAAGACGTGTTCGAGACGATTGACCTTCAGAAACCATGGGATCATCCCGCAAACGCACAAGCATACAACAGCACAATCCGCGTCTACCGCTGCCCCAGTTCATGGGCTCCCGCCAATCACACCAACTACTTCGCACTCGTTGGCCCTGACCGTTGCCTCATGCCAACCAACGGCCGCTCGCTATCAGAGATAGTCGATGAATTCACAGTAATGGTCACCGAAGTCCCTGTAGCCCGCGCATGTCATTGGATGGAGCCGACAGATGTAGAAGGCAGTTTCTTAGACGCACTCACGTCAACCAATCGACTGCCACACACCGCCGTCACACAAGTTGTCTTAGCGGATGGTTCCGCTCGCGCTATGTCTATCGACATGGAGGCGGCAGACCTCGAGGCACTGACAACAATCGCCGGCGGCGAAGACGTGGATTCAGATTTCTGATCGCCTTGAATCCCGTAGTTAGTGGCGGAGCCACGGCATGTGAGAGCCTCGGGTTTCAACCCGAGGAAAACGGTCCCACCCCACGTGAATGAGCCGCGGAGCGGCGGCAGGTGGGATCATCACTGATGCAGTTCCATCTGCCGCCGCTCGCGGCTTTTGTGTTGAATACGCTGTATTCCTCGGACTGAAATCCGAGGCTTTCGCCTGCCGTTGCCCCGCAACTGTGAGGACAGCAGCCCACTGGAAGTCGCCGGACGACCGTGTTCTCCCGACAACTTTCACGAGCCGGGGCGGCCCATGCTACTTTGAGAACCAAACTCGCCTTACTTCATAAACACCCAGCGGAACCAACCAACTGCCCCACGCCGCGGCCTGGTAAGTCCAATTGCCCTCGACACCCAACACCGTCGCCAAACCCGCGACCAACCGCAGCACCACCGCCGAACACAACATCAAGTAGCAACGCCACATCCACCGCCGGTGCGCCACGAACTTTCGTCGAACCGCCGACCGAAACCCCAGCACAACAAACAGCCCCGTCACCACTGACAGGCTCGCAAAGCCAAACCCCGCGATCGTTCCTGTCGCCGCATACTGCGACATCCAAAGTCCGCTCAGCGACAACAACAGCACGCACACGACCTGCACGCGCCCCAGTCGTCGGTGCCAACTGGTGAACCGGTGACGAAAACGTTCACTCATCAGCAACAGCCCAACCACCAACGTCACCGGACCGGCAAGAATGTGAACGTAGAACGCCCACGAATACGCACCGAAGAAGTACGACTCACGCAGCAGCAGAAAGTCAGCGTCGAAATTCGCCGGGAAGTAGTCTCGATAGACCAACACCACCCCGGCAGTCACCTTCAGAATCAACGCGCACGCCAACACTCGCAAAACGTCCCATCGCGAAAAGCGATGTCGTGGCGAGGGAGAACCGGGCGGAGGCATCAAGAATATTCCAGGAAGGTCATTGCACCAGTAGAGCACAAAACCCACTCAATTTGTCTAACGCTGACGCAAACCCAACCGCCATCGCGTCCGCCTGAGTGAGCGATACGGCGCTAGCCGCCGGCGGATCAACACAGAAAACGAACATCGAGCCAAAGCCGGGGGCTAGCGCCCGCCCGCTCACAAGGACTACCTTGCCCGCAATGAAGCCGTACCCTGTTCATCCAACCGGTAATCACCCGGCATCCGCACCAGGCTCTCATCCGAACCAACAAAGTCCACCGCCACCCCATACTCGTCGCGCGCCGATTCAACGGACACATAACCGTTCACAACATCATTCAGCACCGACTGCGGATCGCGTGAGAACGGATCACCATAGCCTCCGCCGCCGGGCGGGTTCATACTGACTTCCGCGTCCGGTTCCATCCACATGATGGTCTTCGTCGGAGCCGCCTCACCGTTGAGTTTGAACTCACCAATCGCGCCGGATCGACCGCCTTCCAATCCTTCGGCCGGGTACCTGGTTCGATCGACCATTCCTGAAACGCTCCAACGTTCCTCGCCCAACTGGGCGACAGAAATATCCTGCCCCAGCCCACCGCGGAACTTGCCTGCTCCGCCTGAATCAGCCCGCAGCTTCCGATGGTTCTGAACCAAAGGAGCCTGCGTTTCGACAACTTCAGTCGGCACGCCACCCACACCGCTTGGAAAGCCAGTCGTGTTTAACCCATCTTTTGTCGGCCGCGCGCCGGTTCCGCCCAGCATGAATAGTGTGAAGTTGGATGTCTTATCAACTTTCGGACCGCTCGCCCATTTCGCTCGCCAAATACTCATCCAAATCGGATCAGCACTGCCCGCCAGGACCCGTTCCGGAATCACCTGCGACAACGCTCCAAAAATCGCGCTCGGCAAAAAGTGGCCCACCAGATGCCGCGACGCCACCGCCGCCGGACGACGACAGTTCAGAATAGAACCTTCCGGCGCCGTAATATGAACCGGCCTGAACGCACCTTCGTTGTGCGGCACTTCGGGACTAATCGCGGCCTTCATCGCAAACGACGCGTAACCCTTCGTGTAGTTCAAGACCACATTAATTCCGCGTTGGCTCTGCGGCGACGAACCATCGAAGTCGATGTAGATATCTTCGTCTTCAACCGTCACCGCAACCTTGATGCACAGCGGTTCCTCAAACCCGTCACTCCACGTTTCGTGTTCGTACCGACCGTTCGGCAACGCCCGAATCCCATCCCGCATCGCGCGTTCTGACCGAGCGATAATTTCATCGGCTAAAGGGTCGATTGTTTCCAAATCGAACTCTTCCATCATCTGCAGCAGGCTGCGAGCCCCCACGGCATTCGATGCGGCCTGAGCGTAAAGGTCGCCTACGGTTTCATCGGGCGTCCGCACGTTGGCTCGAATAATTTTGAACAGTTCTTCGTTTGGTTCGCCCGCGTTAAACAGCTTTGTAATCGGAACCTGCAAGCCTTCTTCAAACACCTCATGCGCTTCGGCGGACAGAATCCGTCCGCCAATATCAGGAGCGTGACAGCAGTTGGAAAAGTACGCGACAATTTTGTCGTCACGAAACACGGGCGTCATGACCGTAAAATCGTTGACCTGCCCGGCCGTCTGCCAAGGGTCATTGGTCACCAGCACATCGCCCGGCTTCAGCGTCTCCGGCGGGTACTCGTTCAACAAATGAATGGCACCGGTCGCCATCGGATTAATGTGCCCGGGCGTGCCGGTCAGTGACTGCCCAATCATCAACCCGCGCGTGTCGAACACTCCACAAGCCAAATCCAACGACTCGCGCACGATCGTACTGAACGCGGTTCGAATGAGCGTCGTTTGCTGTTCGTTGGCTACGGACAACAATCGGTTCCACAATACTTCAAGTTGGATGGGTGTCAGTGACATATCAAGCCCCCTCTGCTGACTCTTGCGAACTCATCGAGTCTGGCTGGCGGACGTCGTGCTGGACTACGACAGTGTCGCGATCACACAGCGTTGTCTCTAAGTCTGCCGGGACCAACTTGTAGTTCAGTTCTATTCCAACCACTCCATCCGAAGTTTGACGACGAATATTAATCACCCCGGTCGGCAGGTTCCCCTGACCGCCAAAGCCATCGGCCGCCTGCACGGCATCGCTAACAGTCGCGCCGAGCGGCAACTCATAGTCGCCCATTCGACGCACGCAGCCTGTCACTTTAATCTGCAGCGTTTTCCGGTCACTCATGACTGCCCCGGCATATCGATGACAAGGTTGTGGTGTTCGTCAATCGAACACGCCGCACCCGGACCGACGATGACTGTGGATTCCCGTTCTTCAACAATCGCAGGACCGTCGAACGTCATGCCGGGCTTCATTCGGTATCGATCGTAAACAGTCGTGTCAGTAAACCCGCCCGCTTCCGGGAAGTACGCCGCACGCGTTCCCTTCATGGTGTCGGTCGCCGTCTTTGCACCGTCGTCAATGTCCGCAACCTGCAACTGCACACTGGGCCGAGGCCCCGATGAGACCACGCGCCAATTGGTAATTTCAATGCTGACCGGTGGACCGGGACGTTCGTAGAGTTCTCGATAGACTTCGTCGAACCGCGATTTCAAATCGTCCGCCACCGCATCGGACAGCAAGCCCTCCGGTAACTCAACACGAATCTCGTGCCCCTGCCCCACGAACCGCATATCGACTTCACGTCGATGCACAATGTTGCCACTCGCCACACCCGACTCAGCCAACAACGCTTCGCCTTCCGACTGCATCTCACCCAACAGACTGTTCGCGCGATCCCAATCCAGTTCCGTCAGATCCGTCGTCCACGAACGCACAAAGTCGAACGCCAACGGAGCCGACAGGAACCCAACAGTGCTCATCACACCCGCGCCCAGTGGAGCCAACAACTGCGGCGAACCAAGCGACAACGCAATCCGGTAAGCCTGAACCGGTCCGCCGCCACCAAATGCAAACAGTGGGAACCGCCGCGGATCTTTGCCGCGCTCCAACGAATGCACACGCGCCGCGTTGGCCATGTTCTCGTTCGCAATCTGGTGAATTCCCCACGCCGCTTCTTCAATCGACATGCCCAATGGATCGCCGATCTTCTGCTTAATCTGCCGCCGCGCACCTTCGATATCCAGCGACATTTTGCCGCCCAGAAAGTACGCCGAATCCAGATAACCGAGAATCAAATTCGCATCCGTCACCGTCGGATTCTCACCGCCACGCCCATAGCAAACCGGCCCCGGATCCGCGCCGGCCGAATCGGGCCCCACCTTCAACAAGCCCAGCGCGTCTACTCGCGCGATAGAACCGCCGCCGGTTCCGATCTCAATCAGTTCAATCACCGGCAACTTAATCGGCAGACCAGAACCCTTCTTGAACCGGTAAATCCGATCGACTTCAAACTCGTGCGCGATCAGCGGCTTGCCTTTATCAATCACGCAGATCTTGGCCGTGGTTCCACCCATGTCGAACGAAATGAGATCCGTGTGCCCGGCCGCCAGACCGTACGCGTTCGCCGCGAGTGCTCCGGCTGCCGGACCGGATTCCAACAACCGCACAGGGAACCGAACCGTCGTATCGACCGTCGCGATGCCGCCGCTGGACAACATCAAATAGAAGTTGCCTGCGAAGCCGACAGTCTCCAAACGTTCTTCCAACTTCCGCAGGTAGCGTTCGACCAACTCCTGCACGTACACGTTTGCAATCGTCGTGGAAGCCCGTTCGAACTCGCGAATCTCCGGCACGACATCAGACGAAATCGAAACTCGCAGCTGCGGAGCCACTTCCTGAATGAGTTCTCTAACACGCCGTTCGTCAGCCGGGTTCGTAAAGCTGTGCAGGAAACAAACAGCAACCGCTTCGACGCCCTTCTGTGCCAACTCGATCGCCAATCGCCGCACGTAGTCTTCATCCAACGGCTGATGCGCGGTTCCATCAACCAACGTTCGCTGCGGCACATCGAACCGCAAATACCGAGGCACCAGCGGTCGCGGCTGTTCCAACATTAAGTCGTACAGGTCGTACCGCGTCTCGCGACCGATCTCCACAGAATCCCGAAAACCGGCCGTCGTCATGAGCGCCGTCGCCGCGCCCTTTCGTTCAATCATCGCGTTGGTCACCAGCGTCGTACCGTGAATCAAATGCTTCACTTCACCAGGCTGCACACCAAACTGCGCCAACGTATCCGTCAGCGCGGTCTCCACCGCCAATGACGGATCCTGCGGCGTTGTCAGCGTTTTGCCAATCGAAAATGCACCGGTCTCGCTGTTCACGACAATCAAGTCGGTAAACGTACCGCCAATGTCGGCTCCGATTCGATACGGCTGATCGGGATCAACTTGTGCTCCGGACGTGTTCAAGAAATGTCTTCCCGTTTTGGAAAATCAGCGGGCGGGCAAATGTCGACAGTCGCCGAACGCTGCTGAGACAACATGCCACCATCAATCACAATGCTCTGCCCGGTAATGTAACGAGCATCATGCGAAGCAAGAAACACCGCCGCGCCGGACAGGTCATCCGGTTCGCCAACTCGACCAAGCGGCACATTCGCGCCTCGTAGCCTGCGACCTTCTTCGTCAATGCCAGACGTGTCGATGGCACCGGGAACCAAATAGTTCACACGAACCCCATACGGCCCAAGATCAAGCGCCATCGCTCGAGTCATCGCCTCAATGCCGCCTTTCGCCGCATCGTACGAAACAAAACACCGATGCGCACGCGTCGCGCCGCCGGACGAAATATTGATAATGCTGCCGCTGCCCTGCTTCGCCATTATCTTTGCGGCCTGGTGACTGCATAGAAACGTGCCGGTCAGGTTCACATCAATGAACCGATCCCACCACTGCTTATCAGCATCGAGGAAGTGCCGGGTTGGCGAGATGAGCCCTGCGTTGTTAATGAGCACATCGACCGTTCCAAACTCTTCCACCGTGCGAGCGAACAGCGCGTTGACTTGTTCTTCGTTGGACACATCAGTTGGAACCGCAATCGCCGTTCCACCCGCGTCGTTGATTGCATCGGCAACTGCAGCTGCACCTTCCACGTTGACATCAACAACAACCACCTTCGCGCCTTCGCGGCCGTATCGGATCGCGAACGCTTCGCCAATCCCCTTCGCTGAACCGGTGATGATCGCCACCTTGCCGGCGATGGGTCGGCCATCGCTGGGTGAGTCTCCCATTGTGTTATGTCCCTGAGTCGTGGGTGTAATTTAACCCGCAGTGTAGAAGCATTGTGCGAAACCCAAAGCGCAACAAAAAAACGCATTAAGCAGTCTTCTGTGATTTCCCGTAAGACGCTTGACTCGCAGACCGTCAAACAAGCATGACAAAACATTGAACTCCACAGATACCGGGAGCAGATCATGCGAATTACAACAAGCTTCACCACAGCACTTAAGTTGACTGCCCTCGCGGGCGTTTTTGCGATTCTGGTCACCGGATCTGCGTTCGCCCAATCCGGATCACGCAATGCGGGTTCAAGCCCGGCCTCGACAGGATCAAGTGGCTTTGGCAGTGCGAGCGGCGGCGGTGGAATCGCCAGCGACGGAACCATCACCGGCGGAGGCAGCGGAGCATCAACGCCGGCTGAATCACGTCTCCGCGGCGTGGCTGAGTTGGTTCGAGCGACAGGGCAGAGCCAAAACAACGCAAGCCGGGCAGCTATTAATCTTCGAACCGCCGAAGGCAAAGCGATACAAAACCGAGTTGCCTCAGCGCGGGCCAAAGTTGACATCCGACAAGCTCGAATCGACGCCGAACGTCTGAAGGCGACCTATCAGCAAGAGATCCGGAAGCTGCGTTCTGAACGTCTGGCATTGCTGCGGGCACGACCAAAGCGAGTCGCTCCGACACTGACTGCAAGGGAATTCGACACGTATACTGGCGAAGTGCAGTGGCCAATGGCGATCACCAATCCCATCCTTACAAAACAGCGAGCTGCGGTTGAACAGGCTCTCAAGCCAAAAACTCGAATGCAGAAGCACGCTGACGAAAAGCTGGCTATCGCAGTCGACGCACTCAGGAAAGCGATCGGTAAGAACGCCCAAACGCTTGGCTACAAGAAGTTTGCCTCGGCCAACAACTTCGCCAAACGACTGCAAAACCAAGTTAAGTTCCACGGAAAGATCAAACCCGTTGAAATGCTCGCAAGCATGTAGCATTCCGGCGGCGACAATCACTTGACACCATAGAGTGGAGAGGAAACTCTCCACTCTTTTTTCGTACACAGGTTTTACTGGTCCATGGCTTCGACAAAAGCGAAACGCTGCCCAACGGTGCTTCCAGGCGTGCTGCTACTGGCGGCCTACGTTGCAATCACAGCCGGCAGCGGTGAGTTTCGGTTGGCAACACAGCCACAGGACCGACCAATCCCGGCCATGCTGGCTGGCTTTGCAATCGCCTTTGCGTTGTATCTGTGGGGTTTGCGTCGAGGGCTAACCGCGGCCGATTCCATTAGCGTGAAGTCGGTTCTTGGCTTCGCGGTCGCGTTCCGCATCGTTGTCCTGTTCTCCACGCCGATCCTGGAGATTGACATTTACCGATACATCTGGGACGGCAACGCGGTCGTAGCGGGAGTGAACCCGTATCGCTTCAGTCCTCAACAAATTCAGCTGGGTGAGCTTTCATCGAATCGTGATTTGAAAAAACTGGTCGAACTCGGGCAGTCGTCTCCTTCGCTCAAGAGCATTCTGAACACAATCCACTTTGGTGACCTGCCTTCGCCCTACCCGCCAGTGAGTCAGGCTGTGTTTGGCCTGTCTGCTTTGTTGACACCAGACAACGCCTCTGTCGCGACACACCTACTGGTGATGAAGTCGTTGATCGTCCTATTCGACCTGGCAACACTTTGGCTGTTGATCAAAATGCTGGCTCTGCTTCGCAAGCCCGTGGGGTGGGCAATCGCGTATGGGTGGTGCCCCGTGGTCCTGAAGGAATTCGCCAACAGCGGGCACCTGGATTCCATCACCGTGTTCTTCACGATGGCAGCCGCGTACAGCGTGGTCGTCACATCAAAGCGTGGCGGCTCGTCAATCGGGTTCATTTTCTCAGCAAGCCTTCTCGCATTGGCGACGGCTGGAAAGTTCTACCCGCTTGTTCTGACCCCCGTCTTCTTCGTCATGTGGTGGCGGGGAAGTGCTGAAAAAACGGCGTCGACCGCGCCTTCGCGTCCGAAGTTCTCCCACGCGATCGGAGGACTTTGCTGCTATCTGTTTGCCACCAGCCTGCTGCTGTTCCCGATGTTCTACGAACCACCCGGCACAGGCGGCGTCCAACACAAGACCGCAGGTCTTGCGAAGTTTTTAAGGGAGTGGGAGATCAACGACTTCGTTTTCATGGTGGTGATTGAGAACCTGAAACCACCCGAGAAATTGGCAGCGGACGGGCAAAAAGTACTCGTTCCTTTTGCCAGAACCAGTTGGCTGCAGGTCACTTCACCGGAACTCCGAACTCAAATCGTCGATTCCTGCACGGCACAGTTCTCACTCCCACGGAACGAAGTTCCCTTCTTTATCGCCAGGGCACTGACGTCTGTCGCGTTCGGGATCATCCTGCTGTGGATGTGCGTCCGGCTGTGGCGAAGTGCGTCAGTTGACGGGTTCTTACAGACCGTGTTCCTGACGCTGGCGATCTTCTGGTTCCTCTCACCAACGCAGAACCCGTGGTACTGGACGTGGGCGTTGGCGTTCATTCCATTCACAAAAGACAACAAAGCCTGGTTGTGCGTGAGCGGTCTGACCCTGATTTACTACTCGCGGTTTTGGTTCAAATCTCAATTCTTCGGCATCCCCGTGGCAGGCACCCGATACATGGGCGTCGACTTCTTCGACTATGTGGTCACCTGTGCGGAATTTGGGCCTTGGCTGGCGTGGTTCGCCATTGTCCGAACCCAGCGTTTTGTGCAGGATCGAGCCAAGTCAGGCCGTCCGAAAGAAAATGTACCAAATTCCACGTAAGAACTCCGGACTGCGTGCGCTCTAATCAGCAAGCTGCAGCGAGCACCGTGGGGAGATGATCAATGAGTACAGATGAGTGGGTCATTCGACTCCGTGATGGAGATCAACAGGAAGCCGCACTGGTGGAACTACGCAAGGTCCTGATTCGGGGCCTTCGAAAGGCGTTCGCAGGCAAAGGCGGTGGAGACGCGTTCTGCGAGGATATCGCTCAGGAAACACTAATCCGAATCCTTGAAAAGTTGGATCAATTCGCGGGGCGTAGCCGCTTTACAACGTGGGCCATGTCGATCGCAATCCGTATCGGAACCAGCCAGTTCCGCCGAAAGATGTTTAAGGACGTTTCCCTAAACGCAGTAGATTCAGAGGACAATATGCGGTTCCAGTTCGAGGACGAGTCGATCATCGCTCCCGATGAAGTTGAATCACGAAAGGCGATGGTCGCCACGCTCAAATCGCTCATCGCAGAGACATTGACCGATCGGCAACGGCAGGCAACAGAAGCCATTTTGCATGGCATGCCCGTTGAAGAAATCGCCAGTCGCACCGACAGTAACCGCAATGCAGTGTACAAGCTGATCCACGATTCCCGGATGCGGTTGCGGCAGGGATTGGAAAACGCCGGCTACACAGCCGACGACATGATGTTGACTTTCGCTTAGGAGATATAACGATGGTACTCGATAAGGATCAAGTGTCCACTCTTCTTCAGTTTGTGGCCACAGTAACCCCGGACGGAATGACCTGTGACGGCTGCCTTGAGCAGGTGCCTGAGCTGGCTGAATCTCAAATGGGCAGTATCCCACTGGACGAAGTCATGCTGAAGGTCAAGAATCATATCGATAATTGCCCCTGTTGTGCTGGGGAGTATGAGTCGTTTCTTGTTGCCCTCAATGAGATCGAGGAACCTGCTCGGTAGGCCCAAGTACCAGCCAGTCGGTAGATGAGCAGGCAATCTTGGTTTACGTACGGTTGGCGAGTGTCCATACTCGGCGCACAATGACTTGGACCAGATGCCAATACTTGAGCCCTTCAATGCGATTCCTCGCCATAAGCCTGTTTTCAACGTGTCTCCTGATGACGTCTGGATGTGGTTCAGACGAACCAGTTGCAGGCACGACACCACCAGACAGTGCAAAATCAGCAACAACTGATGGCGACGGTACTGCCACTAAAACCTCCCCGGCACCAGTGACAAAATCGGCTCCCGACTCAAAGGGGAAGATGGCCGGCATGGGCTCGATGCCGATGGCAGCCGCGGCCTCCAAAGACATCAACTTCAACGATGATGTCCAAACGAACGCCGAGGTCCCGGCGGGCCTGGACGGTTTGGTATTCGTCGATACGAACAACAAACGTGTCAGCCTGGCTGACTACCTAAACAAAAAGCATGTCGTCCTGGTCTTCACGGAAGGCTTCTCTGGCATGCTGTGCCCGTTCTGTAAAACTCAAACGGCACGACTGGTGGCGAACTACGAAAAGTTCGAAGCACTGGATGCCGAAATCCTGGTCGTCTACCCAGGCGAACGCGATCACGTTGATGAGTTCATCAAGGCTGCTCAGGGAGTCGACAAGCAACAGGTTGCTGACGTCCCATTCCCGATTGTCCTGGACCAGAAAATGGAAGCAGTGGACTACTTCGGAATCCGTTCCAAGCTGGCCCACCCGGCCACGTACGTGATCGACAAGAAGGGAAAGGTCCAACTGGCTTATGTCGGCAACGACATGTCACCGGACCGCCCCTCAGTCAAAGCTCTCCTGCGAACTCTTCAGGCTGCTCAAGACCAGGAGTAGTCGGGCATGTCCGAGGCTGAACAGACTAGCCTGCGGGTTCTTGAGGTCGCCGTCTCGCGCGGAACCATAACGGCTGAGCAGTTGGAAACCCTAACCAGCGCCTCCGGAGATGTCTGCGACCTCGCCGTCGAGCGCGAACTCATTACTGCAGCGGAAATTGAGCTATTGCGGCCGCTGGCCGAATCGACAACGTACCTCCCCAACTACGAGATCCTGGAACTCATCGGAGACGGCGGGGCCGGTGCCGTCTATCGGGCCAACCAAACCAAGCTCAACCGCGAAGTCGCACTGAAAATACTGAAACCCAGTGTCAGTGACGGCAATACAGCATCGCAACGGAGCCAACTTGAAGCACAGGTTGGCGGCAGCTTACAGCACCCCAACATCGTTGCTGTCCACGACTACGGAGTGCACCGACAACGCGTGTATCTCGCCCTGGAGCTGGTCGAAGGCGAATCACTTCTAAGCGTCATCGAACGCTCCGGAGCCATCGAACCAACAGCAGCACTCGAAATCGCACGGCAGGTAACCGCGGCGTTGGACTACGCCAGTTCGAAAGGTGTTGTTCATAGAGACATCAAACCTGCGAACCTGATGCTGACGTCAGCCACCGCCGGAATCGCACACGCAACCGCCAACAAGGCGGTCAAGGTCACCGACTTTGGCCTGGCGTTTCGCACCGGCGGCGAAGAAGCAACGCGTCTGACCGCAGCCGGAGCCACTCTGGGAACACCGTCGTATGTAGCCCCTGAGCAGTTGGAAGACACCAACGTCGATCATCGAGCAGACATTTACGCTCTCGGGGCCAGCTTGTTCCACATGGTGACCGGGCAGCAACCGTTTGCCGGAGGGAACGCGTTCCAGGCCATTGCCGCAAAGATGCGAGGATCTGAGGAGTGGCGAGAGAAGATGGACGAATCAGTCCCCGAACCCCTTCGGAAACTGATTGCGGACATGACGCAACACTCGGCCGATGACCGAATCCCAGACTATCAAACCGTCGCCCAGCGCATTGATGCGATTCTTGCAAATCAATCCTCCGCTGTACCAACACCTGCTACTGACGTCAGCCGAGGGAAACCCGCCGCTGCACCAACATCGCGGCCTGCCACCGAGGCCAGCCGGTCGAGACAGTGGCTGATCGCAGCCGGCGTCGTGGTACTTGCATTATTTGGGTGGTGGTTCGCCAGCCATAAGACAGCCCAAAATCTAATCCAGGTCCAGACTGAACGCATAGGGAACCCGGTTCCGCTGTTTGACAGACGCGGCGGAATTCCGGTCAGTGGCCAGGTTGGACTATGGATTAAAGACAAGGTTGCCGGCATCAACATCCTGAGCGGGACCAACGGCCGGAAGATGTTCAAGATTGACCGCTCGGGCGAGTACCCTGACTTTGTCGCCATCCGTGTCCTCGTGAGCCCTATTGAGGACAGTATTGCCGACATCTGCTTCAGCATTAAGCCGAACGGAGATTGCACGATGGTAAGGCTCTCAGCAGGGATGGGCCAACTGGGACAAGGCAACATCGATACCGAATTGTTCGAACCAATCAGTGGAACCGAAACGATCCAGCTTCGACCAAAGGTTGACGACGAACCCGCCGACCAGGTCATTTTCGCCGAGCGTCAACCAAGCGGATGGTTTGTAAGACTCAACGACAGGAAACTCGGTGCTGTTCCGGTCACTGAAGATGACCACGTAGAGTTCTTCCTAAAAACAATCGGGACGACACACTTCAACGAGATTGAAGTTTACAAGAACAAGCCAGTCGGCATCGCCCCCTGATACCCATTGGCTATCCCCCGTCCGTCGACGAAGCAGGCAGGACACCATTCAGCCGTCGGCACTACCTCTTGGCGCGAACAAAGGCCGGCTTAGGAGCCGGCCTCAAGTTTCAGAGGGTTCATTCAGAGCCAGTAAGCGCGGAGAACCGACACACTTGCTTGGCACAGTCGTCGAGCAAGCTGTCATTGACCAACTCTGACAACACGACAGCAGAATCAAGAAAACCAGCCAACCGACATCAAACGCTGACGCCGATTGGCTGTTCCCCGTCGATGCAGCGGGCCGGACGAAGCCGACCCAACCACTTGTGTCCTTATAGCCCCTGGTCGCCTGCCAGCTCTGATTGACGCCGCGATCGACGCATCTGAGCCGCACCAAGCAGCACAACCGCCGCAGTAGCCATCGCCTTCTGGTGAGGTGCAACAGTACTTTGTTCGCGACTGAAGAACTCATCCAGATCGCTGGTCTCGATGGTCACAGCGTCTAATGCTGCGGATGCGGACGTCTGCTGAACATCATCATCTGCTGTCTCAGCTTGTGACATGTCGGATGTGACAGCGGGCTTAGCCATCGACTCCGCCTTACCCGACTCAATGTCTTCCCTGGGTATGTCCATATCCAATGCCATGACTGCTTCGTCAACCAACGGTGGCAGATCTTCGGTCACGGCAGCGGACTCGCCAGGTGGATCCTCGCCGTCAATGCTGTCTGATTCGAGCTCGTCCGTATCCCCATCCTCGTTGGGCGCCTCTTCCTCAGCAATCAACTCGATTGGCGAAAGACTCGGAGAACTCTCTAGTCTGGCTCTGCCAACAGATTCCAGCGGAAGCGGACTCTGAACCGGCTCCTGCCCATCCGCCACAACTGCCTGCTGTGGTGATGACTGAACCGACTCGAAGAACGCAGTGTTGTCGGCAACCTGATTTGTGTCAGGAAACTGAACTTCCTGAGCCGTAATCTCCTCAGACTCGCCCGAGCCATCCAGGCTCAACACCAAGGTTGCAGGGGCTCCCATCAGCAGTGGTTCACTGTCGCTGTATTCCGCAGCCCCTTCTTCCACCGGGTAGCTGTGTTCTTCCGTGGCCTCAACGACTGTTTGTTCTGCAACTACCGGTCCCTGAATCGGACCGACAACCGGAGCAACCACTGTTGGAGCAACGACCGTTGGAGCAACGACCGTTGGAGCCAACACAGATGCTGTCAAAGCCAATCGAGCTTCCAGGTGCTGCGTAGTCAGCAAGCCAGGAACTCGTCGCCGGGAAGTGCGAGGACGGGGAGAAGCGAGCAGATTTCCGATTGCATTCAACATGAGGTCGTCCCCTCTGGTTCCAGGCGTTGTTTCCATTTCTGGAGTTTTGACACGCTTGCGGACGATCTTCTTACAACGAAATCGGCAAAAATTTCCGGTGTCTTCGATCTCACAAAGCCGGAGCGCCAAAGCAAACTGTCCAACATTCCCATCTGTCAGGCGCTCGGCTTTAGGGCTAACCAGTAAGAAGCCTGAAGCGGACAGTCGCTGACGACCGCTCAGCAGGAAGTGAGTGATCCAACCCGTGGCCCGACAAACGGTCTCACAAATACAGACCGCTTGGTAGTCGTCAAAAACGAACAACGCTCGAAGCGATCAGCACGGTTGTACCACCGCAGCAAGAGATTCTGTGAGCTAGGTTTGAGTACGTTTAGTTGAGTACTCACCTGTTTGGTCGCGATTTTCTGCCATGGAACAACTTGCATCGCCTACTGTTTTGTCGACTCCGGTTGAAAGCCACCAAGGATCTGCCTCTTGGGCCACATCGCTCAAGATTGCCGCCTGGCTTTACTTGATCGCGATGGCGACTTACCTGTCGTTTGGCATTGGGGTTTTGGCGCTCGTCACTGGTGGGCTGTTGATACTTAAAATCTATAGGACCAAGGTAGTTGATTGGTCGCCAAAGCTTCGCGGTTTCTTTGCAAAGCTGGTTATCACAGGGGTTGCGTATCAATTCATGGGATTCGTTCTGATTTCGGGGAATCACATTGTAAACGACAGGCAGTTTTTTGAACCCGCTGGCGTGGATTACAAACGAATCAAACTGGTCGATGCAATGAATTTGCGAAAGGCGGTCACGGAGGTTGACCTCAATGAAAACCAATTCGAAAAACTGATGGTGTTCTACCGTGAGCAAGCACAGGCTTCGATTGATACTCCCGACGAGTACGGCATACCTGAGGGATTCACTTATTTTGAACTAGCCCCTACGTCGGTTGATACGACGCTCTTCGAACAAATCGGGCACAAATACGAAGAGTTGAAACCGTTGCTTGTTGGCTATGAACAAAACGATGGCTGGGGAAACGAAAAACGCGGCACCTTCGTTTCGATGGATGAAGAGTCCATCATCAAAGACATCGAAGAAATCATCGAGGCGTTTCCAGAGATCGACCATGGGGCCTATGGGCCTTGTCGAGTCTTCGTTTGGGACAGTGGGCATGGCAGCCACCGCTTTTTCATCTGGTTCCCGAAGCATCGACGGGGGTTTTTGAAATCCCAGGCTGCGTATGGCTAGATGCTCGATACCGCACCGTTTCTCATCGCAACGAATTCATTTACCCGATCGGGACCGTGGCCGGGCGCTAAAACTGAGAACCTAACCGCGCGTAAAAAACCACACTGTTGTCACTTAACAACAGTGTGGTCATACCCAAAATCTCAAATCTCAAATCTCAAATCTCAAATCTCAAATCTCATCTGAAATTCGAAATCTCAATCCACTATCGGTCAGCAAACTCCCCATATCCCCTGGCAACCAATTCCTCACGAGGAACAAATCGCAGCGAAGCCGAGTTAATGCAGTAGCGAAGTCCTGTCGGTCGTGGCCCGTCGCTAAAGACATGACCAAGATGCGAATCACCGTGCTTCGATCGAACCTCTGTTCGAGGCAGGATCATCTTGTAATCAGTCTTCTCAACAATGAACTGGCTATCCAGCGGCCGCGTGAACGATGGCCAACCGGTTCCGGAAGCAAACTTGTCACGAGAACTGAAAAGTGGTTCTCCCGTCACGACGTCAACGTAGATCCCGTCTTTCTTGCTATCCCAAAATCCATTTGTAAATGGACGCTCAGTACCGTCTTCCTGAGTCACCTCGTACTGAATCGCTGTCAGTTGCTTTTTCAGCACAGCGTCGGACGGCTTCTGAAACACTCGGGACTTCGAACCGTCCTCGTGAATCACCAATCCTGTGTCTCGCACTGGCGGATCGTACTTCCGATCTTTGCCCCAGACTTTGTCGATGAACCGATCGCGGCCTGAACCAAACCGGTAGTACTTGTACTTAAGCGGGTTCTTCTTGTAGTAGTCCTGGTGGTAGCCTTCAGCCAGGTAGAACTTCGCGGCATCGCGAATCGTGGTGACAATCGGCTTGCTGAACCGCCCTGTCTTGCCCAACTCCATCTTTGATTTTTCCGCAGCCTGACGTTCTTCCGCGTTGGCTACGAAAATCGCCGACAGGTACGAAGACCCTTGATCAGCAAACTGACCGTTGGGATCAGTCGGATCGATACTACGCCAGAAAACTTCCAGCAGGTCGTTGTAAGTCAGAACACGACTATCGTAGGTCACACGAACCGCCTCAAGGTGACCGGTTTCCGTGTGTGAAACCTCTTCGTACGTTGGGTTGTCTTTGAACCCGCCGGTGTAGCCCGATTCAGCACTGACCACGCCATCCAACTTCTCGAATGGTGGTTCCATGCACCAGAAACACCCGCCAGCAAATACTGCCGTCCGTGTGTGTTCCTTTGGAACATCCATAGCAGCCTTGGCAGAATTGCGCTCACCGACTCCAAAAATGCCGTAGGCACCGAGCCCCAGAACGATTGCCAAAATCGCAGTTTTTCGTGATCGACTCATCGCTCTTCTCCCTGAAAGTACACACTTCGTCTCACATAGGTATGACAACTCACCGGGCCGAAGTCTTACCTCCTGGCCCTCAACCAATTGAAGAACTCGCAAGGCTGGAGACCTCACAATCGGCCTGACCCAACGGAACCAGGCCCGAACGTGCCCGCCGACGGCCCGACTCCAAACTCACAAACGCCTTTAGCAACCGGCGTCTCGCACGAGACAGCCGCATGTCAACCGCGTCGGCACCAATCGAAAGCTGCTCACCGATCGCTCTCGAACCAAGATCGTGGGCATATCGCAACACAAGAATCTCGCGATCAGACTCGCGCAGTTTCTGCAAAGCCGATGTGACCCATGCTCTGGATTCTAACGCCGCAAGATGCTGCCACGGTTCATCCGCCTCAGACTGAAGCAAATCGGTTCCGGATATCATCTCCGGACGACTTGCCAGTCTTCGAGCGCGGTCGATCAGCAAATTAACACCAACACGCTTCAACCAGCTTAGTGGCCGCGTGATGGTCCTTCTGTTCTTCCACAGTCTGCTAAACGCTTCCTGTACAAGGTCGCTGGCGAGTTCCGCATCACGACATCTCGCGTAGAACCCTGTCCATAACTCACGACTGTGGCGCTGATAGAGCTCACAGACCTGAGCCTTGGACAAGATGACACCAGTTAGCTCATTCACGCTCGCAGGTTTCGAAGTTGAGTCCATCTCATCACCCTTCCTTACAATCGTGACCCGATGCACTTTGAGGCAGCAACACCGTTTGTTCTTACCCAACGGAACCCAAAGTCGCCAAACGACTTGCGTTCGCAGCTAGCCTGACACAACAAGTGGTCAGTTGCCGAACGTCGAATCAACCCTACAAAATGGGTGAAGCATCCGTTGTGGAGAATCCCTAATGAGCGACCTTGCCGTGCGAATTTCGATACTGATCCAGGAAGGCCATATCTGTCAGGTCTGCGGAACAGAAATCGACGGAACCAATTCCGGCGCACCTCGCCCCTGTTCTGACTGCCAATGCCTGGCCACAGCCAACAAAGCTCGCAGCAAACCACGTTGAGCCTAATCGGCCCGAACCCACTTCAGGGCCATTGCCTTCAAGATCTGCGAACCCGTCGCCAACTTTCGCCTCTACTCCAAAAACCGATAGACTCGGAACCGGAGGCGAACAATGATCACAATCGACGGCGCACAGGGAGAAGGTGGTGGGCAAATCCTACGGTCTTCCGTCGCCCTCTCTGCCATCACCGGCACACCGCTGCACATCCACAACATCCGCGCGGGCCGCAAAAAACCGGGTTTGAAGCGGCAACACGCGACCGCAGTCAACGCAGCCGCACAGGTTTGTGACGCAACAATTGAAGGCGCCACGCCGGGTTCAAACGAACTCACTTTCAACCCAAACACAATCAAAGGCGGCGACTTCCGGTTCTCAATGGGAACCGCAGGCAGCACCACGCTGGTGTTTCAAACACTCCTGCCGATCCTCCTCAACGCCGACCAACCTTCAACCGTCACATTGGAAGGCGGAACCCACAACCCCTTCGCGCCGCCGTTTGACTTTCTGCAAAAAGCCTACCTCCCACAGCTCAAACGGATGGGAGCCGAAATCACATCCAACCTAATTCGCCCCGGCTTCTATCCGGCCGGTGGCGGCAAGCTGGAACTGTCTGTTGCCCCCTGCCCGGCTCTGAAACCGCTGGAACTACTCGAACGCGGCAAGCTGATCGACCGCAACGTCCGAGCGATCGTTTCGAACCTGCCAGCTCACATTGCCGAACGCGAATGCGACATCATCCGCCGCAAGTTCGAATGGAAAGGCAAAGACGATTGCTGCCGCACCGAAGAAGTCGATTCAAACGGCCCAGGCAACGTCGTCATGATCGAACTCCAATACCAGCACGTCACCGAACTCTTCGTCGCCTTCGGAGAAAAGAACCGCAGAGCCGAACAAGTCGCCCGCGATGTCTCTCGGCAAGCCGCAGCGTATCTCAAAACTGATGTGCCGGTCGGCGAGTACCTTGCTGACCAGTTACTTCTCCCTATGGCCATCGGGAAAGCCAACGGCACCGGCGGCGGTTCCTTCCGAACCCTCGCGCTATCGGATCACTCCACGACCCACATCAACATCATCCGCGAGTTTCTGGATGTGGACATCCAGGTCGAACAGATCGAATCAAACAACGTTCGGGTCACAATGTAAGCAGCGTCCCGTGCAGCAAATGCCGGCAATCGAACCCAATAGCGCTCAACCACGCGTGGATGAGGCTCAGGTGGTATTGAATTTCGAGCCCGGCTGACTTCAATCGTCAGGTCAGGCGTTCGAATACATACAGAGACCCCATGAGCACGACAACACTCCCAAATCGAACCGCACAAAACATCGCGGTGCTAGCCGGCGCGTTCCTGCTGTGTTTCACCGTAGCTGCCAGTGGAGCGTTTTTTCCGCCGGACGAATGGTTCCGCACTCTCGTCCGTCCATCTTTCGCTCCACCAAACTGGCTGTTCGGTCCCGTCTGGACTTTGCTGTATTCCATGATGGCCATCTCGGCCTGGCTGGTCTGGCGAGCGTCCGGGTTCGCGAAAGCCAGAACCGCACTCGCTGTGTTCGCCGTCCAACTGGTTCTCAACGCAACATGGTCCGGTCTCTTCTTTGGCCTGCACAACATGGGCCTGGCCTTCGCCGAAATCATCCTGCTGTGGATCGCCATTGCCACAACTATCGCAGCATTTAGAACACACTCCAAACTTGCAGCCTACATGCTGTTGCCATACCTGGCATGGGTCAGCTTCGCCTCAGTTTTGAACTACGGATTCTGGTCGCTGAACTAGGATCCGTTGGAGACAGGAACCAGATTGCGACCAGTCACAGGCTCACGCATCAGAGTTCGAACCCAACTGCTTTGGTGCCACCACCTCTGCCGCATCCGCTGTATCTTCAAAAATCGCGTCTCGAATCACGCGTTCTGTCACCGTGGCCAGGTATGCCTGTAGAATCTTGTCGAGTTCCACAAACTCCGGCCAAAGCGTCTCATCAACAAACGACTCCGATATCCGCGCCATCACGGTTGTCCGTCGCTGACGCGGCCGACGGTATGGCTGGATCCCATACCGGCGTAGTAGCGCGACCATCAACTGCCGTGACCAGGAGTCGGCCAACGTAAACTTGTACTCAATCGGCGGATCCTTGACCTCACATTCTTCCAGCCGCTTCTTGATAGCTTCAATCGCATTCGCGGCCGCCGCGCGTTCTCCTTCGAACCCGGTTCTCGCGTGCAACGCCTCCACACGGCGTAGTTTCTGGATCAACTTCTCAATTTCGTCCATGTCGCAACTCGGCCTATCGTGTCATTTGTAGTGAAGGCAGTATTACCCGGAACCCTGTTGAACCGCCGACCGACCGTCTCCAGCTATCCGTCTTGCACCTGCTTAAAGTCCAGACCAAATCGAGCCAGAAACTTCCTCAACCGATCTGAATCGTTTGGCTTCGCCTTCGCCAGACGCGAAACATCAAACAGTTTCCGGCCAGCTTCTGCCAGTGAACTACACCCGCGGCACACACCAATCACATACTCCAGCTGCGCCCGATCGAACGTATCGATGTCCGAGACGTCACCAAGGATGCCTGCCAGCGCGTTGTCAGTCCCGTCCTCGCCCCAGCTCGACCGCAAACGCTGAATCTCCGTATCGACCGTGGCACTCTGAATCCGCCCACCGGGAGCCAGCGTCGCCATGCGGACAATCGCTGCGTTAAGGTCACGAAAGTTCGCAGACCACGCGGCCTCAGAACTCATCGCAAACTTCAGGAACCGATCCCGAGCTTCCTTGTTGAACCGAACCTGCCGCCCGGACGATGCCGCAAACTGAGCCAGCTCGAAGTCAACATTCGGTTCGATGTCCTCCTTCCGATCCACCAGCCCCGGCAGGTCGAAAGTCCACAGGTTTATTCGCGCCAACAGATCTTCCCGAAACCGCCCCTCTGCAACTCGCGCGCGTAGCGCTCGGTTCGTTCCTGCAATCAACTGAAAATCGCTGCTCACCTCTTCGTCGGCCCCAACTGGCAGGAACCGCTTCTCCTCAAGCGCTCGCAGCAACATCGCTTGCTCGTCAGAACCAAGCTCACCAATCTCATCCAGAAACAGCATGCCCCCATCCGCAGAACGCAACAACCCAGGCCGGTCCTTCGCCGCCCCCGTAAACGCGCCCTTCCGATGACCGAACAGAGTCGACATCGCCTGATCCCCACGCAGCATCGCGCAGTTCACTTCCACAAATTCGCCCGTCACGCGTTCGTTCAAACGCTTCAACTCATAGATCCGTTTTGCCAACCGCGACTTCCCCGCACCAGTCGGCCCGGTAAGCAACATCGGAGCATCACTCTGTAGCGCGACGTGTTCGATTTGGTCAATGAGTTCGTTGAACCGCTTATTCTGCGTTTCAATACCAGCCTTCAGAAAGCTCACCCGAGCCAACTGTTCCTGCTCGAACCGCGCCGCAAGCTGGTCGTAGCGCGACAGGTCCAGATCAATAATCTTGTAGTGACCTTCGACGCCGCGTTCGTTGCCTTTCGGGGGTGCCGTTTGCAGAAGTCGCCCAGGCAGGTGCCGCGACTCTGTCAGCAGGAACGCGCAAATCTGAAACACGTGCGTTCCGGTCGTAATGTGAACAAGGTAGTTCTCCTTGTCCGTCTTGAACTTGTACGCGCGAGCGAAATCGTGCATCGCGCCGTAGACCTCTTCGAAGTCCCACGGGTCGACAAACGAGACCTCGTGAATGCGAACATCCGTCTCCGGCGAAACCGACTGCAGATCCTCCCCTACAACTTTCGCGAGCCTCTTGGAACGCT
>CAZAIB010000045.1:0-43528 GCA_964485095.1 uncultured Planctomycetaceae bacterium | reverse complement strand
CCGTGTCGCGCATGTCGTCGATGCCGAGGATGATGACGGCGTCGACGCCTTCTTCGCCAACCCACTGGGGCGTGATGAGCTTGGGGAACTTCAGACCCGGGTAGTACGGGTTGTTCTCGTCCAGATAGTTCAGCCGCCGGCTGTTCTGAGCGAAGCAAGGGGCGGCAAGTACGAGCAGGAGGCAGGTGAGTCGCATCGGTGGGCTCCAATCGGGTTCCGCAGATTGTAACCGGATGCGATCGGAATTCCTTGGGCGGCTGTGGCTTTTGTATCGCAGGGCCAAGGCGCTTTGGGGACCACAGCAGGTTAGAATGTCGGAATGTTACGCCTCTCATTGATCTTCGTGCTGCCGTTTCTGTGTTCCGACTTCGCGATTGCCGAAGGGACGGATCGGGTCGATTATTGCCGGCGTTTGCAGCAGGAAATTCAGGGGAAGAAGCACGGGTTCCTTGCTGGCAATGTGACATATTACGTCGGTGGGTTTCACGCGAGTTGGAACCTAAAGGAACACGAAACCCTGGGGCTGACGCACCCGTTCCATCATGATCTGCGCAGCCGCGGCGTTGGGCTGGTTCAGAGTAACGGCAGCGGGCACAAAGATACCGGAACCGGTAACGACTTCTCGGGGTGGGAGTTCTACAAGGACACGCGTGTTCTGTATGGAACCGTCGTGGTTGACGGCAAGCCGCATCGCCATCCGGTCCCGGAGAAGATGTACTGGCGACCCGATCGGATGATCTGCGAGTACGAAGTTGCCGGCGCGCGGTTGCGAGAGGAAAAATTTATCGCGGCCAACGATGCGGCCTGTTCCATCATCACGTCGTCGAAGCCGCTGACGTTGCGGTTTGCCGGTCAAAGCTTCTACGGTCGCAACAGCGTGAACAGCTCTGCCACGATTGAATACGATGCGAACCACAACGCCATTCACATAGTCGAAGGCGGAACCACGAAGTGCAAACCAGAAACGGATCGGTCTGAACGAACCGGTCCGATCATGTATCAGGGCATGAGCACGGTTCTATCTGCGTCGCGGAATTTCTCCGACAGTCATCGGTTCTCTGAGGGCAAGGATGGTGAGCGACAGTACGAATTTGAAGTGCCGTGCGATTCCAATGGCGTCGTGCTGGTGTGGGCGATGCATGATGAACACCAACAGGCGCTGAAGAACGCGACTGACGTACTCGGCAAGTCGCGCGAATCGATGGGCGCGAAGACGGTTGAGATGAACCGGCAGTTGAACGAAGAGGTGCCGTACTTTCGCTGCTCAGACAAGAAGTTCGAAGACATCTACTACTACCTGTGGTCGCTGTACCTGATGCACTACATCGACGTTGGGCGTGGGATGGAGATGGAACCTCATACGCAAACGGCCGTCAACAATTTCCTGGGCATGCACCGATACGACGCGACGTTTCAGATCAGGGTCGGAGCGTGGACCGGAAACAAATCGCACTACGCTTACGGCAACGTGCTCACATGGAAGCACCTGTTCAAGAATGGGCACTACCGCAAATCGGCCGACGGTGTGATTGCCTTTTCGGACAACAAAGGCACGACGTGGCATTCAGGTGCTTACGGCAATGAACTCTCAGAGCACGTTCTCGGCGCGTGGCAAATCTATCAGCACACGGGCGACGTCGAGTTCCTGCGTGACTGCTACGAAGGCTACTTTCGCGAGGTGTTTTACGAACGCATCGCACCGTTCTTTTCAAACCACTTCGAAGTCGCCGAGGCACTTATCGCGATGGCCGAACTGACCGGTCACGCGGACGATGTCGAACACTGGAAGCAACTTGTGTCGCAGGAACCGGTTCAGATTGAGAACTGGTTCCGGCAGCGTTGGCAGATGAATGGTCACAAACATTTCTTTGCCGGTCCAAAAGACGGCATGCTGATGACGACCGGGTTTTGGCACATGCGTTCGAAACACTTTCCGCGCGATTATGCTTTAAAAATGGTGGACTCGTGGGCGCTTGATAAAGCGAACGGGTTTGCCAGCGACGCAGCGCGACCGTTCCCGCTGGCCATGTCACGACAGTCGATGAAAAAGTTTGCGTCACTGCCGGACAATTCGTTCGGATACACGCCGGACACCGCGTACTTCACGTTAAGCGGCATGTTTCAACATCGACTGACCGAACCGGCCTGGCGGCTGACTCTGAAACACCTTGCCAACTACAACTTCAACTCTGACTGGAACCTCCCGGTCGCTCCGGAAGCGTACTCGCGTTCCGGCAAACTGTTTGGCGATCAATACTCAAACTTCAACGCGGGCAAGTTGCTGCTGTACCTGGAAGGCCTGGCCGGACTGGAATACTCCATCCCGCGGAACCTGCTTATCGTGCACGATGTCATGCCGGCTGACTGGGAATGGATGGAGGTGCGATTCCCCATTCGAATGCCGACCCAACAGCAAACACGTTGGCCAACAGCTCGCTACGAACGGTCGCAAAACGGAACTCAAATCACCAAGTCAATACGTGTCACCGACTGTCCATTGCAGATTCGGATCGAACCATGGTCAGACGGCAAACGTGTTGTCAGTTCCACAGCGACCCCCGACGACGATTACCAAATCGCGCCGTCCGGTTACCTTGACTACACGAAATTTCAGTTTGGTAAGAACCAATCGTCAGCACAGGTTCAGCTACAGTTGGAGCCACGCTCAGACAATAAGTAGCAAACGCGTTGGTCAGGACTTCGCCAGTTTCGCCGCCAGCAATAGTGATTCAATCATCCCGTCGGCATTCGCGGCACCCTGCCACGCGATATCGAACGCCGTTCCGTGAGTCGGACTGGTTCGAACAATCGGGATTCCCAGCGTCACGTTTATCGCACTGTCAAACCCGATTAGCTTGACCGGAATGTGCCCCTGATCGTGGTACATCGCGACAACGCCCTGGAACTCACCCAAAAACGCGCGGCGGATGAGTGTGTCGGTTGGGAGCGGACCCACGGCGTTGATTCCGTTCGAGACAGTGCTCGCGATTGCGGGTTCGATGATGGTTGATTCTTCGTCGCCGAACAGGCCCCCTTCGCCGCCATGCGGGTTCAAAGCACACACGCCGATAGACGGTTCTTCAATGCCGAGCTGTTTCAGAAACCGGTCGACGAGGCCAATTTTTTCTTTGATTGATTCTGTCGTCAGCAACTCCGGCACGCTGCGCACCGACGTGTGGAGAGTCACGTGGGCGATTGCGACACCGTGCTGCCTGCTAATCGGATTACCAATCAGAGTTCTGGTTCCTTCCAGCGCGGCGGCAGAGAGGTGCAGCATCATGGCGAAGTCATCGATGTCGAATTCGTCGGCCAGAATTTCGGTGTGGCCGGGGAAGTCGATTCCGGCGGCGGACAGGGCAGCTTTGTTTAGCGGCGCGGTACAGATGCCGTCCAGGCGTCCGTCGCCTGCTGCGCGAGCGGCGAATCGCAGACAATCATGAGCGAACAGGCCGGCACCGGCGGTGACTTTGGCGGGTTCGACTGTCGGTGGTTCAACCCCATCAGGAGCCCAACAAGCGATCGTGTTGTTATTGGCCGGCGCCTGAGCACCCTCGACCTGCTGCACTTCGGCGGCGTCGGTTAGCGAATCGATGGCTTGCCGCAGAATGTCGGGCGAACCGATCACGACCGGCTGGCACATGGCCAGCACGCGATCGTCCAGTACCGCTCGAACGACAACTTCGGGACCGATGCCGTTGACATCGCCCAGCGTGACACCAATTCGCGGTCGTGTTTTTGCTTCTCCTTGCATTCTGCCAATGATAGTCGATAAAGACCGGTTGAAGAACAATACGGCAGAGCACCCGTTCTCCGGTCGATCAAAGCTGATCGCGTTTTTCGCCAGTGCGGCTTTGCGCCGCAGCGTCAAAGTTTCATAAACCGGAGACCCGCCGTGCGCGAGTTGCTTTCGCGGCTCATTGAGTCCACTCAGAACCAACAGCCTGTCGTTTACACAGCGCTGGTGGAAACGCGCGGTTCGACTCCACAAAAAGCCGGCGCGGTGATGTTGGTGTTTGCGGATGGATCGCAGGTGGGAACGCTGGGCGGGGGATGTGTCGAAGCCGAAGTCAAACGCCGCGCGATTGCGAATTTGAAAAGCGGGCAGCGAGAGTTGATGACGTTCAAGTTGGACAGCAACTACGGCTGGGACGATGGACTGATTTGCGGCGGGCGGATGAGCATGCTGGTGGATCCGATTCTGCCGGGCGATGACATTTCGTACTTCACAGCGTTCGCCGATTGTTTGGGGCGTGACGAACCGTGTACGGAAGCCGTGGTCGTACAGGAGGATGCAACTCCGGATCGGTTCCTGCTTGATCGGACGGGCAAGCAACTGGCTGCTCGCGCGGAGAACCAACTTCCGGCTTCAGTGGTGGAGAATCTGCGCGACGTGAACCTGAGGCCGCGGCCGCATGTTGCGAACGGCATCTCGTACCTGCCACAGGCTCAGCGATGCCGCCTGGTGATTGTTGGAGCCGGACATGTTGGGCAGAAGGTGGCAGAGCTGGCCAGCGATGTTGGTTTCCGCGTGTGGGTTGCCGACGATCGTGACGACTACTGCAGTGACGAACGTTTTCCATCGGCCGAGAAGTTGGTGGTTGGGCCAATCGAGAACACGGCCGAACAACTAGAGGTCGATACCAACACGTTCTGCATCATCGTGACCCGCGGGCACAATCATGATGAGACCGCCTTGTTCCATCTGGCCAATACACCGGCTCGATACGTCGGCATGATCGGCAGCAATCGGAAGATCAAGTTGATCTTCGAAGATCTGAAGCGCGATGGCATCGACGAAGATGTGCTGCGGCGCGTGCATGCTCCGGTCGGCTTCGACATCGGTTCGCAAACGGTTCCCGAGATCGCGATTAGCATCGTTGCGGAATTGATCGCGTTCCGAAACATGGACTCGATTCCAGCCAGTGTGATACGTCCATCGCTGCTGGCGGATTGACTTGGCCGCGATTACAAGGGCTGACTCGCTTCGGCTCACGCAGGGATATTCACTCCGAAGCTGTGAGTAATTGGGTGGCCGGGGTTGGAGCGAGGAACGAGTGAAACCCCGGAACGTGATTCGAACGTTTCACTTGAATCTGAGTACTGCGCGTTAATCGCACCGGGGTTTCCTTCGCGGGCTCAGTCCAACCCCGGCCACCCAAAATAGTGATGGCCCAAAAAACTCACAGCTTCTCCGGGTATACGAAGTTCAAGGGAGCCTCGATGTCGGCTCGCAGACTTTGATGAACCGGACAGTGGCTGGCCGCGTTTTCAATGGACTTGCGATGTTTGTCCTCCAACGCGACGGGCACGTTGATATGAACCGGTAAGCGCGCGATGCGGCGGGGCAGGTCTGTGGACATGTGCTTTTCCACTTTGACCGTCATGCCTTCGAGGTTCAGGTCGTGGCGATCGGCGTAGATGCCCATGATGGTGGCGACGCAGGTTCCCAAAGCCGTCGCGACCAGATCGGTTGGCGAGAACGATTCACCTCGACCACAGTTATCGACCGGAGCGTCGGTTGACAGCTTGCAGCTGCTGGGCCCGTGCATAGCTTCGCAGTGAAGCTGACCCTGATATTCAATATTGATCTCGACCATTGTTTGGTTCCCCGATGTTCCCCGAGAGGCGGTGTTGGAGCGTTGCTTTGCCACAAGGGCACACAAAGACTTCTTTTTGTGCCCCTACGTGTTTTTCGTGGCGATTAAGAAACCGAACGATATCGATTTCGTATCCAGATACACCACTTAGTGGATATGATTCACCCATGCCAGCCGCGAACAAGTTTCGACATCAGAACTACCCCACGACACCGGCTATCCGGCCGCAGTCGAAAAAGGTCTCTGTCAACGACGGCAAGAACGGCAAGCAGGCGCAATTTGCCCGGCTGCATGAAGCTCACAATATCCATCACGTGTTGCTGGTTCATGGAACCTTTCTCGGCAGCGACCCGATTGGGATCTCTGACATCCTTCGCGGAATCGGCGGCAATGCGGGGTTCCTAAAGAAGTCGTTCGATTCGATGGCCGACAAACTGGCCGAAGCCACTCGATCGGCAACCAACTCACTGGCGGCCGATGTCGCAAACTACTGCGGACCGTTTCGTGAAGCGTTCCAAACGTTGGTCGGTGCAGACCCGGCGGTTAGCCTGCTGGAACCTTCGTGGTCCAGCCAAAACCATCACGTGGCTCGAGCGGATTTGGCGGTGCGGCTGTTTCTGAAACTGAATCAACTGGTCCAAGCCGAAGACCAACGCGTGTTGCTGTGGGGCCATTCGCACGCGGGCAACGGCTTTGCGATTCTTAGTAATTTACTCGCCAACGACCGCGCCGCGGTGAACCGGTTCTTCGCGGCGGCCGGGGAGCAAGGCAAACATTGGTTGGAAGCCAAACGCCTGCTGGCCCGCGCTGATTCGCCGCATCCGCTGGCCCGGTCTATCGACATCGCCGCGTTTGGAACCCCCGTGCGATACGGCTGGGACACAACCGGCTACCGTCGGTTGGTGCATGTGCTGCACCATCGGCGGCAGGAGGGTGAGGCTCACGGTCGCACGAAGCCGCTGTTCCCTCCACACAATCTGAAGAACATGGTCACTGCGAAGTACGGCGACTGGGTTCAGGCCTTCGCAATCGCTGGCACCGACATTCGTTCGGTAACATCACTGACCAGCAACACCCAGTTGGGCGAAGTCCTGACGGCCGGATTGAAGGAACCAGAACACGGCGCCGGCACACGGTTCATTGTTCCGGAGAATCTGAAGAACACGTGCGCTCGATGGAAGACCGGGACGCGTTGCCACGCCGACGGACTCAACCTGCTTTTGGAATACAAACCCTGCGGCCGAACGACCAGAGTCGGACAGCCGATTGAACAATCCGTGCTGGGGCACGGCGTCGCGACCACCGTTGAGTGGCTGCCGACGCATTTGGCGTTGGTGTTGCGGGCTCTGGACGAGTCAAAGTGAGCCGCAGGCCGTAAGGCCTCGGGTGGGCCGTCACGGTAATTGTCGAGTAGGAACAACCGTAGCGGCGGGTTTCGTTCACGACGATGTGGGTGATGGTTCGGTGTCGTTTGCCTGCGATCTTTAAGCCTTGGCTAAATTGTCCACCTCTGTCCGTTGCGTCTGACGCTGCCGGGCGTTTTCAAGGTAGAGTTGTGCGTACTTGCCGCACAGCGATCTCTCCGGACCGTTCATTGATGCCTGTCGACAGTTCACCAAAAAAGGCCCGGCCAGCCAAGTGGCTCTTGGTATGGCTGCTGGTGTTATGCCTGGCAATTTTGTTCATCCTCTACGCGTCCAACGTCCATTCGCGTCCCATGTTTACATCGATGGCTAAAGTTCGCGTTGGATATTGGGGTTTGTCGCAGCCTCGACCATGGGCAACTGAAGGGAAGCTCAAGGCCAAAGCAAAGTTGGCTCAATCAGATAGAGTCATCGCGGAAGCTATCAAGCTGGGCGAACTTGTCGAACTGACTTCGTTGGGACAGGAACAACTCCACCGCTACATAAAAGATCATCTAGAGGTTGAGGTGTTGCGCGATCCAGATGTGGAAGAGTTGGCCGATTCGAATGTGATCCAACTGCAGTTCGCGACGGATAGTGCGAGCGAGGCACAACAGGTTCTTGACGCGATTGTGAAGGGCTACATCAGTGTCGCCCAGCAAGACCAAAGGGCACCAATAGTGGAGTCACTAACGCGGGCCATGTCACTTGTCCTTGAGCTCGAAACTGAACTGAATATGCTTGAAAGCGAACTGAAGAGTTTGAAAGGAAAGCCGTCGGAGGCCGGACGAGCCGCTGCTCTGAGGGACGCGATTCAAACGAAGGAAGAGGCGTGCTGGGTGGCTCAGAGAGAGTGCACATCCTTCGATGTTGAGTTGACGGCGCCAGCTGAGATCGTGGTCGACCAGTGGCCTTTAGTGGTGAAGGCCAAAACTCTAATGGACAGACTCCTGACCCGTTCGGCGCCAACTAGATAGTTGAGTCATCCGCACGCATTGCACAGCCCGTTCGGATTCGGCGGAGTGACGACAGCGACAGCCTTTGACCCTAATCCCAGAAACGCCGTGAATCGAAGCCAAGAGTCGTTGAGCGGCGACAAGTGGAAGACCGGCTTCGGATTGGGGCGACTACTGCCGCTTCGCGGCTCATTCATATTGGCTGGTTACATTCTCGCTCTCCCGGGCGTCCTGAGCTACGATGTCGAAACAGAACCGTAGTGGACGAGGCCACGAGTCCCAAACGCTGGCCGGCAACTACCTGATCGACAGATGCACAACTACTAGAGACAACAACCATGACGTGGAACGAACTCATCGCGGAAGTCCGTGAACAGGAATCAGCCGTTGAATTGGGCGGGGGCGAAAAGAACATCGCCAAGCAGCATGCCAAAGGTCGCCTGACGGCTCGCGAACGCATCGCGGGGCTGATGGACGAAGGCACAGACTTCTTTGAGGTCAATAAGTGGGCCGGCGTCGGCATGTACAAAGAATGGGGCGGGGCTCCGGGAGCCGGGGTGGTTTGCGGCATCGCGACCGTCTGCGGACGAGAAGTCATGATTGTCGCCAACGACGCGACCATCAAAGCGGGCGCGTTTTTTCCGGCGACTTCGAAGAAGGTTCTTCGAGCTCAACGCATTGCGTTAATCAATCGATTGCCGCTGGTGTACCTGGTCGATTCGGCCGGCGTGTTCCTACCGCTGCAGGATGAGATCTTCCCCGACGAAGACGACTTCGGTCGCATCTTCCGAAACAACTCCGTCATTTCGGCTCTCGGCATTCCGCAGTTGGCGGCCATCATGGGCAACTGCGTCGCGGGCGGCGGCTACCTGCCGGTTCTGTGCGACAAGCTGGTCATGACTGAAGGTTCTGGTTTGTATCTGGCCGGCCCGGCTTTGGTGAAGAGCGCCATCGGTCAGGATGTCGACAGCGAAGAACTCGGCGGCGCGCAGATGCATGCGGAGATCAGCGGGACCATCGACTTCAAAGAAGCCAACGACAACGATTGTCTTCTGCGACTGCGAGCGTTGATCGACACGATGCCAAACGATCCGGTGGATTCTAAGTTTGTGAAGTCGGATGCGACCGAACCGGAAACGTCGCCGGAGGAACTCACCAACATTGTGCCGCTGGATGCTCAGGCCCAGTTCGAAGTGCGCGATGTCATCAAAGCGGTCGTGGATGGTGGTTCGTTCCAGGAATATAAGGCCGACTATGGCAAGACGATGATTTGCGGTTACGCACGCATCGGCGGCTACAGCGTGGGTGTGATTGCGAACCAGCACCACCACGAAATGACCAAGCGCGAAGGCATGCAGTTTGGCGGCGTGATTTACCACGACGGAGCCGACAAGGCGGCTCGGTTCATTATGGACTGCAACCAAACCTGGACGCCGTTGGTGTTCCTGCAGGACGTGATGGGTTTCATGGTCGGCCGCGACAGCGAACAAGCCGGCATCATTCGCGCTGGAGCCAAATTGGTGAACGCGATCTCCAATAGTCGTGTTCCAAAACTGACCATCATCACCGGCGGCAGTTACGGAGCCGGCAACTACGCGATGTGCGGCAAGGCGTTTGATCCTCGATTCATCCTAGCCTGGCCGAACGCTCGCTATGCCGTGATGGGCGGCAAGCAGGCGGCATCTACGGTTCTGGGTATCACCATCAGCGCCATGAAACGCGCGGGGCAGGAACCGGAAGCGGACGAGATGGAAGCGCTGCGAGAAAAAGTCACGGGCGCATATGAAGAATCAACAGACATCCGCTACGGAGCCGCCCGCGGTTGGGTGGATGGAATTATTGAACCAGCCAATACGCGTGATGCACTGATCCGGTGCCTGGACATTGTGACTCGGCACGCAGAGGATGAACCGTATCGTGTTGGTGTGTTGCAGGTTTGAATATCAGGGCAATGGCACGTTCAAGTAGCTAGTCTAGCTTGAAGTGGGTTTTCTCCGGGATTGGCATGACGAATTCGGCTCCACGCAACTCGATCTTCCGTGGCGTGCATTCTTTCATAGTGGCAAATACGGCCTCCGACTGCAGTATCTCAAGTAGTCCCTGATCGGCGAGAATCCTGTTCGACTTTGAATTGAGGGCGTGGTGACCAATGCAAACTTCCACTCGTTCGCCCATGCGCTAACAACATCGAGAGGTGGTTGGCCGTTACGGAAACGACGCAACGTTCCCGTCGATGTTGATACACAACTTTTAGTGACAGGTTGAAGCCCAGGAACTGTCGGAACCAGTTCCTTAAGCGACTGCGAACCGTTCGGTTTCCGTCCTATTGTTCGCCCGGAAGGTTGTCCTGGAGATCTCCAGGACAACCTTTCTTTTTGGAGTCGTTGTGGCCGCGATCCATCATCCTCGGGTCACTCAGTCCGAGTGTGCTCGCGAGAGCTGCAAGAGACCACTCGTACTCACGAATGCGCTCCGTCTCGATCGCAATTTCACAGGCACGCGTTTCGCCTGTTGACCGACACTAAGCTTACGCAATCATCATGCTGAAGACCAAACCGAGCGTCTAAGTGTGAATACGGAGTGTGCGTGAGACAAAACCTGCGAATTAGTTTCTGATTTTTTAAGTTTATGCACCCAAATGGGTATCTGGTTACTAGTGGGCCTTGGCCCAGATCCCGCGTAATGAGTTCCATAAGAAAGCACGTCTGCTTTTTGCTTCATTGCGCCAACTATCTTGAGGTGAAAGATATGAGAAAAATCGTACACGCCCTTCTCCTTGCTCTTATGGCTTCCTTGCCTGTAAGTGCGCAAGGTGTGGGGACGCCAAACAGGTCCGCTGGAATTGCCACCCAGTGTGACGAGTTTGAGGGAACGTTCGAGTTGACGGGTGGCGGCCCGTCAAACAGTGTTGTGCCGATTATGGGTATGACTTGGTCGCAGACTCCCAGTGGTGGCAACTCTGATGGCCTGCCCGGTCCGCTAGCTGTTCACACAATCGATGTAGATGTAGAACTGACTGTAGGCGAGCAGCTAATTGTTATGAGAGGCCCGTTCCTCAAAGATCAAGATGATGATTTCCCCGGCGGGCCCGGAGGAATAGGGGGCCTCACTCCGGGGGAGCTGTGCTATGTCATTGAGGTTTACACACTACTTTTACCCGCCATTCACCCACCGCCACCGCCAGTATTGCTATTTGTGAAAGAGGCAAGCTTCAGTGATGGCGAGCTCTGTTTGTTGGAATCAGACTACGAAGAAGCAGGTGTATCACTGCCAGAGATGGTTACCGGGGAGCGTTTTTCGTACGAGGGGTTCGCCAGATCCACAGCTCTTGCAGAAACTACCGCTTCTGACGGCGTTGGGGTCGTCGCCGACTTCCAGCTCAAGGTGGGCGGGGCACCCAAATTCCTCGGGAACAGTTTCCGGCGTGTCGAGACACACTTTGAGTCGCTAATTCTCGCAACCGCAATTCTGCGCAACGAGGGTTTGGATATCTCCAAAGGGGATGTGACGGAGTTTGTCGCGACAACTGAGGACGATTTGCAGCCGCTTGTTGCCCACAAGTCGTGTGACTACGGTTTCTTTGATCCGTTGGGATCTGGTAGTTGCTATGGCGGATGGGCAGTAGGAGCCGGGGCGGCGGTCCCGGGAGTCGGGGCCGCCGGAGCAGATTTTGAAGGCCCTAACGGAAATGACGCCCCCATGATCGAGGTTATCGATCATACTGATCTACAAATCGGTTTTGCTGGCAAAGGGTTCATAACCCTTGAGCACGTAACAAAGAGCGCGTATGCCGTGCTGCCTTGATGGCTGTGAGCGACCGGCTTGGGTTCCGCATGCATCTGATGCATGCGGGATCCGCCCGCGGTCCGACTGCACCGCATGCGGGTGAGCTGATTGACCTGTGGAAACTGGACAAATAACATGAAACGCTGAGATTGAACATCTTTTCTTAAAGTCGGCCTTTATGGGGTGGATGCTCACGCGTTCGAATCTTGATGAGGCCGCTGACGAATTGGCTTGGAAGCGTAGGGTGTCTCGCAGAGACCATTGGCGTTTGTTACTCAATTGAATGTATATCTAGTGCTAATACTTCAGCTTCTTGCGGTTCTCCCCGTTGTTGCGTCGCCTGTTGCGGCTCAGGAACTTTACGTTTCTGATGCCAGCAAAATTGTTGGGACTTACAAGCCGGCGAAAAGTGATCACTCGCCGAAAGCGATGGCAGCTGCGGCTGACGCGTTTGCGAAGTCGCTGAATGATGGGCAGCGGAAGAAACTTCTTAGCCAGTTGAAAACGCCCGTTCGTCGTCAATGGACGAATCTTCCCGCGCGGAAAGATGCGGACGGTGTTCGTATGGGTGATTTGAATGAGGTTCAAATCAAGGCGGCGTGCAATCTGATGGCGGCTTTGTTTAGTCGGCAGGGCTACAACAAGATGCGGAACATCATGTTGGCCGACGATCAGTTGTTGCGCAACGGGCAGCCTCGACCGGGTTTTGGAACCGAGAACTTTTCGCTGGTGATCTTTGGTGAACCATCAACGACGAAGCCCTGGGGCTTTCAACTGGATGGGCACCACGTTGGCGTGAACGTGTCGATTGAAGGTGAGAAGGTTGGGATGTCGCCCAGCTTTATCGGAACACAGCCAGAGGCGTTCAAGATCGCGACCACTGAGTTCCGACCGTTTGCGGGCGAAGTTGGCGATGCGTACAAGCTCATGGCGAGCCTAAACGACGAGCAAAAAGCAAAGGCTGTTATCGCGGGCAAGCGAGGAAAAATTAGCTTTGGTCCGGGCGCGGATGGGAAGGCTGCCAAGCCGAAAGGTGTTGCGTGTTCGACGTTTGACGACAAGCAAAAGGCGATTCTCATGTCACTTATCGGACAGTGGGTTGGTGACCTGCCACCAAAGCAGGCGCAGGCTCGCATGAAGAAGCTAGAGAGCGAAATCGACAAGATGACGTTTGCATGGAACGGGCCGACTCGGCCAAAGAGCGATATCTCGTACTACATCACCGGGCCGAGTTTGATTATCGAGTACGCATGCCAGGATCTGGGCGGCGATCCGCTGGCTCATTTGCACTCGATGTATCGTGATCCGACCAACGAGTACGGCGGGCAGATGAAGTAGAGCCGGTGCCGGGGTTGCTTGAGAACGGCGCGTTCCTAACCCCTTAGCCGTAGCGAGAGAGTTACGTAGCCCCGATCGCTCGCTTCCAGCATTCCGCTGCCTCCGTGAAACGCCGGCTGACCGTTGACCGCGTGAGCCCGGTTCGTTCGGCTATCTCGCCGGACGTGAATCCCTCCGCTCGCAGAATGCAGATGAACCTGAGTTCGTCTGTTGGAAGCACTGATAGGAAGTGTTCAAGGGCGTCTTTGTCGGCGACGACCTGCGCGGGATCCGGGCCACCTGCGCAGTTTTCGACGTCGCTTGCTGGGGTGACGCCACCGCCTCGCTTTTGACGACTCAGATCACGGCGCTGAGTACTCGCTTTGTTTGCGGCCACGGTTCGCAACAATCGCCAGAGAGCCTCGCGGCTGTCAACTTGTGGGTAGCTGCCTGAACGCAACTTGCAGAATACGCTTAAGAAAACTTCGACGGCGACGTCTTCTTCGTCCGCCACCGTCCTGCTGGAGGTACGCAGCCGATCGCACGCGAATGCAAGTATGCGCGCACGGTAATACTCCCAGATCGCCTGGCACGCCTGAGCCTGGCCCTGTCGCGCTTGAGAAATGAGCTTGCTTATCGTGCCGGCGTCAATGAGCGGCACCGAGATGTTGGGTGTGGTTACGGCCATTCACTACCTTCCTCAACACCTGAGGGGCCCGCCCCTCAGGCGTTCGTTCGGCCCTTACTTACATAATCTCCGTCCGGGGATCCGGCGCTCGAAGAAAATCAGGAAAAACGGGACTCGCAATGATTCCGCTCGGATGGTTGGTTCCAATCCGCCCCAAAAGTCGGCTTACGAAGCTCTCATTATGTTTCTTGGGGCCGCTTTACGTGCCCGGACTTTATACGTCGTAGCGTTAAGAACTGCTGGCTATCGCAGTACGCAGATTCACTCGCAATGGGTTCTAAGTCGGCTACAGCTCCAAGACGGTGAGGCACTGAATTTCACAGTCGTTGTGTGAGACGCTCGGTAACAAAGTTCACGAACGTTCGCGTGGCGGAGTTTGCCGTCGACCAATCGCAATGGAGACGTAAGTCAATGTCCGGAAGCAGCGGGAGTCCTTCGTGCTGGACAGCCCGTAGGTTGTTGGGCACTGCACTGCGGGCCAGCACTGTGATACCCATTCCCGTCGATACTGCTGCGCAGACCGCACCGTAGCTTGTGCTTGTGAGTCGCAAGGACCACTCTCGTTCTGCGCCCGATAGAACCTGTTGCAGGGTAGCCCGATAAATGCACGGGTCCGGCGCTGCGATGATTTGTAGGCCAGCTTCCGGCTTGGAGGAGAACCGGTAATCGGGATTTGAAACCCAGACCAGTGGTTCTGTCCGCAGTTGCTTGCCTGCTGAATCGGATTGATCGTGAAGGGCGATGACCAAGTCATAGTCACTGAGGTTCGCCAGCAGGGTTTTGCTGAGTTCGCACTCGACTTCGATGACAACATTCGGATGTGACTGCGAGAACGCACCAACCAGCTGAGGCAGGATCGAGATCGTGAATTCATGCGGTAGACCCAATCGCAGGGCCCCGGTGATGTTTGGTGTCGTCAGCTTGGCGACGACTTCGTCATTCAGGCTGACGATGCGGCGTGCGTAATCCAGAAGGGTTTGGCCGGCGGGGGTGAATTCGAGCTGTCGGCGGTCTCTGAGAATGAGGGGCAAGCCTAACAGCTGTTCGATTCGCTTAACCTGTTGACTGACAGTGGGTTGTGTCAAACCAAGTGCTGCGGCTGCGTTGGTAAACCCGCCAAATTCGGCGATTGCGACCAGTGTGCGGAGCGCCGCGGGTGGCAGGTTTTCGGGGATTGATGCACTCATAACAATAATGCATGTAAACATATGCGGTATTGATTTTCAATATGGCATCCGGAGGCGTAGAGTCGAACATTAAAAGTCAGCCATCGGCGCTCGCCCAATGGCACTGACCTTGGATCTTCCGCCCCGACTTTACGTCGGGGGCGAGGGGGAGTGTCGGTGGCAGTCGGCTAGCGGGCTAAATCGATAGGACGGGGACATACAGATGACATCGACTCACGCTCTTGAAAATCACGGCGACTTCATTGGTCGGCACATTGGCTTGGACGAACAAGCTCGCGCGGAGATGTTGGGCCAGTTGGGCGTTGGTTCGATGGACGAACTGATGGAACAGGTGGTTCCTGCCAACATTCGCGTCGAGAAGCGTGACAACCAGCCGGCTCATACAGAGGCGGCAACGGTTGAGCGTCTGAAAGAGTTCGCGGCGAAGAACCGTGTGTTCAAGTCGTTCATTGGAGCCGGCTATTACGGCAACTACACGCCGCCCGTGATTCAGCGGAACGTGCTTGAGAACCCGGCGTGGTACACGGCTTACACTCCGTACCAGCCAGAGATATCGCAGGGACGACTGGAAGCACTGCTGACGTTCCAGACGATGGTGTCTGATCTGACTGGCCTGGAGATCGCGAACGCATCGCTGCTGGACGAAGCAACGGCGGCCGCGGAAGCCATGGCTCTCGCGCTGCGTGTGAGCAAGAACAAAGACAGCAACACGTTCTTCGTTTCATCAGACGTGCATCCGCAGACAATTGCGGTTCTGGAAACGCGAGCCAAGCCGATTGAAGTTGAGATCGTGATTGGTGACGCAAGCGAAGTGGAATCGTTGAACTGCTTTGGCGCGTTGTTCCAATATCCTGGGACGAGCGGCGAGATCACTGATTTCAGTGCGGCAGTGGATGCGGTTCATGAGCAGAAGGGCCTAGTCATTTTCGCGGCAGACTTGTTGGCTCTGACGTTGCTGAAGTCGCCCGGCGAAATGGGAGCCGACATTGCGGTTGGTTCGACTCAGCGCTTTGGCGTGCCGATGTTCTTTGGCGGTCCGCATGCGGCTTACATGTCGACAAGTAGTGCTCACAAGCGAGCGTTGCCGGGGCGGTTGATTGGTGTTTCGATCGATGCTCATGGCGACACGGCTTACCGTATGGCTTTGCAAACGCGCGAACAGCACATTCGTCGAGACCGCGCGACCAGCAATATCTGTACGGCTCAGGCGCTGCTGGCGATTACGGCGGGACTTTACGCGTGCTACCACGGGCCGGAAGGCCTGAAGCGCATCGCGTCGCGCGTTCATCGGTTCACTTCGATTTTGGCGGAAGGTTTGAACCGGCTTGGGTTTGAAATCGTGAACGAACGCTGGTTCGACACGTTGACTGTGCGGGTTCCGGATGCGGAGAAGGTTCACTCAGCGGCGACTGATGCGGAGATGAACTTCCGGCGTGTTAATCAGGCTTCGCCCTCCGACAGGTCGTCGGGCTCCGCGGCGGACCTGGTTGGCTTGTCTGTTGATGAAACGACAACTCGGGCGGATGTTGAAGCGGTGCTGGCGTGCTTTGCGAACGGGCAGGCGGTTCCTGCGTTCGACGAACTTGATGCGACTGTGATTGCGGATGTCGCGAGTGACTTTGTTCGCAAGTCGGAATACCTCACGCATCCTGTGTTCCATCAGTATCGAACTGAGACGGAGATGCTGCGGTATCTTCGCAAGCTGGCGGACAAGGATCTGGCTTTGGATCGCACGATGATCCCACTGGGTTCGTGCACGATGAAGTTGAATTCAACGACAGAGATGACGGCGGTGACGTGGCCAGAGTTTGCCGGCATCCATCCGTATGCTCCGAGTGACCAGACGGTTGGCTATGTAGAGATGATTGACGAATTGGAAGCGATGCTGTGCGACGCCACCGGTTACGACGCCGTGTCGCTGCAGCCGAACGCGGGCTCGCAGGGTGAGTACGCCGGCCTTCTCGCGATCCAGGCTTACAACGACAGTCGCGGTCAATCGCATCGCAATGTGTGTTTGATTCCAATGTCGGCGCATGGAACGAACCCGGCGTCGGCGAAGATGGCGGGCATGGACATTGTCGTTGTGAAGTGTGACGACGATGGCAACGTGGACATGGTCGACCTGACCGCGAAGGCGGAAGAGCACAGCGAGAACCTGGCCGCGATCATGATCACGTATCCGTCAACGCACGGTGTGTTCGAAGAGCAAGTGACGGAACTGTGCGAGACGATCCACAAGCACGGCGGTCAGGTTTACATCGACGGTGCGAACCTGAACGCTCAGGTTGGACTGTGCGAACCGGGCAAGTTTGGCGGCGATGTGTCGCACCTGAATTTGCACAAGACGTTTTGCATTCCGCACGGCGGTGGCGGTCCGGGTGTCGGACCGGTTGCGGTTCGCGAACACCTGGCTCCGTTCCTGCCAGGCTGTCCGCTGGCGAAAGAAGAACAAGCGGTTGGACCAGTCTCCGCAGCCAAGTGGGGCAGCGCGGGGATTCTGCCGATCTCGTGGTCGTACATTTACATGATGGGCGACACGGGCCTGCGAATGGCCAGTGAGAACGCGATCCTGGGAGCCAACTACATTGCGGCTCGGCTAAAGGATCACTACCCGGTTCTTTACACCGGTGCGAATGACCGGGTGGCTCACGAGTGCATTATCGACGTGCGACCGCTGAAGGATTCGGCCGGCATCGCGGTTGATGACATTGCCAAGCGGCTGATGGACTACGGGTTCCATGGTCCGACCATGTCATTCCCGGTTCCCGGCACACTGATGATTGAACCGACCGAAAGCGAATCGCAGGCGGAACTCGATCGGTTCTGCGACGCCATGATTCAGATTCGCAAGGAAGTGCAGATGGTCGAAGACGGAACCTGGGACGCGGAGGACAACCCGCTCAAGCACGCTCCGCATACCGCGTTCGCAATTGCGTCCGACGATTGGAACCACGCGTACTCGCGACAGATCGCGGCGTATCCGGTTCCGTCATTGAAGGCGCAGAAGTACTTCCCGGCCGTTGGGCGAATCGATCAGGTCTACGGTGACCGCAATCTGATTTGCAGCTGTCCGGCGATTGAAGAGTACGAGGCAGTCGCTGCGGAGTGAGGTTCGCGAACGATCCATCGCTTGCAATCTCGGCTTTTACGGTTTGCGTCCTTCAGGATGACTGACTTGCTGGTGAGTTCAGGCTCTTGCTCCCGGGCCCGGGCAACCGGGTTCGCGCCGGCTATAAGGATCAGGGCGACTAGAGTTTTCCGAGCATCGAGAGCAATAAGCGGTCGGGTCGTCATGAGTCGGCTCCATGTTGAGTCGGTTCTTCAGGATCTTACGACCGCGGGGCACGTTTTGTGGGTCGCGTTTGTCCATGTTCTTTGCCGAGTCAGCTCGCGCCTAGTCCGAGGATTGTCGGCTTGATCGAGCCAGCTATTGGATTCACAAAGATTTGCGTGGCGGAACGCCTTCTGCCAAGGGGATTGATGGCTGATTTGCCTGCGGGGGTACTCTGCGGGCGCGTTGAATCGCTTCGGGCCAAACAACTAGGCAAACGTGCAAGAAATCGGTTTGCGCGGGAGCCGTTTGGGCGATAGCCAACGTTGTCGGTCGCGGTTTAGGACCGTGGCTAGCGCCAAAACGGCTCATTGGCTAAACGGTTTGCCTCCTGGGGCTGGGAAGCGCAAAAAACGCGGTTTCCGGCTTGTGAGAAAAGGGGGTTACCCAAACCCACACTGCTTGCCAGTTACAGAACCGGAAGCGAGAATCCCAGCAGCTTGGGTAGTTCCCGGGCGATTTCTTCGCCGATTCTGACGATGAGTTTCGGTGGATTGGATTCTTCGAACACGTCGCTGGTGGTTCCATGGCAAAGCTCTCGACAGCCGAGAAGATTGCTCTCGCACGTAAGCAAGGTGCTTTCGGTGGCGGAGGTGGCTCTGCGCCTGCCGAAGAACCTGCGCCTGCTGCAGAGACACCTGCACCGGCGGCAGCACCAAGCGGCAAGAAGCTTTCTCCGCTTGAGCTTGCTCGACAACAGGGTGCATCTGGAGCGAAGGCTGCACCGGCAGCCGCTAGTGGCAAAAAGCTTTCGCCGCTGGAGCTAGCTCGTCAACAGGGTGGTGGAGCGGGTTCTGCTTCGGCCGCAGCTGCTGACAAGCCTGCCGCCGCTGCGAAGGCGGATCCGAAACCGGCAGTGTCCGTTGAGGGTAAGTCGGTCAAGGAGATGATCGACGCTGCCCGGAAGCCAGATGCTGAGTCTGACAAGCCGAAGTTGCCCAAGCTGCCAAAGAAAGCTCTGCCGGCGGCTCGAAAGCCTGTGGCAAAGAAGCAGGCGGTTCCGGATGAATCGCGTCGAGGTATCCTTGGCGGGTTGGTTCTTACGCCTTTCCTGGCTGCATGGGGTTTACTTGGTGCCGCGACGGGTGCGTTTGGTCTGGGTGTGGCTCGGTTCATGATGCCTAACGTGCTGGTTGAGCCGCCGACGAAGTTCAAAATTGGAACACCGGGCGACTTCCCGCCTGAGACAGTGATTACGAAATTCAAAGCTGAACGCGGTATCTGGGTGGTGAATACCAGCAGTTACAACGGCGAACAGGTCATCTACGCTCTCGCATCGGTTTGCACTCACCTGGGTTGCACGCCGAACTGGCTCGAGGGCGAGCAAAAATACAAGTGCCCGTGCCACGGTTCGGGTTTCTACAAGAGTGGCATCAACTTCGAAGGTCCGGCACCTCGTCCGCTTGAGCGTGTTGGCCTTGCACTGGCTTCTGATGGAATGCTTGAGGTCGACAAGGGTCGCAAGTTCCAGCAGGAAATGGGCCAGTGGGAAGATGGTGCATCGTATGTACCGGTTTAAATATCGGGCGATTGAAGTTCACTTGGCACCGATCAGGGTTGGCTAACCGTGTCTGTCGGCGAATACATCCGTAACTCACAGATTTGGAAGAGTATCTTCCGCCATCCGGCTCCTTATGACAGGAGAAACCGGGTTGTGGTGATGCTTACCAACTTCTTTCTTCACCTTCACCCGGTCTCGATCAAGCAGCAGGGTATTGCTCTGTCCTACACATGGTGTATGGGCGGCATTACGTTCTTCCTGTTCCTTGTGGAAACAATCACCGGCGTGCTGTTGATGTTCTACTATCGCCCCACGTTGGAGTGGGCGTTTTACGACATACAGGCGTTACGTGACGTCCAGACCTTAGGGATAATGCGCGAGATCCATCGCTGGGGCGCGCATGCTATGGTCATTACGGTTTGGCTGCACATGTACCGAGTGTTCCTGACGGGCAGTTACAAGCCGCCGCGGGAATTCAACTGGGTCATCGGCGTTTTGCTGTTGGTGCTCACGTTGCTGCTGTCCTTTACCGGGTACCTGCTGCCTTGGGACCAGTTGGCCATTTGGGCCATTACGGTGGGTTCCAATATGGCTCGAGCGACTCCGGTGTTGGGGCATGAAGGGCCAGGGTTTCAGTTATTGAATCTCGGTGGCTACGACTTAATTACCAACGCCAGCGATGCGCGCTTCATTCTTTTGGGGGGGAGGTTCGTCGGCGAGGCGACTCTCAACCGCTTCTATATTCTTCACTGCGTTGCGATTCCGTTAGTGGTTGCAGGTTTGATTGCGATCCACTTCTGGCGTGTTCGTAAAGACGGTGGTATCAGCCAGCCTCTGTAGGTTGGTTGTCGAGTGAGTTCACAACGGCAGGTTTCAGAGCACAATGCTTGAAGCACATCCGAATCTGACACAAAGCGTCATTGGCGGCCTTGGGTGGTATTACCTATTGCTGTTTGGCATGAACCTTGTTTGGACTGTTAAGTCCTTCAGAGCTGGTGGCCATTTCGGCAAGAATGATCTACCCAATGCGACCCCGTGGGCGATTTTTACTGCCGTCCTTGGACTGCTGTCTGTCTATCACTTTGCCAGTGTTCGCGGAACGCCTGCGGACTTTCCGATTATCATGCCGGACTGGTTCAAGGATCCGTTTGACTGGTTCCTTGCCGATCCGACTCGATTCTTTGTGCTGTCGGTACTTCTGTTCTGGGCCATTATCCAGTTCCGACACTGGTGGACGAAGCCGACTGTTGCGTGGATCCTGCTGAACGCCGCTCTGGTGTTTATGGGCTTGAGTCTTACGGACTACGACTTCCGACAGATTGTCGGTAAGCCTGACAACGTGCCAATTGTGGGCATGTTGTTCCTTGTGGCATTCTTCACTTGGATTGGGTTCTCGCGGGCGAACGACAACGACAAGCGAATCGCCGAAGGGCGTCCGTTGTTCGAACAGGAAAACAACGAGAAGGTTTTGGTATGGCCAGACTTGGTCTACACAGAACTGATCTGCATGATCGCGCTGACTGCGGTTCTTGTTTTCTGGGGTATCGCTCTTCAGGCTCCGTTGGAAGAGCCTGCTTCTGCCGTCAAAACGCCGAACCCTTCGAAGGCTCCGTGGTACTTCCTTGGGCTTCAGGAGATGTTGGTCTACTTCGACCCTTGGTTGGCGGGAGTTGTCCTGCCCAGCATGATTTTGGTCGGCTTGATGGCAGTTCCGTATATCGACTTCAACAAGCGCGGTAACGGCTACTACAGCTTTACTGAGCGGAAGTTCGCGATCTCGGTCTTCCTGTTTGGATTTATCCCGCTCTGGATCGGCTTGATTGTTCTGGGGACGTTTTTGCGTGGTCCCAACTGGAACTTCTTCGGGATCTATGAGTACTGGGACGTTCACAAGCTTGAGGTTCTGAACAACGTCAACCTGTCCGAGTATGACTGGGTCTATTCACCTTGGGCTACGGGTCTGCCTATTGCGGGCGCTGAGGCATCTGCTGGCGAACAGGTTTGGTCAATTTTGTGGCGTGAGCGGTTAGGTATTGTTCTGACTCTCGGTTACTTCTTTGTGCTGCCGCCGATCCTGGCAGTCACTGTGTTCCGTCGCTTTTTCGATCGGATGGGTTTCATCCGGTTTATGGTTCTGGCCAACCTGGCACTTTGGATGGCATTGCTGCCGCTGAAGATGGTCCTGCGTTGGGCGTTCTCGCTGAAGTACATCGTCGCCATTCCCGAATGGTTCTTTAATATTTGAACGGCAGTTCTGAGGCCTCGCTGCAATGCCAGCCAACGATAAATTTCGATACAACCTAAAGACGATGCACATCGTTTTCGCTGTGAGTTGCCTGTTCATTTTCCTGGCAACGCTGGCGATGATGGCAAAGGACCACGCCGACGACTGGCGTGGGTACCAAATCACGGGTTTCAAGCTCGCGGCCGCGATGCAGTCCCGCGACAAAGATCGCATTACTTCCGGCGATTTTGAAGCGCGTAAAGCCGCGATGGAGGCCGAACTGAAGGCTGCGGAAGAGGCTGTTGAAGCCAAGCGTTCGAGTTTGGACGAACTTGAGTCGGCTCGTAGTCAGCAGGCTTTTGAGGTCGGTAAACTTGCTAGTGCCTTGAAGCTTGGGAATGCAGAGCGCGATGCGTCAAATGCTCGCCGTGACCTGGGGATCTCTGTTGGAGTTGATGAGCAAAGGCTTGAAGCTCTCACAGCCGAGTTCGTTAAGTTCAAGGAAAGTCGGGACGGCACTGAAAGTGAGCTGCAGGATGCTGAGGCTGCACTGGATAAAACGTTAGCCGGTATTAAGGACATCACTAAGCGTCGAGATGATGCGAAGGCAGACTTGGCCAAGTTGAATGCCGACTTGGTGCGAATTCAAAAGACGCTGGACGAGATTGCTCCGACTGGTGTTTCGAGTCTCAAGCGTTGGTCTATGCAGTGGCCGATTCTTGACGGTTTCAACTCGCATATGAAGGTTAAGCAGGACTGGCTTCCAGAATTGGAGGTTACTCTTGGTATGTCGAAAATTGCTCGGTTTGACCGCTGTCGTACCTGTCACATCAATGCTGATGTGACCGCTGCAGGCAATGTTGCAGCCTTCCCGGCCGGGCACCCATCCACTGACGACGTCAATGATTGGGTGAAAGAAAACAAGTTTCCGCAGCCGTTTTCGACACACCCGAATCACGAACTATTTGTTGCCTCATCAAGTCCGCACCCTGTTGCTAAGTTTGGCTGCACGATCTGCCATGACGGCCAGGGATCCGGAACCAGCTTCGGGAACGCCGAACACACGCCGGACAATCCAGAGCAGTTTGAAGAGTGGCACAAAGAGTATGGCTACCACCCGAATCACTATTGGGAACTGCCAATGCAGCCCAAGCGATTCGTTGAATCCGGCTGTATCAAGTGCCACCACCAGGTAACCGAGCTTGGTATTAATCCACGCTTTGGTGCGAGTGCTCCGAAGGTCTATCGTGGTTTTGAGACCATGAAGAATTATGGCTGCTTCGGCTGCCACGAAATTCACGGCTTCGATGGTACTGATGCGATTGGTCCTGACCTGCGATTGGAACCTAATTTCGGGTCTGTTGCTTCACAGATGTTGTCCATGCTGGGTGATGCCACCGGTGATGATGTCGACAAGGCGCGTGCACTTCTGCATCAGGTGCACTCCGATCCGCTGGGTGCCAGTACGCCTCGTAACGAACTCAAAGACATGCTGATGGCGGACGCGAAAGCCGAAGCTCCAGTGTTCCCGAAATCGGTGTCTTCACTCGCGTCGGCTATGAAGGACACAGATGGTGTCGCGGGTAGAATGCGGAAGGTTGGACCAAGTTTCCGCCGCATCAAGTCCAAGACGATGCAGGGGTTCATCGAGTCATGGACAGAGAACCCTCAGGGTTTCCGGCCATCGACAAAGATGCCTCGGTTCTATGACCTCACCAATCAGCAGGATGAGAAAGCCAAAGCTTACGAGACGATTGAACTTGCTGGGATTGCTCAGTACCTGTTCGATAAGTCGGTTCCACTGGATGCGTTGCATCCGGCTGATGGTTACGAACCAGATGTTGATCGCGGTAAGCGACTGTTCTCTGAACGCGGCTGTTTGGCATGTCACAGTCACAAGGACTTCCCTGCTTCATCAGCCGACTTCGGTCCGGAGTTGAGCCGTGTGTATGAGAAGGCTCGACGTGATGAAGACAATCCGGACTTCAGCACTTGGTTGTACACATGGGTGAAAGATCCTGAGCGATATCACGAACGGACCCGGATGCCGAACCTGTACCTGGATGTCTACCAGGAAGGTGGCCAAGAAGTTGACCCTGCAGCTGACATTTCTGCCTGGTTGCTTTCTGCCGGAGGTCCCGGCGACTTCCCGATGGCAGATATCAAGCTTAACGACGAAGCATTAGAGTCGTTGGTTTCTGAGTTGCTTGTTAAGACGATTAGCAAGCGAGCGACCAAGGACACTATGGCGTCCAGGAAGTACCCGGCCGCTGCGGACAAAATCAAAGGCGATGAAATCGAGCTTGCGACTGCAGATGGTTCTGCGGTTGCCTCAGACGAAGAATGGCATCGGCGGAAGCTGAACTACGTCGGCCGCAAGACTATTTCCAAGTATGGTTGCTACGGTTGCCACGACGTACCCGGTTTTGAGACAGCTCGTCCAATCGGTGCAGCTTTGCAGGACTGGGGCCGCAAGGACACATCCAAGCTTGCTCTCGAGCACATTGAAGAGTGGCTGCATCATCACGGCGAAGCCGACGGCAGTTCAACTCACGAGCGTGTCGAAGACGCTGTTCAGAAGGAAGCCTCTGGCGACTTCACTGACACGGACGAACAACGCAAAGAGATGTCTACGGCCTACTTCTACCAAAGTCTTGGTAGCCACGGTCGAGCTGGTTTCATTTGGCAGAAGCTTCGTCAGCCGCGTAGCTATGACTACGAGAAAACAAAGACCAAGGGCTACGACGAACGTCTTCGCATGCCGAAGTTCCCGTTCGACGAAGACGACATCGAAGCGGTCGCCACATTCGTTCTGGGTCTGGTCGCAGAACCACCGGCTTCAGAGTATGTCTACAAGCCGACTCGCGAAGAGAACGATCGGATTGAGGGTGAAAAGCTGCTGGCTAAGTACAATTGTACTGGCTGCCATTTGATCGACATGCCTGAGATCACTTTCGGGGCACCCGAGGATTTGGCTGGCGAAGCCAGGACGATGGAGGACTATGTCGCTAACGGGCAGGCCGGGGCGGGCGACGTCCACAAGGAGGGCCTTGACCTGCTTATGAAGCTGAAGGCGCCTCGCGTACCGTTCACTGGAAGTTCACTGAATCTAGTGGTTGATGGTGAGAATGCGACGCTCCCTGAGTTTACCTTCAGGGGCCTGTTGAAGGCGCTCCCAGACGAAGAGGAAGACCTTGTCGATCAGTCCTACTCGTTTGACCTGTGGGAAACATTGGACTTCGGCGACTCAAAATACATGTTGCCTCAGTCGAGTATCAGTTTTCCAGTACAGCACCTCAGCCAAATTAAACCATCTCGAGGTGGTTCGTATGCAGAGTGGCTGGCATGGCGAATGACTCAAGATGGTTCGGGTATCGGCGGCAACGGGACGAGAGCAGCTGACGCAAACATCAGCAAGTCGCGCCAGATGTCACCACCTCCGCTATATCTGGAAGGTCACAAGGTTCAGACTCCGTGGCTGTATGAGTTCCTGCTAGAACCTTACAAGCTACGCCACGAGACCGTGCTTCGAATGCCACGATTCAATATGAGTAAATCCGAGGCGCAAACACTGGCGAATTATTTCGCCGCCGCCGACGGGGTTCCCTACCCCTATCAGGACATGGAGCCTCGCGATGCGGACTACATCAACTCACGGACACGTGAATTAACTGAAGCCGGTCGCATGTCGGCCGGTGAAGATTATCTACGGAAAAGTTGGGGTGTGCTTAATGGTGAAGGCGCCAAGGCTCAGTTGTGCTCAAAGTGCCACGCAGTGGGTGGCTTGAAGTACGTAGGGTCGGAGAAAGATCCTCGCGGGCCGAACCTGCAGTATGCGGCCACCCGTCTCCGTCCCGACTGGTTGGAGCTTTGGCTTTATCGTCCAAGTTGGATTACGCCGTACACCTCAATGCCGGTCAACTTCACCTCCAATGGTGAAGTCATGCCGCATTTGTTTAAAGGGCATCCCTCGACTCAGGTGACGGCTGTGCGGGACGCCTTATTGAACTACCACCGAATGATGGAAACTACGAAGGGTGAAGTTGTCGCCAGTCCGTCTCCTGCGGATGGTAATCCTGCCGAGTAGTTGGAGAGAAGTCCATGCCCCGAACAATACTATTCGCTTTCGTGCTGCCGCTATCCTTGCTAGTCGTTATCGGTATGGTCGCCGGGTGCGGCGGCGGAGCAAATGCTGACATTTCTGTCAGCTTCAAAGCCGACGTCGACGAAGGTCCTGTCGGGCCGGTGGATCCGCCGGTCGATGACCTAAAAGGTCCAGCAGGTACTTTCGTTGGCAGAGTGTCGCTAACCGATGCATTTGCTGGTCGACCAGCCCTCATCGAGAAAGGCGCGTCGCTGGCCATTGCTAAGGATGAGATTTGTTCCAGTACGAGCGTCCCAGATGAAACGCTGGTGGTCGATGGTGCAGGCGGTGTCCGGGATGTATTCATCTTCATGGACAAGGTTCCAAAGAAACTGACCAAGTTGCCATTGCCGGAGAAGCCCGTAATCTTTGACCAAAAGCTGTGCACTTTCCTGCCCCATGCAATGGTGGTCCGGGTTGGTCAGAAGATTCAGGTTTGGAACTCAGATCCGGCGGCGCACAACACGCATACAAGGCCAAAAATCAACAGCGAATTTAACTCTGTTGTGAACGCGGGGGATCAAAGCGGCGACAAGTCCTTTCAGTACAAGAAGCCGGAAAAGCAACCTATATCAGTTGTTTGCGACTTCCATGGCTGGATGAAGGCGTATCACTTTCCGGTAGATCATCCGTTTGCCACCGTTACCAAAGCGGACGGAACCTTTGAGATTAAAGACATTCCGCCCGGTAAGTACCGGTTCAAGGTCTGGCACTCTGGCAAGTACCTTGAACGCAAGGTCGAAGTGGTGATTAAGGCGGGTTCTCCGACGAAGATGGATTTCAATTATTCCGCTCAGAAGTTGCTGGCGGCTAAGTAGTTAATAAAGTGTTTGGCGTCTTGAGTTCGTCAAAGCAGTTCTTTGAGGCTAGTCATGCGTAGAGGGGTTCTTTCCTTCGCCATTCTTGCGGTGTCGGTGGCCGGGTGCGGAGTTCCCGATGCCTCCTTCGTTTACAACGAACGGACTGAGAGTCTTCCAAAAGAGGCTCAGGTTGGCGCTAAGGGTGCGGACGGACAGGAACTGAAGGGAATCAAGACTGTCATCGACGAAAACTTCGGCACTCCCACCAAGCTGGTGGCGTGGCTGAAGCTCCCGATTAATTATGGCGGTACGCCGGAGCAACTATCCGAAGCTGCTTCTCAGGATCCTGCAGGCTTCTCGCTTGCTGAAGCGGCCGAGGCTGATCTTGAGATGGCCAGCAAGAAGCCGGGCTACCATCTGGCCGCCGGTCGAGCTCTTTACATGGAACACTGCATGCACTGCCACGGGACAAGTGGCGATGGAGCAGGACCGACTGCCGAGTATCTTGAACCGCGGCCTCGGGACTATCGCAAAGGTTTGTTTAAGTTTACTTCGACAAACGAAGGCAAGCATGTAACGCCGGGCGATCTGACCCGAGTCATCAAGATGGGCATCCCTGGAACCTACATGCCATCGTTCATGTTGCTTGAAGACCTGGAAGTTGAGCAAATCGTCGAGTACGTCCGCTGGCTTTCGATGCGGGGTGAAGTTGAATACGCCCTGGGAGCTCAGTTGATGGCGGACTTCTCAAACAGTGCGATCGAAGATCGTGTCGCGGGTGGAGAGAAGAGACGCGAGATCATCAAGGAGCTTAAAGAGACTCTCGCAGAGATGGACGAGATGGTCGACGAGGCTGCTACCGAGATTGGTGACGCCTGGACTGAATCCGATCAGCCTGACGCTCAGGTACAACCGTCAGTTGGTCGGATCCCGGATAGCGAAGAGTCACGACGTAAAGGTCGAGCGATATTCATTTCTGCGGCTGCAAAGTGCACCAACTGCCACGGCCCACTAGGCATGGGTGACGGCAAGCAGACGGAAGAATACGAGAACAACGACGAAACTGGTTCCAAATGGGATGAACCAGGCCTCCACGACAAGTGGGGTAACATCGTCAAGCCAAGGAATCTCACAACCGGTATCTATCGTGGCGGCCGTCGTCCGATTGATATTTTCCGGCGTGTGCGGGCAGGTATTAAAGGTTCCGGGATGCCAGCGTTTGGAACAAGCGTCATTCCCGATGAAGACCTTTGGCATCTGATCAACTACGTGAAGAGCATTCCGTTCGGTCAAACTGCTCCAGCGCCTGCAAAGGCTGCTGAGAAGGCAGCCTCCGAACCGGCCGGTTAATAAACAACAGGACCTCCCAATCGGGCAGTCTCTGGAGCGATATTGTGGAAAAGAAATTCTGGGTGGCGTTGTTCATCGTCTGGCCGATTGTCGCCGTAGTCCTGTGCGCGATTGCGCCGAGCATGGGTTGGTGGTTCCCGCCGAATCCAGCCGATCCCGGCACTACCGGTTCAGCAAGTGAACTTGGTCACAGGATCGATGACCTGTTCTATATGATCCTGGTCATCACGACAGTCACCTTTATTCTGACGCACATTGCCATCGCTCTTGTCATGTGGCGAGGGGCCAACGCGAAGGAAGGTCAGAAAGCATGGTTTACCCACGGTAGCCATAGCCTGGAAGTGATTTGGACAATCGTCCCTGCAGTCATCCTGCTGTTCATCGCGTTTGTGCAGCTTGATGTTTGGGCTGAGTTTCGAGTGATTAGTACGTTCCCGGAGGATGCGAAGAAGGCTCCGGTCGCTGAAGTAACCGCCCGGCAGTTCGAATGGCGGATCCGCTATCCGGCTCCCGGCAAGGTCCTGCAGGACACCCCGCAGCCCGACGACATCTACATGGTCAACGAACTGCATGTGCCGTCCGGCAAACCAGTCATGATTTACCTGCAGACGCAGGATGTCCAACACGCTTTCTTCCTGCCCGAACTACGCGTCAAGCAGGACGCTGTTCCAGGACTGCGGATCCCGGTTTGGTTCGAAGCAGAGAACAGTGCAAAGTACACGTTGGTCTGTGCTGAACTCTGCGGTTGGGGTCACTACAAGATGGGCGCGAATGTAATTGCTGAGTCCGATGAAAGCTTTGAAGCTTACATTCGGAAGCTGCAAGAAGAACAAAACTATGACGGAGTCGTTGCAGACTCTGATTCAGAAGATGATGACGAGGTCTAACCATGGCAACTGTTGATGCAACTGCAGTCGGCCACGGACATGATGATCATGCTCACGGGCACGACGACCATCATGAACTGAGCTTCTTTCGAACCTACATCTGGTCGACCGACCACAAGATGATCGGTATCCAGTTTGTCGTCACGACGCTGTTCATGCTGTTCGTCGGCGGCGCACTTGCGCTGGGCGTTCGCTGGCAGCTGGCGTTTCCGAATCAGGCGATGCCGATTGTTGGGAACCTTCTTTTTGCCGATCAGGGCGGTCAGATTTCGCCAGAGTTCTACACGATGCTGTTTACGATGCACGCATCCGTGATGATTTTCCTGGTCATCATTCCGATTCTGGCCGGAGCGTTTGGTAACTTCCTGATCCCGCTGCAAATCGGTGCGGACGACATGGCGTTCCCAACATTGAACGCTTTGAGCTACTGGTTCATGTGGCCGGCGATCTTCTGCTTCTTTATGAGCTTTGTGGGTGGGATATTCGATGGCGGAGGACTCACGGCGGGCCCCGCTTCCGGATGGACTTCTTATCCCGCGTTATCGGCGATCCGTTCAGCCGCGCCTGGTTCCGGTTCTGCGCAGACATTCTGGCTGATGGGACTGACCTTTGTGGGTGTGTCATCCATGATGGGTTCGGTCAACTACATGACCACCATCATCAACATGCGTGCTCCGGGAATGACTTTGTTCCGGATGCCGCTGACGATCTGGTCTATGTTTATCACCGCCATCCTGCAGGCGTTTGCTTTGCCGGTTCTGACAGCGGCTGGTTTCATGATGCTGTTTGACCGCCTGGACTTTGGCGGGATCCATAGTTGCTTTTTTGTTCCGGCCGGCCTGGTTGTGAACAACGCCGAACCAACCGTTGGTGGTGGCCAGACATTGCTGTGGCAGCACCTGTTTTGGTTCTACTCGCATCCTGCTGTGTACATCATGCTGTTGCCGGCGATGGGTATGGTTTCGGACATGCTGTCCTGCATGAGTCGTAAGCCAATTTTCGGTTACAAACCGATGGTGTACTCGATGGCCGCGATTGCCGGACTGGGCTTTATCGTGTGGGGCCACCACATGTTTACCAGTGGTATGAACCCGGCGCTGGGCATGACATTCATGACCTCCACCATGATGATCGCGCTGCCGTCGGCGATTAAGACGTTCAACTGGATCGGCACCATGTGGGGCGGGAATCTCCAGTTCAACACGGTGATGCTGAACTGCGTTGCCTTTGTGTCGATGTTTGTCGTCGGTGGTCTAAGCGGTATCTTCATGGCGGCTGTGCCCGTGGACATCTACTTCCACGACACGTACTTCATTGTGGCTCACTTCCACTACGTGCTGTTTGGAGCCACGTTGTTCGGTGTCTTTGGCGGAATCACTTTCTGGTTCCCGAAGGCGTGCGGACGCATGATGAACGAGAAAATCGGCAAGCTGCACTTCCTGCTGAGCTTCATCGGTTTTAACGGTGCCTTCTTCCCGATGCACTTGTTGGGTATCTCCGGGATGCCTCGACGATACGCGAACCCGTATCTTCACCCTTACTTGTCCCACTTGCTGGATATGAATCGGTTCATCACGTTCAGTGCGATCCTTATGGGTTTCGCTCAGTTCCTGCTGATCGGCAACATCCTCTATAGCTGGTTCAAGGGTAAGAAGTGTGGACGTAACCCATGGGGTGCGAACGGTCTTGAATGGAGTGCACCGTCGCCACCGGGTCACGGTAACTTTGATATCCCACCGGTCTGCTACCGAGGGCCGCACGAGTACTCGTCGCCACTGGTTGAAGACCGTGACTTCCTGATGCAAACAGACCCGCCACCGCCACCAAAGGAAATGATCGCGGATGCGGATTCGAGTGAAGGCGGCAGCGCCAAAGCCTGACTTGGTTCCTCCTGATGTCCGAAGTGAGCTACAACCCATGGGTCCATCGTTGGGCAGTGATTACCGTTCTGGTTTCACTGCTCCCGGTGACGATGGGTGCGCTGACAACAACGCTGGACGCGGGCATGGCTTTCAATGACTGGCCAACGTCTGATGGTCACAACATGCTGACCTACCCCTGGTTCCGATCGTACGGCGACGAATTCGTCGAACACGGACACAGACTCGGCGGCATGCTGATTGGCTTTGTGTCAATTATCCTTGTTGCCGTGACGCTTAAGAAAGAACCCCGCAAGTGGGTTCGTGTTGCTGCCGTTAGCGTCCTGTTATGCGTGATCGCACAGGGGTTGCTGGGTGGCGGACGTGTTCGGTTGAATGCCCGGACTCTGGCAATGGTCCACGGCCAGTTTGCTGCATGGGTGGTTAGTTTTATGGCTCTGCTGGCCTGCTGGGCCAGCAAGACCTGGGACGCACCGAAGCTGACTGGTAAGACGGAACGCGTGTCCGGTTCGCTGCCGTTCATCGCAATTCTGCCGGTGACGATTGTCATCCAATACACGCTAGGTGGACTGCTGCGGCACAAACACACAGCGATGCACGAGCATCTGATTTTTGCCTTTGTTGTGACGTTCTTCGCGATCCTGGCTGCTGTGATGCTTTACCGGACAGGAGTTCCCTGGCTTCGACGCAGCGCGATGTCGATTCTGGGGCTCATCTTGTTTCAGGTCCTGCTGGGTGCAGGAGCCTGGGTGACGCGGTTTGGTTTCCCGACGACCGGCTATGTCGCGACTGCTCGATCACTTGAGCAAACCTGGCTGCGGACATCACACACGATCGTCGGAATGATTCTGTTCGCCACATCAGTTGTCGCCGTCGCGAGGGCTCTGCGAGTGTCTTCGCTGGTTAGCGTTCCGAACATCGCCTCCTCACCTATCGTTGCAGTTCCGGCAAGAACCAGCGCACTGGGCGGAGGTGCTTCGTGAGCAGTACCCCAATCACATCAAGTGCAAGGTTGTCGCTTTCGACGCGATTTGGCGACTACCTGGAAATGTCGAAGCCTCGCATCTCAGTCATGGTACTGGTCACAGTATCGGTCGGCTTTGCTCTGGGTAGCTTTGGCGTTTGGAACGTTTCGGTTCTCATGAACGCTTTGCTGGGCGTCGCTCTGGTCGCGACTGGTTCCAGCGCTTGGAATCAGGTGCTTGAGCAGCACACTGATGCACTGATGAACCGAACTTCGGACCGAGCAATCCCTTCGGGCCGGATGTCGGCGTTTGAAGTGATGTGCTTTGGTTCGGCCTGTGGAATCATTGGAACCGTTTGGCTGGCAGTGTTTGTCAACGCGACAACTGCGGCTCTGACAGCAATGACCCTGGTTCTTTACGCGTTCGCCTACACACCTTTGAAGTCACGCAGTTACCTGTGCACGGCAATCGGGGCAATTCCTGGAGCCATGCCACCGGTGCTTGGATGGGCCGCAGCCGGTGCTCCGATGGATTCACGTCCGTTGGCGTTGTTTGGAATCATGTTCCTTTGGCAGTTTCCACACTTCTTGGCAATCGCGTTTCTGCACAAGGACGACTACCGCCGAGCCGGTTTGAAAATGCTGCCTGGTAACAATGTTCCTCGAGTCGTCGGTTGGCTGGCGATTTGTTACGCGTTGCTGCTGATACCTGTCAGCATCATGCCGTCAGCCGTATCATTGGCCGGCACCGGATACCTGTCCGCAGCGTTGGTTCTGGGCGGCGGCTACTTGTTCGCATCAGTGCGATTCATGCTAAACGAAACACCCCAGACTGCTCGCAGTTTGATTTTTACTTCGCTTGTCTATCTACCGGTGCTGCTGATGGTCCTGACATGGGATCACTTCAGCCTGTTGCAATAATCAATAAGTCGGCCTGTCCGGCAAACCAGAGTTCGCGAAAACAACGATGTCACACGCACAACCATCGGCCGTCAAAATGGGCCTGCCCATCCCCAACAGTAAGTTGGCGTTGTGGCTGTTCCTCGGTACGGAAATCATGTTCTTCACCGCTTTCATCGGCACGTACATCGTGTTCCGACTTGGCTGCGGAGATCTCTGGCCGACTCAGAAGGAAACGCACATCGAGATTGAACTCGGTGGCGTCAACACGTTCGTTCTGATCGTCTCCAGCTATTGTGTTGTTGTCGCGCATGAGGCGATGAGTAAGAAGAGCTTCGCCAAGGCCAAAAAGTACCTTTGGATCACCATGGCGCTGGCGATCGTATTCCTGGGCATTAAGTCGGTTGAATACTACGGCAAGTATTCACACGGCCTGATTCCAGGTCTGATTCCTGAAAATACGACTCAGGCAATCCACAAAGCCTCCAACGATGTCGAAAAGTCTGCGATGGCTTACATCAGTTCTGTCGCACCCGAAGGGGCGTTCGATCCGAACAACAACCCAACTCTGCAGAAGGTCGCTGGTCAGGTCGAAGGCGACTACGCGAAGTACGCCGTCGCAATTGCCGACCAGTCTGCCGACTTAAAGGAACACGTCCGAGAGAACGTTTCCCTGGACATCCCGCTTGCTGACATCGCAGGCATTCGAGCGTCCGGCAAGACTCCCGAACCTATCACACTCGAACAAGTTAAAGCTCGGGTGACGTCGCTCATGGAAGAAGGCGTTGAAGAGCCAAAGTACGATGGAGCCTTCAGCGGTATTCATTGGACGGACGCCATGACCTACGGGAACTTGTTCGCGTCAGCCTACTTCCTGATGACTGGTTTCCACGCAGTTCACGTGCTTGTCGGAATGTACTTGTTCTGGATCGTTCTAAAGCAACCTAAGCTTGATGAGAAGTGGACTGACTTCGTTGAGAACAGCGGTCTGTACTGGCACTTTGTTGACCTTGTTTGGATCTTCCTGTTCCCGCTTCTGTACATTGTTTGATTGATCAACTGCCGCACTGTTCGGCTTGAGGAATAAGTCATGTCACATGACGACCACGGACACAACGTTCCCTACCACTTGATCTTCGCCGCACTGATTGTGTGTACGGCGTTGTCGTGGGTGGCGGACATGATTCAGTTTAATAACCACATCCTGCTTATCGCCGTGGTCATGTCGATTGCTGTCGCGAAGGCGTTGTTCGTGATGACCTACTTCATGCACTTGAAGTTCGAAGGCAACTGGAAACTGGTTCTGCTGGCTCCTACTGCGATTCTCGCAATCGGCCTTCCTTTGGCGCTGACGCCGGACATTGGTGTCGCTTACTACCAAAACCTCGCACCACAAAGCGAGTACCTTGAGCACACTCCTGGTGTCGAGATCACCGAGGAAGCCCACTGATTGGCAGCTGCCACTGAGTGACCCAGTTCGCTCAGTGTTCGAGATAGCGTCACAACTGTCGTTCGAATTTCTGAACCAGCCCACCGGGCTGCGCTAGAGTTGTCTCTGCCTTGGAGGTCGTCATGAAGTACAAGCTTATCGGTGTCGTCCTGTGGACCGCGGTTCTGGGGGCACTGTACCTGGTGTATCAGGACCGCCAGTCAAAGTTGGTCGCGTCGGACAGCGACCTTGGCGTGACTCCTTCGAACGTCAGCATCCCGGCTCCGGCGATGGCACTGGCTGAATTTGACCTCGTTAATACCCAGGGCGAAAAGGTAACACGCGATGACGTGCTGGGAAAACCTGCGGTCTTTGCGTTTGTGTTCACACGGTGCACTACGACGTGTCCACCGATCATGATGCGCACCAAAGAACTGCATGACAAACTTGGGGATGCGGATGTTCGGTTCTTTACGGTCACGATTGACCCGGAGGTCGATACGGTCGCGCACTTCGGCAAATTCTCTGAGATTTATAGTCCGGACCCCGAACGTTGGCAGTTTCTTACCGGGTCGAAAGAGACAATCCACGACATGATCGCGAATGGATTTCATCAAGTCGTCGCCGAGGTGTTTGGAGAAGATCGTAAGCCGGGTGCCGAGTTCACTCACACAAACAGAGTCGTCCTGGTGAACGCGGACGGTATTCCTGTCGAGACTTACCTCATCCTTAACGATGGCGACCGGGCAAAATTGCTGCGTGTCTTGCAGGGCAAAGCCCCGTTCCCTCAGCCTGCAACTGGCGACGAAGCAGTGACGCTCACACGCGGTGATGGCACAACAGAGAACCTTTCGGCGGGGCCATAGCTGATGCCTCCAGGCTGGGTCACAACTCTTCCCGCGATCAATGCGGTATTGAACTCTCTGGCCACCATCCTGCTAGTCTCCGGGTACGTGCAGATTAAGCGAGGCAACCGCGACGCACACAAGAAGCTGATGTTAACGACGTTCGCCACGTCGGTTCTGTTTCTTGTCTGCTACCTGGTCTATCACGTTGCCTTGCATCACTACACGGGCAGCGGTTCGAAGAAGTTTCCTGGAACCGGTGCCATCCGGACGGCGTACATTTGCATGCTGCTGACGCATGTGGTTCTGGCCGCCGCCGTACCGGTTCTGGCGATCATCACAATCGTGAAGGGCTTGCGAGAGAACTGGGAGTCTCACAAACGGTTCGCTAAGATCACATTCCCAATTTGGCTGTACGTGTCCATCACCGGGGTTATCATTTATCTAATGGTCTACCACTGGCCGATGCCCGAAGTGGCGGTATAAACAAACATGCGAACTCACATCAAAACCCTGACGACGGCAATCGTGCTGATGGCGATCTTCACGCCCTCAAGCTACGGTTGAGAAGCCTGTAAGGAAGCGGTCGCTTCCCAGGGCCCGGGTTTGATGAACGGTATCGAATCCAGCATCTACTTCATGCTGGCAATGATGTTTGTTGGGATGCCGGCTACCGTGATTGGCGGTATCGCCTGGGAATGCCGCAAGCGGAACCAAGCCGCTGGTGATGTTCTGCCGGAAGAACCATTGGACCTCGATCCATCTGCCGACATGGTTCCAGCGAAACCTCGTTAGGCGAGGTTTGTAGTGCGGGTAGTTGTTGTTTAACCCGTGGTCGAAGACCAGGCCGAACTCTGGCCTAATCGTTACCCAACGCTACCTGGCCTTTGGCCACGGGTTAAACGGGGTTGCTCCCCAGACGCCGTGCCTCCGCAGGACTAAGGCAAATCCTGCCGATCGGTTCTCAGCAAGGCTGGTTCTGCCGGTCAGTTCTGCCCCTGCCGACAGCACTGTTCGATTTCACCTTCCAACCGGCCTTGGGTGCGGGTGAAGATCTTGACCGGCCGACTACGTTTTCCGGACCATCCCGCCACTTCCTCGGGCGGGCCAAATATTTCCTGGGCGCACCAGTCACCGTCGTTGACTGGTGCGCAAGGTTCAAGACGGAACGCACGCAACATGCGACATACAAAGTGGCTGACAAGCTGGCTTACCATCCTGGTGATCCTTAGCGCTGGCGAACGCGGTATCGCCCAGCAGCGCCGAGGCAGCTTTATCACTCGGCAACCTGTCAGCCGTGTGTTCGGCGGACGATCGCGCCTGCTTGTTTCACGTCGACCCAACGCGTCGCTGTTCAACGTGACTGATTTCTTTGATAGCATCGAAACACAGGAGTGGGAAGCAGTTGCTCCTTCAGTGGTTCCTGCCAGCTATGAACCGGTCGAACCAGAACCGATCCTGCTGGTCGTCCCGGCACCGATGACCTTTACCGAAGAGGCCATTCGAGACGCCGTCCCGCTTGTTCTGCCAGCCATTAACCCCGGCGTACCAGGACATACTCAACAGCCCACAATCGACATTGCTGTTCCGCTGCTACCAACTACGCCGGTGACAAACGAGGACTTCCAGCAGCTGTTTGACGACCCGGCCCCCGCGGCCCCACCGGTCCCGGCAACGCCAACACAAGCTGCGCCCGTGCCATCTGCAACACCTGAACCTTATGGAGTCGATGGCGTTGAGGACGATCTGGATCTTCCGATCCCAGCGTTCCCAAAAACACTATTAGATGTCGAGTTTGAAGACGAACTCGGCCCGAATGCGTTTGCTCCTTCGCCCAAACGTCCGCCATTGCCTGTGCAGTCAGTGACGCTCCAAACGGTTACGGAACCACAGCCTGCAGCCGCCGCGCCTGCAATGACAGCGGAAACCCAGTCTGTTCCTGAACCACTTCCAATTGTCGAACCTGATCCGTTTGATCAGGAGCAGGATCCCGAATCGCTTTTCGAAAACGAAGATGGGCAAGGGAACGCGCTGGATGTTCCAGTGGTCGAACAAAAAAAGTCCGTCTTTGACGAATCATCGATCTTCGAAGAATCCGTTCCCACACCGCCGGCAGTAGATACGGTCCCTACCGAACCGATTACAGGTCCGCTGACCGAATCGATTCTCCGTCAACAGATCGCTGCCCTGGAAGGCACAACATCCGTTGCACCAGAAGAACGCGCGGCGGCAATCGAATCTTACAACCGGGCGATTAACTGGCTTACAGCATCAGAGAAGGCTCGGTTCGACGCGGACCGCATTGAGCAGCATGCCGAGGGAATTCCGCAGCAGGTGACTGAAACAACGTCCGCCCTGGAAAAGATGAAGGCGACTGAACCCGCCGCAATTGCTTCAGACGCCACAACAGAACAGCTTCAGGGCTACAGCCAAAAACTCCGAGCCGCTGTTGCCTCACTGCAGCAGAACCGCGACGAACTTGTAGGCCAGTTGGACCAGATCGAACAACGTTCGCAAACAGCCGGTAATTCAAAAACAGAAATGCTTGATGCTATTGAGCAGGCCGAGCAATTCAAGACCGACGAGACAGGCCCGCAGGCTCGAGCCGCAGGCGCCGAGGCCACCGCTCGAGCCGCAATGCTTCGCAATCAACTGGCACTCGCTGGTGTTCATGAAAGAACCGATTCCGCCACTGTTGAACTAGTCGATGTTCGACTCGCAACCGTAGATCTACAGCTCGAACGCGCGAACGCTCAGCTTGCAGTGGTGCAGCAGGCTGTTGACAAAATCCAGGAAGCGCAGGCTGCTGAGGAAGCTGCTCGGATCAAGGCCCTTGCCGAGCAGGTGCCCGCTGAACTCAAGCCATTCGCTGACGACAACGCGATTGTCGCCGAGCAGTTGCAGACATTGAAGAGCCAACTAAGTGAAACTCGCGCGATAACATCTGAAGCGAAAGCCGTTCACACACGCGTCCAACGGTCGTTCGACGGAGTCCGCAAAATTCAGGACCGCACAGGCCTCAACACGACACTGGGTCTGATTCTGAACCACGAACTCGAACACCTGCCCAGCCCACGGCGTTGGCAGCGGCTGTTGAGCGGAATCAAGGGCCAGCTTCACGATCTGGGCGAAACTGAGTTTGCCATCGAACGCAGAAATAGGGAGCGTGAAGTGTTCGCGACCAATGTCGGTCGTACGGTTCAGGGACTCGCGAGGACACGGCCCGAGCGGCGTGAGATTTACGAAAAGATGGGTCGGGAGATTACCGAGTCACACAACACGCTGCTAAAGAACGCCGAAGCAACCGCACAGGAATACTCTGGAGCATTGACTGACTTCGACGGTCAGTGCGAACAACTCGTCCACACGATTCATGACTTCGAATCGCATATCAACAAAAACGTACTCTGGATTCGAAGCAACGAACCACTTGGAGTCAGCGACTTTGCCGCGTTCTCTCCCATGGCCATGCATTTTGGCGATGCCAATTTGTGGATCCGCGCAGCCGATTCTGTTTTGGTTGCTGTGCAGGAGAATCTGGCACTCCTCGCGTTCATGGCCTTTTGGGTCCTGGTCGTGGTTGCGTTCGGCGACGAACTTCGGTCCCGCCTCAAACGAACCGGCGACCGAGCATCGGCTGAAGGCCGAATTCGGCTTCTGCCCACGTGGGAAGCAGTTGCCATTACCTGCCTGCTGGCGTTTGCCTGGCCAGCGTTTCTGTGGACATTGGGTTGGGGCATCTCCAACTCGCTCACCTCAACAGGTCTTGCTCTGGCATGTGGCGCTGCATTGCAAACGTCTGCGATGTGGTTCGGAGCCTTCACACTTCCACGATGTATTTGCATGCCAGACGGGCTGGCCCATCGCCACTTCGGCTGGCGTGAATCGGCTCTTGCTTTCATTCACCAGGGCCTGCCAAAGGTCATGCGATGGGGACTTCCCATCGTGGCTATGGTCGCGGTGCTAAGCGGCTACGAACACGGCAAGTGGTCGGGCAACGCAGGTCGAATTCTGTTTATCGTTGGTGCTTTGGGACTGGCTTACTACGTCCGCCGAGCTCTGGATACAAAAACCGGAATCATCGCTCAATGCCTCAGCCCTGAGAGTTTCGCCTATAGAGTTCGGGGAATGATTCTGTTCGGTGGTGTCATCGCGGTGCTCTCGCTGGCGATTACCTCAGCGGCTGGCTACCACCATTCTGCTCTGCGGCTGACACGCTGCTTGCAGGAAACTTGGATGACAGCCATCGGACTGGCCGTGTTGTTTGGTTTGATGGTGAGAGCCCTGGACTGGGTCACGCAGTCGTTTGACAGCGGCCGCTCTCTGGTGCCGGCTCCACTGAAACTGCAACAGTTTGATCCAAACAGTGAAGAGATTCAGGAAGCTACCACAAAGCGAGAACTCGCACACAATCACGAACAGGTGCACCGGTTCCTGCAGTTCGCCACAGTCATCACGGCCGTGTTGTGCTGCTGGGGTATCTGGCACAACGTGCTTCCAGCGTTGAACGTTGTCAACGACATTCACTTGTGGAGCATGACAAGGGAAGTACCCGTCGTAGCGGACGCCGCACAAGCCGGCGCGACCGTGCAGACCATCAAACAGTCCGTACCGGTGACGCTTGGTGATCTGATTCGAGCACTCATCGTTTTGGTAGTGACTATTGCGGCTGCCAGAAGCCTGCCGGGTCTATTGGACACATTGGTACTGATGCGACTGCCTCTGGATCGCGGTGGCCGTCACGCTATCGCCACAATTTCACGGTACCTGCTGATTACCGTTGGCATGCTGCTTACTTTGAAACAGGTGGGAGTCAACTGGGCCAGCCTGCAATGGATGGTCGCCGCGATGACGGTTGGACTTGGGTTTGGTCTCCAGGAGATCTTCGCCAACTTTGTCTCGGGACTCATCATCCTGCTGGAACGCCCAATTCGACTGGGCGACTTTGTGACCGTTAACGGCGAGACCGGCTTCGTCACTCGCATCCAGTTCCGAGCCACAACGATTACCGATTTGGATCGCCGCGAGTTGTTGGTTCCGAACAAGAAGTTCATCACCGACGAACTCATCAACTGGACATTGTCTGACCCGATCACCCGCTTGGTTGTCCCGGTGGGCATCGCCTACGGCAGCGATACCAGCATGGCTCATCAGTTGCTTCTGGAAGTTGCGGCCGAGCATCCCGTCGTCCTGAAGGAACCAGAATCAACGGCCATCATGACCGCGTTCGGCGACAGCACGTTGAACTTCGAACTCCGCGTGTTCATCCCACGTCGTGACGAGTTCTCTCAGATCACTCACGAACTCAACACCGCCATCGATCGCAAATTCCGGGGAGCCAACATCGAAATCGCGTTCCCTCAATGCGACATCAATGTCCGCGGCCTGGAACAACTAGCCAACGTCGCCAGGCGAGCCGCCTAGGCAACGTCCCGTTGCATCGGTATCCGGTCGGTGGGGTGACTGAGGTCGCTTTCTGGTGGGCCGGTTGGGCGGTTTTCGGTAGGCGCTTGAAGGACCTGACACGGTTTGGGAACTTGTCTGATACCTGGATTTATCAGACAAGTTTCGGTGCCGGAAGAATCAGGGTATCGGGAAACTCGGCTCAGGCGAGTTGAATCTCGTCGCGATTTCGGTCCGTTCCAATCAGCTGGTTCTACCGCCCACTGAGCGACCAGAGCGACTAGCTGGAAAGCACAGTCCCGGTACAAGCAAGGTGGGGGAGTAAGACGGTGATCACCGCACGATTCATGCAGACATCTGCAATTCTTGCCATCGCACTTACATCCAGTGCGGTTCTCGCGAAGACTCAGGAGACAAGTGACGACGAAGCGCCGAAGATCCCGCGTGTAAAGATACGCGTTAAGGTTCTGGACCCGGACGGAGAACCAGTTGAGGGAGCACAGGTCACCCCGTTCGGATTGCGCTCGAGATCGGAGCCTGGCAGTCATTGGAGCTGGATTGAGAAATTTCACGGTCCGTTACCAAAGGCCAGAACCAACGCCCAGGGTATCGCGGAGTTGTCCTACCCAAAGTTCGTCACCGAAAAGCTGGAGACCGGTCAGGTTACCTTGGTGGTAGATCACGAAGACTACGTTGTGTTCAGTGATGATCGCAGTGTCGACGACGAGCTGGCAGAGATCAAATTGAAGGGCGGCTATCGAATTGCCACGACTGCCATCAACTCAGAATCGAAAGCCGCCATCAAGACAGATTTATATGCCGCCATGGGCGGTGACTGGGGCAGTCGATGGAAGGTTCGCAAGGGCGGCATACTTACATCACAGGTCTTCGATCGAACACAGGCTGCGATGCGGGTCATCCACTTGCCGGCAGATGGGCCCGCACTCTTTAGCGATCTACAGATGATTGTTCCGGAGGAGGGACAAAATCGGGTATTCCTCCGGAACGTAGAACTAAAGCCGGGAACCGTTGTGACTGGAACGCTGGACAAGTCGGTTCCGCGTCCGGTTAAGAACGGGAAAGTAATTCTGGTAGTCGTTGTGCCGGGGCTCCCAAGCCCAAACGCCGATTCATGGAACGGACGCGGTCCCTCGTGGAACTGGTCGGCAAGCGCGAAAGTCAAAGCTGATGGATCGTTCCGGTTCGATTCCCTCCCGCGTGGCGATGTGGCTCAGATGATAGCTGTATGCGATGGCTGGGTATCGAAACTTCCGGATGGCCCAAAGTTGAAAAAGAAGTTTCCCGACCTGGTCACCCGCAACATTTCGCCGGGCATGCGATGGCCGCAGTTGTTCAAGTTGGCGGGCGACGAGATCGAACCGACTATCGCGATGGAACCCACAGTGAGCTGCGAAGTGTTGGTTCAGGATCCCGACGGCAACCCCCTGCCGGACGCCCAGGTAGTGATGTGGCCGAATCAGAGTTTCTTTGCCAGGGGTTCACAGTTGCTCGGCCAGCAAACAGACTTTGCCATGATGTTGCGAAAAGCACGAGAGGGCGTTGATCTTAGGGAGATGTTCTTCAAGAACCGCAAGATTGACTATGAGGTCATGACGGACAAAAACGGGCTCGCGGTAATTAAGAACCTCCCGGCTCCTGGCAGCGAGGGTGTGGCGGTTCTTCACAAGCGATTCGAGCAGGCCATCCAAGGCCGAGGCCGCCAAACAACCGTCGCATTGGAGCCAGGCAAGACCACGAAGGTCACTGTCAGGTTGCAGCCGAAAGGAACAGAGACAATTGGTGCTGGCGACTAATCGGCCGACCGTTACAAGTCGACCGAAGGGGCGGCACCTCCGACCGATCCGAGCACAGCAGGGTTCGACCAGAACCGGATCCCGGACCCACCACACCCCGTAAAAAAATCCTGATTTTCCTGCTCGACGGCTGGGCGGCGGCCGATATAATGTCCGACACAATGCCGCGGGGTGGAGCAGCCCGGTAGCTCGCGAGGCTCATAACCTCGAGGTCGTCGGTTCGAATCCGGCCCCCGCCACTTGAAACCCCGGAACAGCGAAACATCGCTTTTTCGGGGTTTTTTCTTATCGCCGAAGCACTCATTTGTGCTACCTGCCGCGTTCGGCAGTGCGGCCTGAAATTTCAAGAAATCCGGTAGTCTACCGGATTCGGTGAAATGGAAGGCACAAGCCATGCCGAACAACTCTCGTCGCGTCCCCTCCTACCGTTGCCACAAGTCATCTGGGCAGGCGGTTGTCACTCTGAACGGTAGGGATGTCTATCTCGGCAAGTGGAACACGGCCGCCAGCAAAGCTGAATACGACCGTCTGATCGCTGAGTTCCTGACTAACGGTCGCGAACTCCGCAGCACGACAGAGTACACCGTCGTCGAGGTCATCAATGCGTATCGAAAGTTCGCTGAGCGCTACTACCGGAAGAATGGCGAAGTCACTCGCGAGTATGGCTGCATCAAGGAAGCCCTGAAGATTGTCCGCGGCCTGTATGGGCGAACAATCGCAAACGAGTTTGGCCCGCTGGCCTTGAAAGCTGCTCGCCAACGAATGATCGATAACGGTTGGAGCCGCGGCTACATCAACAAGTCGATTGGTCGTGTCCGTCGGTGTTTCAAGTGGGCTGTTGAGAACGAACTAGTTCGTCCAGACATGCATCATGGCTTGATGGCTGTTTCTGGGCTACGGAAAGGCCGCACCGAGGCACGCGAGCCCGCCCCAGTGCAGCCCGTAGATGATGCCACGGTGGAAGCGACCCTCCCATACTTGACATCTGTCGTGGCAGACATGATTCGGCTGCAACGAATTACCGGCTGTCGCCCACAGGATGTATGCAACCTGCGTCCTTGTGATATCGACATGTCAGGGGACGTCTGGCTCTATCGCCCTGACACTCACAAGACCGAGCAT
>CAZAIB010000044.1:0-43711 GCA_964485095.1 uncultured Planctomycetaceae bacterium | reverse complement strand
GACGAGCCGACAGTGTTATCATTCGATGGCAAGACCCACGAAGAAAAACCCAAGTAGGCAGCGTCCCGCTGCACCGGATTCCGGTTGGCGAGTTGGGATGGTGTGATTGAGTGCGGGAATCCGGTTGGGAGTCTTTCGTTTGATAGCCCTGGAAGCCCCCAATGCGGCAGATTACCACTGATCTCGAAATCGAACTGCAAAAGCAGATTGGCCTGACCGCGTCTGTGCCGGTGACCGTAAGTGTTGCGGAATCGGGTGTTGCTGGTTTGGAAATCGATTTCGTTGCCGTGGACAGTATGAGCTGTTCGTTCGTCGAACTGCGGCTGACTGTTCCATCGTTGCTGAACACAGCGGCGGATGAGCTCAAGAAGTGGGGTGATGGTCTTTGCCAACGTGTGACGTACTTGCTGGAGAACATTGGTCCGCTTGAGTGTGACGAGGACGCCGGTGAGTTGTTGATTCGGTCGACTCCACCTCAGCAGGTTCCCAACGGAGCCAAGTTCTATGAGATCATTTTGCAGTCGAATGCGAACGGCAGTTTTACGTTGAAGCGGTACGAGTTCGAAAAGGGAACGCCGGGACGGACGGCTGTCGATATTCAGCTGACTCACGAAGTGCTGTTGAAGCTGGTTGACGACTTGTTGGATACGATTCCGTAGCCATGCGATTTTCTTACTTCGTTGTCATCGTCGCGGCTTTACAGACGTCGCAGTTTTATCAACTGCACTGGCCGCACCGTCATCTATTGCCGGCAGGCTTTCGAACCCTCCTGCTTTCAAAGGGATTGCTGAAGGCGGCTGTTTACATTGCGATCAGTCTTGTGTTGCACCAGTTCTCGCCGCCCATTGCGTGGGTCTACTCCATTGTTCATCCACTGCTTGGACTCTTGATGCATTACCGCTGGTGCCGCGCGAACGGGGTAGATCCGGTTCGAGTCGAACCGCGTGCCAAGTATGTGCAGGCAACGGCGGATTGGGTGAACAGATTGATGGCCGCGCGAGAAGCGAGACGTCAGTCGCGCCAGTCGCAGGAATAGTCGATGCGAACGGGGCATTCTGCATTCGGGAAAGGCGTCGGACTTCTAAGTAGCGGCTCAGACGCAACAATGTTTGCATGCCCGCCGAATCTCTAGATCCATACGACCAGAAGCGTGACTTCGATCAGACGCCGGAGCCCAACGCGCGAAAGTCGAAGAAGAAGCGCGGCAACGAACCGGTTTTCGTAATCCATCGACACGACGCGCGGAACCTGCATTACGACTTGCGGCTTGAGATGGAAGGTGTACTGAAATCGTGGGCCGTGCCGAAGGGGTTCTCGCATGATCCGAAGCAAAAGCACTTTGCGGTTCAGACGGAAGATCACCCGATTGAGTACGAAGACTTTCACGGAGTGATCCCGTCCGGCAACTACGGTGCGGGGCCGATGACGATTTGGGACAAGGGCACGTTTCGCTTGTTGAACGATGTCGATGGTCCGCAGCAAATCGCTGATGGCAAACTGGAGATTGTGTTTGACGGTGGCCGCCTGCGTGGCGAATGGCACATGGTGAAGCTGAAGGATGAAAAGGCCGGATGGCTGTTGTTCAAAGGCAAAGACCGCTATTCGCGAGCCGAAAATGAACCTGTTTTTGCGATCGATGTTCACGAATCGAAGCGATCGGCGTTCCCTCGGAAACGCAAATTCATGGAAGCGGCTGCTGATCACACTGGCGTGCTGGACGACAATCAGTGGCTCTACGAACCGTCGCTGTCCGGTTTGCGTGTCTTCTGTGAGAAGAAGGGCGAACGCATTAAGCTTCGCGGCGGCAACGGAAAAGACGTCACGAAGTTCGCCCCGCGGGTCGTCAGCGAGTTGCAGCGACTGCGAGCAGAGAACGCTCTCATCGATGGCATTCTGGTGTGCGTTGGCGAGTCAGGTTTGCCGGACGCGGAACTCACTGCAGACGTTGTTGCTGGCAACAGTGATGCAGCACTGTCTTTGTACGTGTTCGACCTGTTGTACTTTGACGAGTGGGATTTGCACGAGCTCCCATTGGTCGAACGCAAGGCCGCGTTGCAGTCGATCCTGACCGATCGCATGTACCTGCAGTTTGTTGAACACGAACGCATGCGACCGGACGCGTTTGTTGAAGCCGTCCATCGCATGGGATTCGAGGGCGTGATCGCCAAGCGTGTTGATAGTAGTTATCAACACGCTGCGTCCAAGGATTGGGTGCGCGTTGAATATGCCGAGGGCCAATCAGAGCCGCCCAAGCGCGCATCGAAAGTGAAAGCCACGAATCGAGGCCGTGTCTTGTGGCCGCAGTACGGAATCACCAAGGGCGAGTTGCTTGATTACTGCGATTGTGTTTCGGACACGCTGATTCGGTATCTGTCCAACAGGCCGCTCAGTTTGAACCGGTTCCCCGACGGCATCAACGGCAAGTCGTTCTTTCAAAAGGGCGCGGCGGCTCACACGCCGGATTGGATTCGAACACAGAAGATGGAGTCGTCCAATAAAGAAGGGCACGTCAACTTCATTATCTGTGACGACCGCGACACGCTGTTGTATCTGGCGAACCTCGCGGCGATCGAACTGCACCCGTGGCACTCGCAGTGTGACACTCCCGACACGCCTGACTGGGCGATTCTGGATCTCGATCCGTACGGCGTTGAGTTCACCGATGTGATCACGATTGCTCGAACAATTGGCGAGATCCTGCACGACGCGGGTCTGCATCCGCTGCTAAAGACATCCGGTTCGAAAGGGCTGCACATCTACGTGCCGGTTCTCCCCGAGTACTCGTACGATCACGTGCGGATGTTCTGCGAGGGTGTCGCGCGGCTGACAGTAATGCGTCACCCGGGCATTGCCACGATCGAACGCAAACGCAGCGAACGCGTGGGACAGGTCTATGTCGATTACATGCAGAACCGCCGCGGTCAGACGATTGCGGCTCCGTACAGCGTTCGGCCCGTAACCGCAGCGTGTGTTTCAACCCCCCTGCAGTGGGATGAACTCACCGACGACCTGCGACCATCGCAGTTTACGATTCACGCTGTGCCGGAACGCATTGAACGACTCGGCGATATCTTTGCCGGAGCGATTGATGAACCGGTTTCGTTGCTGCCGGCTATTGATGCGATTCGTGAGATGCTGGGCGCGTAGGAACTGAGTCCTGCGATGGTGTATAGCGCGTTCTTGCCATCATGCGCACTGCGGGCAAACCAGCAGTGGATACACAGTGACCAGCGTGCAGCGGCAACACTTGCCGGTTTGGCGAATGTAACTCTTACATCAAACCGCTGATCGCATGCATTGTGCAGGAACCAACTGACCAAACTCTCAGAACGCGTGTAAGGTCTCGCGAATTGCGGCGTCCAAAAGTTTGACTATGGGCTTAGTCATGCAGGCGCCTATAGTTTCTAAACTTCGTTCAGCCAGAGGAAAGGAATCCCATGGCGAATCGTTTTTCAAAAGCACCCGGGCTGATGCTCGCGGCCGTTGTCACATGCGGTCTGTTTTCAGGGTGCCACGGCGCACCAGTCGGACGCCCTGTCTTCCCACAGGCTCCAGTATTCCCCAGCGGCGGTGGCTGAAGCGCTCAGAACACGACCGGTCCGGTCGCTGAAATTCTGATTGCCGGCGCTCCTGTGGAAGACTTCAGCCTGAAGTCGTAAACCAAACGGTTCGACATCGACTCAAATAACTTGAGCGTAGTGGATGAGGCTACGAGCCCCTACCTAAAGCCCGGCAGGAACCGCACGGGACTTGTTGCCTTGTCCGCTACCCTGATGTCTACCGAACATAAAGCCTTGGCAACGATGTCGAGCGAACCGCGAGCGCGATTCTTGAGAGAATTGGTAGCTCCAGCTTCGCCGTCGTCGGTGTGGCTCCATGCGCGGCGAGATGTTCGCGAGCCGAAACGACAAAGGCATCTCGACCAGCTTCACGCGGGAAGCCCGGCCATGCGGCGATCCCACTGACATCGCGATCAGAGACATCGCGGTTCGCAATGTAATGTGTACTGTTTGGGTCGTCGAACTTCGACGAACGCGCCCATAGCTGGCTCACCTTATCCTGATACAGCAGCGTCCAGTCGTTTCGCTTTGCCATCACAGGAATGGCAGACGGATCGCGCTGGCGATCGATGAGGACGAAATCGGGATTGCCGTGTTCCAACACCTTCGTTGGGTCGAAAGGTCCCGACTCTTCACCCCGGTGCCGTGCGTGCGGAATGTTCCCAAGGACCAGGTCGAAGTGCATATCAACAACGGTCTGCGGGTAGCATGTTCGGAACCGGCCGTCGAAGCCAACGGTGCTGCCAGGCATCGCCGCAAGGGTGTACTGAGCCCAATCGAACGTCACAACAATGCGACCGTCCAATTCGTTGTCGGCCATGAACTGCAATGCGTCCACGGGGTACTCTTCGCGGTCAACTCCAAACTGACTTAACTGGTACGCCAGCATCCCGGCAAACAGCAAACCAACCGCACCGAATGAAAGACTCAAATTGCGAGCACCGTTTTGCGTGAGTGGCTCTGACTGCGGCCTCTCCTGTGCGGACGCTTTCATGCGTTCCCAAACGGACTGCAAGTGCTGAGGCATCCAGTACCCAAACAGAATCGCGTAGAACACAATGTGTCGGCAGTGCATAAATGTCTGAGCAGCAACCAGGCCGATGGTGATGAACTGAGCTGCATCGCGTGGCCGAGTCGAAAACTTCAGGCTAATCAGCGTCAGCAATGTCAGCGCGGTGAACGGAATGATTGTTGGGCCGCTGTTGGGAATCGAAACCCACTCTGAAATTTCCGGGCGTGGCGAACCAAGTGACTTCAGCAGCCACATGAGCAAATCTGTCCCGTACGGATTGATCAACGTGCACAGACCGCACGCGACAATCACGCCGCACAGTTTTGCGGCGACGGGCATCGCCCGCTTTTGGTCTCGACGTAGCGCGTCCAGGCCTCGCAGGCCAAGGTATGCCGCCACAACACAAACGCCAGCAAGAAAGCCACCGTGCGCGTTGGTCCAGATGACGAGTGTCGGTATCAGCCACAGCATCCGGCCGAACCGAACTTTGTTGTTGTCGTTCCAGTCAACAAACGCCGACTCAAGAATCACCAGGACGGCCGCCATGCAAAGGAAACTCGCCAGTTGCGGTCGAGCACACCAGAACTCAGTCAGCCCCAGGCTAACAGCAACCATTGAAATCGTGGCCAGAACCGGATGAGCGCCCTTCTTCGTCGCGACCCAAATCATGGACAGCAACATCAGCACGCCAAACACAGCTTTGCCAATCATCAGACCCACGCCGCCGACGGCTCGATGACCAAAAGCCAAAGCCAGTTCGCTTAGGTTCTCGTGGTTCACCCACGTATAACCCGGAGCCGCGTAAGTGTGCGACGCAACGCGCGGCAGCGCGCCTTCGGCAACCCAGTCTTCGCCGTACTGAATGTGGCCCCACAAATCCGGGTCGACCATACGCTGTGACATCATCAGGGCACACGCCATGAGAATCGTCGCGATGATCGCGCGGGAGAGCCACTTTTCGTGCTGTTGAGCGGGGGCGGGAGCGTTCATGTTTTACATCAGAGTTCGAGGGAAATCAGAACACCCGCGCGCAACCGTGCGCGCGGAGGGTGGTCTGTGAGAACTCTAGGTCACGCGATCGTGGGGCGATCGTAGAGATGTGCGGAAGCGGCGGGAGGTAACGGTACTACGACTGTCACAACCGGCACAATGTGCTAATGACAGTGAAGGAGTCTGGTTCGAGAAGCGCCCAACCGGGCGCGCAGATACCAAATCGAGTCACCATACCAATGCAACGGAACGTTGCGCTAGCTGATGGTGGGTGAGGTTGCTGGGTCGGGGTCAGGCTCGGGTTTCTCTTTCCGCCACCTTCGGAGCGCAAGCCATGTCATTGTGCCGAAGACCGTCATTATGATGATCCTTGGGAGGAGGCCGTCGCCCAGGCCACTGAGCCTGACACCGTCGCTGATCAGACTAAATCCCAGGGCCAGGCTCCAGATGATGCCCCACCAGGCGAACGTGTATCGAATGTAGCTAACCCAGAACCAGTTGCCGCGTTTTAGCAGGAAGTACCCCAGCACGGTTCCAAGGATAATCGGTATCGCGGCAGCCACGGACACCAGAATCGCAATTCCCAAACTTAGCGGTGCGATAGCAATTTGATCGGCGAGGATGCGATCAGCAACTACCCTCGCGCGATCTTTCTTAGGGATGTCTTCGATCCCCTTAAACAACTTGTTTGCGACTTGCAGGTGATCAACCCGTTCGGGCGCAGGGTCTGCATCCTCAGGCGATTCCGACACAACATCGTCAGGCGACCAAACCGCTCGGGCGAGAGCATGGATCTCGCCACGAGACGAACTGGTGGTGGTCTTTACGACGACAATCCAGCCCATCATCAGTCCGACCATGATCATTATCACGACCGATGTTACCGAGCCAACGGCAGCCGCATGTCTTGCGGATTTGGGTTTCGCTATCAATGCGGTCAACCAGCCGGTCGCGGGCCACAAGATCAGAATCAGAAACAGAACGGTCGCTCCGGCGACCCAGGCTGGAACGTTGTTTGCTTGTTGAAACAGCAAAGGCGTATCGCTGTCAGGAAAATTGTCGTAGACCTTCCGGTACTGACTCTCTGTCAGCACGGTCAACGCGAAGGGCAGTGAAATTAGTATCCCCAGCAGTACCGCGAGGCTTACGAGAAGGAGTCGACGGTTCTTGTCGAACCACACATAAACCCGCGAACCCAGCGTTGGCGGCTTAACGCTAAGGGGAGCACCTGCCAGCCACGCGTCCAGATCTTTGGCAAGCGCATCGGCCGAAACGTAACGGTCTTCTGGTTTCGGTTCGAGACACTTCATGCAGATCAGCTGCAGCCCGCGATCCACCGACGGTATCATCGTACTTGGCGGTGGCGGCGGGCCTTCGATGACCTGCATCACTGTTTCGATAGCTGTTTCGCCCTTGTACGGTGGCTGCCCCGTAAGCAACTCGTACATGATCGCGCCCAGCGAGTAGACATCGACGGACGTTGTGACGCCGGCACCGGCGGCTTGTTCTGGCGGCATGTAACTGGGCGTACCCAGTATCGCGCCGGTGTTGGTCAGGTTGCTGTCGTTGGCCGTACTCTTTGCGAGGCCAAGGTCTGTGATGAGCGGTTCACCGTCCGTGTCGATCAGAATGTTTGCTGGCTTCAAGTCCCGATGCAGGACACCACGTTGATGCGCGTGGTGAACCGCGCGAGCGACTTTGGATAGCATCTGCATCGCGCGGCGGTTGTCTGTTTTGAAGTCGTCCAGCTTTTCAGCCAGCGAACCGCCTTCCACGAATTTCATCGCGAAGAACGCCTGCCCATCAAACTCACCGATCTCGTAGACCGGAACGATGGCAGGGTGGTCCAGCTTCGCAGCCGCTTCGGCTTCGATATGGAATCGTTTGAGTTCTTCTTCTGAGGAGAACCGCCCGCTGAGGATCATCTTCAGTGCGGCGGTCCGGTTCAGTTGCCGGTGCCGGGCCTTGTAAATGATGCCCATCCCGCCGCGAGCGATCTCTTCGATGATCTCGTAGTCACCGACTTCATTCGGGACACTGCCGACAGGTGTCAGGTTCTCGTTACTCGTCGGCGCGATCGTGGCTGCGTGGATTGACTGACACGATGCGCAAAGGCCGCCGCTAAGTTCAGCGGTGAGGCCACATTCCTGGCAAGTCGAAGCGGTTGTCATTCTGAGTCAATCTGTGGAAGTCCCCACAATTGTACCCACTTCGCTTACCGTTTCGCATCAACACGTGTCAGTAAAACGTTACGAACCAGCTTCGGCTGAAAGTGTGGCCAGTTCGCGAGCCTTTGCCATGGATGTGTCGATGGACAACGTCATTTCGACGGTCCAGCGACCGTCGCCGGGGACTTCAAACTGCCAGTGTGGAACCACAGAGCAGTTTTGATGAACCAGTTCGAAGCCGCTTTCCGACTGGCTGACTGTCTGAATCGGCATCGCCCAAATGTGGGCGTCGCGCGATAGTTCCAATGCGACATCCAGGCCCTGCCATTCGTCGACAAGTCCCAGACGTTTGGAATCGATAGCCAGTGTTGAATCGGCCGTCCCAAGTTGTTGCCCGATGCCGTCGTAGTAGTACCGATCGTCGGCGCCGCCCGGAATGCTGGCAAAGTTGAATTCGACACCGAATTGAATCTGAAGACCGCGTGGCAAGTCTTCCAGTTCGTAGCGAACACGAATATTGCCGCCCCAATCGGTCGCCATCGAAACCGTTTTGGTAACACGCACCGTGTGCTTGCCCACTCGGCCGGTTCGAGTCAGAACCGCGTCCACTCGACTATCTGATTCGCGGGTGCTTGCCTGATACTGACCTTCAACAAAGTCGCCCAGCGCGCCGTCGCCGGCCTGGAATTCTTCCAGCTTCAGACCTGGTGTCATGAAATGATCGACAAGACTTTTCCGCGGCCAGTAGTCGTACTGCAGTCGCTGATGCAGATCCGGTTGTTTGAATCGAACCAAATCGTGAATGCTGACGGCATCGTTTTCGTCGTGTCCGCCCTGGTTTTCGCCAGCCTCACGAACGCGGTCGTGATAGGCTTCGCTTCGTCGATTCAGCGTTGCCAGTAGATTGACGTTGCAAGCGCGGATGTCGAGTTCGTACATGTGCCCGCCGGTTGCGGGGGCCAGGTACGCCAGCATGCGGTCGCTGGCCAGACGAACTTCGGTTCGCGCATCCAGATTGAAGTCTTCGGCGGTCACGCTGACCCACCGTTCGTCGTCGTGGGTCAGTGCTTCCAGTGCTGTGTCGGCCGTGATCAGATGTTTGTAGACCGCGTTGCGCAAGTGTGGCAGGTACAAGCCACCAAACGCGCCGTGCCAGTACGAACAGTTGCATTGAGCGCGGTACAGGTGCCCGCGTGCTTCGCGGACAATGTCTTCGGTGTCGGCCGAGTTCGCTTCGTGAGCCGCTTCTGACACACGTTTGCTGATCTCCGACATCCGCGAGTACATCTCGTTGCTCTCGGGATACTTCGTTCGGAAGTTCCGCCAGAAGCCACCGCGCGTGAATTGAATCAGCTTGCGCCATTCGTCATTAATGTCTTCGCGATGAGTCAGTCCGGTGAATTCCTGCTGAGCCTGCGTGGGGAGAACCCATTCGGTCATTTCGCGATAACTGGCGTCCGGTAGGTAGACTCGACCCAACGGCGGAACTTCATCGACCGCGTCGCCCAGCGTTGTGACGTTGATCCAGTCTGAATGCAGTGTCAGCGTTTCCAGGAAACTTCTCAGCCAGCCGTCTTCGTAAACATGTTTCTTCGTTCCGGGCCATGTGCCGAACTTCTCGCCGTCGTCGCCAAAGACAACAACAGCGTTCGGCGTTTGCTCAGCCACTTCGCGCAGGTAGTCGATGGTTTCCTGCGGCGGTCGAAACGGGATTGTGTACCGCAACCGTTCGCTGCCCGGGAAGATACCAAGCAACGAGCCTTCGTCCTCCGTCAGGTAGTAGCCGGTGAGTTCTTCTGAACGCATCCCGGCGCACTTGAAGTGATAGTCATCCAGTACGGTGTATTCGATACCCGCCGCGCGGATCTCTGCGGTTAGCGACTGTTCCCAAACGCGTTCAGGAATCCACATGCCGCGGATCGTCTGGCCAAACAATTGCTGCAGATAGTCAGAGTAACTTTGAATCTGGCCAACTCGGTCACGACGCGGGATGTTCGGCAGAATCGGTTCGTAGAACGCGCCGCCGATGATTTCGACCTGGCCACGCTGCACCATCTGCCGTAGCAAATCGATGTACTCAGGGTGCGCTGTCACCAACCATTCCAGCAGGCTGCCGGACGTATGCAGGCTAAACCGGATACCTGGGAACTCGTCCAACGTTTTCAGGAATGGCGCGTAGCTGTCCTGAAATGCTTCTTCGAAGACACCGTCGAAATTCCCAACCGGTTGATGGTTGTGAAGAGTCAGTACAAGTCGAATTCGCGAGGCCATTCGGCCAGTCCTTTCACACGTCGCGCGCGGATGCGTTGGCACGGATCCAGCGTGTCGTTTTTCTACCCATGCACAGTCAGTCGAAACGCCACCAGCGCGCATAGGGCCCTGCCTTCTTAATTCGGCCTAAACCGGCGGTGAATCCGCACAAAGACCGGCGAGCAGTACAAATCGGTGCGAGCCGATTCTGGGAGCCAAACGACACAAACGTGGTTCGGCGGGCTATCCAGGGCCGATCTGCAGTCGCTCACGGAGTTTCCGCGCTTCCTGTTCAGGAGCGAGAGTGTTGATGTAGCAACCGGTCGCCAATTCAAAACCGGCAAGTCCTGCCAGTCGCGGGCAGATTTCCAATCGCCAACGGAACCACGGCTGTGTGCTTGAGGAGAACGGTCCCGTGTGCAGATGCAGGTTGTAGGCCGCGTTTGGGTGTTCTTCCAGGATCGCCAGCAGCGTGGCTTTCAGGAGAACCGCGACTTCCGCCAACGCGGTTGTGTCCAGAGAATTGAACGCTGCGGACTGGCCAATCGGGGCGATCCAGGTCTCGCTGCCGAACCGACTTGCGTAGGGACAGAATGCAACAAGGCGATCCGTCTGCCATATCGAACGATCCGCCTGGCACTCGCGTTCAACAACATAGTCCTGAAGCGCGACGCCGCGGGCTTCGTAGAACTCGCGAGCTAACTTGAGTTCAGCCTGAACTGGCACTGGTGCTTCAACGGTGGCGGTGAGCTGTGAATGCGAATGCGGTATCGACGCCCCGGCTGCTTTCCCGCTGTTCTTGAAAATGAGCGCGTAGTCGAATTCTGCTTGTTCTGCCACGGTCCGCAGTCGGGACTGCCACGCGATCAACACGTCGGTAATTTGCGATTCGGAAAGAACCGCAAGTTGCTGTTCGAAGTGAGGACACTCAACAATCACCTCATGCTGGCCACGCGCGGGGATGGATACGAATGGATCCTGCGGTGCGTTTTGTGCGGGGGCGTCTTCGTGCAAGGCCGGATAGCGGTTCGGGACCACTCGCACGGTCCAGTTGCCGGCATCGTCTCGAACCGCGAACCGTTCCTTCGGCGTTTCGGATTCGTTGCCCGCCTGAAACGGATTGTCTTCTGTGGAATCGGTCGTGACAGTCTGCGTCAACACCGGTCGTGAATCGCGACCGGGTGCAATAATTGTCCAGTGACCGCGGATCGGGTCACGGCGAATTTCGGCGAGATCAGACATGGCAGTCTTTGATGGCGTCGGCATAAACCTGTTCGTACTCAGCCGCGCTGCGGTCCCACGAGAAGTCCTGTTGCATTCCGGTTCGGACCATGCGGTGCCACGCTTCCTGATCGGAATACGCAACCAACATCCGATCAAACGCGACCGCTAATGCGGACGCGGAGTACTGATGAAATACAAACCCTGTTGCAACGTCGGCCAGAACGTTGGCGGGCGTGGCATCGAAAACCGAATCTGCCAGGCCTCCGGTGGCTCGAACCAACGGCAACGTTCCGTACGCCAGCGAATACATTTGGTTCAGCCCGCACGGTTCGTATCGGCTGGGCATGAGGAACACATCTGAACCCGCTTCGATGCGGTGAGCGGTCTGTTCGTTGAACGCCAACTGCACCGACACCTTGTCCGGGTATTTTTCCGCCAGCCCCCGCGCCATCGCTTCGCACGACGGATCGCCGGTTCCGAGAATGCAGAGCTGCAAATCGTGTCGTAGAAAAATCGGAGCCGCCTCGGCGATGATGTCGAACCCTTTTTGCGTCGACATGCGAGACACCATGCCAATCAATGGGACATCGCTGCGCTGCGGCAGGCCAAACGCTTCCTGCAGGACACGTTTGCACTTTGGCTTGTTGGTCGGGAAGGACTGGATGTCGAAGTTGTCTGAGATCAACGGATCGGTCGCCGGGTTCCATTCGGTGATGTCGATGCCGTTTAGGATTCCGGAAAGCTTGTCGCTGCGGTGTTGCAGCACGCCTTCAAGTCCGTTTCCGAATTCTTCGGTTTGGATTTCCTGCGCGTACGTTGGGCTTACGGTTGTGATGCGGTCGGCCAGGCTAAGGCCGGTCTTCATGAGGTTTAAGTTGCCGTGCGATTCCATCTGCTTCCAGTTGAAGTAGCTCCAATCGATCCCCGTCATCTCCATGTCGAAGTGCCAGAACTGGCCCTGGTACGCCAGGTTGTGAATCGTGAACACCGAAGCCGTGTTCTCAAACCCGGACGTCCCGCGGTATTCCGCTTCCAACAGAACCGGAATCAACCCGGTCTGCCAATCGTTGCAGTGCATAACGTGCGGCCGCAGCACCAATCGCCGCGTCGCTTCCATTACCGCACGGCTAAAGAACACAAACCGCGCACAGTTGTCGCCGTAGTCGCCGGATTGATCTCCGTACAGTGAATCGCGGTCGAAGTAGTTTGGCTGGACGATGAAAAAGATTCGCACCTGGCTGTCTGGAAATTCAGTCCAGTGAACGGTCGCCGGAACGTTCTCGTTGCCAACAGGAACATCGAACCGCAAACCGGTGTCGTGGATTTCAGGAAGATCCTTCCCGGTCGGCATCCGGTGCATCGGTACAAACAGCGATACTTCCGCGCCGCGTTTGGATAGAGCTTTCGACAGAGCTGATGACACGTCTGCCAGTCCGCCCGTTTTGGAAAACGGGACGGTTTCTGACGTGGCGATCACGACTCGCAGCGGAGATGCCGAAGCATCCGGCTCACTTGGGACGGTCATCGTGGGTTCTCTTTTCTCAACTGTGACTGGTCTGTTGATGGAGGCAATCAACAGACTGTCCTATCGGTGAGATAACCTCATCGAATTGAGCGGGTTGCGATTCTGGCAGGTTGAGGGCGGTTTTTCATGTGGAAAACCGCTGCTGGCCGAGATTCCACTATCCTTCGATTCGGTGTGTTGGCACCGGTCGTCCAGGTCGGAAGCTTTGTGTTGCTCGAAAATCAGGTTTCGCATTGCTGGCTTCACAGGCCGCATTGATGGCCGTCAGCACGTGTTCTTCAAGAACCGCCGGATCACACACGACCCGCGCGTTCACGATGAGGTCGAATGATTTCACGTTGCAGTTCGATGCCAGTGACAGTTCCGGCTGGTTCTCGCTGCTGATGAGGTTGGCGACACCAAAGAAACCCTCCCACAAGCCAATCGCTTTCAGGTGGGCTGTTTCCGAATCGATTTCGCTAAGCGATGTCTGCAATCGTTGGACGACCGAAAGCAGGAGTTCGTCCATAGAAAACTCAGTATCTGCGGAAACCTCAGCACTGCTGTTTAGCCAACCGAGTTCGGCTTCACCGTCTGCATAGATGTCGTAGTCGATGTCCAGCACACGTTTGCCAAAGTCTCCATCCTGCGCGAGGAACTGTGTGAGTGTATCGAAGCCTTCACCGGTTCTGGCTGAGACCCGTAGTACCGGGATACCCGGTTGGTGACTGTCCAGCAGCGCTGTGAGTTCGTCGATTTTTTCGGGGGCGAGTTCGTCGATGCGGTTGATCAGAATCGCGTCTGCTTCTTCAATTTGCTTCTTCAGAATGTACGCCGCCTTTGGTGAGAAACCGCTGCGCTTTTCGTTGTTCAGAATGCGACGACCGTGGCTGGGTTTCAGGATGACACAGTACGGGGCGATATCGAATTCGGCGTCGTACAGTTGTTTGATGGGTTGGATGACCGTGGCGACCAGGTCGGTGCAACTGCCGACAGGTTCAGCCAGAATGATGTCGGGTTTTTGGTTCTCACCAAGCGTTCCGATGGTGCTGATGAGTTCGTTGAAGTTGCAACAGAAGCAGGAACCGGCAACTTCACCAACGTCGAAGCCCTGAGACCTAAGCGTGTTGGTATCAACCAGATCGTCGGCCTGGTCGTTGGTGACGATACCGACAGTCTTCCCTTCTTTCATGTAGTGCGCGGCGAGACGGCCAAGTGTTGTCGTCTTGCCGGCTCCAAGGAACCCGCCGACCATGATGTAACGAATACGGTGTGACATGCGCGAAGCCTGCATCAAACTGGAAGTGTGGCCAACAGCATATGCGAAACAGAAGTGCGATGCCTGGCGGACTGGAGACTGTGAGCGAACTTACGGTAGCCGAGTGACATCCACGTACTTGTAGCGACCGCCATTTTCACGCGCGACGGCTCTCAGCCAGCTATTGGGGCTGGTCAAGCCGCCCTCGCCAAACTCGATGCAGTGGATCCGGCTACGGCCGCGGTTGAGCCTGCGGATGGTTTCCCGATCTCCGGGCGTGATGGGGGTGTCATGGCCATCTGTGAGGAAGAAAATGACGTCTGGCCTGAGTTCGATTGCTTTCTTCAGAGCCGGATAGTGTTTGGTTCCGTCATCGGTTCGCACGGCCCGAATTTCACGGATCGCGCGAGCAACGTTTCGTTCGTTGGCGGCATACATGCGAGTGCCATCGCCGGCTCGGAGTTGCAACGAGGTGACTCGGGTGTTGTAGAACAGAACCCCAAACTGTTGGTATGGCTGCAGCACATTCAAACTACTACTTAGCTGCGCGCGGGCGAATGCGATTTTGTTGCCCAACATGCTGCCTGACTGATCGATCACGTAGACGAACGTCGTCCCCGAGTCTCGAATATCGACGAACGCGGTTTCGCCGGGGCCCAGCCCCAAAGAATCGGCTTGCAACTGACCACTGGATTTGACGACTTGCTTGATGTCACTTGCTCCAACGCTTGGTGGCATCTGTGGTGGTCCCGCGCCGATGGCAGGCAGTTGCGAGTTGGGCAAGCTGAGGTCTGCTGGTGGCTGAGCATCAACAGGGTTGGCGTCGACAACCTCAGTCGAATTCTGATCGGTCGTCTCTACTTCAGTTGTTGGTGTGTCAGCATCGTTGGGCGCGGAGTCCGTTACGTAGATGCCAAAGTTTCGGAATTCTTCGCCAGCCTTGCCAGTTGTGGTTCCGCCGCAGCCTCGCATCGTAGACATAAAGACCAACAGCAACGCGCCGTGGAGTCCAAGAGAAATTGCCCAGCCTGGAACCTTGTGCCAGTACGAGGTGTACTCGTCTTTCCGCAGTTCTACAGGTTGGCTCATGGCTGTTCTCCATCCACCAGATCACGAACGGCGAGCGTAGAGCCACAACGGCAATTGGAGCAACACCAATCAAAGTCGCGGGCGGCGACCCAAGCGTTCGTACGGCGTTCGCCTTTAGCCGCCCGGCTTGGGCTGTGCTTGCTGTTGCTGCTGCCGTTGGCGAGCGAATGCAGCTTTCATCTGTTCTGCCTGAGCGGCCTGGCCCTTCATGGCTTTGATCAGTTGTTCGGTGATGTCTGTCTGATCTTGCGCGTTGCCATCGAAGCGGAACTGTTCGGGATCGATATCGCCGTTAAGAACCCGGTTGGTGAGGTCCAGAGTCACCAGCGGTCGAGCCGTCCGGGTTTTGGGGTTCGGGTGTCGTTTTAGGAACATGATGCGGCAAGGGAACAGGGTTTCCTTTTCGAAGAAGACCCGTACGTACTCAGGCAGAAATGAATCCAGAATCGGATCGCTTTCAGCCGGATTCGCATTGAACACCCGGAGCTGTGTTTGGTTCCATCGACCCTGTACAACGACAAACTGCTTGCCATCGATTTCTTCAGTGCGAACGCCTTTGAAGTCCATGCGTTTCTTCATGGAGGTTAACAGTGCGGGCACGCCACCAAGACCCATGTCGCTAAGAAGCTGCTGCGGCGTCCAACGTTTGGAGCCAGCCAGAGCCTTTGTGATTTCCTGGATGTCTCGACGTTCGACTCGCGACTTTCCGTCCAGGGTCCACTGTGTCCAGAGCATGCGTCCGTCGGAGACCTGCAGGACTGAGTTCGATTTCTTCTTGGTATCGCCTGGAGCTGCTTTCTTCTCGCCTTCGGCAGGGGCCGCAACTTCTTCGACCGGATTGATTTCCAGGTTCAATCGCAGTTGGTTGTTTGGTCCTTGTACGTAAGAACCTTTGGCGGTGAAACGCCGGGTTCCCATCGAGACGGTTTCGTGCAGATCGGCCTGGATGCTGGAGTACTTTGTCAGGCTGGCGATGGCGTCATCCAGTACCTGCGCAGCGGTTTTTTTTGCCGCTTCATCCTGCGTCGGAGCGGGATTCGCAAAGGCGGCCAGAGAAGCAGAACACGCCACAACGACGCAAATTGTTCCGGCGAAATAGTGTGTGTTCATCATTCGAAACATTGGCAAGCTGCGCAAAGTTTGTTTCCTGTTCGGAAAGTGCCGGATTTACCAAAGATTTGCATCACGCGGGTCCGACAACAACAAGGAGTAGTAGCCGTGCATGCGTTTTACCGCTGGATGGCTGACCGCCCAACCATACGGGCGATGCTCGGATTGTACAGAGAACCCAAAGCGTGGGTCGACTGTGAATCCACCAACAACCTTACAGCTAGTACGAACAACCAGACATCGGCGCGTGGCAGATTTGCCGACCTGCGTGCCATTTAGCGAAATTTCGCGAACCACTCGAAGGACTCGAAGGGGTAGGCCATGAAACTGTATTTTCTCGCTCTGAGCACCGTATTGGTGGTCTGCGTGGGCTGCACTACGAGCGGCGTCCATCATCAGGCCTTCGATAATGGTCAATACGTGGCCCCACCGGCCTCGATGTTGCAACGGCCTGGCCCGATGGTCGATGGACCCGGTCCTGGCGTTTTGGCCTTGATGGCTCAGCCCGGTGCGGCTGCAGGCTTCGGAGGCCACGGCGGCGGCGGATTGTCTATGGGCTCATCACAAGTCAAATTCACTGGCCCTGCTGGCATGTTGATTGGCTGGCAGGCCGGTTCAGGCTTCGCTGACAGCCAGCTTGTTGCTCCTGGTCGCTACGACTTCTATCAGGGCAGCACCTACCAGCTGAAGTTCAGCGGTATTCCTCGTCGGGAAGCGATGAACGTTTACCCGACTCTGGAAGTACGACCTGTTCATCCAACGACACAGGCCTACCTGGCTCACAACAGCATCCCGGTCGACATCACATCAGACGATCTTGATCAGGTTGACAGCAACAACTTCGTGACAAAGGTCATCTATCTTCCGGATGCACGTCACCAGGAACTTGCGATCGCTGGTGTCGAAACACTTGTCTCAACACAACTGAGTCCCGGAGCTGATCCGGTCTCTGAAGCAGAACGCCGCGGAACAGTCATGGCGATCCTGCGAATGGGTAACAAAGACCTGCAGATGGGCAGCAGCCCAAGCAGCGGGATTCTTCAGGCATCGTACAACGGTGAAGTCGGCGAGTTCGCTGCTCCTGTCGCCATTGCGACCTCCGCTGGTGGTTTCGGTGGTGGACCGGGATCGCACCAACTACCAAACGGCATGATTCCAAACGCAGCCATCATGGCTGGGGCTGGTGCTCCAGGAATGCCAGGCGGTCAATCATGGGGTATCCCAATCACTGGCACACCAATCGGTTTGCCTGGTCCTCCACACCTGCCGCTTGGCGGTCCTGCCGGTCTGAAGTCGCACACCGTGCGAAACCTGACCGAGAACCGATTGCCATCGCCGGTTGACCACTTGCTGATCGATGTGAAGCACGAACCTGGCTACTCATTGCCACCACCAGTGCGACACGTTCAGTACACAGAAAAGAATCCTGTCTTCAAAGCAGGTGAAGTGTCTTACCCACGATCGCAGACACCTGCGGTCTACCCTCCAGGTGCTGCTGGCAGCATCGCGGGTCCAGGCGGCCGATACGGTCACCGTTAGAAGTAAGGCTTAAGACTCTGGCCTGCCTGCGGAACCGATTCGGTTTTCCAGGCAGGCTTTTTTTGAACGCTCCGGTAACGCCAAAGCGCCCCAACTCGCAGGCAGAGCATGAGAACTCAACGCTCAGTATTCAGCAGCTTGTGCATCATCGCGGTATTCGTTCTGCAAGTGCCGAATGTTGCATTCGGCCAGCAGTTTACGAATCCACCGGGACGCTACTTCCCGTTGAACCAATCCACGCCCGCTGGCGTCGCTTCGCAGTGGCACAGTCTTTCTGCGGGCACAACCATCGGTTCGCCGCAAGCGGTTCGCGTTGAACTACCTTCCGGTGGGATGGTCGGTTTCATGGATTCCTACGGTTCAGCCCTGGAAACACAGCCGGCTCCGGCTCAGGCTGGCCTGGCTGTCGGTCACGTCTACCGACTGCAGATCTCAAACATTCCCGATCTCGCCGGCGTTGAACTGTATCCGTCCATTGAGATTCTGGATCAGTTGCATCCACCGGCCGGACTTGAGAATCGCTACCCGATTCCACTGGCGATCACCAAAGACGAAATCGTTGCCGCCTCAAAGGGTCGCATGGTCACCAAAGTGGTGTACCTGGAAGCTCCACGTCGAGCCCTCGCCGTGCGGCGTTCGCTGGAGGAAGCGACTACGAAACTGCCAAACAGAATTAATCTGTTCGCTGAAGCAGATCGCCTGGGGCGCCCCATGCTGATCCTGCGTTTGGGTTCTCGAAAACCCGTTGTGAACGGAGCCAATGGTGACTTCTTTGGAACCGGCGGGCCGATTCAATCATCGCTCATCTATCAAAGACCTGCAGTGATCAACGAACCACAGGCAGGGCGTGCGACGTTGTTCCCGGTTCGCCAAGCTTCGAATGTCAGGCCATGAAACAGAGTTTGCGAAACATGAGACGCGTCAACTGCCAGGTTATCGCCGGTACCATGATGCTGGCCTTGTCGGTATCGCTGACTGGCTGCGCAACGAAAATGGCGAACCACATGGCGCAGTCAAACCAGTGGCAGCAGGGCTACCAACCCGTGCCGCGACCTGCGCCGGCTTATCCCATGCCGCACCAGATGGGCTCTGGCCGTTCCGCCATGGCGATGGCTCCACAACAACCCACCGCCACCGCGGCGCCGTCGATGATTCAGCAGACTGCCTACTTCACTCCAGCCGAACCGCGTCAGGAGTTCGTTCCCATTGACGGGCAGGAATACCCGACGATGGAAGTCGTGTCGTCGGATTCCGACGTCTACCGTTACCCGGACGAGTACCTCTTTGACGGAGGCGATCGTGGGATGAAGGTGCACTACAATTCCGGTACCCGGTTGGGTGTCGAAACAGAAGATACGTTCGCAGAATACATCGACCACACCGGCGAACAGCATGTTCGTCCATCGAACCCGGTTGCCGTTTACGCTCCACGGTTTGCCGCCGTTAAGACGATTACCGGACCGGAACAAGACACCAACGTCGACCGTTTGGCCCAGGCCACGGATGTAAATCCTGGTGCATCGTTTAGCAGCAGGATGACTTTGGCGACTTCGAATCGCCGCAGCAAAGCCAGCGGCATGCGGACTCGTGAACGCGGCAGCGAACTGGACACCGTCGATGCTGGCATCGCGATGTCGGCCAAAGAAAAAGCGGCCGGCAATGTGTTCGTGCTGAAGCCAATCAAACGCAGCCAGGTTCAGGCCGGCATGCAGTTCGAACGTGCGAACGAAGCGTGGTTGGCTAACCGGATTCAGAAAGCGGCCGACTGGTCACTTAAGTCGTTCCCAATCATCCAGGCTGTCAACGCGGCAGCGATGGAAGTGGAAGCGTCAGTTAAACCGCAGGTCCACATTGGTATCGACGACGAAAGCACGAAAGGTCATCTGCGAATCATCAAGATGGTCGATGTGGAAACCGCGGTACCGGGTGACATTCTCACGTTCACCATCGAGTTCCAGAATATCGGTGACAAGGACCTGTACAACATCCGCATCGTGGACAACCTCACGCCGCGTCTCGAGTTCATCGAAAACAGCGGCGCGTCAGATCGCAAGGGCAAGATCGTTGTTGATGACAATTTCGAAGGCAGTCAGATGCTGACCTTCGAATTGCAAGGCAAGCTCGAAGGCAAAGCCAAAGGCACCGTCGAATTCAAAGCCCGCGTCCTATAACGCGACGAACGTTCCGTTCGATCGGTATCCGGTTGGTAGAGTGGCTGAGGTTGGGTGTGCAGACTCGGTTGCATGTTTTGTTGTGACGGATCCTGCAAGTAGTTGTTGGGACTCGCGAGTGAGTAGTACGTTCTGCTTCTGGCTGGAACGGTCCCGCATCTCTTGGATTTGTGAGTACACGATGAAGCCCCCCAGCAAAGCCATCCCCACCATTACTAACGCAATCACCAGCCCTGGCTTATCCAGTTTCCTATTGTCCCCGTAGCCAACCGGGCCGGCGAACAGCCTGAGATAAAAGAGCAAACATCTAATCAGGACAATGAAAAACACCGCGATAGACACGATGGCCCACACGACAACCTTAATTGGTGAGCTTCGTGCTGGGCTCGGTAGCTCAGGATAAAGCAAAATGATCAGAGCCGGCACCAGCGGGATAAGCAGTCGCCACGTGCTGTAGCCGAGGTTTCGCAGACGTGCTCCAGCTAGCAACAGCAGAACCACGAACGTGACCCACAATGCAATCTCATCGTCCACTTCACCGATTCGGCCTGCTGCGACCCCCAGAAATGCGATGCCCGGGAACAGGATCAGAAAAGGTATTCGTCCCAAGCCTCCGTACTCGTCAGTCAGTTCTGCGGGGCTGAACTGGAAGCGGCTTTCCGATGCCTTCGAGTTTTCGTCGGAAGTCGGTTCGGACATAAGTGATCTCGGCTAGTAGTCGCTGTGTGGCCGTTGTGATGGTTTGGTATTTTTTTATTAGCGTTCGTAGATCGGTAAGAACCGGTAGTTCAGCGCGAGGGTGAGCATCGACATAGCTGTTGAGTACGCCGGGCCAACCGGAGAGCGGCCGATGCTTCCATCTTCGTTGGCCAGTAAAACGGTTTGCCGGATGCGTTCGCGGTTCCAACTTTGCCACGCTTTGTAGTCCACCTGGAACAACGCCTGAGCCTGATAATAATCGCCATACAACGGGTGCGATTGGTAGCGTTGTTCGAGATCCTGCGAGATGAACTTGGCGGTCGCCGTGTATTCTTTGCAGCTTTTTTGTTTCCCAATCGCCAACACAAGCGCAGTGATCGCAGATCGCGCCGTGGAATTGCCGTAGCTGTTGGCTCGCGTCTGGAAGTAGCCGACCGTGCCACTTTTCCCCGTCATTTTCTGGAAGTACTTAATCGCGCGGTTCATGACATCGTCGGACACTTCGATTCCCGCGTTCCGTGCCGCCAGCAAGCCGACTAACACAGAACCGGCAACGGATGTGTCCGGAATACCGCCCTGCCCTGCCGTTGAGTTCCAACCGTGGCCGACCAGTTCTGTCTTGTGCTTCATCGTGCACGCCCCTTTGACGCACAGTTCCAAAGCTTCACCGATTGAACGGCGATTGTTGGCCTTCGCGCCGCCAAACAGCAGGTCGTCATCCACAGCACCGTAGGCTTCCGCGAGACACAGCATCGTGAAACCGAAGTCGTAAGCGTTGCCGCCCATCATTCCGGACTTCGAATTCTGCTTGCGAATGAGATACTCGAGCCCGCGTCGAACCGCCGGCGCGTGTGGTCCAAAGTTGGGATCTTCGCCGGTCGACAGCAAAGCCAAAATGCAAAGGCTGGCCACGCCGGTTCCATTGCTTCCGAACGAACTTTGAGCTTTCCAGGATCCGTCGTCTTTCTGGTTCTCCACCAGAAACTTAGAACCGCGTTCAAACAGTGGTTCGACTTCTACCGGGACCCGAGCACCGATTCGATAGTCGATGTCATCCTGAGCAAAAATCGGAGTCGCAGACACCGCCAGCAGTAATAGCGTTCTCAGAATCATCTCAAGCCCTCAATCCAAACGGTGTGGTGAAGCGCGGGTCGGTCTATTCTTGTTTAAACGTCGAACGTTTGCTGTCCTTAAACCCCAGTCGGCATGCTTTGGCGTAAAGTTTTTTGCCGGACGGGATAGAAACCGGCTTTGAATACAACTGCCACTGCTGCGGGCCACCGCTTGCGATCGCATACGCAATCGAGGCACCGACGGTTTCTGATCGCATGGAAACCTTGCCATCGGCTTCCTCAAAGACCACAGCGGCAGTCGTTTCCATTTTGTTGTCCTCGCGCATTGATTGCATGAGTACGGGTTCGGGAATCAATCCCGTATCACGCACGGCAACCTGCCAGTCAGACAACGCCTTGCGAAACTCGGCCAGCCGCTCGGCCTGATCCGGGTTCGCGGCCAGGTTGTTGAGTTCGTACGGGTCGGCTTTCGTGTCATACAGTTCTTCAACAGGTTTTGGGTTGGCGAACCAATTCTTCTGGCCGCCTGTGAGCTTGCCTTCCGCGTTCATCCGCCGCCAGTCTCGCATGGCCGGCATCTCATCCATGTAATCGATGCCCTGGGCGTAGGGTTTTTCGGCTTCGAAGTTGCGGATGTATCTGAACCGTCGATCGCGAACCGATCGAATCATGTCCAGGCCTTCGTCCATGCGGTCGCGATGGAAGAACAAGTGCTTTGGTTCTGGCTGAGTGGCCTTGCCCAGGAACACACGGCCATGCATGTAGTCGGGAACCGCCAATCCGGCCAGCGAGAGCATGGTGGATGTGAAGTCCATCGTCGTCACAAGATCATCGCGAACGCTGGCGGCTTCAATTTGTCCTGGCCAACGGACGATAACGGGCACATGCAACCCTGAATCGTACGGCCACCGCTTACCTCGCGGCATACCCATACCATGGTCGCTCCAGTAAACGACAATCGTGTTGTCTGCCAGCCCATCGTCTTCCAGCTTCTTGAGTAGCCTGCCAGCTTGCCGGTCCATCTCAGAGATATTGTCGTGATACCACGCCCAGTTCTTTCGCGTGGCTGGAGTATCCGGCAGGTATGGCGGCAGCGTTGAAGCGGTCACGTCCGGATCGTGATGCTGTTCTGGCTTCAGCTTCGCGAGAATCTGTTTGTGCTTCTGTTCGCCGTGACGAATCTGGCTCTCATGGCAGATGGTCAGGTTCACAACACTGAAGAACGGCTGATCCTTATCGTCCCGGTCTCTCCAGTCGCCGTGATTGTTGCCCTGACGATCCCATGCTGTCGTTGGTGAAGCGAACTGATAATCCGTCTTCGATCGGTTCGTGCAAAAGTACCCCGCTTCGCGCATGTATTCGGTAAAGCAACGAATGTGTGGCGGCGGCACGATGTTAGAACGCATGTGTTGCGAACCAATCGACACCGGGTACACACCGGTAATAATCCCCGACCGCACAATCGCACAGACCGGAGCATGCGTAAACGCGCGAGTAAACCGGGCTCCCTGCGATGCCAGCTTGTCCAGGTTTGGCGTGCTGGCATGAGGATCGCCATAGCAGCCCAGGTTTGGACTAATGTCTTCGCAACTGATCCAAAGAATGTTGGGACGCTCGGCGGCTCGAGCAGCACTACCACTGACGGTCAGAACTAAAGCAGCAAGAACAAAACGCATTGGAATTTCCTGAACTCAAATCACTTGCGAACAGCGGGAACCTGGAGGGAACGCCGAACCTACTTTTTGGGTTTCGGTTCCCACTCACCAAGAATCAGTCGCAGAGCATTCTGGCTACATCCGCGGATGTGATAGTCGGCTCCAGCCTTCCCTTTCCCTCCCGGCTTCTTGTCGTTCTTCCGGTAGGCCTCTTCCAGAGCTGGCACAGCAGATTTGCCAGCCGGACCCAGTCGACCCAACAGGTCGGCCGCGTGGCACGCCATACTGCGTTCGGGGTATTGCAGTCGTTCGATGAGCAGCTTGATGTGATCTTTGGGATTGTCGAGCCGGCACAACGCGTAAGCCGCGACCATTGATAATGCGGGATGCTTACGAGCTTCCATTTTGCGAAGAGTGGCAACCGCATCCTTCGGCGCAGAACCTACGTCACCCAGATGACTGGCGGCCCAATACTGGACACCAATGTGTTTGTCGGCCAGAGCCTTCACCAACGAAGGAACAGCAGCCTTCCCAAACGGCCGCAGGGTCTTGGCCGCTCGAAGCCGAACAAATTCGTTCGGGCTGTCCAGATCAGCCGTCCATTCCGCCAGAGTTCGCCCCGCGACGGACTTGGGAGCCTCCGTCTGAAGTGACCCGGTTCCGATCAGTAACGGCCAGATTAACGTAGCCAGACACACGTGCATTGCGATCCCCCTGAATTAATCTTCAGGTTCCAAAGTAGCCCTTTCGAGGGCGATTGCAACGCCGCGCCACCACTTCAGTGGACTAGTTGAGTCCGTCTTCCACGGCGGGAAGTTGTCCAAGTGGGCAAGATCCTGAGGCCGACCACTGGCCTTGCCTGGTGGTTCTTAGATCCGCAAGGGAAGGAACCGGAACCAATGACTCGCAGATGGTCACAATTCTCGACCAGACCATGCGTTCTGAAACGATAGGAACAGAATGTTCGCGAGCCTTTTAAACGCGGTCCGGCGAGCACTCATTGCAGCCATTCTGTCAGCGGATATGATCACCGTGGTTCATCAAATATCGGAGACACATCGTGAGCGAATTCCGCACAGAGCGCGACTCAATGGGCGAAGTCCAGGTTCCTGCCCAGGCCTACTACGGAGCACAAACCAAACGTGCTGTCGATAACTTCCCGGTCTCCGGCTGGAACCTGCCACCGGCCCTCATCCATGCCATGGGCCGGGTGAAGAACGCGTGTGCCATCGCGAACCGCGACCTTGGCAAACTAACCGGAACCGGAAAGAACCCGCTCACCGACGAACAAGTCACAGCCCTCATCGACGCCACTCAGGAAGTCGCCGACGGCAAGCTCGACGGCGAATTCCCCATCGACGTGTTCCAGACAGGTTCCGGCACGTCCAGCAACATGAACGTCAACGAAGTCATCGCTAACCGAGCGATCGAAATCCTCGGCAGCGATCGCTTCGTCGCAGACAAAGTCGTGCACCCCAACGACCACGTCAACATGGGGCAAAGCACAAACGACACCTTCCCAACCGCGATCCACGTCGCCGTCGGAACACGCATCAAGTCCGACCTCATCCCCGCACTCAAGCGGTTCCATGAAGTCCTCGCAGCCAAGGCCAACGAGTGGGACCAGATCATCAAGATCGGTCGAACACACCTTGCCGACGCCACACCACTGCGACTCGGCCAGGAATTCGGCGGCTTCGCACGTCAGTTGGAACTGTCCGTCGAACGCGCTTGGCGAGCCATGGATGCGGTTCTGGAACTCCCCGTCGGCGGCACCGCTGTCGGTTCAGGAATCAATACGCATCCGGAATTCGGCAAGCGAGTCTCCGCGGTGCTCGCCGAAACAACCGGCGTTCCATTCGTCGAAGCAGCGAACCATTTTGAAGCCAACGCGCAACGCGACGGCCTTGTCGAATGTCACGCTCAACTAAAAGCAATCGCGAACACACTGTTCAACGTTAGTAACAACATTCGCTGGTTAGGATCCGGACCACGTTGCGGTTTCTACGAAGTCAAGATCCCGGACCTGCAGCCAGGCAGCAGCATCATGCCCGGCAAAGTGAACCCGGTTATGTGCGAGAGCATGATGCAGGTTTGCTGCCGAGTCATCGGCAACGATTCCGGAGTCACGATGGCCGGAGCCACCGGCGGCCAGTTCCAGCTAAACATCATGATGCCCATGATGGGCCACACAACGCTGGAAAGCATCATGCTGCTCACCGGCACAACCAACTCCTTCATCGACTTCTGCGCGGAGAACCTGGAAGCCAATCCGCAAGCCTGCGAAGCGGCCGTCGAAAAGAGCCTCGCTATGTCTACCAGTCTCAATCCCCACATCGGCTACGAAAAGGCATCGGCTCTGGCCAAGGAAGCCTTCAAGTCCGGCAAAACGATTCGAGAACTCTGCGTCGACCAGGAAATCCTCCCCGCCGACGTGCTCAAAGAAGCTCTCGACCCCATGTCCATGACCGAACCCCAAGCCTAACCGAACGTTCCGTTCGATCGGTATCCGGTTGGGGGAGTGGTTGAGGTTGATCGTGCAGACCCGGTTGGATGGTTGCGTTTAGAAGCCCGGCATCTCTGGGCAACTGAGCACGTGTTGGGAACCAACAAGCATCTGATTGAACTGCAAGCGTACGCGGCCAATCAGATGCCGGGCTTCTCGATCACAACCAACGCGTAGTGGACGAGGCCACGAGTCCCGTTTACTCCCTGGCACATCGTAGCTGTAATAAATGGGTGGCCGGGGTTGGAGCGAGGCACGAGTGAAACCCCGGAACGTGATTCGAACGTTTCACTTGAATCGAAACCCTGCCAGTTGATCACACCAGTGTTTCCTTCGCTGGCTAGTCCAACCAAATGGTGATCGCCCAAAACACTCACAGCCTCGTCCACTAAAACGAAGATCCCTGGCGTACGGATTACTCATGACACCTTCCAAAGCGCTCAAGCGATACTTCGGCTACGAGTCCTTCCGCGGCCAGCAGGAACACGTAATCAACCACGTGCTGGACAACCAGCACGCACTGGTCATCATGCCGACCGGAATGGGCAAATCGCTGTGCTTTCAGATTCCGGCTCTTGTCAGTGATGCCAAAGATCCCGAACGACCCCCAATCACACTGGTCATCTCACCGCTGATCGCATTGATGAAAGATCAGGTCGATTCGCTTGTCGAACGCGGCATCGACGCGGCCTTCATCAACTCGTCACTCGGACGCCGTGATCGCGAATCGCGATATCGCAACCTGGGCAACGGCAAATACAAGCTGCTGTACGTCACCCCCGAACGGTTCCGCAAACCTGAGTTCCTTGAAGCCATTGGAAAGAGAACCGTCACCCTGCTGGCAGTCGATGAAGCTCACTGCATCAGCGAATGGGGCCACGACTTCCGGCCCGACTACACGCGGCTGGAAGAATTCCGAGGCATCGTCGGCAACCCCACCACCATCGCTCTAACAGCAACCGCAACACCCGACGTCCAGAAAGACATCATTAAACAACTGGGACTGACCGATCCCGACGTGCGCCTGTTTCACGAAGGCATCGATCGTCCCAACCTCGAATTGAAGGTCGCCGACACCTGGGGCGACGACGAAAAACTCGAGAAGATCATCGAGATTCACGAACGCCACAAAGGCAGCGGTGGCAGCGGCATCGTCTACTTCACGCTCATCAAGACACTCGACCAATTCAGCGATCTTCTTCGCAAGCGTGGCGTCAAACACTTGTGTTACCACGGGCAACTGGAACGCAACGATCGGCGTCGAGTGCAAACGCAGTTCATGGAAGGCAGCGACAATCTGGTTCTCGCCACGAACGCATTCGGCATGGGAATCGACAAGGAAGACATCCGCTTCGTCACCCACGCCGACATTCCCGGCGCAATGGAAGGCTACTACCAGGAAATCGGTCGAGCCGGCCGAGACGGCAAGCCAGCAGAGTGCGTTTTGCTGTACGACGAACGCGACTTAATGACGCAGATGGAATTCATCCGCTGGAGCAACCCGGAAGCCGCGCTTTACGAAAGCGTCTACCAACTACTGGTCGACGAGAAAGAAAAAATCGACTCGTTCGGCCTCGACTGGTTAGCCGAGCGAGCCATCAACCGCCCCAAACACGACCACCGCCTGGAAACCGTACTCTCAATGCTCGAACGCTACGGAGTCATCGCAGGAACCTGGCGCCCCATGAACCTGGACGTCATCACTCCGTTACCCAAACAACTAACCGACCAGGAAGTCCTCGCCGCCAAACTTCTCCGCGACCAACAAAAACTCTACACCCTGGTCCAATACGCCAAACACGAAGGCGATCTAAAAGAGTTCATCCACGACTACTTCGGTTTGCCTTACAAGCTATCATAGAACGCTAAAGACTCACCTGGACCGGGAGATCAGCATGGCAAGTGAAGAGTTCGTTATGCGGTTTAGCGAAGAGGTCGTACGGTCAGCCGCTGCCTCGACGATGTCAAAGAAGTGGAGTCAAAAAGGGAAGTCGGATCCCGGCGGGAGTTCCTTGGACACAATGACGGTTCGGCTAGGTGACGAGTACATCGTCCTCGCGAGAGGAACACTAACCCGAGTATTCGATTTTCGAACCAGAAGAATTCTAGAATCGGACTTGGAAAGTGGTCGAACAACTAATCGGTCTCTCTTCTCCGAAATCGGTTATCGCTCATCCGAAATGGCGAATCGGGTTCACTGCAGTCAGGTGCTTGAGGCTGGTGGTCTGGCGCCAGAAGACAACCCCTTCGGGAACTTGTTTAGGCTTGAGTCCTTGTTCGGCATTTGTGGCAGCGAACAAGATGCTGAGCGGGCACAGAACTCCGTCATCAGAGAAACTACAGATGACAAAAACCTGTTTCGCTGCGATGGAGAGACTATTGTCACTCACAGTTCCAGTGACCAGCTAATCCCCGACCAATACCAGAATGGCTATCGGAAATTCTTGCTACTCGGGACACGGATGCATCCTGCGATTCGACTTGAAGTTGAACAATCGAAGAATGTGTTCGCAAGCTTGAGTTTCGATGCGTGGAACATCGAGCGCGAGTCGACCACACTCCAGCTCGAGAGCGTAGCGATTGAGTCCTCTCAACGCCCCGAAACTGCGTTTGATTACGATGCACACCTTGATAGAGAAACGAGAATGGGAGCCATTATCTATCGAGCGATGACGGAGGCATGCGACGCTACGGGACCTGAACCCCTTGCTTTTGTGAAAGATTGCATCGAACGTGAAAACTATCTGGACGCGATGCTTGGGTTTCTGGAACGCGAGTTGACGGTTGGTGACGGTGCAAACGAAGTGGTTAAGCAGATTGCTCCGCACGCTCAGTCAGACACGCAACTCGGCCTATTCCTACTCAGCATGCAACTTGGGGACGAAGAGGCATGTCGGCGTTCGATGCAAGCCTTGTCTCAAATTGATCGAACACAAATAACGAAGCAGCACATGCTTGATCTGTTCGAAGGCCAAAACATGCGTGTGCGCAGACCCAGTTTACCTGCTGAAGAGCAGCCTTCCAATGGAGCTCAAGCCAAGCTGCTCGATGCACTCGCAGTGAACCCACACATTACCGGGGTCTACAAAGATATGGGGGACGACCTATTTCATGCCTTTCGTCCGAACGAGGCCTGGCTCTGTTGGGATACTGGCAGGCATTTGTTTCCAGATCATCCGATACTCAACGATGTGAAAGGGCTCGAATCCACGCTGGAATCTCGGCATCCCGAGTTCGTTAAGTGGGAAATCTGAGCGAAGTACGTCTCAGTGTGCTCATTGGTTACCGCCGACAGAATCAGAACCCGCCGGTCTTGCTGTGCTTGGAGACCTGCCGAGCGACAAGAGTTCATCGACCAACCGCAAGCGTTGGGTGATCGCCGCAGAGGTTAGGTCCACAGTCGGCACCGAGTCAGTCGTCGGTTTCGGTTCCGAGTTGCTCAAGATCAATTCTGTCCTGTGGGCGTCCGATATTCGTTTTAGAGATGACGGAGCCCATCGCGAGGGGCGCAGTGAAGCTTGCGGCTTCCCCAATCATCGTTGCCGGATCGTCGGCCGAGACCTCGTATGGATTTTGATCCATCGATCTGATCCGGTTACCGGAAGCGTTCGGCCGCTTCGACGGCCAGTTCATCGCAACGTTCGTTTTCTGCGTGACCGCTGTGACCTTTCACGACGGTGAACTTCACCGTGTGTTCCTGAAGCAACGCGTCCAGTTTTTTCCAGAACTCGACGTTCTTGACGGGCTTAAGCTGCTTGCCTTCTTTGCGTTGCCAATTGCGTTTCTTCCAGCCGACCATCCATTCCTGGCAGCCCTTCGCGACGTAGGTGCTGTCGGTGATCACTTCGACTTTGCTGGGGCGCTTCAAAGTTCCCAGGCCGGAGATGACTGCCTGGAGTTCCATTTGGTTGTTGGTTGTTTCGGGCAGGCCGCCGGATTGTTCAATCTCTTTGCCACTGGCCGGGTGGCGCAGGATGAATCCCCACCCGCCGGGGCCAGGGTTCCCTTTGCACGCGCCATCGGTGAACAACCGAACGAACGGCCGATCCTCAGATGACTCATCTGCCATGACCCACTCCGTCACAGGCTCCAGCAAGAAGTGCAGAGCCAAGATTCTCCAAACATCCAACCGGGTCAGCAGCGACCAACTCGTGACACGCCACCAACCGGATACCGATCGAACGGGACGTTCGCTTAGCGTTCTCGGTAGATGATTCGTCCGCGGTTGAGGTCGTAAGGTGATACTTCGACAACAACGCGGTCACCAGGGACGATACGAATGAAGTGCTTGCGCATCTTTCCCGCGACGTGTGCGAGAACCAAATGGCCTTTGTCCTGCCCGTTAGGCGGATCCAGTTCAACGCGGAACTGAGTGTTCGCCAGGGCCTCGACAACGCGGCCTTCCATTTCAATTGCGGCTTCTTTAGCCATTCCGAATGCTGCTCCAATAAACGCAGGGGATGCCCGAGCTATCGGGCGGAAAAATAATGTGACACCAGCAAGGTGCACGATGTTCGGACGAAATCAGGGTGTCTGATTGCTCCGAGGATGTTCAACGCAAAGTCGGCGGCGAACTCGGGTTACGACCCGAAGTTCGAAGATAGTAGCATTGAATATCGGCCAGCAGAAAGATCAACGATGAGTCATCGCACATTTCTGCTATTAATCTGATGCGAAGAGTCGCGATTTCTATTCCTCAAACTCGCCCGTTTTCAAAGAAAACCCGGCGTAGGCCACTGTTTGGCCGCAAACACTCGCGGAACAGGCCCTTTGAACGCAGTCGAAATTATCGCCCGAAAACGGGATGGAGAACCGCTGTCCGGCGACCAAATCGCCTGGATTGTGAAGCAGTTCGCCGACGGATCTCTGCCCGACTACCAAATGGCAGCGTGGGCAATGGCCGTGTTCTGTCAGGGAATGGACGCAACTGAGACCGCCAGCTTTACAGACGAAATGCTGCGTTCGGGCACGCGGTTAGAACACGCTGACGATGGCCGACCGGTTGTCGACAAGCATTCCACGGGCGGAATTGGCGACAAGACGTCGCTGGTTTTGGCTCCGTTACTGGCGTGCTGTGATTTGCGAGTTCCCATGCTGTCCGGTCGCGGACTTGGACCGACGGGCGGCACCTTGGACAAGCTGGAATCGATTCCTGGATTCCGAACCGACTTGTCGATCGCTGAACTCCAAACCGTCGTGCAGGAAATCGGCTGCGTCATCACCGGAGCGTCAAAGGAACTCGCGCCAGCAGATCGGAAGCTCTATGCACTGCGTGATGTGACGGCGACGGTTCCATCGATTCCGCTCATCACCGGCAGCATCATGAGTAAGAAGCTGGCCGAATCTTTGGACGCTCTCGTGCTGGACGTGAAGTTCGGAACCGGCGCGTTCATGAAAAACGTTGACGACGCGCGGCGGTTGGCTGGGTCGCTTTGTGATACCGGTGCCCGGATGGGCCTGCCGACCACGGCGCTACTGACGGACATGAACCAACCATTGGGACGCATGGTCGGTAACGCGGTCGAAGTCAACGAGTGTCTTGCGTTTCTGCGAGGCGAACCGGTTGCGGATGACTTGCGCGAAGTCACATATCGATTGGCTGAGGAGTTGCTGATCTCGGTTGGTAAAGCGAACGCCGACGATGCACGCACGATGTTGGAGGGTCTAGTCGCGTCGGGCGCGGCGATGGAACGGTTCGAGCAAATGGTCGCCGCGCAGGGTGGAGCGACGGACTTTGATTTCGGTATCGCTCCGGCATCCGATGTTGTGAGTTCGCAGGCGGGATACGTAACAGCAATCGACGCAGAACAGATTGGCCTGACGATTATCGATTTGGGTGGTGGCCGGCGGACGAAGTCAGACAAGATTGATCATTCAACAGGCATCGAGATGCTGGTTCGGATTGGCGATCGGGTCGATGCGAACCAGCCACTCGCACGGATGTTTGCGAAGCAGCCAGGCGCCGCAGCCGAACGACTTCGCTTAGCGGTTACCATTGGCGATGCAGCACCAACAACGACAGCTTTGATCACTGAGAGGATTACAGGCCACCATGACAACTGATTCCGATCTCATCGCGGCCGCTCGCAAGGTTCGCATTCAAGCTCACGCGCCGTATTCCAACTTCGCAGTCGGCGCGGCCATTCTCACGGATAAGGGTGGCGTGTTTGTCGGCTGCAACGTCGAGAACGCATCTTTTGGGCTCACAATTTGCGCTGAGCGTGTCGCGGCGGCGTCTGCTGTGGCGGCGGGGCACAAGACGTTCGTCAAACTTGCGTTGTCGTTACCCGAAGGGGGAACGCCGTGTGGAGCGTGCCGGCAGTTCCTGTCTGAGTTCGCTGATGAACTTGTGATCGTGATTGACGATTCTGACAAAGAAGGCGCCGTGCGGGAGACGTCGCTGGCAGCGCTGTTGCCGGACCGGTTCTCTTTTGAAGCGTAGTTTTTTGGAACCGGAATTGCGCGTCTCGCGCCTTCATTCGCGGTTCAAAACACAAGCCGACCATCATGGATGGAACCAATGTCGGAACTCAAAGTTGCATTTTGGAATCTGCAGAACCTCTTTGACATTACCGTCTCAGAGATCGCTGCCGATCTGGAATACACGCCGGCCAACGGTTGGGATCGGACTGCGTTCCGCAAGAAGCTGGGAGCACTGGGGCAGGTCATTCGATCGATGCACGCTGGCGAAGGTCCCGACCTGCTGGGCATTTGCGAGATCGAAAACGAACACGTCGCTGAGCAACTGATCGCGGTCACAGGTCGCTGCGACTATGCGCTCGCGCACGTTGAGAGCCAGGACATTCGCGGCATCGACACGTCGTTGATTTATTCGACTGAGAAGTTCGAACTCATCGATCGGCCGGAAGAACACCTGGTGCATCTGCGGTTCCCCACGCGTGATATTTTCGAGGTGCGTTTGCGGGTTCGCGAGAACGGTGAAGAACTGGTTGTGCTGGTGAACCACTGGCCGTCGCGGAGTCTTGGACGATACGAAACGGAAGCGTACCGTCTCACGGTGGCCAGTCACTGCGGTCGAATCGTTGACGATTTGCTGAAGTACGATCGATCGGACTACCTCAGCCTTCCCGACGACGAAGCGTCCATGGGGTTGCTCAACACAAAGTGGAACCGCAACGTTTTGTTGATGGGCGACTTCAACGACGAACCGTTCGATCGCAGTGTACTGGAGTTCCTCCGCGCTTCAAAAGGAGTGGACCACCTGGAGGAACCAATCAAGCCGTCGCGAGGAGGTTTGCCATCTTACAAGTCTTACGCCGGCAAACGCGCGTACTTGTTTAACTGCATGTGGTCGCAACTATCGCGAGCCGACCACGGAACTTACTACTACTCCGGCGCGACGAACACCATGAACCTGCTGGACCAATTCATCATCTCGCGCGGGTTGTACTTTGGTTTGCAGGGACTGCAGATCCGGTTCCTCGGCACTGGAATACCCCACGCGCGGATTTACAAACCGGAAGTCATGACAACGCGCAAAGGTCGGCCGCGGAAGTTTGATCGGCAGACGCACGCGGGGTTCAGTGATCACTTCCCGATTGAAGCGATCATTGATGTGCTGTGATGATGCGTTCTTCGTCGACCGCCGTGGTTCAAAACGTCGATCGTTCGGCGGCGACCATGGCTTCGTATTGTTCAACCAGCTTGGTTTGACCGCTGCGACGCAGGTTTTCGGCAAAGATGACGTTGTCCACCATGCGGAGGAAACGTTCGTACTTCACGGTGTTTTTCTGCGTGTCGTTGACGCCTTTGTCGGCCAGCTTGCGGTACTCGTCATATAGCGAATGACCTTCGACAGCCTTAATGAACTCGTCCTTGCGTGACGTGATGAGTTCCAGGGCAATTGGGTTCATGACGTTCGCCAGGCCGGGCCAGCGTTTCTTGAGGTCAGTCGCAATTCGAGTTCGAATCGTTGCGCTAGGCGATGCTTGCCGGCGACCTCGAAATCCGCCTCTGCGACTTCGTCCTGTGTTGCTTCGTGACTTGTCGAAGGCAGTCATGACACGGTTGTCGCCGGTCAGTTCAAGCTGTTCAGACAACCCTTCCAGAACAGCTTTCTGCGATGGTGACGCCACGGCCAAAACGTCGGCGTAGGATGAATCGTCCGTAAGCAGGTTGCTGCCGCGCTTGCCGTAGCGTCCATACTTTGTGAGAAATTCACCGGAAGATTTCAGCGGCAGGTCAATCGTGTTGGCGGTGAGAACCGTATAGGCGTGCGCTTCTTCGAACGAGGTTTTTCCGTCACCGTCGTAGTCAGGTCGGTCGATTGTCTTTCCAGTCCGATCGACACCCGACATCGCGGCCCAGAAGTAAGTGCTGTATTCGACGTACGATGCTTCATCGACCTCCGGAGTACATCCGGCTGCCTGGCGATCGTGCACGGTGGCAAAGAAACCGATTCGCTTTTGCGATGACACTCCGCGGTCCGGATCGCCGCCGTTGAAAATGAACCGAGCAAACCCGCCCGCGTGGCACTGAACCATAACGGTGACCACTTCGACGCCCTCCGGCAGTCCATCCAGCAATCCAACGAACTCCGTCATCTTCAGTGAGGATCTGTTCCACATTGCGATGGTGGTTTCGTGAGTGTTACTGCGGTCTCGACTCGCACTGCCGTGAGCCGTCACGTAGATCAACAACCGGTCGCCAGCCTGCATGGTTGTGCCGACTTCAGAAAACCATGTTCTCACGTTCTTTGGAGTCGTTGCCCCGCGGACGTTGGCGACTTTGTGGTTGCGGTACGAGAGGCCAAGGTTGCGGCTCGAACCGAAAAATTCTGCCATCAGTCGATTCGCTTTGGGAACCGCGTTCCGGTCCATCACTTCCACGTCTTTGCCTGGATCCGCACCGTCTGCGAAGTAGATGTCGTTGCGGCTTAGCTGTTTGCCGGCCAGAACACGCTGTGAGTACAGGACGTTGTTCTCAATGGACGCCTGGTTACCCGACGGGGAATATCCGCCACCGATCGTGAGGAAGAAATCTCGCGCGTCGGCTTGATTTGGAACCACGAACAGCAGTGACAACAGGAGGCAGATGAGTCTTGGCATTTGACAATCAATCTCACAGAAACAGTGTGTAGCTCGTTCTAACCCCGTCCCGTGCGTTTTGGGTCGGAGAGTTGCGTAACATTATCGCGTTGTGGGAGCCGGAGTGTTACCAGCTTCCCATAGTTTTGCGTCTCGGCTGTCAGGGGCTGCAGAATTCACCTGAAGCCGGAACGAACGCGAGGGGCCCCCGCGAGCGCCGCGGGTTCGTTTATTGGCTGTCTGCAGTTTCAAAGCGACCTGCTTATTGATTCCGAGATTTGGAATCACCCACTCAGCGTACATGCCAGAATCAGTCAACGCGACAACGTGGAATGTCATTGGTCTGATTAGCGAGATGTTTCTGATCGCACCCTCTGTTCCAAACTGACCGCGCGAACCTGTCGCGCCTACAAGGGTGACATCAGCAAGGTTCGACTGCAGGTTCAGTTCGCCCGCGCGTCGTGTTTTCGGCGCCGGAAGTTTTTGGCGTTTGACGGCCGACATCAACGCTCGAGGAAACTCAGCCTGCAATTCTTTGACCGACTTTCCGAAGATCTCTTCCATATCCTGGCGACGCTGGTTCGGGTCGTGTTCAGCAAGTGGTTCGTCCTGGCCGATGCGTTCGACGTACTTCGTGTATTCTTTTTTGTACTTGGTGACCAGCAACCAGTGCATGCACCACGCGTGCGTGTACGCTTCGCCCGCGAAAATGTCACCACGAAACGCGCGGTCGTCTTTCACGAGGATGGGCCAGTTGACGGTGCGTGCTGAGTTGGCGAGACGCGAGTATCGAACGCTGACTTTCGATGGACCTCGGCTAACTTGATCGCCATTTCCTTCGAACCCGGTGGCGATACCTTCGTTGAACCACGCCGGTGTCGGAGCCAACCGTTGCAACACGTGTTGGTTGAACACCTGCTGATGGATGGCTTCGTGCAGCGGCGTATCAAACGTCAGGCACTCCGTCATGCGAATGACCAGCCAGTTACTGAGTGGCGAATAGAACCCGGCGACGTTGCCTGCTGACAATCCAACTCCACCAGTGACTTCTTTGTGGTAGGCCTCGAACGCCTTGTCGGTCTCAAAGATGATGAGAACAAGCGGGTGCGTCGGCGGTGTGGTCTTAATTCGCATCCGCCTGGTGAAGGACAGAAAATTCTTCTCAACGGCTCTCTGAAACTTCGTCGCCTTGCGCAGGCATTCCTGAGCCCTGCCTTCGGCGGCTTTTGAGAGTCCGGCGTCAAGAACCAGGCCGACTACGAAGTGCCCGTAGGCCTTGCCGCGGAACCGTTCCGCTCCCCCGAACCGCTGACTGAGCTGTTCAACAACTTCATCCGGCGTCAGCGGTTTCGGCGGATCCCCTGGTGTACGTTGGGAGACCACCGCTTGCGGAACGACCCGATATTCTCCATCAGCCAGTTCAAGAACATGCTGTCCCTGCCCGGATGCAACCAGCTTGGCTTCAACCGTGATTGTCTTGCCCTTGCGATTACGATACGTGAATTCGTCAGCAAAGCCGGCAACCGGGGCAAGAACGACAACAGCGATTGTGCCGAGTAGAACCGTGCGGAGTTGCGCGTGCTGATGATTCATACACACATCATGCGCTCGGTGACTGCTGGTTCCAACCGTCTGTGTGTTTTGGTTTGCTGCAATTGGTTGCATCATGCAACAGCAGTGTTGAGCGTTTTGGCGGCCCGGCTCTGACACTTCTGCGCACGGACCCGCAGAACCGGTTGGTTTTGACGCTATTCTGCAAATTTCGCTGTTCGGCACGCTGGATGCATTAAAGTTGATCGTGATGCGAGTCACAGGCCCGCACTTGCATTGCACACGACGCTCGTCGGTTTCAGAACCGGCGAGCGTTTTTTCATGCGCGGTTGGTTCGTGTGCCGAAGTTGTGAAAACCTGCGAGGCTGCGTGACTGGCTTGGTGCGAGAATCAAGCAAAGCCCGAGATGTCACTCTGGCAACAACTCGCGGTTGCTCACCCCGGTTCGATTGAAGACAAATGCAGCGCCTGTTTCGGCTTGCTGCAGTCTCCTGAATCAGGGGGGACCTGTAGGTCGCACGAAACCCTTTGAATTCAGACTTGGTCAGTTTGGCACGCCGCATGCTTTAGTGTTAATCGTGATGCGAGTCACAGGCCCGCACTTGCATTGCACACGACGCTCGTCGGTTTCAAAACCGGCGAGCGTTTTTTTCATGCGCGGTTGGGTCGTGTGCCGAGGTTGTGAAAAGCTGCGGCCCTGCATAACTGGGTTGGTGCGAGAAACAAGCGAAGCTTGAGAATGTCATTCTGACAACCGCTGGCGGTTGCTCACCCGGTTCGATTGAAGACAAATGCGGCGCCTGTTTCGGCTTGCTGCAGTCTCCTGAATCAGGGAGGACTAGAGGATCGCACGAAACTCTTTGATTTCACACTTAGTCAGTTTGGCACGCCGGTTGCTTTATCGAGTTGTGTTGTTGTGAGTTCAAGGCCCGCACTCGCACCAGCATTTTCGCGTTCGTCGGTCATAAAGACCGACGAGCGTTTTTTTTATGCGCGTTGATGCAGAATCGTATGTCGATGGCGGTTGGTGGAAAGCCTGCTAACCTGCGGTCGTCAGTACTTGTTCAGACGATTGAAATCCAGACGCGATGAAAACAGTGGCCGTAATCGGCGGCGGCCCCGCGGGCTTGATGGCGGCCGACGTGTTATCGCAGAGCGGCATTCGTGTCCGCCTGTTTGAGGCGAAAGCATCGGTCGGACGCAAGTTCCTGATCGCCGGCAAGGGTGGGCTGAACCTGACTCACTCTGAGCCATTTGAGACCTTCTGTTCACGATATGGCCCCGACCCGCAATCGGTTCTGCCATGGCTCAGGGATTTCGGCCCGGACGACGTGCGGAACTGGGCCACGCGACTGGGATTCGAAACGTTCGTTGGGTTCTCGAAACGCGTGTTCCCCAAAGACCTCAAGGCGGCCCCGCTGCTCCAGCGATGGATCGAACGCCTGCAAAACGCTGGCGTGGAATTTGAAACCCAGCACCGGTGGCAAGGGTGGAACACAGACACGCATCTGGTGTTCGAAACTCCGGACGGCCCAACGACTGTCGAAGCCGACGCGACGGTTTTGACTTTGGGTGGAGGCAGCTGGCCGGTAACCGGTTCGGATGGGAACTGGGTTTCCGCGATTTCCGCACGCGGAATCGACGTCGCGCCGTTTCTGCCTGCCAATTGTGGTTTCCATGTTGCGTGGAGTGATCACTTTCGCGAGCGGAATGCGGGCGAACCGCTGAAGTCGGTCGGCCTTTCATTCGCCGCGAGCGATGGCACAACGTTTCAGCGACAGGGTTCGTGTGTCGTCACAGAAAATGGGCTCGAAGGCAGTCTCATCTACGCCGCGTCCGCCATGATCCGTGACGAGATCATCCTACACGGTTCCGCCACGATTACCCTGGATCTCGCGCCGGATCGAGACTTGGAGAAACTCACAGAACGCCTCTCGATCCCGCGCGGTTCTCGCACGGTCGCGAAGCATCTCAAAAGCAAGGCCAACCTCAAGGGTGTTCAAACCGGGCTCTTGCGTGAGTTTGCCGCGGACACCTTGAACCAGCCGGCCAGGTTGGCAGAAGCAATCAAGGCGCTTCCGATTGAGCTCACGGGAACCAGACCATTGGCCGAAGCCATCAGCACGGCTGGTGGTGTTCGAATTGATGCGTTGGACGAACGTCTGATGACGAAGGCAGTCCCTGGCCTGTTTTGCGCCGGCGAGATGCTGGACTGGGAGGCTCCCACCGGCGGCTACTTGCTGACGGCCTGCTTCGCGAGCGGTCAGGTCGCCGCCAAAGGTGTGATCGAGTGGATGAACCAATCCGAACCCAGCAGTCTGGTTGTGAAGCTGTAGATGCCACTCTGTTGCGGTGCGGCACGAGTGCGGTCAAGCCCGCGCCCGTTCCTATGGCCCACGCTCGAAACGGGCCAGGCGGCAAGAACGCGTTCCGCACAGCATGGTGAGCCCCGAGCCAACCGGTCGTGTGCATTCAACTGGATCACTTCGCTTTGCCTACCAGGTCGTATGATTCGCCAACAAGTTTGTTATTGGTTTGAATCAGAAACTCGAATCGCTGCTCGAACTTGCCAGGCGTATTGACTCGGACATGAATTCGCCCCTCTTGTGCTTCACCTGGAGCGATCGTGCATGAGGGTGACTTCGGACCGAAGTCGGCTGAAAACCCTCAACAAGCGGCGACCTTGATGATCTCTGCGTCGTAACGGCCGACGTTTCGTACCGTGAATGGGATCATCACTTGATCGTTGACGTCGATCTCGGGCATGTCTTCGATTTCAATCTTGATCGTTGAGCCAGCAATATCGAAATCGGGTTCAGGGAATCCATATTGCGATAAACTCAGTGACAGCAAGTCAATTTCGTCCGGGCTGATCCGGCGAAACTCACGGACATAATATTCATCCACCTCTTTGCGTTTCCAATCCTGGTCGAGCTCAAAGTGCCGGCACTTTACTGGCAGATGAACGTCACAATAGGTCTGAGGATCGAATTCAAATTCCAGTTCAGACCATTCGCGTTCGCCTTTGTTGTTCAGCAACGACTCGAATTGAAAGCGGACAATCACCCAGCAATTGTCAGCATCCAGCCAAAGCGTTCCATTCTGCACCCAGTTGTATTGATAATCGCCAGCAGTTTTCCGAAACGGATGTTCGTAGTCGAAAACGACTCTATAAAGATTGGGAAACTGATCGACCGGATCGTGCTCGACAGACAGCAGCTTGAAATATGGCTTTTGAATTGCCTCGAGAAGCGAGTCCTGGCGATATAGAAAATCGGGATAGAAAGATCGAAGCAAGTCTCGGGAAATGTGATGAGACGCTTGCAGGTCAGAGGACTTGACCAACAACTTCAGCATCCACGGTTCAGTCTTGTCACTTCTACCAACCCAGAACGCATAGTCCTCGCGCCGGCAGTTTATCCATTCCGTTCCATCGTCGTGTGTGGCGATGCTGATTGCGCGATGGTCTAACCAGTGGATTTGGTCAGTACTGCTTGAAGTGATTTCTCCCGCTGAATCAATCCACTTGCTTTGCGTCTCGAGGCTGCAGCGACGAAATGCTTCGCCATAACGTCTCCACCCAACGGGTGCTTCTGTAAGGAATTGGTTCGGAAGATCTTGTTTTGCGTTCAGGGGTACGATCCTCTGCTCCCACATTGTTGGGCAGGTGAAGTTCGGTGGCGAATTTCTAACTTGGTCAGTGTGCCTACTGGACAAGTCAAATTCTTCAAAGGTTCACGAGACCGTTTATCGGTCAAGATCCGAACTCCAACGCTGGGCGGCATAGTACAGGCGCTTCGGTTCTACTGAGCCTGGTAGAGTTCTAACCGCTTTTTTGCGACAGCTATGATCTCGCCAGAACGCGGGTTGGCTCTACGGTCTTTGTCCTGGAGCGTCTTCAGTTTCTTGATTAGCTCTCCAAGGCTACTGACAACGTCGTCGCGATGGACATCCTGCACAACATCTGGTGCCAGGCAAAGGACGTATCCCAGTTCGAGTATTAAAGAGGATCGAATCTCGCGCGTTTCCTTGTTGAACAGCATCTCGCCGATATCCCGAGCCGCATTGTTGAAGTGCAACAGCGCGCGTTCCTTCTTACCTCTGAGGAGTTCAATTCGTCCACGATCTGTCTGGATTCGAATGCTGAGAATTCGGTAGGCGTTGTCGTCTGAGTCGCGAGTCAGTCCGGCCAGGTAGCTGATCGCAAGATCGTTGTCACCAACCGCTTCGGGTGGCAGGTCCACAGTCTTGTGTTGCTTGCCAATCAGGTTCAAACGATCCAGTTTCTGGAGCATGGCATAGTGATTCGAATGCACGACGCGAACGAACTCATATTGAGCCTCGGCCTCAGAGGTAAGAATGTTCCCGGGATCTTCCTGAATAAGCCTCTTCCCAATCTGGCCTCCGGCCTCTGCTGGAATAATCTTCTGGTCCACGACGCGACCGCGGACTTCTTCGATCCTGGCATGCATGCGGGCCAGAGATGTCGTCAAGTCAATGGTGTTGCTTAACTTCAGGAGCCCCTTGAGCCGCTTGGCAGCCTCGACATATTGCGTGGCTGCATCGTCGTACTGGCCAAGCATTTGAAAGATCTCTCCAGCGCTTCCGAGTTCAAGAGCGGCGGCCTCTTCAATGCCTTGTTTATCTTCGTAGACGTCTCCGATTCGGAGACTGAATGCCAACTGGTTTCTTAGGCTGGCTAAATCTGATTGCGAAAGCACGCCGAGCGAAACCGGGTGCTGTGTGTCGAGTTCCCAGATAACCGGTTCGGGTAAACCTCGGTGTTGCACAGCAGCCATCTGCGCACGCACATGTTGCTGGTACTCAAGGCTGAGTTTTCCCGATGTCCCAGCATACGATTCGGCCAACAGAGTCTTGAAAGCTGCCTGTCGCTGCTGTTCCTTGAGTGATTGGTTCTTTTCGCTCAGCTCAAAGTTGAAGAACGCAAAGACCGCGAACGCGGAGGCCACGGAAACCAATGACAGCAACCCAAGCGCCGCCGCCAGCGGGTTCCTTCGAGCCCAACGATAAAGTCGTTCTCGCCACGTCACCCTTCGTGCGTGGATTGGCCGGTCTTGAAGGAAGCGTCTTAGGTCGGCTGCGAGTTCGTCCGGAGCTTCGTAGCGCTTGGCCGGGTTCGACGCGCAGGCTTTAAGAACAATGGTTTCCAGGTCGCGCGGGATGGCTGGATTGATTGACCGGGGAGTTGGTGGAGCGGACGTGGTCTTTAGCTTGATGATTTGCTTCGGAGGACCGCTGAAGGCGGGGCGTAAAGTGAGCATCTCGTAGATCGTCATGCCCAGCGCGTATGTGTCGCACCGGGCGTCGAATTGACCGTCGAATTGTTCCGGAGCCATGTAGCGGACGGTTCCGACAATGTCACCGGTTGCGGTCACGCCGTCCATATCTTCGTGATGCGCCAACCCGAAGTCGGTAATCCAAATGTCACCGGCTCGGTCGAGAATGAGGTTCGATGGCTTGATGTCCCGGTGGAGGACTCCTCTGGAATGGGCGTAGTGCAGCGCGTCGGCCACGTCTGCTCCCAGTCTCGCGATCTCAGTCCAACGCGTTGCGGCGTGAAGTGATCGGTTGATGTCGTTCAGCTGGCGCGGCTTAGTGGAATCGGTGCTCGTCTTGAGTTCTGTTGTTTCGTCGATCGGCTGCGTTGGATCTGCGGCAGGCTTTGGATCACGAATGTCCGTGGGGCGTTCTATTAGTGGAAGCTGTTCGTCCTGAGAGTCCGGAACGCCGTGCCGCGTGACAAAGTCGCCGTCTGGTTCGGCCGTGGCAATCGCTTCCGAGAGAGTCATCCCGTCGATCAACTGCATGGCGTAGTAGTACAGCCCCTCGTGTTCGCCAACGCCGTGGACAGAGACAATGTTGGTATGGTGCAACTTGGCGACAGCTTTGGCTTCACTTTGGAACCGAGCCAGCTGCTTCGGCGAACCGGCCATCGTGGGGCCAAGGATTTTTAAAGCAACGCGCCGCTTGAGTGACTGCTGTTCGGCTTCGTAGACGACTCCCATTCCGCCACGGCCAATCTCGCCGAGAATCTTAAAGTCGCCAAGCAACCCATCGGGCGCCAAAGTTAACCGCTTGGTCTTGCGCTCAAACTTGCGTTCGCTGTGTTCCCGATGGCTCAGCTGTTCCATCGCGCGAATGGACGGCAGCAGTTTGCGAATGTCGTCGGCCAGGCTGGGGTGCTTGTCGACGTAGACATCGATCGAAGGTTGATCCTCATTGCGCAGCCGGACCGTATAGTCCTCAGCGATCTCTGCCAGCAGTTCGGAGTCATTGGTCATTTGCGTCTGCGATCAGTCAGTCTTACTGTCGAATTCTTCCATCTGCGAAAGTATCTCACCTAGTCGTGCCAGGGCTCGGACATGCCGGTTGCTGGCGGCCGATGGCGAGAGGTTCAGTGTTTCTGCTACTTCAGTATTTGTCATGTGTTCGAAGTGACGCAAGGCGAGCACCTCGCGGTCCATGTCGTCCATTCCGTCTAACGCCAGTCGCAGGCTTTGAATTTGTTCTTCTCGCATCGCGACTCGACTTGGACTGGTCATCTGCCCCACAAGTCGCCGCGCGATGGAGAATGTCGCCTGGCTTTGGCCACCGCCGCCAGCTCCGTACCGGACCTCTTTTCTGGGTGATCGCTTTTCACCAAAGTGTCGCCGTTGAACTGCGATAAGACACTGCCAAGTGATCTGACGTACCCAAACGTAGAACGACACGTCTGGTCGGCTAAGGAAGTCGTCAAGTCGCCGAGAGGTTTCGATGTAAGCTTCCTGGAGCACGTCTTCTGGTTCGACCCGACCCGACAGTCGACGGTCGAGGCGGAACTCGATCATTCGTAGCAGTCGGTCGCTGAAGTCTTCGAAAACTTCACCAAGCACGGCCTGCCCGTGTTCCTTGATCGCTTTGTCCTGCGTGTTCTCCAACTTGCCCCCCATGGTTGCTTCTTCCCCAAGCGAAAATGGCACTCGGTATGAGTTCTTACCGTTGAACCGTTGTCGCGGAGAGAATCGCCTCCGACAGGTCAAGTATATCCACGGTCCCCTAATCGCGCTCCAAAGAATTTGACAAATACTGATGCTCCGTTCATGGGTGAAGGCGTCGCAAGTGCGGTTGTAGTCAGTAGTCAGCGCCGGTTTATCGGAACATTCTGACTTAGCGGTCGAACGATGATTTTATCTGTGGATAGTCCGACGCAGACGGCGTAACAGGAGCATCTTCTTATTTCATCTTGGGGGAATCCATGAAACTGGCTCGACGCAAACGTGGTTTCACGTTGATCGAACTTTTGGT
>CAZAIB010000043.1:0-44092 GCA_964485095.1 uncultured Planctomycetaceae bacterium | reverse complement strand
CTCTCCCGCGGCTGAGACCGCGACCTCTCCCGCAAGCGGGAGAGGTGACATGCTGCTTGGCTGCAACCCAACACCCACCGAACGGACGTTCGCGTTCGCTAGCCGATTGGTTGGAGGGGGCACTTGTCGGCGATGAAGGTTTCTGATCGATCGTCGGTTGCGAAGTGAACGCTGATGGTTGGCCGACGTGGGGTTCCTCCGAGTTCCAAAACCGTGCCGCGACCATAGCGGGGATGACGGACGGACATACCGACGCGAAACAGGCCAGGTACAACGGCCGCTTTTGTGTTTCCCTTCAGCATGTCGGCGGCCGTCATGAGCAGCGGTTGGCCGTCAGGGCGTTTGCCGGGGTGCCGCTTGAGCCGTTCGGGGATGCCGCGCTGCTTGATGGGTTTATCGCCACCGGTGCAGTCGGTGACTTGCAGGTTAATCTCGTCCAAGAACATGCTGCGAATGGTGGCTCGCCGTTGGCCGTGCAGCGTGCGATCGAACGACTGACTGAGATACAGTTCCTGTTCGGCTCGCGTCATTCCGACAAACAACAGTCGGCGTTCCTCTTCCAGGTCAGTAGAACTCCCGTCCCGCGTCGCGCGTTCGTGAGGGATAAGGTTGTGTTCGACACCGACTACATGCACGACGGGGAACTCCAGCCCCTTTGACGCGTGCAAGGTCATGAGCGTCACGCACCCGGATTCGCCTTTGATGCTGTCTACGTCGCTGACAAGACTGGCTGATTCGAGGAACGCCTGCAGCGACGTATCCGCTTCACTGCCTTCGTTGAACTCGCGCGTTGCCGTAATGAGTTCGTCAATGTTTGCTCGGCGCTGAGCGTCACGTTCGTGGATCGATGCTTCCAGGCCGTCCGCGTAACCGCTCTTTTCAATCACGCTGCTAAGCAGTCCATCAACACTTAGCCGCGATGCTTCATCCCGAAGCCCATCAATCAACAGCACGAACTTCGTGAGCGCTCCGACAGACCGCTTGGCGATTTCAGTGATCTCTTTCCGCCGTAACGTTGCCTGAAACATGCTTAGCTGATGCTTGTCGGCGAACCGTCTGACATGCTGCAAAGTCTTTTGCCCAATACCACGCGGCGGGCTGTTGACGGTTCGCATGAACGCGGCGTCGTTGTCCGGATTTTCAATCAGCCGCAGCCATGCCAGCAAGTCTTTAATCTCTTTGCGATCGTAGAACGCGAACCCGGACGCGATTTGAAACGGAACATGCTGTTGGGTCATCGCAATTTCGAACTGCCGCGACAGTGCGTTCACGCGATAGAAAATTGCGTAGTCCGACCACTTCCGTTCGCCCGCTGCGACGCGTTCCTTGATGCGTTCGACAATGCCGGTCGCTTCGTCTTCGCCGGTTGAGAAGTGTAGCAGCTCAGGAGCCAGACCTTCCGGGTTGTCGGTTCGGAGTTCTCGTTTCGGACGCCGCTTGTTGTGCGAGATCAGCTGGTCGGCCGTCCGAACTATGGAAGCGGTGCTGCGGAAGTTTTGGTCTAACTTCACAACCTTCGTGTTCGGATAGTCCGTGGCAAACGACCGAATATTATCGACCCGCGCACCGCGCCAGCCGTAGATGGACTGGTCCGGGTCGCCGGTTACGCACAGGTTCTTAAAGATCTGCGACATCGCGGCGACGATGCGGTACTGAGCGAGGTTGGTGTCCTGGTACTCGTCGACCAACACGTACTGGAAACGATGATCCAGATCTTCGCGGAACGCGGTCCATTCGGTCAGCATCGTCACCATGTGCAGCAGCAGGTCGTCGAAGTCCACACAGTTGGTGTTGAGCAACGCCTGTTGGTACGCCGGATAGATTTCCGCGACGGCTTGCTGCATCGGGTCGCCAATGCTGTCACGCATTCGGGCCTGCATGATGTCCGGCGTAATGAGTTCGTTCTTCGCGCGACTAATTTTGTTCGCGATGCGCGATGGTTCGAAATAGGTGCTTGAGAAATCCAGATCTTTGACCAGCCGCTTGATCAGGCCAACTTGTTCTGCGTGATCCAGAATCGTGTAGTTGGGTTTCAGGCCAACGGCGTCCGCGTTCCGACGTAGAGTCCTCGCGCAGAACCGATGAAACGTGCTGACTTCGACACGCGAACCGGGCAGCAGTTTCGCGACTCGAGCCGCCATTTCCCGCGTGGCTTTGTTGGTGAACGTCAAAGCCAGAATCTGATGATCGCGAACACCGCTTTCGATGAGCCTCGCGATTCTGTGAGTTATGACACGCGTTTTGCCAGAACCGGGCCCGGCCAGAACCATGAGCGGACCGTCTCGATGTTCGACCGCTGCTGTCTGTTCGGGAGTCAGTTGAGTAGTCGCGTTGTGCACCGTCCGTGTCGCCTCACTTTGCATCAGAAACCGCAATCATAGCCAACTTGGCTGGCTCATCGCGACCTTGCCAAATTGCCGCGGCCCGGTGCACAATGTGGGCAGGAGAACACTCATGCGCGCACACTGGTCGGTTGCTTTACTTGCTGTCACAGCACTGGGTGTATTCCCGGACCTCGCTGCGGCTCAAAGCCTGCTACTGCAGGCGCCGGTATTTAGTCAGTTCTCAGTCCGAACCAGCGTGTCGGTTCCAGACCGCGGCGGAATCCTGCTGGGCGGCGTCGGTCGCGCGGCGGATGGAACCAAAAGCTTTGGCTTCACCCCAAACGGCAGTTCGCGCGGCCGCTCGGTTTCTAACACCAGTGCCAGCTCGCACGTCTACATCATCGACTTCAACGAACTCGACCCGTTCCTCCGCGAACGCAACAGAGCTCAACAGGTTCGAATCGATCCGGTGAAAGAAAAGCGCGAACGCGAAAGCCGCGCGGCGACGGCATACGAGAAGTTGGCCGTGAAAGCTGAGAAGAAGGGCAAGACGGACCTGGCTAAATGGTACCGTCAAAAAGCGCGTGAGTACGCCGCGAAGACGAGATCCGCCGGACGTCGGTAGGTTCTCCCGACCGTCCTGTCTGCGCGCCGAGATGAAGCCGCGCCAACGTCTCCGTTGGACGCCGTGCGTTTAGACCACGCCTCTGTGTGGCCTTCTTCACGCTGTCAGACTGTCGAACGCAGTACTTCGCCGCGTCGCTTGTTAACCGACTGTTGTGCTGGATAATGAAATCCAGCCACAAACAAACCAACGACGGAGAAGCTGATGAAACGCTTAGCAACACTTTGTGTGGCAGGCATGCTACTGGCTCAGGCCGGTTCAGCTGCGCTTGCTGCCGATACCGGACCCGAACTGAAGTCCATTGGACCCATGACGTTTGCACCAAAAGGTGTGCTCCTGATTGGAGACCCAAAGCAGGCAGCGGTCTTCGCTGTCGAAACGGGTGACATGGCCAAGGCCGACAAGATGGCCCCGATTAATATCGAAGGGCTTGGTGAAAAACTGGCCGACATGCTGGGCACAAAAGCCAGCGACATACAGGTTAGAGACCTGGCAATCAATCCGCTTAGCGGAACCGCTTACCTTGGCGTCCACCGCGGACGTGGTCCCCAAGCGACACCTGTGGTTCTGAAAATCGCTGGTAGCGAGATTACTGAGTTCGCTGTCAAAGAAGCAAAGTTCACCAAGGCCGCACTGACCAATGCTCCCGAAGATGCAGGGGGGCGCCGGAACAGACGAACCCTGTCAATCACAGACATTGCGTTCTCTGATGGCCAGGTCATCGTAGCAGGTTTGTCGAACGAAGAGTTCGCTTCGAAGTTGCGAGTGATGGACTTCCCGTTCAAGTCTGTTGACGCTGGAACCAGTGTCGAGGTCTACCACGGAGCACACGGCAAGCTGGAAACTCGTTCTCCCGTTCGCACATTCATTCCGTTCAAGATCGACGACAAACCGCACTTGCTCGCGGCCTACACATGCACGCCGCTTGTTAAGTTCCCGGTTACCGATTTGGTTCCAGGCAAGAAGATTCAGGGAACCACAATTGCGGAACTCGGTGCGGGCAATCACCCGCTGGACATGGTGACGTACGAAAAAGACGGCAAGAACTTCCTGCTGATCGCCAATTCGCGTCGCGGCATCATGAAGGTCGATACAGCTCAGGTTTCGGGGCAGGAAGCTATCACTAGCAGAGTCGCCCGCGGCAAGACTGCCGGCATCAAGTACGAAACCATCAAAGACTGGAAAGGCGTTGTTCAATTGGAACAGCTTGATGCCAAGCACGCCTGCCTGGTCATTGATGATAAAGGCACCCGCCACCTGAAGACGGTCGCACTTCCGTGACCCATTGCCTTGCATTTCCCCGGGGTAGCGTGGCCGTCAGGAAGACCAGCCGCGCTGCCCTGTTTCTTTCGATCGCTCTTGCACTGATCGGAAACGGCCCCGCGCTGTCGTTCGAACCGCAACAAATCCGGTTCGAACTTATCCGCGCGAAAACGGCCGGTGGAACCGACCAGATTCGAGCGACTGGCCTGCCACCTGCTGAACTGGCACGGTTCAAGTCACTCGACGGGACATCGCAACAACAGGCTGTGTTTCGTGTGTCGGTCGCCCGGTTAGCGAGTAAGAAATCCGGTTCGAAAGAACGCAGCGCCTCGCCCATGCTGGGAAGTTATCGAGTGGAAACCGGGGCAGTGGTCTTCGAACCGCGATTCCCTTTCCGCGAAGGTGTTTCCTACCAATCGACATGGAACCCGAAGAGTGGTTCGCCTGCGTCCAAAACGTTTGCGATAGAACTCAGCGACCAGACGGTTTCGGAAGTCACGCAAATCTACCCCACGGCGAAAACGTTGCCAGAGAACCAACTGAAGTTCTACATCCACTTCTCAAAAGCGATGCAGCAGGGCGAAGCGTACCAGCACATTCAGCTATTCGAAAAAGCAACCGGCAAACTGGTCAAAACGCCGTTCCTTGAAATCGGCGAAGAACTCTGGGATCCGGACGGCACACGGTTCACTTTGTACTTCGACCCGGGCCGCATTAAACGCGGGTTGCAGCCTCGAAGATTGTTCGGGCCAACTTTGGAGGCCGGGAAAGAATACACACTTGTTATCTCTCGGGAATGGAAAGATGCGTCCGCTGGCAAACCGCTTAAGCAATCGTTCCGGAAGACCTTCAAAGCGACGGCACCAGATTCAACGATGCCCGACCATCGACAGTGGAAAGTGACATCACCCGCGGCCGGGACAAAGCAGCCGCTGAAGATTGAGTTCAAAGAACCGCTGGATCATGCGATGTTGCATCGCGTCATCCGACCGGAAACACCGCAGGGAGAATTGGTGAAGGGCGAACCTGAAGTCCGCCGCGGCGAAACGTTATGGGTGTTCACGCCAAACCAGCCGTGGTCAGCCGGGATTCACACGCTGAAGATTAGTGCCGCTTTGGAGGACCGAGCGGGTAACAGCATTGGTCGTCCATTCGAGGTGGACATGATCGAAAGTGCCACAAAGCAGATTTCTGAGGAAAACGTGACCCTGCGATTTCGCATCAGATAGCGTGATTCTTGGGCAGCCTGTGACAAATCTGTTCTGAGCAAGCGATTTGCTGAAGGCGGGCGTGCAATCCGGCCGATTCACTCAAACGAGAACTTGGCGAAGGCCCGCAGACTTCCTAAGATCTCGTTTCACTACCCTGTGGTGTAATTGGTAACACAACAGATTCTGGTTCTGTAATTTGGGGTTCGAGTCCCTGCAGGGTAAATGGCCGCAAGCCTGGTAAATCACCAGGTTTCGCGGCCTTCTTCATGCGCGGCGCTTTCCGCTCAACGGAGTTGACGCAGCAATCAATGCGAACTGGGAACCACTTGCCCCACCGTTAGAACCTTGTCAGGCTTTTCCAGTGAAGGGTATCCTGATATTCCCAGTCCGCCCAAGCTGTCCGTATTTTGCGACAGGCTGTCGGACAATCACCATGTTAGGCGACCTAGATCAAAACATGTCGCAACCGTTTCCTGAGGACATTGACGCCCTGACCCCAAAACTCCGCCCGTTGCTCGACGCGGAATTGGACGCTGGTAATGTGGTCGTCGAAACGTGGCGTGGCTGGCCCTCTGCCACAACCGTCGCCGTAGCCCTCCGGCATCCGTTTCGCTGCAACTCGCGCGATTCACTACCCGATGCGGTTGTGTACCGCGATGTTGATGACCCACACTACTGGAAGGCCGAGTACGTACATGAAGATTCCGGGCATATGCTCGTCTGCCGATTTGGGCACTGATCTGGACGCACCGGTCGCCTAACATGGTTTTTACGCTAGGCCTTCGGCACACCTTCGCTCTTTGTTAACGCTCGCTGGCCTTGGTACAATCTTCCGTAGTTCAGGCATCGCTCGCTTCGTTTAGGGCGGTGTCGTAAAAACCTTCCGTTATACGCCCTCAGTCATTCCGATGGTCAACTCAATTCCTGACGACATTGCGCGCAAGGTGGCGGCTGACTTTGACGCGGAATCGGCGGCTGCGGCACTAAAATCACTTGGTGAATTGGCCGACTCCAGCGACTCTTTCATCCCGCGTGTGCTACGCTGTATCGTGTTCGCCGCGTTCGGCGATTCCGTTGCGTTCAATCGTCTAGTCGTGATGGCTCGCAACGACCCACGGGACGTTATGCGCGAAGCCGAGTTTGACGCCAACGACAAACGAATTCGTGACTTGACAGTGCCATTCGATTGCTGATTCGTTTGATTGCGCAGCGGTCGTGCAAATCGGGATAGGGAACAGCCTTTGGGCTGTCCCCTCCCACACCACCTGACATGCGGGTCCGCATCAGGCGGTTCGTCGAAGAGGAGCAAGATCTCCCCACAGGTATCTGAGAAACACAAATCCTTGTTCTCGGAGCCACTGCTATGTCACGCCGCAGTGACCACCCAGCGTTTTGGATAAACGCCAGTAGCCTTTACGGCTGGCTCCGTGAGTCATCGCCAGCTTTCGATCGACGCCCAGTTGCAGCCAACTCCGGATGCGCGTACGTGGGAGACGCCACTGCTTCCAAAGGCACATACGAACTCGGCGACGTATCCAACCGTCAATGGGCGGCCAGATTCGCTTCGTCGAACTCAAGCCAAAATAACCCATCCAGCCGCGAAGGTAACGACTCAGTTCGGTCACCATGTGATTAAATGAAATGCCTCGGTTGCGAGATGTGATCTCACGCACTGCCCTATGCAACTGTGTTTCCTGTTTGTAGTACCGGCTTCAGCCGGGTTTGGCATGGAATCATGCACTGCCCATAACCAGTATTTGAGTCGTGATCCTTCGTGCTTCTTCAAATGTGCTTTTCGTTGTCGTCGTGTTTTTCTTCTCACTAGACATAATTGATGGGCATGAGCTATAGGCAGAAAGATGACACATCGATCACTCCGTTCAAATCTAACAGTTGTGTTTCCAGCGACGAATTCCGGCTGAAGCCGGTACTACAAACAAGATGTGGTTTCATGAACTGACGCCAATACGCTGATCTCAAAAACATTATCTCTTTGGCAACGTGGGTTCTCTTTGGTAAACTGTTTGGTGTTGCGACGCTTGTTGGCTTCGATGAAAAGCGGTGTCGTAAAAATCTTCCGTTGGGCATCAGGCAACCATGGCCACAGACTACGATGCAATCTTTGGCGACATCGTTTTCTCCGACGATGCCGACCCCGCCGCAGTTCTGACCGCAATTTCTGCTGGTCACGACATCAGTTGCACCGCCAATTCCGACAGTTGGAATGCGCTGCATTACGTCTTGAACCCAATCATGTGGCCGCCCAATACGGACGTCGTGCGCGTCCTGCTGGCCAATGGCTGCGCCGTAAACACTCCTGATCGCGAGCAATGGACTCCTCTACATTTTGCGGCGCGGACGGGATGCGCTGACACCATCGCATTGCTTCTCGACTCCGGCGCTGACCCCAATTCACTCGACCGGGAGTCGGTAACGCCGTTCCATCGCTACTTCTTACGCCGCCCCATCGAAACCTCCGTCGTTAAACTATTCGTTCGGTATGGTGCAATCCCAACCGATGCCCACCGAAACTTTGCGACCGTTTGCGCATACCCCGAGAAGGATGCCGTTTTGCCGCTTCTTCCAGCGCGGGCCTGACGCCCAACATGGTGTTTACGCAAGGCCGCGGCTTCGTCGTTGGAGCATCGTTGGGTTTGCACCGTTTGACCGCTTCGATGGCGTGTTTTGGTTTGCCGCGCCGCGGGCACCGCCTCTTTGGCAACGTAGTTTCTTTTTGGTAAACTGATTTGTGTTGCGACGCTTGTTGGCTTCGGCGAGAGGCGGTGTCGTAAAACGTTCCGTTGTCCGCTCCCAGCTGAATGTTCCAGTTTCGCGTAACCAAATACGATCCTCGGTTCCGCGACGCCTCGGGTGCTTTCACTCGCGACGACTGGATTGGCGTTGGTGACATCGGCAATGCATTCAATGACCACGTGCTCACACCCGCCGAATACCTGCGCATCGAGAACGCGTACGTATCATCTGCAATCACGTTCTTAACTGATGCTGGCGTCGATACGCTCTTAATCGCAGGCCTTGAGAATCATGGTGGCTTCAATAGCTCGGCTCTGACGCTGGCAAACGGACACTCCTGCAATCTGCTCACTTGTGCCGACATTGTCCGGCTCAACCTGCGTTCGGAGGTTTGGTGCCGCTTGGAATGCGAATCTGCATTTCTTCATTTTGGCCACGACTACTACATGTACGTCGGCATTGCGTGCAAATGCCCTTCTGCAATCCAGCACGCCACGGACTCTGGCCTTTTCGTAGAGCCTTTCGATTCTCCTTACCGTGAATAGGTCGCGGGGCGGACAACATGGTTTTTACGCAAAGAGCCTTCGGGCACACCTTCCCTGTTTGGCGACGCGGGCTGGCTCTGGTAAAATCTTTCGTAGTTCAGGCATCGTTCGATTCGTTCGGTACTGGGCTCCAATACCATTCGTTCAGGAGGTGTGTTAAAAACCTTCCGCTGCACGACCTGGCATAATGCGATCCATCCACGAGCTAATCGAACTCGCTGACCCTCGTTGGCCCGAGGTTCAATCGTGGATTGCCGAGGCAACAAACGAGTTGACTGTTTTTCCCGCTGTTGAATCAACTCGCGCGGAAGCTTTGCTCGCGACGCAAGTTACCACGCGATCGCCGATGGGCGCCATCGTCTACGAATCGGGCGGAATCACTGTCGATCACGGCTGGCTTCGCATACTTGGCGGCGGTTGCCCTGATTTCACGCGTTCCCTTCCGCAGTGGAATCGTGACTGCGGCACGATGGCCGACGCGTCACGTCCATCGTTACTCCTTGTAGCTGATGATGCTGCAGGCGGATTTTTTGCAATCAATGGCGGTGCTCTTGGCGACGACGCGGGCAACGTTCACTACTTTGCTCCCGATACACTCTGCTGGGAGCCGTTAGGCATGGGTTACACTGATTTCGTGCTTTGGGCCTTTTCCGGCGACCTCCAGGCATTCTATACCGATTTCCGTTGGACCGATTGGGTAGCCGAGGTCTCCAATTTGTCTCCAGATCGCTCAATCAGCTTCTATCCATTCCTTTGGGCCGAGGCTGATAGCCTCGACTCACGCCATCGCCGTTCGGTGCCGGCTCAGGAGGCTTTCAACTTACAATTCGAAATGGCTCGGCAGCTCAACGGCCCAACATAGTTTTACGCAAACGCCCTGCGGGTACGCATTCGCTTGTGGTCGATTCTCACTGGGGTGGTGAACTTCTTCGTCGTTCATGCCGCCGCCGGCCAGAACCCGAGCGACGTGCTAACCGGGGTGGACTTTCACAAAACCTGTCTCAACTGGTGATAAGTTCAGACGCACACCAGTTGCTAAAACCCATTTACCACAGTCTCACCGTCGAGAATCCCCGGTTTCTGGCCGTTGGGCGTAGTGGAATCGGTTCCAGCCGTTTGATATTCTCCCCGGTACGTAGAAACAGGTTTTGAGTGAGTGGTCCGTAGATGTCGAATCGACCCCAAGCGATTTCAGGTGTCAGCACCGGCGATAACCAGATAATGACCGTCTATCCGTCCATCTGTGCGGGTGGATTGGGACGTCTTCTGGGCAGCCTCTACGATTCGATTCCAGTCAAGGTGCCGGTTCTGGGGCCCAAACTGTCTCGCCTGCTATTCATCTTGCCGACTGCCCCGATTGGCCTGCTTCTATACGGCGTGAAGTTTTTGTTTGGCGACAAGTACGTCCTGACAAACAACGCCGTCGAAATCTGGTCACTCATCGGACGCAAGCGTTCGGGCACCGTCAAGCTGGACGAAGTTCGTGGAGTTCAGACCAGCCAACGAGGCGGCCAGGCTTTCTACGAAGCCTCCGACCTGGAACTCCTTTCTGAGTCCGGCGACACCTTGCTGATTCTCCCGGGTCTGCCGCGAGCCGAAGTGTTTGGCGAAACCATCATGAAGGCGCATGACGCCAAGATGAGCGTTGCCAAGTCACTGGCCACCATTGAGGCTCGGCAGTCTGCGTAACGCAGGCGCGAATGGCCGAAATGTTGCAAACTGCCGCAGCAAAATAGCGCACTGTCGTTGAGCCATACCTATCTTGCCCTCCGAATCGCGCGCTTCCTTTGAAACAGCTGGTCTGCACCTACTGAAACACGGGTTGGAACAGGATTTGCCAAACCAGTGGCTGACATCCGCCGTTGGTCCTGCTTACTGATCTGATGAATTCGCCCTCCCTTAAAACCTGCCAGTGCGGCGAACAAGTGCCCGCCAACTGCGTCCGTTGCCGCGAGTGCGGCCAGTTTCTCTACGAAGAGACCAAGCAGTTCCACGACCAGAACATCGCCGATGACTCAGCAGCTGTGTGGATGGTGGCCTATAACGGTCAACAGTTCGGCCCGTTCCCAACCAACGGGCTCAGGCAGTCACTTGCAACACAGGCGATGCCAGGCGACGCCATGGTTTGGAAGCCCGGCATGTCCGACTGGATTCATGCGAGCAAAGTGGCCGAACTTAGCAACGCGGTTCCGGCCCAGTAGCGATTAGCGCTCGGAACCTGATTCCACTGCAAAGTTGGTTCTCTACTTAGTGGCACCGGCGTCAGGCTGCCTGTTCAAGAACACGAACGCGCCGAGCTTCGATGCCGACAGCACGTCGGCCCGTCCATCGCCGTTCACGTCGGTGACTTCAATCTGCACGCCGACACCGGATTTCTCATCAATTAAATGCGGCGTGTACTTTGCCTTGCCGTTCGCATCTCGGCTGAGCTTGAACCAATAGACGACCGGTTTCGCATTGGGCTCAACGTCGCCCTTCGGTCCATGAGCCCACCGGCGCTTACCGGTCACGATATCTTTGAGCCCATCGCCATCGATATCCGCCAGTGCGACGGCGTGCGGCTGAGAGAACGCAACTCCGTACTTTGATTCGTCGTCGCGGCTTCCCATCATTGGATGAGGAACAAACTTCACCGGCCCCATTGTCCGCGTCTCATCTGTAGCCGGCGCGGTGGCCGCGATTTGTTCGAACCATGCCAGCCCCCAGCCGTGAGCGTCCAAAGACGAGATGACATCGCGGTCTCCGTCGCCATCAACGTCATACGCAAACATCTGCGCGCCGCCTCGGGTTCGGGAGAACTTACCGCGATGAAATGTCCAGGGTTTGGCTTTCTCTGACGGCTGTTCCAGCCAGCCATCGTTAAGCAACATGTCAATCCGACCGTCTTTGTTTAGATCGCCGGTGCCCTGGCCGTGGTACCACTGATTCCACTTACCGGCGGCAGCGACAGGGGTAAACTTCCACGGCTTGCGGCAGTCCTCGGCGTCAGGCTGGATGGTTCCCCATCGGTTTTCCCAATGAGTCGTCAGTTCCTTTTTCCCGTCACCGTCCAGGTCAACCAGTTGCGGCGATTCACCTCGAACACGTTCGAACGCAAAGTGCTCCTTCCACATCCCGGGATCATCGCCAGGATTCTCGTACCATCGCGCTGGGTGCACGTGCACTCGGCCCAGCACCAGAATGTCGGGTTTCCCATCACCACTGAAATCGTGCACAAAGCTAAACATGCTGTTGCTGGGACTGGGAGCCGTCGGTAACGGTTGCTGTTCGTAAAACTGATGAGCGTCCGTGAACTCCGGACCTGCATACCAAAACGGACCCGCCACCACATCAACTTTGCCATCGCCGTTGATGTCACCGGTCGCGATACCATCACAGTAGTAGCGATCAGTCAAAGTCAGTTTTTCAAACCGAACCGGCCCCTGCGCAGAAGCCAGCACGGGACAGAGCAGCAGCAACCACACGGGAAAATATCTCATAGCGTTCCATGACCAACGAGGGCGGACAGAACACAAGTGTGGTGACTTGCAACCTGGTTTGCCATGGCAACAAGAATTCCTGCCGGCGGCGTCAGCTAACGATGTGGGCGATCGATTCGTCAGCTCGCAGGTTGCACCAGGAAACGCGCAGTTGGCCGGCATGCGTTAAGAACGCGCCGTCAACATGTCCGGTTGCGGCCGCCGATTTTAGGTTGGGTGGGGCAGCGGTTGACTTAAGCAGCAGCACTTCATCGGCGCCAACCTGGGTTCCAATCCATGCCGCTATCGAATCGCTGGTAACAGACCAATCGTGGGCTAGCTGTTCGACTCCCGGTTTTTCATGGCTCGCGACAAAGTCAGCTGCTTGAACGACAAACGTACCCGGCTGCAGCATGTCGCTTAGTGAACTCACCAGGATGGCGCTTGGGATGAGTTCGCACAGCAGGCGTTCGCCCACTCGCAGTGATTCCATCGCGATGCGGTGAGCCGCAGCGTCGCTAAGTTCGTGTACCGGCTGAAGTTTCCGAACCACGTCCGCTGAAGTACCGCCGCCAGCAACCAGAAGAATCCGACGACCACTGAAGCTTAGTAGCAGACGCTGCAGGCGTTCGCCAAGTTCCGGCAGGTCGTACAGGCTTCCGCCGACTTTGGCGACGACGGCCGGCTGGACGTCAGTCGATGATCTTGCTGATGGGGTACTCAACAATCCCTCGCGCGCCGGCGTTTCGGAGGATGGGAACCAGAGTGCGAACAGTGGTCTCATCAAGAATCGTGTTGATTGCGACCCAATCCGGGTCAGACAACTGCGAGACGGTCGGAGTTTGCAAAGCGGGCAGCGTTCCCAGGACGCGTTCCAGAGCCGCGCGCGGAGCGTTCATCATCAGGCCGACTTTGCCTTCGGCTGCCAGACAGCTTTGCAGCATCAGCGCGATGTGTTCCAGTTTCTCGCGTTTCCAGTCGTCGGCCCACGCTGCCTTGTTGCTGATGAACCGTGTCGTGCTCTGTAAAACCTCTGCGATGATACGCAGGTTGTTTGCGCGAAGTGAGTTGCCCGTTTCGGTGACTTCGACAATCGCATCGGCCAGCTTCGGCGGTTTGACTTCGGTCGCGCCCCAACTGAATTCGACGTTGGCAGTGACTCCGTGTTTCTTCAGGAAGCTGTTGGTCAGGCCAACGGCTTCGGTTGCGATGCGTTTGCCTTCCAGTTGTTCGACCGTCGTGATTTCTGATCCGTTTGGAACGCATAGAACCCAGCGGACTGGTCGTCGGCTGACCTTCGAGAACACCAACTCGCAAATCTCATGAACATCGGCCTGGGTTTCAACCACCCAATCGTGTCCCGTGATGCCCGCATCCAGAACACCATCATCAACATACCGAGCCATCTCCTGCGCGCGGATGAGCAGGCATTCGATTTCGTCGTCGTCGATGGTGGGAAAATACGATCGAGATGAGAACTTGATTCGGTACCCGGCTTTGCGGAACAGTTCGCCGGTGGATTCCTGCAAGCTACCGGCTGGGATACCGAGTTTCAGCAGACGTTCAGACATTGTCGCTCTTCACTTCTTGTAGACTTCAGACGGATCGAAGACGCGTTCGCCGACGACCTCAACCGGCCCATCGGTGTTCACTCGTCTGAAAAAGCAGCTGCGGTACCCTTCATGGCACGCCGCGCCGCCGATTTGGTTCACTTTGATCAGCAGGGTATCGGCATCGCAGTCGAAGTAAATCGACTTCACCTCCTGAACATTGCCGCTCTCTTCACCCTTGCGCCACAGCTTGTTGCGGCTGCGGCTGAAGTAGCAAACTTTTCCAGTCTTGAGCGTTTCGTTCCAGGCCTCTTCGTTCATGTAGGCCAGCATCAAGACGTCCCCCGTGGCATCGTCCTGAGCAATCACGGGTAGGAGATCGGCTTTCTCAAAATTCGGGCCGGTCGCGGCGTCCATCGTTCAATTCCCTGAATGCGAAAAATACGCAGTACTTTATCAGGGATACGTCCGCCTCACCATTCACGCGATTCAGTACGGTTCAGCAATGAGATGGTACGAACGAGCTAATCGTGAGGAAACAGACAGCCCATCGCAAATAGATGCGTTGTTCCACCGGATGCCTGGTGCGTCTTGTCTCACTGCCACTCTCCCGCCCCATGGCACTGACTCTAGATTCTCGCCCTCCGACTTTACGTGCCTTTTTAGGTCAGGGGTTTAACGGCTTCTGCAACGCACGCACTACGGATCGGTTTCGTAGTGCAAAAGCCGTGAGCCCACCGATGTAAAATCGGTGGCGAAGGTGAATGTCAGTGGCATTCACCTCCCGCTTGCGGGAGAGCGGGGCTCTCAGGCCCGGAGAGGGAAGTTGCGAAGCAGAACCCGCACGCCACTCCGGTCACAGCAATTGGTGAATAGCAACTACTGCGAATGAGAGGAAACACGCGGCCTCGAAATCCAGCTTCCCGTCCGGAGTGAGTGGCTCCAAAAAGTGCGTGGTCTCTGCGCTGATAGGGAACTTCGGCGGCGGGCCAAAAGACATCCACAGCGGATAGATGACACAGCAAATCAGAGTCATCACGAAAACAATCCGCGCCAACGATCGACGAGACAGCCAACCTCTTCGCGGTGTTGGATCATCGTCCATAACGGCTCCAGACGAGACTCGGCTCCCAAATCGCTTGCCGGACCAGAGGACCAGCGCTCGCACGGCAGGCATATTTCCGTTCGGGAACGAGAGCCACCAAGCGGTGTCGGTTCCGTGAGCTTGCACTTTGGGCGTTCTCCGGTCAAGACATGGGTGACAAAGTGCCATGTCGCCGGGTTTGCGGGCGGCGTTGCGCTAGCTCAATGAAGCACTTTTCATGGCTCGGTGGCTGACCTATCATCTTGGGCTTACAAGCATATTTGAAAACACGGAGCTCCCATGGCCGATCAAAAGGCAACAAACGTCACCTGGCACGAACACAGCGTCCCTTCTGCCGAACGTGAAAAACTAAACGGTCACAAGGGCGGGATTCTTTGGTTCACCGGCCTCAGCGGATGTGGGAAAAGCACCGTCGCCAACGCTAGCGACCACCTGCTCCACAAGAAGGGTATTCATACGTTCGTATTGGACGGTGACAACGTCCGCATGGGCCTAAACAAGAACCTTGGGTTCTCACCTGAAGATCGCACGGAGAACATCCGCCGCATCGGTGAGGTTGCCAAGCTGTTTTCTGACGCCGGGATTCTGGTTCTCACCGCATTCATCTCGCCCTACCGGGCTGACCGTGACGCGGTTCGTGCACTCCTTCCAGAAGGTGCATTCCACGAAGTCTACGTAAACGCTTCGCTTGAGACCTGCGAAGGTCGCGACCCCAAAGGCCTGTACAAGAAGGCTCGCGCGGGCGAAATCAAGGGTTTCACGGGGATTGACGCGCCTTACGAGGAACCTGAGAAGGCCGAATTGGTGCTGGATTCAGATACCAAGGGCATTGATGACCTTGCTGCTGAAGTCGTTGCCTACATCGAGTCGAAATCAGTTCTCTAAGCCGACTTGCGACACAACTGCCAAGTGAGTGGCAGTGCCAGAGCTGAATCTCGTCACCCGGCGGAATTCGGCTCTGGATACTCGCGGCATTTGACGGATGTTGGTCCGCTGGATACCATCCCCGGTTCGCTTCGCTGACGAACCGTTAGTCGAGGCTTCAAAAAGGGTTACGGCTACACCCATAAGTAGTCATTAACGTTCGCTTTGCGCCCAACCTCTGGTCGCGACCGCGTTCACACAATTGTTCTGCCATCACGAATGGCAAGGAGATCGGCTATGGCTGAGATTGTCGTGAAGGACATCCTCGAGGCTGGTGTTCACTTTGGACACCGAACCGCTCGTTGGAATCCTAAAATGCGTCCGTATATTTACGGTCGCCGCAACAACATTCACATCATCGATATCAAAGAGACGATTCGAGGGTTGCTTCGAGCTAAGAAGTACCTTCACCGAGTCGCCTTCCAGGGCAGCTTGATTCTGTTCTGTGGAACCAAACGGCAGGCTCGCGGAGCCGTCGCGGAAGCTGCAGAAGCATGCAGCATGCCTTACTGCAACGAGCGTTGGCTCGGTGGCACCCTGACCAACTTCCGAACCGTTCGCGCTCGCTTGAAGCGATTGGAAGAGCTGGAAAGCATGCAGGAAAGTGGTGAGCTTGCAACTTACTCAAAGAAGATGCAGTCAACGCTGAATCGTGAGTACCGCAAGATCTACCGCAACCTGAACGGTATTCGCGACATGAACCGCTTGCCGGAAGCCATCGTTGTGGTTGATCCTGGCAAAGAAAAGAACGCAGTTCACGAAGCTCGACTACTGGGCGTCAAGATTGTTGGTCTCATCGACACGGATTCCGATCCGGACACAGTCGACCTGCCAATTCCCGGCAACGACGACAGTATCCGGTCGATTCGTCTGATTCTGAATCAGATCTCTGAATCGATTCAGGCTGCGAAAGCTCAGCGACCTGCTGAGAAGAAGAAGCCAGAACCGGGCAGCGAACCAAAAGCGGTTCCGTCCATTACATAGTCAGGAACAAACGGCCGCTCAGAGCGCGAACCCGGGATGTGGGTTTCTGTGTCTGAGCGGCGTTCCTACCACCTTCCTTTACCTCGCGCTGCTCATATTTTGATGCCGCGACACCAATGTTAACGACAAGGAGAATTCCATGGCGGAAGTCACAGCAGCAGCAGTGAAGGCACTGCGAGAACGCACTGACCTACCCATGATGGATTGCAAACGAGCTCTCGTGGAAGCTGGCGGCGACGAAGAAAAAGCCGTTGAAATCCTGAGCCAGGCGTTCAAGAAAATCCAAAACAAACGTGCTGACAACGCGACCGAAGAAGGCCGTGTGTTCGTTTTGTCAAACGACGCCGAAGCTGCAATGGTTGAGATTCAGTGTGAATCTGCTCCTGTTGCAACAGGTGAAGTTCTGGGTGCATTCGGTGAGATGCTTGTGAAGCAGCTACTGGAAGGACCAGGAGCTGACGGACCTGAAGCGTTGATGGGCCAGAACGTACCTGGTTCTGACAAGACGATTCAGACTGAATACGAAGAACTGGTCAACAAGATCCGTGAAAAGATCGTGGTCAAAAGCGTGAACCGCGTCGCTGGCCCGGTTGGCACTTACGTGCACCACGACTACAAGACGGGCGTCTTGTTCATGGCCACCGGCGACGGCGGCAGTGACACTGAAGTACTGAAGGGCGTCGCGATGCACATTGCTGCTCTGAAGCCAAGCGTCACAAGCGTTGAACAACTTGATGGTGCTGCTGTCACAGCAGAACGCGAACGTCTGACCGCTGAAGCGAAAGCAACCGGCAAACCAGACAACATCATCGACAAGATCGTCGACGGTCGCATGAACACGTTCTATGTCGAACAGGGCGTACTGGTGAATCAGCCATACGCGAAGGACGACACGAAGAGCGTTGCTCAGGCTCTCAAAGAGCAGGGCTACGAAGCCAAGTGCTTCACCCGAGTCGCGATTGGTGGCTAGTCGCTGAAGAAAACGATCGAAGAACAGAGGACAGGTCTTTATGGCCTGTCCTTTTTTCATATGCTTCGCAAAGGGATTCGGCTGCCGCCTGGATCCACAGACACAATCTCACATTCTGAAACGTCTTACTGAACGCACTGAGGTCTTTGATGTCCGACGCCTACGAAATTAAGCCTGCTTACAAACGCGTTCTCTTGAAGATCAGCGGTGAGAGTTTCTGTCGAACCGGCGAGTCGGGAATCAGCATGGCAGAAGTCGCTGCTGTGTCTCAGCAAATCAAAGCTGTTGTGGAATCCGGCGTTCAGCTGGCAATCGTCTGCGGCGGTGGAAACATTTTGCGAGGGAAACAGTTCGCTGAGATCAGTGGTTCCATCAACCCGGCAACGGCTCACTACATGGGTATGCTTGCCACCTGCATCAACGGGCTGGCACTACAGGACGCATTGGAAATCGCCGGCGTACCAACCCGGCTCCAAACTGCAATCCGCATGGAAGGCGTCGCCGAACCATTCATCCGCCGCCGCTGCGTGCGTCACCTGGAAAAGGGCCGCGTCGTGATTCTGGCTGCAGGAACCGGAAGTCCGTTCGTCACAACAGACACAGCTGCTGCACTGAGGGCTCGTGAGATCGAAGCCGACGTGGTTCTCAAAGGCACACAGGTCGATGGTGTCTACTCTGAAGACCCACTGAAGAACCCGCACGCGGTTCGGTACTCAGACATCACGTTCAAAGACGTGCTGTCTCAAGGGCTGCAGGTAATGGACGCCCAGGCCATGCATCACTGCATGGAACACAACATTCCAATCGTTGTGTTCAACTACCACAAAGAAGGCAACATCGCCCGCGCAGTCTCAGGCGAACGCATCGGAACGCGAGTCGTATCCGAATTGGAATCGTAGAACGCCACCAACCGCAGAATTGGCTCCGGCCATTTCGCCGCTGTGTCCCGGTTTACGACTGCGCCTTGAGTAGCAATTCAATCCACGGACCAACGTACGCGCCGTTGTCGTGGAAGGTTCGTCCGCTGACCAGGTTCCCGTCAATCACGCACGGCTCGTCCACAAAGATGCCGCCGCAGACTTCCAGGTCAAACCTGCACTTGGGAACCGTCGCCATGCGGCGTCCACGTACGCAATCGGCGTAAGCGGGAATCTCAACGCCGTGGCAAACACTCGCGACGGGTTTGTTGGTCTCGAAGAAGTGTTTGGTGATGCGGACCAGGTCTTCGTCATACCGAATGTACTCAGGCGCGCGGCCGCCGGAGAACATGATGCCGGCGTAGTCGTCAGGGTTCACGTCGGCGAACGCGATGTTGGCTTCGATCGTGTAGCCTTCCCATTCCTTGGTGATGGTCCAGCCTGGTTTCACTTCGTGCATCACCATTTGGTACAGGCGCTTCTCCGGAGCAGCCACGACGGGCGTGAAGCCGGCTTCCTGCAGTCGGTAGTACGGGTACATGGTGTCCAGAGTTTCGGACGCGTCGCCGACGATGATGAGAACCGATTTCATGCGTTGATTTCTGCAAGCTGTTTGTTGATGTAGTCGCGTGATTTATTGATCTCAGCGGTCACCTGCTTCGCTGTCTCCAGAATCGGAATCCCGCGAGGAACCGGATGCATGAAGATCTCTGTCCAGCCGGTGTACTTCACATTCTTCAGTGCCTGAAGCAGCGGTTTGAAATCCAGCGGCCCCCGCCCCGGCATCTGCAACAGTTCCTGAGCCTTCGGAAGTTTCTTCATGCAGCCGTCGCCGTGCTGCCACGCATAAAACACTTTGATCACATTTCCCAGGTCACCGATGAGCTTCGCCAGTAGTTTCTCATCCTGCGGCAGGTGATACGGAGCCAACGCGATGCCGAGGTTCTTTGACGATCTAAATTCGGCAAGGTACTTCAACGAGTCGGGTGAATCGATCACGTTGTTGCCGTGGTTCTCAATGGCGATCGAAACACCCGTTTCTTCAGCGACCGCAAGGTGTGGTTTCATATTCACAACGAACTTCTTTACTTCTGCTTTGAGTTCAGAGCCTTTCAAACCTTTCCTGCCCTTGCCGCCCGTCACCATGGTCTGGCAACCGAACCGCTTCGCGAGCCGCATTTCGTCCTGCAGCCCAAACGGTCCCAGCTTGTACTGAGTGATGCACCCCAGCGACACGCCGTACTTCTTGAGCATCTTCGCAAACAGTTCTTCACCCATGTCAGCAAGCTGCTCACGCTGGTTGCCGTGCGTCTTCGGCCAAATATCAATGGCACTCGCACCACACTTCGCGATCTCAGGCAGAATCTCGCCAACGTACAGATATCCATACATGCAAGAGCCAACCATGTACTTCAGTTTGAAATCATCCATCGGCGGCAGAGAACCAAACGGAACCGCGCTGGCCGCAATCCCAGCCGCGCTTGTCTGTAGCATTTCTCGTCGTGTGTAGTCGGTCATTGTTGAAGCCTCCACGGGAGATCGTACGGTTTTTCAAGCGAAGTCTGTACTGGACTGCATGTGATCGAACCGAGTGGCTCCGCTACTCAGTGGGCTACCAGGTAGTCATTGCATGGAGATCGTCCCTCCAAGCGAGATAAAGCTGTGGTTCGAATTCGCTCGCTGCGCTGCTCATCACGGCGAAACATTATGGCTACTTTCGCTGCCGCGACCGGCTCAGGAGACGTGTAACAAACCGTACCTGGGATACTCAGGGCTCCGCGTACCAGCGATTCGTCAACCTCCGCGAGGAGGCTCGTCCTGATATGATTCTTATGTGGAGCATGGTTTGTCGCCGAACATGCTCCGCACAGGAAACCGATGAATGGGAGCCTACTCGATGCGACAGATTCTTGTGGCCGGACTGGCCGTTACAGCGATCATGATTTCGTGTGCAAGAAGTCATGGGCAGCAGTGGAACCAGTTTCGCGGTCCGGCCGGTGACGGAATCACAACCGCCAAAGATCTGCCCACCGAATTCGACGAGGCGAACAACGTTCGCTGGAAGATCGCGATTCCTGGTAGCGGTTGGTCGTCACCCGTCGTTTGGGAGAACGAGATTTGGCTCACGTCCGGTGACGAATCGAAGAAAGAACTCCGGGCGATTTGTGTTGATGCGACAAGCGGGAAGGTTGTCAAAAACATCAAGGTCTTTGACATGATTGAGCGCAAGGTCGATCCCGCTTACGTGCATGATTCGCCGCACTTGAACAGCGTGGCGACGCCGACATCCGTTGTGGAAGCAGACCACCTGTTTGTGAGTTTCGGTTCCCAGGGACTCGCGTGTTTGAACCGTAAGACAGGCGACAAGGTCTGGGAACGCCGGGACCTGCGAGTCTACCAACCGGTGCGGCAAGGTTCCTCGCCGATCGTTGATGAGAAGAACCTGTACGTTGCCTACGACGGCACGGACCAGCAGTTCTTCGTCGCGTTGGATAAGAAGACCGGCGATACGCGATGGAAGATGGACCGAAATGTTAGCTCCGACTGGGAAGCCACGCTTCGCGCACGAGGCTTCAAGCCGAAGAAGGGCGGTGGCGGTAAACCGGGTGATAACCACAAGGCGTTCGCGACGGCACACATCATTAACGTGAACGGCAAACGGCAGCTTATTGCTCCGGCAGCCGAAGCCACGATTGCCTACGACCCGGACACGGGTAAGGAACTTTGGCGAGCCATGCATCCGGGCGGGTTCAACGTGTCCGCTCGACCGCTGCATGCTCACGGTATGGTTTACGTCTTCACCAGCGGACTCACGGGTTACCTGATGGGCATTCGGCCCGACGGTTCGGGCGATGTCACAAAGACCCACGTGGAATGGTCCACGACACGCGGCACGCCGCACATTCCGTCGCCCGTCATTGTCGGCGACCTAATGTTTCTGGTTTCCGACAAGGGCGGAATCGTTCGCTGCGTGAACGCCAAAACCGGCGACGAAGTTTGGAAGAAACGCATCAGCGGCAATCACTGGGCATCACCAATTTTGGCGAACGGAAACCTGTACTTCAGTAGTAAAGACGGAGAAGTCGCGGTCGTGCCTGCGTCTGACAGTGCCCCCGATAAGATCGTGAAGAACCGTATGAACGCCAGCTTCATTGCATCGCCAGCGGTTGCAGGTTCGTCGCTCATTCTGCGTTCGACCACACACCTGTACTGCGTCGCATCGGGCTACAAACGCACGGACGAACAACTCGCGGCAGACGTCTACCCGAAATCGACCGCGGGCAAAGCGAAGCCGGAGAAAAAAGCTGCATCGCGCGAGAAACGTTTGGGAGCCTTCGCTGCGAAGCTGAAAGCGATGGTTGCCGAAGGGACACTGAGCAAAGAAGACGGAGCCGAGTTATGGCAATCCGTCGCCGGCGGCGGAAAAAAATAGTCAGCGGCTGACTTGGCACTGGCGTAGAATGCCACAACAAACACTATCGACAACACAAAGAGACAACTATGCGATCAACAATCCTACTGCTAACAGTCCTGCTAGTTGGCTCGTCGCCCAACGCGTTCTGTCAGAAGAAGTCGGCGACGGGCAGTACCCAGGACTGGGATGCCGCCTATGAAGAACTTCTCAAGAAGGACAGTGGGGTTCGAGAGAAGATTAAGAATGGCGATGCAACCAAAGAGGACGTCATCGCATGGCTGAAAGAGAACTCGAAGACGTCGGGCAAGAAGGCTGGTGCGAAGAAGGCCAGAACCGGCAAGGAAAAAAGCTCCGGTGAACTCGCCGCCCTGCGAAAGAAGCTGGCCGAGTTCGTCAGAGCCGGAAAGCTGACCAAACCACAGGCGATGGAACTCTGGCAGACCATGGCCGGCACAGGTAAGACTGAAGAGAAGACAGTCGATTGGAACGCCGCTTACGAGGCGCTCCTCAAGAAGGATGCAGGCTTGAGAGCCAAAATCGACAGCGGCGCGGCGACAAAGGAAGACGTGATCGTCTGGATGAAATCACAGCAGAAGGCCGGTGGCCAAAGTAAGAAGAAGGGCAAAGGTAAAGGTAAGCTGGGCGCACGTCCGGGCAGTTTCAATTTCTATGCGATCGTGATCGGGCGACTGAGGTCGAAAGACATTGAGCTGGGCGAGATGGAACTCGACATCGACTATGTGATCAGCGATCGAACACAACTCAACAGCGAGCTTGTCGGTAAGCGAATTAAGCTTGTTGGCATTGCCGGTCAGTTTCTGGATTCGCTGTTGCAGATCAAACGCGGCGAAACGCTCAAAGTTCGCACCGGTGACTTCAACCCGGAAACGAAACAACTTGGCTTCGGCTATAAGTTCCAGGTTCTGGAACGCACTCCGCCGTTCAAGCCTGAGAACTTCGGTGTGCCGCCAGAGGAATTCCGAGGCTTCAGCGGTGAGCTTATCGGAAAGGTTGTCGAAGCGGCCGGCTACGAAGTGCTGCTTGAAGTCAACGAAATCAAGCCGTCCGGCCAGAACAAAGCTACGGACGCCGCCAGCATCAAGGGCAAACGAATTCGGATTGCCGGATTCTACAGAGACCATGCCGAAGCGTTTGGCGACCTGAACACAGGCGATAAAATTCGCGTGAGTACACAACATCGCAATCCACGAAGTGATTCGGTGGACGTGACCGACGTTCTGGAAAAGGTCAAGTAGTTCTGATGAAGCGAGCCGTTGTTACTGCCATCCTGTGCGTCCTTGCCGGTCCTGTCTGCGCAGATGAAGTTGTTAAATCCGCTGCGACACGCTTCGCGAAGAACGACACTGAGGCCGTTCCGGATTTCCAGCGACACATTGTGCCGTTACTTGGCCGCCTTGGCTGTAATTCGGCCAAGTGCCACGGGTCGTTTCAGGGGCAGGGTGACTTTCGTCTGTCGCTGTTTGGTTTCGACTTTCGAGCCGACCACGCCGCGATCCACGCAGCGGCGTCTTCGGCCGATGGCAACCGGATTAACCTGAAGAACGTCCGCGACAGCTTGTTCATTCAGAAGCCGACCGAACAGGTCGAACACGAAGGTGGCAAGCGGTTCAAAACAGGTTCGTGGGAACACAATGTGCTGCTGCGTTGGATTGAATCCGGCGGGCGTGGAGCGAAACCGAAGCAGGTCGCACCAGACAAGACGCCAACCGTGAACGCGGAGGACGCGGCGTTCTTCACCGGTTCCATTAAGCCACTGCTTGAGGATCACTGTTTCGAATGCCACGGGTACGGAGCCCGAAAAGGCGGCTTGTCTCTCTCCAGTCGTGAAGAGCTGCTGACCGGCGGAGATTCAGGCCCGGCAATTGTCTCCGGCAAACCGGCGGCTAGTCTGCTCATGACCGCGGTCGGTTACTCAGGCGACGAAGTGCAGATGCCGCCCAGCGGAAAGCTGGCGAATGACAAGATTGACCTGCTGCAAAAATGGATTCGAAAGGGAGCTCCATGGCCGGACGCATCCGTTTCTGCTCCGGGCGAAACCAGCCAGGTGTTGGTGAAGCTTCATTACGAACCCACCGAGATTCTGTTTCGGGGGAATGGACAGACTCAGCAGATCAAAGTCATCGCCGAATGGAACTCCGGACTGCGCGAAGACGTCACGTGTCTGACACGTTTTCAAACCAATAACGATGCCGTCGTCGATGTGAACCGTGACGGCCTGGCAACGTCCGCCGGCGAAGGCGACACCCACGTGATCGCGTTCTACGACAACGGGGTCGCCGCAATCCCGGTACTCAGACGATACGCGGCCGGCGCCGTGAGCGGGCAGGCGCTAGCCCCCGGCAATGCGGCGGGGAACACACATCCCGTCGATCGCTTCGTCACGGCAAAACTGGACAAGCTAGGCCTGGTCCCTTCAGACACCTGCACCGACGCAGAATTCCTGCGGCGAGTCAGCATCGATATGACGGGTACGCTGCCGACTCCCGAAGAAGTCACCGAGTTCCTGACCGACAACGCAAACGACAAACGTGTCCGCAAAGTGGACGAGTTACTCCAGCGATCAACGTACGCCGCGTGGTGGGCCAACAAACTGTGCGATTTCACCGGCTGCAATCCGAAGTCCATCGCGAGTCTGATTGAGGTCGCTCGAGAAGAAGGCTACGTGCAGGCTTCAGCGTGGTACGACTGGATCTACCAACGCGTCCAGCGAAACGAACCGTACGACAAGCTTGTCCAGGGCATCATGCTGCCCGATAGCTTCGGCCCCGGTAACGGGATGCGCACCTTTTGGAGTCGTCAAAGTCTGAAAGAACCCAAAGACACCGCGATGTCCGTCGCGCACGCGTTTCTTGGTATCCAGCTTCAATGCGCCGAATGTCACAAGCATCCGTTCGATCAATGGACGCAGGCCGACTTCAACGACTTCTCGCAGTTCTTTGATTCGGTCACCAGAACCAAGGGACGATCGTCCGCCAGAAGCGACAAAGACCTGCGACTGCTTCGCAGTCACGTGGTCCAACTGAAGACGGGCGACGATCCACGCAAACCAATCATGGATTGGATGCGGAACCCGAAGAACCCATGGTTCGCCCGTGCGTTTGTGAACCGGGTTTGGGCTGGCTACTTCAACGTCGGAATTGTCGATCCCCCCGACCAGTTCACGCCGGCAAACCCACCCAGCAATCCGCAGTTGCTGGATTGGCTCACACAGGGATTTGTGGAAAACGGCTACGACATGAAATGGCTGCATCGCCAAATCGCAACCAGTGAGGCGTACCAACGCAGTTGGAAGCCAAACGCGTCGAACCAAAACGACCGACGAAACTTTAGCCGAGCGATTCCACGACGGATCCCGGCGGAAGTCGTCTACGACGCGATGAAGCAGGCGACCGCCGCAACCGACAAGCAGGAAGCCGTTCGCACAAACCTGCAGCGTCGCGCCTCCGGGCACCTATCAATGAGAATGGCGGGAACGCACGCCATGAAGGTGTTCGGCAAACCCGATCGATCGATCAACTGCGATTGCGAACGCGTCAACGAACCGACATTGCTACAGGCTATCTTCGCTCAAAACGATCCACTGGTTCGGATGCGAGTGGCCGACAGCGGCTGGATAATCGAAATCGAAGACGCCGAAGCGGACGGCAAAAAGCCAGACGAATCAAGACTCATCCGCGAAGTCTGGCTGCGAACCGTCGGACGAAAGCCAACCGAACAAGAACAAGATCGCGCGACCAAACACCTCGCTGAAACGAAGACACTGTCAGAAGGCATCGCCGACTTAATGTGGGCCATGCTGAACACGAAAGAGTTCCTTCTCAATCACTAGGTCAACAAAGCCGTAGTGGACGAGGCCGCGAGTCCCAAAGCTGCTCGCGCGGTCGAGCGAAGTAGAATGTTCGGGACTCGTTGCCTCGTCCACTACGATCGCATCGGCAAACCTCATAGCAACCAACAAACCTATGAAGCACTTTACCCGCCGCCAAATGCTGAAAGTCGGAGCGCTCGGAACCAGCTTCACGCTGGCTCAGTACCTGCGCCTGCAGGCCGAACAACCGACGGCGCCAACCAAGCGCTCGGCCATCTTCCTGTTCATGGAAGGCGCGCCGTCGCATCAGGATACGTTCGACCTGAAACCCAACGCGTCTGCGGATGTGCGTGGTGAGTTCAAACCGATCGCGACCAAATCGGCGGGCGTGGAAATTTGCGAACACCTACCGCTGCTCGCTCAGCGATCAGACAAGTTCGCAGTCATTCGCGGTGTCACGCACAACGTGGCGGATCATGGACTCGCGAAGAAGTACCTGCTGACCGGAAACAAAGCGTCGCAAACCGTCAGCTACCCGGAATACGGCAGCGTGGTGACTCACGAATTCCCTTCGGAACCAGAACTGCCAACGTACGTTTCGATTGACGAATCCTTCGTTGGCCCCGGTTACCTTGGTTCCAGGTATAGCCCGCTAACCGCAGACAAACCGAAGCACGGCGTTCCCTATTCCGTCCGCGGCGTGTCTTTGGAAGATGGTCTGACAATCGGGAAGTACAAGTCGCAGAAGAAGCTACTCGAAGATCTGGACACAGCCTTCAAAGGTTTCGAAACGCTGGACGACCAGGTTCGCGGGATGGACCGGTTCTCACAGCAGGCGTTCGACATCATCAGTTCGCCAAAGACACGGGCGGCGTTCGATCTATCCAAAGAGAAGCCAGAAGAGAGCGACCGTTTCGGCAAACACGAATTCGGTCAGTCCCTATTGTTGGCCGCAAGGCTAGTCGAAGCCGGAGTCCACTTCGTGACCGTCCGCCTGCGTCCGGCCGATTTTGACTTCGACACGCACTCAGACAACTTCCCTCGACTACGAAAGCTGCTGCCTCCATTCGACCGAGCCCTCGCCGCGTTGCTTGATCGTTTGGAAGAACGCAAGCTACTTGGTTCAACCGCCATCATGGCCGCCGGAGAATTCGGGCGAACCCCAAACATCAATTCCCAGGGTGGCCGAGACCACTGGGCTCGCGCGATGTGTGCGGTGATGGCAGGAGGCGATGTGCAGGGCGGTCAGGTGATCGGAGAAACAGACGATAAAGCCGCAGAACCATCGTCCGTTGGCTACTCGCCGGATGACCTGGCCGCGTCATTCTTCAAAAACATCGGCATCAGCCCTCAAACCGAGTTCCAAAGCAACGTCGGACGTCCAATCACACTGGTCCGCAACGGAACCCCAATCCCATCCCTACTACGATAACTACTCCCCGAACCATCCAGCCGGGCTTGCATCAACCAACCTCAATCACCCCAACCACCGGATACCGATCGAACGGAACGTTCGTTAGCGGCGGGGGGCGTTGCGGCGTTGGCTGGCCTGGCGGATCACGTTGCCCGAAGGGCTGGTGATCGGAAGAAGGCGGTTTCGTGGGTCTCCACCGTTGACCTGCGATTGCTGCAGGTAGCCCTGGATATTGCGTGACTTCGCTTGTGTGTTGATGGTTGCTGCAAGCTCAGCGAGTTCGGTGCGCCTTATTGGCAACACACCGTCCATTCGAGATGCCATTCCTCGGACCCACTGTGGACGAGTCTGCATCGAATCAGACATGACCTTCAGGAACACGGTAATCTCAAGGCAGTTGCGATCCATGATCTTGTTGGTCACCGGTGAGATGACCTTGGCAACCGTCTTCACCGCCGTTGATGGGAACGAGATGAAGGTTGAGATTTCCTGAGTCAGGATCGGCGACTCACCAGGCTTGCCCTGTTGGAACTGGTATCGCAGATGAATCAATGCTCTGGCCTGAATCGGGTTCTTGAGCATCGGGTTCTGGTAGATTCCGTCACACGCGATGAGGCACTGTTGATTGTCTCGGTACAGGTAGTCTGCGGTTCCTTTTGAACCGTCGCCAGCGTCTGCTTCGAAACTAAACTCGCCGGTTTGCCACAACTTGAAATCTGAAATTTCCATCACACGCCACAAGCTTACGGCAACGTCCGGATGGTTCAGAAACATGTGGAACGCGGCCGGTTCGATAGGCGTTTGAATCGCTGGCAAACGCCGGAACTGACTGATGGACTTAATGACTCTGTCTGCTCGGGCGCGCTGTTGTTGGTTCAACGTTCGAAGCGGTAGAGCTTTGACGGCCTTCTGCTTTTGTCCCCAACTGGATGAGCCCTTGGTCAGCATCTTGACGCCCAGACGTTCTGCAAGTTCTTCCGCAGACTTGGGTGAATCAGGTTCTTGTGCATGAACTTGCGCGGTGCCTGTATGGAGAGCCAGACATGCTGCCAACGCAGTTGCGATGCGTAATCCTCGCCCCGTGTGCATACCGACTCCGACACTTCCGACCATTTGCATTCGCTACCGGACTTAATGCGGCAGCTCCCCCTCTAAAGTTGGCCGGTAATCCCCCCGGATCGTCTGGTCGAAGCGCGACCTTCCTGCCAACAGTTTCCTCATCGGTTCAATCGTTGTAACCCGAACAGTTGCATTCGCGCAAAGACCGACCATGAGTGAAGAACACATCTGCCACCTCCGTTCGGAGGTTCAGCGAACTTCGTAGCTTCCCTGACTTCACCCATGCATGGCAAAGACTGCCGATTTTGGAACCAAAAACGGCCACCAAGGGTTGGTAATCGCTATTGGCAACCCTGGCACTCGCTGGACGTGCAACCGGCGGCTCCGCAGCCACAGTTCCCGCCACCGCTACCGCCGCCAAGGCAACTACCCTTTTTCACGCCACCGACGCAACTTCCATCTGAGCATCCGCCGCCACCACCGCCCAGGCAACCAGCAAGACCGCCAAGGCAACCGCCTGAACGACAACAACTCTTGTCGCAGGCGCCGGGGCACCACAACCGACTGGAAGAACAGCAGCACCAGTCTGAGTGTCCGATCCGAGTCAGGTCGATACACGCGGAATAGAGGCAATCGAGCTTCGGCGCGTGGCCGGCGAAGTCATCGATGTGGTCTGAGTAAGCCTCACCGTAGCCGCAACATTGGCAGCCGGAAACAAATAGCAACAGCGCGAGCCCTGAGATTAGTCGCACATCGACCTCCCTGACGAATTTACGTCGAACATCCTTGTTCGATCATCTCCTAAATCGGGAGCTGGGGTCGGGAGAACTCAACCACACACCGCACTCCGCGCGCGGAGCGTTCACTTTTGTGGTTTGGCTTCGTTAGAACCCGAAATTCCGCTCGCGCGCGAAGCTGGATTCTGTGTTCGCTACTGACTTGCGCGAACGGCTGCCACGATGCTGGAGACAGCGACACTTACGTCGGCTGCCGTGTTGAAGCGGCCGAATCCCAGTCGCAGGCTGGCTCGGGCAGTTCTGGCCGATCGCCCCATTGCGAGTAGAACGTGGCTGGGTTCGGGGTCGGCGGTAGTGCATGCGGAACCGTTACTTATGGCGACGCCGACAATGTTTGACATGAGTACGTCGCCATCGACTTCCGGGACGCTGAAGTTCAGGTTCCCCGGAATGCGGTTCTCCGGGTGTCCGTTTAAGGTCAGCCCGTCAAGTTGCGAGTTGAGTTGGTTCCAGCACTGCTGCCGCAAGTCGTGTAGTGTTTTGGATTCGGTGTCCAGGTTATCGGTCGCAATCTGTGTGGCAGCGCCAAAGGCAACTATTAGCGGGACTGGCAGTGTTCCGCTGCGCAAACTGTTCTCGTGGCCGCCGCCATGCTGCAGCGGTTCGATGCGCAGCGCCGGTTCGGTTTCTCGAACATATAGCGCGCCAACTCCTTTGGGTCCGTAGACTTTGTGCGCGGAGAGGCTCATCAGATCGACGTTGAGATCCGCAGGTTTGACGTCAATCTTGCCCAGAGCCTGAGCGGCGTCGCAATGCAGGAGAACACCGGCTTCGCGACAAATTTCGCCGATGTCTGTTATCGGATTCAGAGAACCAACTTCGTTGTTGGCAAGCATGACCGACACCAACGCCGTTGTTGGCCGAAGTGCCTGGCGAACCGAATCCGGGGACACGCAACCGTGAGTGTCAACGGGCAGGACGGTGACGTCGAACCCCTCGCGACGCAGACGATTTGCCGGATCCAGCACCGCTTTGTGTTCGGCAGAACTCACTATTAGGTGTGTTCCGCGACCGGCCGAACGCATGGTTCCCTTAATGGCCAGATTGTTCGATTCAGTAGCGCCACTGGTAAAGATTACTTCACGCAGGCCGACGTTTAGGCTGTCCGCGATTTGTTGTCGAGCTTCTTCGACTGCATCCGAGGCGTCCAACCCCATCTGATGGGTGATACTGGCCGCGTTGCCGAAGCGTTCACTGAACCACGGCAACATGGCGTTGAGAACCTCCGGATCGACGGGCGTCGTCGCGTTGTTATCGAGATACACAAGCGAGGCTGTCATGGCGCGGGACTATCCTCCAGCATGACGGGGCATACAAAATCGTCTGGCTTGATTGCGAGAATTGAACAGGAAATCTCCGACATCAAATGCTCGGCTGTGCTCCCAACTAACGCGCCGGGAACGCCACCGCGTCCGAGGGTTCCCATAACCAACAGGTCGATGTTGTGTTCGGCGATTGCTTCCAAAATGCACACATGCGGGAGTCCTTCCGCGATCATCGGTTCGACTCCGTACGGCGTTGTGCGATGGTCGGTCTGGGTGATAGCCCCTTGCAACTCCTCTTCGCGTTCAAAACGCACTTTTTCGTGGTATTGGTCCGTTTCGTCGGCGTTTATGTCTGAGCGACCAGCCGATTCGAAATCGATTGCGTGGAGAACGCGGACATGCGCGTCCAGGATACTGCTGCCATCAACGCCCAAACGCAGCGCGCGAAGGCCGGTTTCGTCGAGCTGCGTTGCAACAAGTATGGTGGCTTCTTCGGAGTCTTCTTCGCGTGGCTTCACGATCCAGACAGGGTAGGGGCAGTTTCTTAGAAGCTGCATGCCGGTTTCGCCGAACAGTGGCCGTTTGCCGGCGTTTCGTGTTCCTGCGACGACCAGGTCGTAGTTGTCTCTCAACACGGCGACACACAATGCCTGCCAAGGCTGTCCGAATACAACTTGCGTGTTAACTTCAAATCGCTTTGGCCTTAGTCCCGCGACAACCGCGTCGAGAGCCTGCCGGGCTTCCGCCAGAATTCGATCTGCAGACTGTGCGTTCTCTCCGTCTGACGAAAGTGGCTCTGCCGGCGCTGGAGCGACAACGGACATGAGAGTCACGCTGCAGGATGTCGTTGCGGCCAGCAACAACGCCTTTTCGATAGCTGCGGCAGCTGGTGGATCCGCGATGACGTTGCCCTGGTCATCAAACGTTGGCGAGGGAACCCCGACCAGGATCTTGCGGAAGTACTGCATCGTTAGTCTCTGCGGATCTGTTTGAGTGGCTCGGTCAGGCCTGGCTTTGAGTGTCTGAAGGCTGACCGAACATCAATCGCTACAACCGATTCTACCACTACGAGTGCAAACCAACAGGGTGCACAATGAGCACAACTAAACCCAGCCGGATACCGTGCGCGACTGTTGGCATTGATTGCTACAGCAACCTCGCCCCCACCGGTCGGGTCCAGGTAATGGGTCCTGCCATTGCAACGCCAACACGGTTCCGAACAAGCGCCGATCCGGGCGTGAGTTTGCATCCACAAAACCAGGGACGCTGATCGATGACAGGCAAGGCGGAGGCGAGCGGGATTTCCTGTCTCTGGCCAAGCCTGGTGCCAGACCATTTGTCGGGCTTGCACTGACTTGGTCCTGAGATTTGAGTGAACCGGACATTTGGCCGGATCGGCAAAAACCCGGATCTTTGCATAACCTCTGAAAAACGAATTACTTACAGCATACGGAGAATCGCGACTCAGACCCGGGAAGCGGGTGGTGAACGAGCTGTCAGCAAAACTGGCAGTTGGCTTTGGGGACAAACGTCGGATAATTGGGTTCCGACCCGCGGCCGACGCGGAATGTTCATTGCTTGCTGGAGGTGATGTGAAATGGCTCGAAAAGACGCAATCCTGCGACTTCACAGTCTTCTCGTTTCGAAACGCGATGCTTTACGTGGAAAGAATACAGCGGAACGAAAGCTAAATCGCACGACATCCCGAGGAGGGGATGTTGGTGATGCAGCGCTTCGAGCCGAGCATGCGGAAATGAACAACCAGATCGCGGCTTTTGAAAGTCGTGAACTGGCGATGATCGAGAAGGCAATTCTTCTCATCAAAACGGGTCGGTACGGCAAGTGCGAAGTGTGCAATAAGTCCATCCCGATCCAGCGGCTGAAGGCTCTGCCCTTCACGCCGTACTGTGTCTCCTGTCAGACGGAACTGGAGGAGTCAGGCGACTGGCCAGGAGAGGCCTCGGCGGATTGGGAAACCGCTTGCGAGTTTGAAGGCAGGATGTCTGATCGCGATTTGACTATGAAGGATATTGATATCCCTTCATAGCCAGACCATTGGATGGGTCGAAGGGACCTGAAACCATCCTGCTCGATTTCGAGCAAACGACAACCAATACCACCGGGACTCCGCAGGTTTAGTCGCAAGACAACTGGCGAGAGAAATAGCGGTTCAACAGCGACGGACGCTGAAGCCGACACCTGGAGAGTTATTGGATGCCCAGCACAAGATCTTCTGTCTTTGCCCTCGCCACCGCCCTTTGTGTGGGGGCTGCTGTCGGTTCGTTTCTGGCCAAGACCGGTCTGGCCACTCCCGCACATGCGGAAGCGACCCAGCAACGAATCAAGGCCGACTTTAATTCGTCAAGCCTGATTGAAGGCAGCCAGCACATGGCGCGTGTGTCCAGCCTGGTGATGCCAGCTGTTGTGCACATCCAGGCGACTCATGAAGCCGATGGCAAGCGCGTTGAAGAAACCGGTTCTGGCGTGCTGATGAAGATTCCCGGTCGAGTGGAAACGTTTGTGCTGACAAACAGCCACGTCATCCGTGGAGCCAACTACACAGAGATTCATATTCAAACAGCAAACGGTCGGTCGTTGAACCCATCACGGGTTGTGGAAGACCGAGCGACTGACATCGCTTTGTTGACCATCCCGGGCACCGACTACCCGACCGCACGGTGGGGCGACAGTGACCAGGTTCAAATCGGACACATTGTGCTGGCCATGGGAAGTCCGTTTGGCCTAAGCCGATCGGTGACGTTCGGAATTATCAGCGCGAAGGGGCGGAAGGATTTGAAGCTGGCTTCAAACGTCGAAGACCGCGTTATTAATCAGGACTTCCTGCAAACAGACGCCGCGATTAATCCCGGCAACAGTGGCGGCCCGCTAGTCGATCTCAGCGGCCGGATTGTCGGGATCAATACGGCAATCGCATCTAACAGTGGCGGCAACGAAGGTATCGGGTTCAGCATTCCCGTGAATCTGGTTCGACAGGTCACCAGTCAGTTGCTGGAACACGGCCGCGTTCGTCGCGCTTATCTTGGCGTTGAGCTTGATCCTAACTTCTCACCCGATGACGCTCGTCGCATTGGTCTTGGGCGACTGTACGGAGCCAAGATTCGCCGGATCACTCCGGACACACCGGCTTACCGAGCAGGCCTGCGGCTTAATGATGTTGTGCTGTCTTTCAACGACATCGAAATCACCGATGAGAACCATCTCATCAATCTGGTGAGCCTGTCCGAAGTCGGAACTCAGGCCCGAATCGTTGTGGTACGTGACGGCCAACGTAAGGCTCTGCAGGTTGTGCTCATGGAACGCCCATCGTCTCGCCGGTTGAGCAAGAAGCCGGGTAGTACGACGGTCAACCAGTAATCAGGAGTCGGTCTTCCAGTACTTCGATCGGTAGGATCGGAGTACTTCGAAGGTGTCGCGTTCTGAACCGTCTTCGCGAATCAAACCGCAGCCCGGACGTGATGAACCCGCACCTTCTCGCAGGCTGCCCCAGTAGATGCCGACGACTGAGTCCTTAGCCATAAGCAACGGGACGTAGCGTTCCAGCATCGCCGTCTGAGTCGCCTCGTTCTGATGAGCGCCTTCGAACGAAAGCGTGACGCTTAACGGCAAGCCCAGGCAACTCCACTGGTCCATGAGCTTTGAGAACTGCAGCAAGTGCCGTGGCAGTGCGCAGTATTGTTGGTCGCCGATTTTGATGTCCAGGTGAACTTCAGACAGTCCGATACCTGAACGTGCCAGGGCATCGACAAACTGAATTGGTGACAGCCGATGCTGTCCCGCGGTCATGTACTCACCGAACGGCTGGCCAATCATCAGGCTAAGCTGAATCTCGTCGTCAACCTGGCGAGCGATTTCAAGAGTCCGCGCGGCCAGTGAAAGTCGGTTCTCTTCAGTCAGCCCTAGAGCTCCACCGGTGTTCGCGTTAGCGACAATCTCCCAGTGCCGCACACGACCGATGTATCTCGATACAGCTGTTTCCACGAAGTCGGCGACGAAGCTTTGCAGGTTCAGGAAGTCATGCTGCCAGGTCTCCAGCCAACTCGGCATGCCACCAGGTGCCAGATCAAGAACCGGACCGGCCACGACAAACATTCGCTGCTGACTGCACCAGTCAATTGTCTGATCCAGCACATCCCATTCGTAGGTCCCTTCAGTCGGTTCGACGGTGCGCCAACTGAGTGGGATGAGAGCGGAGTTAAAAACGGAAGAGAACCGTTGCTGGTCCTGTTCGCTAATCGCAACGGAACCGGTGTCACAGCCAAGCGACACTGGCAACGATTGCGAGCGTGACTGGCGGAAGACCATTCGTTGCGAGATGTAAGTGTCTGTCAGCGTTTGTCCCGCGCGAACGGCGTGGCTGACGGCTTCCCAGGCGGCCGTGCTGCAGTCGACCAGTGAGTCCTGCGAGAATACAGCTTTGCAAAAACAACGGTGTGCCGCTTTGTACGGTTCGGCGAAGTCGGCTGGAATTTTTAGGCCGGCAACCTGCCACGCTCCTGCCTGGTTCCGCAGGTCGCAGATTGTTCCGCGAGCAACTTCCAGTGCCAGGATGTAAGCGTCAGTTCGTTCTCGCAATGACGCGGTCGTTACGACAACCGAACCGGCACCTTCGATGTCCCATAAGACATGCAGTCGGCCGCTGTCTGACTGTTGCCTGGTGCAACGCAACGCCGGCCCGTTGAGTTCAACTCGCATCGGGTAAGTGCGGCCATCGAAGCCGGTCATCTGAGTCGGCGGAGGCGCATCGTTGAGGTGGGTCGATGGATGCACAATGAATCGCATCACACCCATTAGGTTGTTCCTTCCCGACACTGCGCGGTTGTTTTATCTTCACTTGCCTTGTCGAGTTTACTTCTGCCCCATGCGTTGTTCAAGAACACAGGCAGGTGCTAAAGTCGGCCATTCGATACCTTTCACCCTTGCAACTTCGAGAAACAAGACAGAACCATGGCGGCATTCCTCAAGAGTGAACTCGCGGACATCCCGGTCAAACGCGGGAAGGTACGAGACATTTACGAGTTTGACGACCGGTTGCTGTTTGTTGCGACTGACCGCATCAGTGCATTTGACTGGGTTCTGCCCAGCGGAATCCCGGACAAAGGGAGAGTGCTGACTCAACTTAGCGACATGTGGTTCCGGCGACTGGATGTCCCGAATCATTTTCTAAGCATGGATCCTGAGCACGTACCACTTCCCGATGGTGCTCCACTGGAAGACCTGCAGGGTCGCAGCATGGTGGTCAAACGGGGCGACGTGATCCCGGTCGAATGTGTTGTCCGCGGCTATCTGTCTGGTTCGGGCTGGAAAGAGTACAAGGAATCTCAAACCGTTTGCGGTATCCCACTTCCGGCGGGACTACAGGAAAGCGCGAAGCTGGACGAACCTATCTTCACGCCCGCAACGAAAGCAGAGACGGGCCACGACGAGAACATTTCGTTTGAAGTGATGTGCGAGAAAGTCGGTACTGAGCTCTCAGAAAAGCTGCGTGACATGAGCCTCGCCATCTACAACAAAGGTGCCGAGTACGCGAAGACGCGAGGCATTATCATCGCCGATACGAAGTTTGAGTTCGGCATGCTGGACGGCGAGATCATGTTGGTCGACGAAGTCCTGACACCCGATAGTTCTCGGTTCTGGCCCATCGATCAGTACGAACCAGGCAGAGGACAGGCGTCGTTCGACAAGCAGTTTGTCCGAGATTGGCTGGAACAAACTGACTGGGATAAGAACAGCGAACCGCCAGAGCTGCCGGACGATATCATCGCCCGGACACGCGAAAAGTACATCGAAGCTTACGAGAAGCTGGTTGATGTCGGATTCGAGTGGAAGATCGCCTGAGACCGCAGTCCGCCTGACAGGGCGATAATGTGAGCACCACGACATTGGTTGGCGTCACAATCGGCAGGAGCCGCATAGCGGGTTATTGCGGTGCGAATCCAGGTTCGCATTGGCGTACGGCGGCGTAAACGTGCATAATCTGACTAAGACTTGGGTGCGGTGCCACGCGGTTGGCACCAATGACTTCGATGTTTCGAAATCACCTATGTCGATGCAACCCACCACCTACGACGAGCCAAGTGCAACGTTCGTCCCTCGGGAGCCTGGAAGCCAGTCTCCCAACACGACTGCACGTGATGCTCGGCCGGCCAAAATTCCATCCACACAGATGTCCTCAGGTCCTGAGAAAAAGAAGAAATCGAAAGTCAACCAGCTCGGTGACTTCAAGCTTAAGAAGAAGCTTGGCCAGGGCGGGATGGGTGTCGTTTATCTGGCGACGCAGATCAGCCTGGATCGCGTCGTTGCACTGAAGACGCTCTCCAAAGATCTTTCAAAGCGGAAGGACTTCGTCGAACGCTTCGTCCGTGAAGCGCGGTCGATGGCGAAGCTGGATCATCAAAACGCAGTCAAGGTTTACGCCGTTGACTGCCAACGCGGCATTCACTTCGCCGCCATCGAATACGTGGACGGCAAGAGTGCTCAGGATTGGCTGGATCACCTGGGCAAGCTAAGCGTCGGCGACGCACTGAACATCATCCTTGGAGCCGCGAGCGGTTTGAGCGCTGCTCACGACATCAACATCGTGCATCGCGATATAAAGCCAGACAACATTCTGATCACCAGCAAGGGAGTGACCAAGGTTGCCGACTTTGGTTTGGCCAAAGCGCTGGACGAAGATAACTCAATGACCCAAAGTGGTGCGGGTTTGGGAACGCCGTTGTATATGGCTCCCGAACAGGCTCGCAGCGCGAAGTATGTGGACCACCGCAGCGACATCTACGCTCTTGGAGCAACGCTGTACCACATGGTCACCGGCGAGCTGCCATTCATGGCGGACTCAGCACTGGAACTGATCCTGAAGAAAGAAGACGGTAAGTTCCCCTCTGCCAGGTCCTTGAACCCGGAAGTGCCTGAGCGACTTAGTCTGATGATTGAGAAGATGCTGGCGAAAGATCCGGAACACCGCTATGGCAGCTGTGCCGAGATCATCGCTGACTTGTCGTCACTCAGTCTGGCCTCCTTCGCACTGTCGTTTATCGACGGCGCAAAGCCGGCTCTGCCAACCGCGGCGCGGGCGGGAGCTCAAACGATGGTGGCGACACCAAGCCCGACTAAGAAGGCCAAGCCTATTTTGGCGTCTTCACGAGTAGATGCTGAACGCCAGAACGTTGAAAAACGCGTTGAGAAAATCTGGTTCGTTCAGCACCGCGACGAACGCGGTAAGAAAACGCTGACCAAGATGTCCACCGCGCAGGTTCTGCAAAACATTCGGAAAGGTGTCGTCGACGCCAAGAGCCGCGCGAAGATAAACCCGGATCACGAATGGACTCCAATCGCGCAGTTTGATGACTTTACTGCTGCGATTGAGAAAAGCATCGTCAAGAAACGGGCGAAAGACAAACAGCACTCGATGGTCGATCTGTACAAGCAGGTTGATAAAGCGGAAAAGAACCGGCACCGTTGGCGGTTGCTCCGGAACATCAAGGACGCATTGATTGGCTACACGACGCTGATCATCTACCTGGTGGTCATTGCCGCCATTGGCGCAATACTGTTTCTGTACAGCCAGGACCTGATGGCGTGGGGCGGCACGAAACTGAAAGAGTTTGGCCTGGGCGCTGGAGAAAGCGGACCTGCTGAACCCGGTGGCCCGGAAGATACTGACGGTGAGTGACAGCCGGTTGGAGCTGCCGCGAATCGAATCCGAGATCTGGCGAGGCCTGTCTGCGGCTTGTACCGAACCGGGAAACACCTGGCGACTTCCTGTTCTGGCCACTGTCGGCGCCCGCGGAGGTCCACACGCTCGGACTATCGTCCTGCGAAACATCAACGCCGCTGAGCGGTCACTGGTGTTTCACACCGATGTGCGTTCTCCCAAGATTGAGCAGCTGCGAGAAGACAATCGTGTGAGCGTGGTGTTCTACGATCCTAGCGCGATGACACAGGTTACCGTGCTGGGTACCGCGACCGTGCACACTGATGACTCAACCGCAGATGCTGAATGGTACAGCGCGGCAGCGTCCAGTCGTCGTGGTTACCTGGCTCCGCAACCGCCCGGAACCAGAGTGCAGCAGCCGGACAGTAATCTGCCGGATTCTGTTATCGGGCGTGTTCCAACCGAAGAAGAACTCGCTATCGCTCGGCCCAACTTTGCTGTGATCGTTGTGACCGTCAGCGAAATCGACTGGCTCAAACTCGATCGCGAAGCCAACTTTCGGGCTCGTTTCGATTACAGTTCCGGCGACCCGGTTGCACAGTGGGTCGCCGTGTAGCGGGTAAAAGTCATCGCAGCAGTTTGAGAACTTCCGCGTGCGTTAGCCGTTCTTCGTGAAGCGTAATCTTCGACTTCGTTAGCTCGCCCATTCGCATCAACGCACGAAGAGCTTCCTTTGGGATCCCCCTGGTTCCATAGAGATCAAGCTGAGCCGGCAGCACAAGCGCTGCCAGTCCGCCGATGTCCCCATACCGCATCGCGCCCGGCAACATCATTTCGCTATCGGTTGATGTGACCTTTGAGAACGAGAACCCGTCCAGGTCGACGATAACCCGTTCAACATCAACACCACTTGCTGCCGCACCCATCAAAGCGATTGGGCCGGCCGAACCGGTTCCCACAACGGCTGAAACAGTTGCGTTGATGTGGTTGACGGAACGCAGACCCGCCGCGGCATCTCGAACACGTTCGGCGAACAACGGTAGGTTGTAGCAATAGGTAAGCCCCGCGTAGTTTTGATCCACAGGTCCGCGGATTTCTGTCAGCTTCTCGGCCGATAAACCCTGTCCAAAGTAGCCCCGGGTCAGTAGTACTCCGTATTGACTCACGTCATCAGCCAGTTCCAGAAATTTGGCTTGCTGAATGAGTTTTTCGGGTCCCTCGCCGTCGAACCACTCGACGACCGGTCTGTCTTTGCCGCCCCGGCCCTTGTAGGCATAGGTGTAGGTTCGAGTGCCGCCGTTGGGTAACCCTCTTTCCGCAGCCATGACGGTCATGGAATTTGGTGAATCAATTCGTGTTGAGTTGATTTCCCCGATTCCGTGTTCGGGCACATCAAACATCACACGCACAGCCGCGCCGACGACTTCACGATATCGAGCAATCGTGGCCTTTGGGTCTGGTCCTTCAAGAAGCGATTCAAACTGCTGCTTAGCAGTTTCCTGCATCGACTTCCGAAGCGCGACTGCGTCCCTGATGTCTGATGGCTTTTCGAGAGAAGAGAAAACGGTGAACTCTTCCTCACTGAGCGGTTTGAAGTTGCCCTCTTTGATTTCCTCATCGATGTTCAAGTTAAGATGCTCATTGAACCAGTCATACATCATGTGCCTGGCGTGGCTGTTGTAGTTGTGTTTGAACTCCGGCCACACCTTCGCATTCACCAGCGACGGCTTGCCGTACAGGGAATAGACGTGCCTGAGTTCAGGCAAACCAACTGTTTCCATGTCGATGGTCCAGTCGTCCGCACCGCTCATGGCCAGCGGTTTGGGAGCGAACAAGGCCGCGATCGCGACGTTGTTGATTCCGATACGCATGTAACTGGCGTTTTCACAAACGCATCCGCCCTGCATGTTGGTTGAGACCATTACCGCCGGGAACGCCGCGGCCAACCGATCATCCAATGCCGCCAGCACGAACGATTGTGTTCCGCCGCCACTGGCCCCAGTAACGGCAAGCCGGTTCGAATCGACTTCCGGCAGTCCAGCCACAAAATCCAGAGCACGGATAGAGTTCCACGTTTGCAGACCCATCTTGTTGTTTAGCCACAGCAAAGCCTGAGCGTCATTGAATTGCTTGCGGTGATCAATCGCTGTGCTGTCGGCGTAGCCAACCATGTCGTAATGAAAAACCAGACATCCCATTCGAGCCAGTTGGACAAATCGAGCCTGCAGCGGAGACCGAGCGGCTTCCGGAATGGACTCGGCGTTCTTGCTAAGTTGTTCCGCGGCCTTCTTCTCACCCGCGTCGTAGAACCGGCCGTTCTTCCAATGGCCGTGCGGGCAAAGAATGCCAGGTATTTTACCGGTCACGTTGGCGGGTCGATAAATCAGGCCCGTCACGTAGTGTCCAGGCCGACTGGCAAACATGGCATGCTGGACGGTGTACCCGTCGCGTTGAATGACCTTGCCGAGTTGCGGTTCCAGGTTTGATTTCCCGGGAAGCGGCCACAGGCCATTGCTGACAAGAAGTCGTTCGCGAATGCGTTGGCGTTCAGTCACCCACGCCTTCTGAGTTGTCGGCGGAGTCCACGGATGCAGCTTGTCGTAGATGTTGCGGTACTTCGCGAGCCGCGAATCTTTCGCCGGGACATCAGCGTCCTGGCAGGCATAGGCGGGCAGGGCGTGAACGGTAGCAATCAGGCAACCAAGCAGCAATCCGATTCGAGAAGACATCCGTCGGCTCCAATGAAGAGATCGTGGCGAACTTCATGTTACGTTTGGCCTGCGTCGATGTCTTGCGACGAACGCGAAATAACGCCTACCGCAAGCGCGACCGCGTTAGTCTTCGTCTCGAATCCGTTCAATGATAAAGACGAACCAACCGATGCTCGCGATTGCCGTTACCAACGCCCCTATTTCATACTCCTGCTTCAGCAGCGTGTCGTACAGACCATGCAGAACAATAGCGACGCCCATGTACACGGCGATCCCAATCAAGACGTCAATCCAACTCTCTGCTTCACCAGGCAGATAGCTTTGATTGAAGTACATCAACACGGCGGCTCCACCCGCCCACGCGGAATGCAAAGCGACGCAGGAAATGAACCGGACCAGGTAAATGTCCAGACCCATGAGCCCATTGTAGTAGTCCGCTGAATACGCGATGCCTTCGGAAACACCAAAGCCAACTCCACTAGCCAACCCAATTAAACAGGCGGTCCGCCACGTCGCTTGCCGGCTTTCTTTCAGGAACACGACCACCGGAATGGCTTTGCAAATCTCCTCACACAGACCCACGCCAAACGTGAACCCCAGCATGCTGGAGATGAAACCGTTGCCCGGGTCCAATGCCGCCGAGTACGAATAGCCGATCAGCTTGACGACCAGAAACAACAGTCCAATCAGACCGCGCGGGACAATGCGCGTACCGGCTGTGAAGGCAGTGACCCACTGAAAGCCAAGCAGCAGAAGTATTCCCACCGTCGCAGTAAACAACGCCGAGCCGATCATCAATCCCCGCGCAGACTGGACGTTGCTGAACAGCAGCATGTAAAAGCCGACAAACCCGACCAGACTAGCTCCCGCGTAAACCCAATGCAGCCAGGTCTGCCGCGACAGGTGAGCCCCGGTCAGTTTTTGATCCGGCAACGCATTAATCAGGTCGTCCATCGAAGCGTCAGCGTCGAGATCCGCCAGCTGTCCGGCGTTCTCAGTCAGCGAGCGTTCCAGCCGTTCAATGACGTCGCTGTCCCCCATGAAGATAGAGAAGACAAGCGGAATCATGGTCGCCAGCAGAGCACTGTACAGTAGCCAGCGTCTGTCTGTGGCGGATTCTTCCTTCTGTTTGATCGGCTTCTTTTTCCGTTCGCGTTGAACGACTGGTTCGTTAGTCCGTCGAGGCCGCGGGCTCGGCAATGGATTCGGCGTCATGGCCGGAGTTTGGATCGACTCAGTCGGTTCATCGCGTTGAGCCGAACGTGTCGACGAAGATTTCACTCCATACGTTTCTGCCCCTTCTTCCATCGTGGGCAACGTCGGTTCGTCGGGGCGAAGGCTCTTTGGTGGCTTGGTGTCCGGAGCCGATGCTTTAGGCTTCGGCTGCTTGACTTTCAGCGTGATCGGCTGCGCACAGCCGGGGCACTTAACGCGTTTGCCAAGCAAACGCTGCTCAACTTTCAACCGCACCTTACAGGACGGACATTGAATCGCTAACCGCATAGCGTTCTATTTTAACGACCGTAGGTAGGCCAACAAATCGGCAACTTGCTGAGCGGTCAGGCTATTGACGATTCCGGCGGGCATCATTGAGAGTTCTTGCTTCACGCGTTCTTCGATTTCGTCCTGAGGGAACTCTTTGGAGAGGCCATCCGTCTGACGAATGGTGACTGTTTCTGCGCTTTCGAGGACGACGAAGCCGGTGTGGGTTTTGCCGCTTTCCAGGAGGAAGGTCCAGGTGTCGAAGCCCTGCGTCATTTTCTTGCTGGGCTTGAGCATCGATTCCAGCAGTTCGGCAGGCTTGCTGCGTTTGCCGATGTCCACGAGGTGCGGTCCCTTTGGTTGTTGGCCGTTGGCGAACGTGTGGCACGCGATGCACGACTGAGCGACGAACAACTTCTGCCCGTTCGCAACATCACCTTTGGCTTTGAGAGCTGCGGCGACGGCTTTTTCGTATGGCATGTTGCCAACCTGGTTAGGGTTGTTCGGGTCGGCTTTAGGAACAGCGATGGCCTTCTGCGGTTCCTTCATCGCTGCGATGTCAGCGCTGCTGAGACCATCCAGTTTCACGACGTGCCGTTTGAGTTGTTCGTTGATGTGTTTAGCGAGTGACTCGTCGGCTTCCGAGAGAGCGACTTTGATCGCCGCGGCGATGCGGTCGGATTCAGACCATTTCACTCGGTGGTAGTACGGTCCGGTGGTGTCCGGTCGCGTCCCCCACCACTTGGGGCTTTCGCCATCAACGAAATCGCCTTCGCGGTGGTAGAGACGGATGAGGGTTGTCCAGACCTTGCGCCGGAGTTCTTCGTCGCGAGCGGTGCTGAGGACTTTGAAGAGGCCGTCGATGGTTCGCTTATCGTGCATCGATCTGAGAGCCCAGAGTGCTCCGGCACGATGTGGTCCGTTAAGGGCAGCGATGCATTCGTCGATGGCGTTCATGTCGACGAGGGCTTTGACGGCGAGGTGGGGGACAACGCGTGCTGGCATAGGAGACTTCCACTGGTCGCCATTGACTGTGTCAGCTTTGAATGAGCTCAGCTGGAGGATCCCATCAAATCCTCTCGCAAGTTCCGAATCGGAGATCAACGGCGGCGTCGCTCCGAATGTTTCGTTACTCAAGCGAAGTCGATGCCGCACCTCGCGTACAAACCGGGAGAACCCGACAATGGACGCCGCAGCTACGACCGGTGACTCATCGGCTAATCCTTCCAGGACAGGTGGATAATCGCCGATATACCCAGAGCGGCGATCGGCCAACGCGCGTATGCAATAGGGTCTAAGTGTGCGGTCCTTACCAGCAAGTTCTGCGAGCAAACTGTGAATCGCCACAGTGGTTTGAACGTCTGTGCCGCCGTCGGCTAGCTGAATTAGGGTAAAAACAGCGGCAACCCTACCGAACAATGGCGCGTGCTTTTCGGAAATCAGATCGAGTAGCGCTCTGCGGGAGTCTCGCGCGATCATGTCGGTGACGAGTTCTTCCTTAGTGAAGAGCGGTCCCTTCACCTCTTTCGCGTCACCGATCGCCCCTTTGTGTACCTCAATACCCTCAAGCAGGGCGAGATCGCTCATCGCTGCGTGTTTGATCGCCGCCTGTTCCGTCGCCGCGTGGTTGATAATCTGTTGTTGGGCGGCCAAACGAACCTTCGCCGACGGATGAAGCAACTGCTGTACCACTTCCCGCCCATCAAGTGACTTCAAATTCGGAACCGGCTTCGGCACGAACCCACTCGGCTTCACCATCGCGACGAAGCCGATGTTCGGGCCGTCGTAGTTGAACTTGCCGTTCTTCCAACTCGCAAC
>CAZAIB010000042.1:0-45743 GCA_964485095.1 uncultured Planctomycetaceae bacterium | reverse complement strand
GAACCAGTGACCTTTCGGATGTGAACCGAACGCTCTAACCAACTGAGCCAAGGGACCTGTGGGAATCAAAAGTAAACAGAGTCTGCTTTGATCTCAAGTGTGCTGGCGTGACTTAGCGGGCTAACTACAAAGGCAGTTGTGTTCGTCCAGACCTGACAGCGTGTGGCGAGAAACCGATTCGCTGCGAGTAAAGCCTACAAAGACACCAAGGGCTATTTACTCCAGCTCGCGTCCGTGCTTGCCAATGAGTAAATAGCCCTTGCGGGGCCAGTCAGTGCGCCGCGGGTGCCTCAGAACAGCCCTCCGTGGCTGTTGATTCCGCAAAGCCCGGTAGCCAGCGGAAAACGGTTGCTCTTACCGTGCTCGATTCCGCTGATGTGCATCGTGGTGTGGTTCATGTCGAGTACGAAAAGCAGGCTTCAGGTAGGTTCAAAAGTTGTCTGTCAGTGTGGTTCGTTAACGTGAGCTATGACCAATCCAATGCGCGGGTTGCCAGTTCGTCGAAGCTTGGACCGCTTTGGTCGAGGAACGCTTCCCAGCGACCCTTGTCCCAAACCTCAGCGTGGTCATGGACGCCAAGAACAACGATCTCATGTTGCAGCCCTGCAAGTTGAATGAGCCTGTCTGGAATTCGAACTCGGCCCTGTGAGTCGACGCTGACCTGTTCGGCCCGTGCGTAGAACAAACGCATGTAGTTCCGAGTCGAAGGGTCGTTACGTGATTGAGAGGCGAATCGTTCGGCGAGCGCCTCGAAGCCCTTGGCTGAATAGAGAAACAAAGATTGTTCCGTCCCGGGGGCAACGTACAGACATTTGCTCTCGCTCTCCTCGCCGAAGGCATCTCGCAGCGGTTTCGGGACTGCCAGTCGCTGCTTTTCATCGAGGTTTCTTATGAAGGTTCCGGTGAGAGCCATGTCAGCCGAGGTGTCTCAAAGGTTGGCGTTTTTGGCTCCGTCCCAAATCTGGCTCACAGTGGCCCACTTGTCCCCACTGCTCACCACTCATGGCCACAATTTGTAATCGATGATCTGAAACCGTCAAGAGACTCCACGCTCGTCGCCCCACCCCACGGGCGCAAAACGGGCATAGTTCGTTGGTGATTGCGGGCGATTCGCGATTCAAGAAATTTCGATTTTCTCAAACGCCCGAGTTACGTAGCGAGTAGCCCGTCGTAGACAGCGACAAAGCCTGCGGCTGTTGCATCCCACGTAAACAATTGCGAAACATGGACTTGCGCCGCAGCAGCCATATCGGTTCGCAGTTGCTCAGAACCAATCAACAGCCCGACTGGCTCCTGCAAGGCATCGGGCTCAGCAATCGGAACGATGAACCCGGTTCGCGGCGAATCGATGAGCTCGCGGACGCCTTCCACATCAGTGGTCACGACGGGAAGCCCCGCGGCCATGGCCTCCAACACAACGTTGGGCATGCCTTCCCACAGCGAGGTCAGAACCAGGCAGTCTGCAGATCGCATGATGCCTGGGATATCCCGCTGTCGACCAACAAAGTGCACGTTATCAACGATATTCAGTGCCGCGGCCTGGTCTCTTAGCGAACTCTCCAGCGACCCTGCCCCGACCATCAGCAGATGCAGGTGCGGATGCGGGGGGAAGAGTGGGGAAAGGCCCTGAATCAGCATATCCGGAGCCTTCTGCGGTTCCAGACGGCCCACAAACAGCGCGGTGAACGCACCGCTGGGGATTCCAAACTCCGTCAGGTCGGCTGGTTCGGCCTCTTTGAACCGATCGACGTCTACACCATTGGGAACCACAACCATTTTCGGTTCCGGCAATCCACCCTGCTGTACCGAGAAGCGCTTCACGCCTTCGCTTACGCACACGTGCTTCGACACGAACCGGTCTGTCCAGCGGTCGAGGGCAAGACGGAACCAGCTGCGTTTCTCTGCCACGCGGATGCCAGACAGCACATGCGGAACCCCTGCCATCCAGGCCGCAACGCGTCCCAGAATATTGGCGTGGTACAAGAACGTCTGCACAACGGCGGGGCGACTGGCCTTCAATGCCGAACGCAATCGCCAAAGCACTAGCGGCAGGTTCCACTTGCCGAGTTCGTAGCAACTGACCGGAACACCAAGTTCTTCCAATTCGTCGGCCAGCTTGCCTCGATGAGTCAGGCAGTAAACATGCGGAGCCCACCGATCGCGATCCAGCCGCCGGATGACCTGAACCAGCGCGAGTTCTGCGCCACCGCGATCGAGATCGGTGATGCAAAAGGCGATGCGAACTGGTTCAGACACTTTGACTCCGGATTATCCTGCGGTCCATTGTCCTGGCGATGCGTTATCCCCAACATACCGTGCGACACGGGACGATGGTCCTGTGCTGCGGACATCTTACCGGGAAGCGACAGACACGGGACAATGGTCCCATGATACCACGTCAATGAACGAACTCTCTGACTACGATTACGAACTCCCGCCCGAACTGCTGGCGAAAGAACCCCCACCGCGCCGCGAAGACGCAAAGTTGATGGTGATTCGCCGTCATGAACGGACCATATCGCATCATTCGGTTGCCGATCTACCACAACTGTTGTCCAGCGGAGATTGCCTGGTTCTCAACAACACCAAAGTCGTTCCGGCAAGATTGTTTGGGATTCGAACCGAAACGGGTGGCAAGTGGGAAGGCTTGTTTCTTGACGAACCAGAACCAGGCACATGGCGGCTGATTGGTGAAACCAGAGGCAAACTGCAGGCGGGCGAAACACTAACGCTGCACCCCGTGCACGCCGACGACAGTGACGAGACACTGGTTCTGAAACTGATCGAACGCGAAGAGGGCGTCTGGTTCGCGAAGCCCGACAGCACAACCAGCGCGGTAGAACTGCTAACCAAATTTGGCACCCTGCCCTTGCCGCCGTACATCGGACGTAAGGTCGCCAACGAGAACGACCGCACTCGCTACCAAACCACGTTCGCCAAAGAAGCCGGTGCGATTGCGGCTCCGACGGCGGGACTACATCTGACACCGTCGATCCTGGAACAGTGCAAGTCGCTCGGTGTCGGTCAGGAGTTCGTTACGTTGCACGTCGGCATTGGCACATTCAGGCCCGTCAGCACCGACAACATTGACGAACACGTAATGCATTCAGAACGTTGCATCATCGACGCTGCCACAGCCGACCGCATCAACACCGCACGCAGCAATGGTGGTCGAGCGATCGCAATCGGAACTACCTCAGTCAGGACTCTTGAAAGCGCAAGTGCAGCGACGGGACAGCTAACGCAATTTTCCGGCGACACAGACATTTTCATTCGGCCACCGTATGAGTTCCAATCGGTTGATGGTCTGTTGACGAATTTCCATTTGCCAAAGTCAACGCTGCTGATGCTGGTCGCCGCGTTCGCCGACCTTGAACTGCTACAGGAAGCCTACCGAACCGCGATTGCCCAGCGGTATCGGTTCTACAGCTACGGCGACGCGATGCTCATCCTCTGATGGGAGGCGCAACGGTGTGGATCCCCACCGGGTTTACCCCGGTGGTTTACTGGCCTTTGCGCTACCTCAAACCTCAGAGCAGTAGCGCAAAGGCCAACAAGCCACCGGCTAAAGCCGGTGGGGGGATTTATTCACAGACGGGAGCGACTGGCGGTCTGGTCGATCTTTCAAAAATTGGCGGAAATTGAACCGCAGATTCAATCAAGCGGGCCACCAGCACCAACCATAAACCGTTACCAATAAGGCACTTAAAAACACCTAACAACAAATCTGTAATTGTTTGCGAATTACGTTGAACCCTTTCGCAAGAACCCGTTTCTGGTTGTGCCCCCGCGAAACAGGTTTTCACTATGCCCAACACCCGAACCCTCCTCGCCCTGCTGCTCTCTTTGTCGTTCCTAAATTGTGGGAACCCTGCACAGGCACAGCAAAATAAGCAGCTGACATTCAAGTCAGCTCGGTTGCTCAAGGCTTTTCGAAACGGTTCTGAACAAGCCCGACTTGCGGAACTTGCTTTGGCCAGAAACACAGTCCGCGACACCACAGTCGGCGGTGCGTTGGCAGACGCCATCAAACTGGACCTGAAGCGCAAACAACTGCATGCAAGCACTCTGGTCGCCACTGAACTGCTCTGCGGTCTGGCTCAACCAGAACTGTCTGTGCGTCAAAACGAACTCGCCAAATCATCGGTGACTCCGGTCGCGATTGTTGCGGCTTCCACAATGTCCGAACGTAACTCCCCCGAGGCGTTCGAGGCACTGACGGAACTCGCAGCGCGGCCGGAGTACACCGAGTCTTTTGGCATGCGACGTTCAATTCTGGACGGCATCGCCAATTACAAAGAACCGCGCGCAGTGGACTTCATCATCGACGCCCACGCCAAACACCCAGGTCAGCTACGTTATGAAGCGACCAAGCACTTGATGCGGCTGACCGGGCAGAACCACGGCGGTCACACAGATCGTTGGCAGGACTGGTGGAAGGCCAATCGCGACACCTTCGACTTCGAAACCGCTGTCGCACTTTACAACGTGAAAGACATGCCCTGGCCCGACAAGGTGCCGCGGTTCTTCGACGTTCCGATTCACGCTTACCGGGTCATGTTTGTATTGGACCGATCAAAAAGCATGCTGTCGACCGCCGATGGCGTGACCCGTATGAAGGAGGTTCAAGAAGAGTTCCAACGCGTTCTCAGCGAACTCAAACCAGAGGTGAAGTTCAATATGATTTCTTACAGCAAGACCATGAAGCTGTGGAAGAAGGAACTTGTCCCTGCCACATTGAAGAACCGAATCGCCGCGACGGAGTACGCCTGGAGACTAACGCCAGGCACGACGACCAATCTGTACGCGGCCGTCAACAAAGCATTGGATCAGGCCGATGAATTGGAGCTCATTGTTTTGCTTAGTGACGGAAAGCCGACAGCCGGCCGAGTCATCGATCCTGACAAGATTGTGCAGCTGGTGACAGCCAAGAACAAGTTCCACGAAGTCTCCATAACGGCACTCGGACTTGACCTCAACGGCGAGGTACGAGACTTTCTTAAGAAGTTGACAGACAACAACTTCGGGGAACTCTGGGAGATCCGATGAGCCGTTCCACCTTGCTGATTTGCGTTCTGCTGACGATGTGCATCGAATCCGCCGTTAGTCAGACGAAACAACTCTCGAGTACCGAACAGTCCAGGCTGCACGACGTCGTCTCACAAATGTTCGAAGCCGGCATCGGCGCGAAGCGGTCTGCAACAAAGGCTCAGGCTTTGTTCGAACAAGCAAAACGCATCAGCCCTAATGACTCTCGGGTCATCTATGCCTGGGGGCTCATCCAGCATCGTCGCATGAAGCGAGATGAGGCAATGGAATTGTTTGCTAAGGCGGCAGATGGAAGTTCTCAGACATACTTCCCTGCTCGAAAAACAGCTATCTGGCTTCTGATCGGTTCTACAAAGAACCGGGAGAAGGGACTGATGGAAATCCAGAAGTTGGCGCAACAGCTCGCTGATACAAACGACGAACAGCGGCGCAGTGAACGTGTTGCGACAGCGCGATGGGTGAGCGAGGTTCTGGCTGCAGCAAAGAAGACCACAACCAAAGCCACAGCCATTGCTGAGATCGAAGCGGTTGAACAGAAAATCCGCCCCATTCTTGATACGGCCGGGCTTTCGGATTCGTGGGCAGCGGGACGATTGGCCATTGAGAACCGGTATGCCGCCGAGCTTCAGGACGACGCCGCTCGAATTGCGGCGGCTGCAAAGAAAGCAGAAGCGGATAGCAAGACAACCATCAGCAAAATTGAGAAGCGACTTAAAGAACTCAACAAAGACTCAAAGACTTCAGAACTCGACAAGACAGATCTCCGCGCCGCCATCCACGAGACTCTATCCCGAATTGCCGCAGAGTTTGGTCGACTGGAACGTGACTACCAGTTCCTCGACCGGCAAGCCCGGAGTGCGCAACTCGCGATTGATGACGTACTGAAGCGAATTACTGCACATGAGTTTCTGGGAACTCAACAGAACATACCTTCGCAGGCAAACAGACAATCAGGACGGCAACTGGCGCTCGTATTGCAGCAGGAACTCGCCCGATGGCAAAGCGAGTACTGGGAGATCGTCGGCAAAGCTAACGGTGTCATCACTCAAGCAAACAGCCTAGGTGCATACCGCGCTCGGGTGGTTCAGGATTTCGAACGCCGCACTGGCGAAATCGTCAAGAAGCAAAACGAGATGAGTAAATGGACGGCGCGGCTCAAGCAGCGAAAGAAAAAAGCAGGCAAAAAAGGTGTCGCCTCAAAGCAAAAACCAAAGCGACCAAAGAAGATCACGTTCAGAATGCTAATGCCGTTCGATATCAAAAACGAACGTGACAGCTTACTGGCGACAATCGCAAGCGACTAGCCGCGAACCCTATCTGAGAGACCACCAATGAAGTTCTCACCTGCACTTGGCCTGCTTGTTGTTGCAGCATCGACGAATCTCTTCGGGCAAGAATCTCCAGCGATGCACCTGGACGATGTGCTGCTGACGGAGGCCTACAGCAGCATTGATCGCTGCAAGTCACTTGAGGCCAGTCGCTCAAAGGGTGCGGCGTCACAGATTTGGTGGCAATCGGGCTATGTTCGATCCGGCGATGGATGGGTGAGCCACAAGGACGCCGCGAGTCGTGCACAGACAAACAAGATACTTGCTGAGTACGAGCGCCGCCGGAAACAGACAGCCACGACAGCAAGAGATTTGCTTGGACTGGCCAACTGGTGCACTCAAAACGGGTTACTGGACCGAGGTCATTTGCACACGAGAATGGCTGCTTTGGCCGATCCGGCAATCCTAAGACACAAGTCCGCCCGGGATCTCGGCCTAGTCCGGCTCGATGGTCAGTTCGTCACCCGTGACGTTGCGCAGCTCGCGAAACAAGAACAGGCGGCAATCGAAAAATCTCTTGAAAAGTGGGGTGATCAGTGTCTAAACGCCCGAGATGCGCTGATTGGTGCACCAGCTCAAGCTGACGTAGCACGCCGCGAACTTGATGCCATCGAGGATCCGGGAGCAGTTCACGCGATTGATCTCGTTCTTGCGAGAGGGAACACACACTGCATTCGGGAGGCAGTGAACACACTGGCTCGAATTGAGAGTACTCGTTCGACGCTGGTATTGGCAAAGTACGCGGTCTTTGCGCGAGCAAGCACGGTGAGAACGGCGGCGATTGAAGCGCTCCGCGATCGCCCGCTTGAGCACTTTGTCTCACCACTGCTTGACCTAATGGCGACCGAAACTGAAGTCCAGTCGGTTCCGCTTGCTGGAGACCTCATGACCGACGGCCTGATGTTCTTCGTACCCGATGCCGCTTTCGCGACGATAGCTAAGAGGGAAACGCGGTATTCAGTCCAGAGAAGTCGTGAGACGACGGTGCTTGAGCGTGTTCTTGTGGAAACAAGAATCCTATTCCGCGGTCTCTACCCTGAAAGTAGCCGGCCCTTCGGACAGCACGATCCGGTAAAGGCATCTGCTTCGAAGGCAGCATACCGTGCAGAACGATCGGTCTCTAAACGCAACGAAGTTACTCGCTTCGTGAATGCACGAGTCAACGCAGTTCTGACCGCCGTGACGAACGAGGAATCTCAGGGTCCGGTAGCTTGGTGGGAATGGTGGAATCGACACACTGATGTCGAGATCGTAAAGGAGATTGAAGAGGTCGAACAGCAAGCGGTCGCGGAACGCGTGCCGTTCCACGTGCAGACCCTCTACCGCGGGTGCAGTTGCTTTAAAGCGGGTACCCTCGTCCTGACGGAACGCGGGCAACAAGCGATCGAACGAATCAGAGTTGGTGACAGAGTCCTGTCACAAGACATTGAGACGGGGGAATTGAGTCTCAAGATGGTCGAACGCACAACGGTGCGAAAACCCAGAGCGACGGTTTCTCTACACTTTGGCGATGACAACATCGTTTGCACGGGAGGCCATCAGTTTTGGCTTAGTGGTGATGGCTGGGCCAGGGCACGTGACCTGCAAGTGGGAGACCGCATCCGCACAACCACGGGAACGAAAGTTGTCAGCAAGACTGAATCTGCTCCGCCTATGGAAACCTACAATCTTGTCGTCAGCGGTTCCCACACGTACTTCGTGGGTGAATCCGGACTACTTGTGCAGGACTTACTACCACCCAGACCCACGGACATGGTTCTGCCCGGCCTCAGTCGATTCGAGCTGGAAGAATAGATCATCCGCGCCTTTGGGTCCCGATTGGAAGACATCATGAAACTCTTGCTGGCAATTGCCCTATCGGCACCAGCCGCTTTCGCTCAAAGCCGTCCTGCAATGCAATTGGAAGACGTTCTCCTCACTGAAGCATACAGCGAGATCGACAGGCGTAAATCGCTTGCGTCTTCCAGAGTCGAGGACGCTTCGCCCGGCACGTGGTGGCAGTCCGGTTACATTCGAACCCACGATGGATGGGCGAACTACGAAGATGCCGTACGGCATCTTCGCGGGCGCCCCGAGCAGGCCGAGTACCAAAGGCTCTCAGAGATCGCACCGCCTGGGGTAAAGGGGCATCTCCTGCTGGCGAAGTGGTGTTTGCGGAACGACCGTCTGGATCAGTACCGAGCTCACATGCTGGCCGCGTTCAAAATGGATTCGTCGCTGGCGAGCATAGACCAACTTCTGAAAATGGGCTTCGTTCGAGTTCACGGCCAATGGCTGTCCCCGGAAACAGCCTACGAAGTCACAAAACAAAGGCATGCAATTGACAAATCACTTTCCAAGTGGGGCGAGATCTGTCGGCAAATCCGGATTGGGCTAAACGGATCAAAGACCGAGGTCGCAGCGGCGGAGCAACAACTGGCCGAGATTAGCTCACCCGACGCTGTGATGGCCATCGACAATGAACTCGGACGGGGCGATGCGAAATGTCATCGGCTTGTTGTTGAGACTCTGCGCCGAATAAACAGCGCCACTTCGACACTCACACTCGCAAAGTATGCCGTCTTCAGTCAGGCCAGCACCGCACGCACAGCTGCGATGGATGCACTTAGAAAGCGGCCACTCAGCCACTTTGTCCCGGCCTTACTCGGCTTACTTCGCACCAAAGCCAGGATTGAGGTCGTTGACACTCGGCTCTCTGTGCATGGATTAGCAACAACAGTTAAAGTGGTGAGAGAGACGCAGAACCAACGACACATCCAAGTGCTGGAATCGGTTAGCTCGGTAAGGTTCGTTTCACATGATGAGAGCAATCCTGAGACTGCCGACTTCAGATGGATGGGCACGGCCGTTCAGAAGCAGGCACTGACCAAGCTTAGTCGCCTCAGGCACGGGCACTTAGGTTACGTCGAAGAAGCGATTTGGCGCAAGCACAGAGACGCGGACACAAACAGCCAGAATCTAAATCAACGTGTATTGCCAGTCCTTGAAACGGTTTCAGGCGAAGACTCTGACGCACCAGAATACTGGTGGGCGTGGTGGAATCAGTACACAGACGTCGAAGCCCCTATCAAAAACGAAGTGCTGGAAGTCGAACAACGTAGGATCGAGTCGGGACAGACTTTTAGCGTGGCCGTCAGTTGCTTCGTAGCCGGTACACAGGTCCTGACGGACACTGGTCGCCGGCCAATCGAAACCCTGAAGATTGGGGACCGCGTTCTCTCACAGGACATCGACACCGGCGAACTCCGGTTCCGTGTCGTTGAACAAACAACTGTTCGACCAACACATGCATCGATGGCCGTCGAATTCGGGTCGGACGCAATCCGCTGCACCGGCGGCCACAACTTTTGGAAAGCGGGCGAAGGCTGGGTCAAAGCTCGGGACCTCGAAACCGGAGATCGCATTCGAACTCCAACCGGAACCGTTGCCGTGACCGGCACTACCGACGCTCGACCAGCCAAGACCTACAACCTGGTCGTGGAAGGCTTCCACACCTACTTCGTTGGCAAGTCGGCTCTTTTGGTTCAGGACGTGCTACCGCCTGCAGCTACCGACATGGTTCTACCCGGCCTCAGCCGATTCGAACTCGAAGAATAGATTGTCCCGCTCTTTGGACTCGGATTGGAAGACATCATGATGAAGCTCTCGCTCGCGACCGCCTTAGTCGCAGTAACGTCAGCAGCCACGTTCGCTCAGAGCCGTCCAGCGATGGATCTGGAAGACGTCCTGCTGACCGATGCCTATAGCGGCCCCCCGCTTCCAGGCGTTGTTCAGAAATTCGTTACTTTGGACTTATCGATCCAATGAGGTTTCAACCATGCTCCCTAAGCGAATCGTTGCGTCACTTGTCGCCCTGCCAATCCTCGCTTGCAGTATTTTCCTGGTCGTCCACCACACCGGTGATCAGTTGGTTTCAAAGTCACCGGCCACTCCAACTCCAGCCCGGGGAGTTCGTCGGATTTCCGTGAGTTCCCACAAGTTGTCGCTCGTCAGCTCCTTTGGGCAGTCCCTGGGCGGGCTGCCCGGCTCAAGCAATCCTGCCGCAGTGTCGGTGATTCGGATCGCAGGCCCCTCACCGAAATTGCGGTGGTGGCCACACAGTTCAAGTCCGATGGCTCTGACAAAGACTCCACGGAACTTTTTCTTGTCCGCTGCCAGTTGGATGCCCGAACCCATCACTCGCGAGCAATTCGACACGTTGATGGATCTTACGAACCAGTCGGAGGACAACGAATCTGCTGACGTACGCCGCTCAATCCAAGACAGCGATGGCAAACCGGGCTTGCGATCGCCCCAACACTTCTTCGAGCTTCCTTGACCTCAGCGTCTGGCCTGGCAGCAATCAGTCCTTCTTCGCGCCAAACGCAAGTCGCATTTGCGGATCGTTGGCGGCGTCAACTTCCTTGAACATCATGCTGGGCTGGATGTCCTGGTTGTTTTGGTACTTCTCGCTTTTGTACTCGGTGATGTCGCCCTCGATGGTGTGATAGAAGATCTGACACACTTCGACGCCAGCGTAAATTCGAACCGGCTGGACCGCGAACATCTCCAGCGTCCAAAAGCCCTTGAAGCCAACATCGCCGAAGCCAGCGGTCACATGGACGAACAGCCCCAGACGTCCGATTGACGAACGGCCTTCCAGCATCGGCACGTGGTTGTACGTCTCAGTGCGTTCGATGGTTCGAGCCAAATACAGCTGGTGCGGCTGCAGCACGAAACCTTCTTCGGGAATCGTGTACCGACGGAACCGATTCGGCCGGTGCATGTCGAGGACAATTTCCTCGTAGACCAGCAGTTCGTTGTGGAGACGAAGGTTGTAGCTGTTCGGGTTAACCTGCTCCTCACGGAACGGGTCAATCACGATGTTGCCTTTTTCGCATTCCTTCTTAATCGCACTGCCAGTCAGGATCATGCCTGATTTTCTCGCTCACAGGGACGCCGTTCACACACTCAGTTGCCAATCTACGGGGTGGGAATCGGCGTTGCAAACCACTGGCCCGGGGCTGGCTAACCAGGACTGACGAGTTGAGAAAAACGCGTATTTTGAGGCAGGTTTGCGCCCTGAAGAGCCAATTCCAACTTAGTCCGCCCCTGGCAGGCTCGACCGCGCGAATTGCAGATACGCAGTACGGGTCTCAATCCCTTATCCAAACTGCGTAGAGACTTGATTCTCCCGGCGTTGGTTATTTGGATAGGTGTAGACAAAGGTCTCACTCAAGAGGATGCATCATGTCCCGCGGTACGAATTGGTTTGGTTCCAGGTCACTACGTCTTTCCAAGTGGTATCGACGCAACAGGCGATCGCAGCCGTCGGATAAACGTTCCGCCAACCGAGTCGAGATTGTCGAAGAACGCGTACTGCTGGCCGCGGACTTTACGGTCTCCTTCGGTGAGGTCTTTGCGGGCCAGGCAGACAACGTCGTCAACATTGACCTGCCCGGTTCGGCGACTGGTGAGATCGACGCATGGGTCGATTTCGATGGAGACGGCCAGTTCCACGGATCGCACGAGCAAATCCTAACGTCGGCCCAACTGGTTCAGGGAAGCAACGATCTCGTTTTCGAGGTTCCCTTCGGTGCCATAGAAGCAAACCGCGCTGTTCGCCTCACGGTGACCACACCGGATCCTGATCAAGAGACCGTTGATACGACCGTTGACGTTGATGTTGCGGCAGTCGTACCTGAACTTTCATCAAGCCAGCTAATCCGCAACCTGCCGTTTCTATCCGCAATCGACACCGCGGATTTTGACAATGATGGCGATGTCGACGTATTCGCTTCCAGCATCAGTGGTTCCACAGTGCATTTCTATCGCAATATTGGCGATGGGGAGTTCACTACGATCGACACATCCATCGATCTTTCGGGGACCGTTCAGGAACTTGAAGCAGCAGACCTAAACGGCGACGGACTGCTGGACGTCGTCGCCTCCGTGACCGGACCGACAGACGCAATCGACCTGTTCATTCAGGGACCGATCGGCCACTTCACCTTCGTGCAACAGACGTCACTTGAAGGTGCCGACCATGCTGAAATCGCCGACTTCAACGGGGACGGGCACCTTGACATCATCACGATTTCGAGGGAAGTCCAGCTATTGCTGAACGATGGAACCGGGAGCTTTACCGCTTCGACTATCGACACAACGCATGCCTTCCCCGACACGCTTGCCGTCGGCGATGTCGATCACGATGGTGATATCGACGCGATCATCAGCGACTCATCCGAGATCGTCCTGTACGAGAACGACGGAAGCGGGACTCTGACTACGGTCGACGACTACCTCACAGCACCAGGGTTTCTCACCAGCATCGACATCATTGACTTCAATCGAGACGGATTGCTGGACATCCTGGGGAACGAATTCGGTGCCTCGGCTGAAACAACTCTCTTCGCTTTCGACGGGACAGACTACACACAGTCCACTCTCGGCATTCCTGGCTGGGTTGAGGAAATCGAATACGGCGACATCAATGGCGATGGGTTCGTCGATGCCATTACCGCCGACATCAGCGACGGAGCCGAAGTCCACCTAAATACGGGCGACGACGCCACGTTCACTCGCATCACACTGCACACTGACTTGTCAGAGTTTATCGATGCAGCTGACCTCGATGGCGACGGCGATCTGGATTTCGTTTACGAGCAAGGTAGCGATGTTGCCTGGACCATCAACAACGGCAACTCTGGACGATTGCAGATTGATGTCTCGGCAACTTCAGCAAACGAAGGTGGGGGAACCGTTGCAACAACCATCTCCAGACCAATAGGTTCGGCGAACACGAATGATCTCATCGTCAACCTGACCTCCAGCGACACATCAAGAGCTACGGTCCCGGCCAGTGTTACAATTCTGTCCGGAACAGACTCCGTATCAGTCGATGTCACTGTCATCGACGACGCCATCATCAACGGCGACTCGTCCGTCCTCGTCACTGGCCAGGCTGCGGGCGTACTTGACGGGACAGATGAGTTGCTGGTGGTTGACAACGATGGCCCCGCCATTTTTGAGGCAAACTTTGGGGACGTGTTCGCTGGCAGCGGCGACAACATCGTCACAATTACCCTACCGCTCGCGGCGAATGCTGAGGTCAATGGGTGGATCGACTTCGATGGAGACGGTGAATTCCATGGTGTGAGTGAGCAGATTCTAAGCTCTGCTAAGTTGGTTCAGGGCGACAATGTCATCGCCTTTGAGGCTCCATTTGGAGCACTGGCAGCGACCCGAGATGCCCGCTTCACAGTCACAACACCCACTCCGGATGAACTGACAGTCAACACGAGTGTCGATGTTGAAGTCCACCAGATCGCTCCGGAATTGACTTCAAGCCAGATTATTCGGGAGTCCGTAGCGCCGAGCTCGATGGCCACCGCAGACTTCGACGGCGATGGCGATGTTGACATCTTTGTTGCGAACATCAATGGCTCAACGGTGCACTTCTATCGCAATATCGGCAATGGGGAGTTCACAACTATCGATACGTCTGCTGACCTCTCCGGAATCGTTCAGGAAGTTGACGCAGCAGATCTCAACGGCGATGGGCTATTGGATGTTGTTGTGTCCGTGAGTGGTTCGACAGACGCGATCGACCTGTTCATCCAGGGCCCCGCCGGTCACTTTACCTACGTCCAGCAGGTATCAACCGAAGATGCCGACCATGCTGAAATCGCCGACTTCAACGGAGACGGACACCTGGACATCATCACGATTTCGAGGGAAGTCCAGCTATTGCTCAACGATGGAACCGGGGTCTTTACCGCCTCGACTGTTGATACAACGCATGCCTTCCCAAGCGCCCTTGCAGTTGGTGATGTCGATGGTGATGGTGATATCGACGCGATCATCAGCGACTCATCCGAGATCGTCCTGTACCGGAACGACGGGAGCGGGGTCCTGACAACGGTCGACGACTACCTCACAGCACCAGGGATTCTCACCAGCATCGACATCATTGACTTCAATCGAGACGGATTGATGGACATCCTGGGGAACGAATTCGGTTCCTCGGCTGAAACAACTCTCTTTGCGTTCGACGGTGCAGGCTACACAGAGTCCACGCTAGGCATTCCTGGCTGGCGCGATGAAATTGAGTACGGCGACATTAATGGCGATGGATTCGTTGATGCGATTTCTGCCCGCGTCATTGATGGAGCCGAGATCCATCTAAATACGGGCGACGACGCCACTTTCACCCGCATCACATTGCATACCGAATTGTCAGAGTTCATTGATGCTGCAGACCTGGACGGTGACGGCGATCTGGATTTCGTCTACGAACAAGGCAATGACGTTGTCTGGACTATCAACAATGGTGAGGGTGGCCAAATCCAGATTGACATCTCGGCCACTTCAGCAATCGAAGACGCAGGGAACATTCCGACACTGATCTCACGGCCGCTCGGCACAAGCAATACAAGCGATTTGGTTGTCAGCCTGTCTTCCAGTGACCCATCGCGTGCAACCGTGCCGACCAGCGTCACTATCCCGGCTGGTAGCGATTCCGTATCGACCAACGTCACGGTCATCGATGACACCGTGTTGAACGGCAACGCCCTCGTTAGCGTCACGGCGCAAGCGACTGTTTTCCTCGCAGGGACAGATCAACTGTTGGTTGTCGATGACGACGGCCAGGGAATTACGGTCACTGAGACGTCTGGTTCCACCGAAGTGTCTGAGGCAGGAACAACGGACAGCTTCGATCTGGTCCTCGATGTGCAACCCGAATCAAACGTCATCCTTAACATCAGTTCGGATGACACCGGAGAAGCGACCGCAAACGTCGCAGCTCTGACATTCACTCCGGCAAACTGGAACACCGCACAGACCGTCAACATTACTGGCGCCAATGACTCGCTTGTTGACGGAACTCAATCACTCAACATCCAGATTGAAGTTGATTCATCCTCCGACCCCAAGTGGCTGAGTCTCGAGCCGGTCGTCGTCGGCGTGACGAACCTGGATGACGAGATCGCTTCCCTGACAATCACCGAATCCGGCTCTTCGACCACGGTACCTGAGTCGGGAACTATGACGGATACGTTTGATGTTGTGCTGGATGGACAGCCAGTGGGTGATGTCATCCTGAATGTAGTCAGCGGCGATACCGGTGAAGCCACTGTCGACACCACACAACTCACATTCACCACGTCAAATTGGAATCAGCCGCAGACCGTCACAGTGACTGGTGTTGACGACATTCTCGTAGACGGACTCCAGCCATCAAACATCGTCGTCAGTGGCGACAGTTCGTCACACCCGGCCTGGATAACGGTCTCTGACGCCGTCATCTCCCGCACAACCGACGACGATATTGCCGCCTTCACGGTGACTCCTTCAAACACTTCCTCGGTTAGTGAAAGCGGAACAACTGACACGTACGAAGTGGTCCTGAATGCAGCCCCGGTCAATGAAGTGTTTATCCGATCTGTATCAGGGGATACCGGTGAAGTCCTTATCCTCAATAGTTCGCTTACCTTCGACTCAACCAACTGGGACACACCGCAGGAAGTGACCTTCGTCGGAGTGGATGACCTGATCGTTGACGGAGATCAAACTTCAACGCTGGCCGCGGACATCGGCCCCGGATCCGATGCCGCCTGGTTCGGACTGGCAGCAGAGACAGTTCTGGTTTCAACGACGGACAACGATGTAGGCGGAATCACCACGGTTGAATCAGACGGAAACACAGTCGTCAGCGAGAACGGCTCAACAGACACATTTGACGTAATGTTGTCTCGAGGGCCCTTGGCGGACGTCTTCATCACCCTGACGTCAAGTGATACTTCAGAGTCGACCATTGATATCAACACACTGACGTTCACACCGAACAACTGGGACATTCCACAAACAGTCACTGTCAGCTCACAGGATGACGCACTGGTCGATGGAACCAGAAGCAACACGATTACTATCTCAACGACCGCAGCTTCCGACCCCGATTTCACCGACCTGGCCGTAGCAGTTAACGCCCAGACGCTCGACAACGATGCCGCGGCCTTTACCGTAACCCAAACTGACGGCGACACCATCGTCGGTGAAAACAGTGACCCGGACACCATTTCGGTCGTCTTGAATCGGGGACCACTGACTGACGTGATCGTCGATCTCTCCGACACACTTGGCTCAGTGTCTGCCTCGCCGGCAACTCTGACCTTCACTCCTGAGAACTGGGATACGCCGCAAGCGGCCACCATTAGCGGAGTTGACAACAACCTGGTCGACGGCACCCACAGCGATGTGATCACAGCAGAAATCAATCCAGCCTCCGACGCCGCCTTCATTGGTTTACCCAGCCAATCTGTCGATGTCGAGGTACTGGACGATGACATCGCGGGCTTCACGATCACCGAAACGGATGGAAACACAACCGTCTCTGAACAGGGGGCAACCGACACCTTCACGATTGTCCTGGACGCGGCTCCAATTAGCGGAGCGATTCTGGCTGTGAGTTCACCGAATCCGGATGAGTTCACCGTCTTCCCTGAAAGGGTTCACTTCACGGTCAACAACTGGAACTTGCCGAGGACTGTCACCATTCAGGGCGTCAACGACGATCTCCTGGACGGTGCGACCATGAACGACTTGATCGTGAGTGTCAGAGACGCCAGCGACATTGCGTTCCATGATGTACCTGACCAGTTTGTCACGGTCACAAACCTGGACAACGACGGTAACGCCTTCGTGGATGACGACGAGTTGTTTGTCCGAGGAACGGATGAGGACGACACGGTTACTATCGTCGACGATGGAACCGTGCTGGACCTGACCATCAATGGTGAGACCCAGCAGTTCAACACCGCTGATTTCTCACGAGTCCGTCTCCTCACGTTCAGGGGTGACGACTCGGTCGATGCATCCGGCACAGCGGTCCCCGTTTTCGCCCGACTGTTTGGAGGCAACGACAGCTTCATTGGTGGGTCCGCAAAAGACCAGGTTCAGGGTGGCGGCGGCAGAGATACTTTGCTGGGTAATGACGGCGACGACCTGCTGTCGTCAGGTTCAGGCAGCGACCTGATTGAGGGTCATGCTGGCAACGACCGCTTGAGAGCCGGCAACGGGACGGACTCCGTGTTTGGTGGAGCCGGCGTCGATACGCTTAGCGGGGGCGGTGGCAGGGACATGATGGACGGCGGTCTGGACAACGATTCCATAACCGGCGGATCCGGAGTCGATTCGCTGACCGGCGGTGAAGGCGATGACACACTGCTGGGTGGCCCTGGAGGCGACATGCTCGATGGTGGAGTCGGCAACGACATTGTCGATGGCGAGAATGGAGAAGACTCGCTGAATGGAGGCGCCGGTCGCGACATCGTTATCGGCGGACTTCGCCGGGACGAGTTATCAGGTGGCGCCGATGAGGACATCCTTCTGGGCGGTACCGTACAACTGAATCACGAAGAACTCGCCAGCGTGCTTGCCGAATGGAACTCAGACCGTTCGTACGCTCAGCGAGTTTCAAACGTACGTGGAGCCGCCGACAGATCTGACGACCGACTCAACACAGTGTTCGTAACCGGTGTCGATCAAGTCGAACCGCAAACGGTGTTCAGTGACGAGGAAGTCAACGTCATCAGCGGCAACGACGGCGATGACCTGTTCTTCGCCGCACTCGGCAACGACCTGACAGATCGACTGGACGCTGAGTGGCTGGAATTACTGTAGAACCCCAGCAAGAACCCATGAAAATCCGTGCAAAAGAGCTCGGCTCCAGCTGCCTGCTCAACCCGACCGGAGGCCACACTGACAATTTCTGTCGTCCTGAATCGCGAACCACTAACACTAACTGACGCATCGTCGATCTCCGCACACTTGGCACTCGCGCCGGACGTTGAGGGGTCCAACTACCGGCGATGCCCCACGAATCACCTAGCCTCGGATCTGGCGCTGTTGAAACAAAGCAAGCGCACGTAGACTCAAAGCGTTCGCCTTCCCTCGCCAGGAGAATCCAATGGGCGTTGCGGTGTTGTGTTCGTTTCTGCTACTGCCGGTTCAGGAAACAAGAACTAGGCTCGCGCTGCCAAAAAGTGCGCCCATGTATGGGATTGCGAAGATCAGTCAGGACGGAAAGTCCATGGCACTCACAGTTAAAGGTAACGGTGAAGTGCGTGTGCAGCGCTACCAGGTCCCGGTCCAGGTTAAGAAAACCGTGACGGATGATGATGGAAAAGAATGGACCGTTACTGTTGTTGAGCAGCGCACCGCCAAACGGATCACCCTTAAGCAGCGAACCCGCCCCGGGAAAGGAATGGTGACGCAGACCTACACGGTCATGGTTCCGTCCACGGAGACGCGTACCAACAAGAACGGCGAAACTTACAACGTCACAGTCATGCTTACGGAGCAGCGAACACGCACGATTCCTGCTTCCTCGCTAAGTATCGTCGAGACTGGCAGACCAACGCTGTATAAGCTTGCCGACTCCACGTTTTTCGATTTGTCGGGGAAGCCGGTTGAGTCTGCGGAAGTTGCCAGGAGACTTCGGAACAGACGCCCGATTCTGGTCGTTGCCGAGCCACAGCTCGAGCCCTACTTCCGCGCCCTGATGAGTCAGGAGATACTGCTGTTCGTGCCGCCATTCCTGGAAAAGGAAGACCCGGCAACCAGGCCGCAGCCAAAAAAGTGAACCACAACCCCATGTCCAACGACGATAAGGTGAACGGCAACTACGGCGGTGACCTGTTCTTCCCGCAGCCCATTCTCACAGTTGCAGAGACATGACGCCTCAACAACGACGCATGACCGAAGACTCTTCATCCCTGAAGAGTAGTTCGGTCCTGTTGCCCGCGTCGGCCGATTAGCGTCCGTAGTAGCCGCGGCTGTAGCCGGTTCGCGAACCGTATCCATAACCAATGCCACTCCTGAATGAGTTGCTCCGGTAACCACTACCGTATCGAGGTGCGGTGTACGGAGGACGTACCGGCGAATACGAACGGGTTCTCGCGGAGTTGCCGTAGGTCCTGCCTACGTTTCCTCGGTAACTGCGACCGTAAGAACTGTAACCACGCTGTCCGGTCCGGCCGGTGAGCGCTCCAAGAAGACCGGCAGTCTTCACTTCGCCTGTTGCCTTTTTCACGACCACGACTTTAGCTGTCGTCGGCAGATCGCGTTGAACACGATTGGCCAGTGTTTTGTCCTGAGCCTGCGAAGCTGTCGAACCAGCAAGTAGCAGAACTGCGGCAAGTGTGGTGAGCTTGTTGATTTTCATTTCATGTTCCTTCATTTGGGATGATGCCGCCCCGATTGGTGCGACACCCCTTGAAAATGCAACAGGCGTGCCAACCGCAGATTTGTAATCCCCGGCACCATTTCGCGGCCAAAAGAGCCTGTTTTGCGAGATATTCAACCAAATCGTGAATCAAACCGATCACAGCGTTCGTCAGTCTGAGAACATCCACCGCACCTCTGGCGTCGATCCATGCGGAAGGAACTACCCTCTCGGCCGGGTCAAAGCAGTCAGCATCGACGCGGTCGCAGCTGCCGCGTTAAGTGATGTCACCCTGCCCTTGGGTTCCAAACGGCAAACCTCGTCGCAGTTCTCCTGCGTCAGTCGCCGCATGCCCGATTGTTCGTTACCAATCACGACAATCCAGGGACGATCATCAACAACGAAGACACTCTGCGTTGCGTGTTCAGAACTCCCCAGAATCCAGTAGCCAGCATCCCGCGCGTGCTCCAGTGTTCGAGCCAGATTCGTCGCGACATGAAACGGCACCGAATCAACTCCGCCGGCCGCAATATCGCAGACGGTCGCATTAATTGGCGCAGACTTGTCTTTGGTTGAAATCACTCCGCGCGTCCCAAAGAACGCTGCCGATCGGAAAACGGCTCCCACGTTTTGCGGATCCTGTAGGCAGTCAAGCGCGATGACGATATCGCCGTTTTTCGGCTTCCCCAGAACTTCGGCCAGATCCGCCGGTTCAGGTCGAGCGACCCTGGCCATGCCCGCGCTTTGGCGTTCTGTGTTCCGACCGCGCTGATCGCGCCCGCGTGGCGGACCACTCCGTTGACTGGTGATGGCGATGCCAGCGTTGCCCGCCGCTTCGACCACTTCTTCCCAGATTCCGCGAGGGTGCCGGCCACTGATTCGGACCTCTCGAACCGCGTGCGATCGGCGCCGAATTGCCTGCAAAATGCTGTGAGGGTTTCTGAGTTCAAATAGAGCGGGTGTGTTCATTCTCGTCCCAATGGGGGCTCAAAAACGCTGAGTTTCAAGCCCGAAAATCCCGAATAACCGGTCCACCCAACAAAACTGGTGGAATTACATCAATCCCGACGACTCGGAGGACCGATACCTGAGAGTGTAACGAAATTGGCAGCTGACGCTCTGTCAGTAGAACAGAAGTACGACGCTAGTTCCCGGAGGGGGAAGTAAGATGAGTTTTGGAAAGAACCTGCGAGGAGCCGTCGTGTGCCTGGCTTGCTGGGGTCTGATTGCTCCACAAAGCCTCACTATGGCTCAGGAAACTCCTGCTGCACAGCAAGCTCGCACGTCAGACGTCGAGATGTCTAAAGGCGGTGTCCTAACAGGACGCGTCCTGGACAGTCAGGGCAAACCCGTCGCGAAAGCCACGGTGACTCTAAAGTTTGCCGGTCAGGTTATCGCAAGAACAAGTTCAAACAAGAACGGGGCCTACGCAATCTCAGGGCTGCGTGGCGGAACTCACCGACTGATTGCCGGTTCACACAAAGCACCGGTTCGTCTCTGGGCGGAAGGCAAAGCTCCGGCATCCGCTAAGAAACAAGCACTTAGCGTCACTGGCGATGTTGTCCGTGGTCAGTACTGCCCACCGGGTGGCGGCTGTGCTCCAGGCATGGGTGCTCCAATGGGCTATGCTCCTCCGATGATGGATCAGGGCTACCTGCCAATGGATCAGGGTTATGCCCCGCCACTGGATCAGGGCTATGCCCCTCCGGTTGACGGTGGTTACTGCCCACCGGGAGCCGTTGGCGGCGACTTCGGCTACGGCGGTGGTGCTGCAGGACTTGCTGGCGGCGGAGGCGGCGGGTTCGGCATGCTGGACATCGTCACACTGGCAACAGTCGGTACTTCAGTAGCCGCTCTGGTCTACGTCATCGACAACAACAACGAGATTGAAGATCTGCAAGACGCTCTCCGGAGTCCTTAAGCCAGGTCAAAACGAATCGTCTCCAGGGTGTCTGGACGAGGGCAGATCGGTGTCGTGGGTCGGGGCCGATCTGCCTCTTTTTCGAACCTCAATGCCATAGACACCTGGACAAGTCGATCTCGGGGAACTGTGAACTCTCACCAGTGCAAACTGGTGAGAGTTTTTTTTCGTTGGGCTCAACACAATCCCATACGGTTGATTTGGAGCCACCCCGCTGGTTCCCGTCTTCTCATCGCTATTTCTCAGCGAATCCGTGGTTTCTCGGAATTTAGACCGTCCCGCGTCAGCCACCGCACGCCATGGCTTTGCCCGGGATCAACCGTATAATCTCCGTGTGGTTCCGTTCATTGCGAACCACCTTCCCCACCTCGCACGCCGCTCAGGCATTGCCCCGACATCAGGACCAACTGTGTTCACTCGTCCGTTCCGCGTTCATCGTCTATTGGCCTGTCTCAGCATTGCCGCTGCATGCACGGCGATGACAGGCTGCGAAAGCGCCGCGGAGATCACAGATTACACAGCACCGAAGGACAGCGACGCCAACCGGCCATTCTCGTGTCGCGTGCCGTCGGAGTGGGTCCTGGGCGCCAACGACCGGTTCAGTAAGCTGGCTTTTGAGAGCAAGACAGGCGCGCGTATCACGGTGTCGTCGCTGAACGGCAGTGGTGACGAGTTCCTGCTGATAAACATCAACCGCTGGCGCCGACAAGTTGCTCTTGCCCCTATCGAGAAGCTGGAAGGTCTTGGCAAAGCCGAGCTAAAGAAAGGCGAAGCACAATTCGTCAAGCTCGCCGGAGAAACCAAGGCACTCGAGGGCGCGATGGTTGAACATGGCGGCAGAACGTGGTTCTTCAAAATGTCCGGAACGGTCGCATCCGTTGCGGATCAATCAGATGAGTTTTCAGACTTCCTGAAGTCGGTTGAATTCTTCGAGCGGAGTTAAGTGATGGCATCGATTCCACAGGGTTCTGCTCTCGGCCCCACCGCTGAGACCAAACCGTTGGGCGAACAGATCCGCGCAATAATCAAGCCGTTGGCATCGCTTAAGATTGCGGTCACAGTGTTTTCGCTGTCACTGTTCCTCATCCTGGTCGGCAGCCTCGCGCAGGCGCGGACCGATATTTGGGAAGTCGTGGGGCAGTACTTCCGCTGTTGGGTCGCATGGGTTGACGTTAAAGATTTCTTCCCACCAGCGTTCTTTCCGCCGCTGAAGTACCCAAACCTGGCTGAAGGTTTGGAGACATTTCCAATCCAGCGATTCCCTTTCCCAGGGGGCTGGTCGCTGGGGCTTGTCGCCACGATTAATCTGCTGGCCGCACACGGACTGCGGTTCAAGATTCAGGCTAAGGGCACTCGGCTGTATGCCGGCCTGGCTGCCCTGATTGCGGGACTTGGAATCACCTGGATCGTCGTCGCCAGCGGTATGAACGCGGATGGTTTCCAGACCACCCCGATGCTTAGCTACCAACGGGTTTGGGTCATCTTCCAGGTTCTCACGGTGCTGGGAATCTGTTGGGTCGCGTGGAAGTCTCTCGCGATCTCCCGGTCCCTGATTGCAAAAGGGCTGATCCTTACCATCGCGGTGGGACTCTGCGGCGTGGCAATCATCAACAAGCCACTCACGGACGCGTCCATGCGGATTCTGTGGCAATTGATGAAGGCTGAATTCGCCAGCCTCGTATTACTCTGGGCCTGCTGGTTGCTGTTTAAGAAACGCAGTGGTGTTGTCCTGCTACACGCTGGCGTCGCAGTGCTGATGCTAAGCGAAGTCATGGTCGGCCTCACTGTCAGTGAGAACCAGTTCCAGATGTGGGAAGGCGAAACAGCCAACTACGTCTTTGACACACGCGAGCGTGAGATTGTCGTCATCGACAACAGCGGAGAAGAATCCAAAGTGGTCTCGATTCCCGAACGCATGATTGTCGCCGCTGCGGCCGCCGAAGATCCCGACGACCGGATAATCCAGGACGAGCGACTCCCGTTCGATATTGAACTTGTTGAGTTCTATCGCAACAGCCAGCTTCGTCGGGCTGAGCCAGGCGACGACAACCTTTCCACAGCGGGTTCCGGAGTCCGGTGGATAGCCGAGGCAGTCAAGAAGGGAAGTGGGATGGACTCCACGGTTGATATATCGGCCGCGTATGTCCGCCTACTTCGAAAAGAAGACAACAAGGCTCTTGGCACCTACATGCTCAGAGCAGAAAGTCCTACTGAACCGATCCTGGCAGGCGGCACCATCTTTGATGTCGGCATGCGTTTCAAACGCACATACAAGCCATACACGGTAACCCTGCTTGATGTTCAGAAGAATGACTACCTGGGCACGTCCACACCGCGCGATTACTCGTCGATGGTTCGCCTGCTGGACAAAGAAAACAACGTCGACCGCAAGGTTCGTATTTGGATGAATAATCCCCTGCGATACCGCGGCGAGACTCTTTACCAAACCAGCTACAACAAGAACCAAAAAGGAACCGAAGCTTTTGACCCAAGCCGCGAAGACGGCGCAGAAATGACATCGCTGCAGGTCGTCAATAACCGCGGCTGGATGCTGCCGTACATGGCCTGCATGATTGTGCTCACCGGCATGGCGGTGCAGTTTGGAATGGCTTTGGTCCGCTACCAGAACCGAAAAATTCGGGCCAACGCACCCGACACTCCGCTGGCCGCTGGCGCCACAGCTGCCGCACAAAACGCACTTGCAAATCCTGCCACAAAAACCAGCGGCAGCGGTAAAGCACTGGCTTGGTCGATTGTGCTGGGACTGGTCGTCGCGGGCTACTTTGGCTCGAAGTTCCGAGTCAAGAAGACTGATCCCGACCAGGCCAACATTTACGCATTCGGAAAAATCCCGGTGGTCAAAGGTGGGCGACAACAGCCGCTTAGCTCAGTCGCCATGAACCGACTGCGAGTGCTAACCAACGGCAAGACTGCCTTCAACCGCGAACTCCGTCAGGACGAACTCACTGACCAGTGGGGCGACGTCTCTCAGGACGTGGTCGCAGCCATTCCCGGCCTCGAACCAAAAGACCTGGACGCGTTCGAAGGCGACGTATCCGATCTGGTCAGGTACATCGCCGCTGGCAAAGAAATGGACGAACGCGAAGTCTACGCTCGGCTCGCAAAACGCAGCATGTCCGGCAACAGCGCCATTACGCGTAAGACTCCGGCACTTTGGTGGTACCTGGACGTCATCAGTGGCCGTGAAGAAGCCCAGCGTCACCGAGTCCTCCGTATCGACGAACCGCAGTTGCTTCAGGTCCTTGATCTGGCCCCACGAGACGGAGCGACTTACTCAGTCGCAGAAGTGATGCAGCACTGGGGCGAACTGCAGGGCCAGCTTGAACAGGCCAGCAAGCAATTCAGCGCCGACGCAGACAAAGCGACCCGGTTCCAACGGCGGCTGCTCAAACTCGCAAATAACATGAGCCGCATCAGTCAGTCCGAGCAGGTGTTCTCAACTCTCGAACCGGGCCGGCTACAAGGTTCGCTCTTAAGGCGTTTGGAGATTCAGGAAATACTGAAGCGGATGGGAGCCACATCAGACTCCGCCCTTGTCCTGCAAATACCCCGGCCAGATAAAAAACTCGACGGCAAGTGGGAATCCATTCCCCTCACATCAGTCAAGAATGACTTGCTCAAAATCGCGGCCAAGGAAGGCGCCAAAGACATTGACGGCCTGGCGACTGCCGTCATGAACCAGCTTCCGGACGAACTTGTGCTCGGTGGCCTGGAGGACATGATTGAGCAACTTAACGAACTCAAAGCACGGGCCCCGGAAGAACCTCAGGAACTAAACAAACTTGCGGCCAAAGTCATCCCGGAACTTGGCCCGGACGCATTCAAGCTGAAAGAGCTGCTCACCACGATCGCCGCAACTGACAAGAAGACCGCCAAAGAAATTTTCGACGACCTTTCCGAAGAACAGAGGGCAAGAATCTATGAAGTCTCCGCGGCTGACGTTTTGCTGTCATGGAGAAGCGAAGTCTCACCGGAAGCGGTACAGGCAACGCAGGATTTCTTCGGTTCAGAAAATGTGTCGATCGCAGGAATCAACAAACGCGTCCACGCTTATACCGCTGAAATCGCAGCGAAGCTGTTCACTGACGAAGACGTTGCCACCGGACCAAGTAAGCATCTCACGAGATTCCTGGCCATCATGGACGCGTGGAAGAATGACGACATCAAGGAATTCAATCGCCTGGTCGAGGATCACAACACCGCGTTAGCCGCGACGGACTTCGCGGACGTCGACACCAGTCGAACCAGCTTCGAAGCCTGGTTCAATCACGCCGCGCCATCGTACTACTGTGCCGTGATGTATTTGACTGCCTTTGCATTGGCATGCCTGTCACTGGTCGTCTGGGACAAGACACTCGGCCGCGCAGCGTTCACGATTACGCTGGTAACATTCGGAGTCCACACGTTCACTCTGATCGCTCGAATCTACATTTCCGGTCGACCACCCGTCACCAACTTGTACTCGTCAGCCGTCTTCATTGGTTGGGGAGCCGTCCTGTTGGGTCTGATCTTCGAGTTCGTCAACAAACGCGGCATCGGGAACCTTGTGAGTACCGCAGCCGGCGCTGCCACACTTGTCATTGCCTACTTCCTGGGCAAAGACGGCGACACCTTTGAAGTTCTCCAGGCGGTTCTGGACACACAGTTCTGGCTGGCGACCCACGTCGTCTGCATCACGCTTGGCTACTCGGCCACATTCCTGGCAGGCCTGTTTGGCATCGTCTACATCATGATGGGCGTGTTCACTCCATCGCTGCGTGACAACGACCGTAAAGAACTCTCGCGAATGATCTACGGAACCATTTGCTTTGCGATGCTGTTTAGTTTCGTCGGAACCATCCTCGGCGGACTCTGGGCCGACGACTCGTGGGGCCGGTTCTGGGGCTGGGACCCCAAAGAAAACGGCGCGATGATGATTGTGATTTGGAACGCGATCGTCATGCACGCTCGCTGGGACAACATGATCAAAGACCGCGGCATGGCCGTCCTGTCAGTCATTGGAAATGTCGTGACCGCCTGGTCATGGTTCGGCGTCAACGAACTCCGCGCGGGACTGCACTCGTATGGGTTCACCGAAGGCCGCCTGTACTGGCTCATCGTGTTCGTACTAAGCCAGTTGCTTATCGTTTCTATCGGGCTGTTCCCGAAAGACATGTGGAGGAGCTTCCGCAAGGATGGTGAAGTTACGATTGCCTGACGAACTGAAAGAATCGTGCACTGCCGGGGACGGGATCGCAGTATGAGCCCACTTCCAGGCACACCCGACCCGCCATACTACGCAGTCATCTTCACCTCCATCAGAACGGGCATCGAGGACGAAGAATACGCGGCGGCCGCCGAACGAATGCTGGAACTGGCCGCCCAACAACCCGGCTATCTGGGAGTCGAACACGCTCGCACCCCGGGCAGCACCGGCATCACCGTCTCCTACTGGACCGACGAAGCCTCCATCCGCAACTGGCAACAAAACGCCGAACACCTGGCCGCCCAAAAAGCCGGCCGAGACAAATGGTACGAATCGTTTTCTCTCCGCATCGCCAAAGTCGAACGCGCACGAACGATGTAGCCACCAAACTTCTGCTCGCCGGAGGGTTCAGCATCGCCCTGTCAAACGTCTGACCTACCAACCGCGTTTGCGTTTAACCGTATCCAGCCAAACAGCTGCCAGCAGAACCGCTCCCAGAACAATCTTCTGGTTAAACGGCTCCACATTGGTCAGGTTCATTCCGTTCTTGATGACCGCAATGATGAACGCACCGATGAGCGTTCCGAATATCTTGCCCTGCCCGCCCATCAGCGATGTACCGCCTACCACCACGGCCGCAATCACTTCCAGTTCGTACATCGAACCAAACTTCGGATCGCCGGCCGCCAGTTGTGATGCCTGAATAACGCCGCCAAGCCCTGCCAGGCCACCACAGATCGCAAAGACCGTCACCAGCATCCGCTTCACAGGAACGCCCGACAGCCGAGCGGCTTCCGCGTTGCCACCGATCGCGTAAATGTAACGACCGAACGTCGTCCGGCTCATCAACACATGAGCCACAACGTAAAGACCAATCATCAACCAAACCGGAACAGGAACCCCGCCCAGCCGACCGCCGCCCAACCAGAAAAACGACTCCGGCAGCGAAGACACAGACTGAGCCTCAGACAACCGGAACGCCAAACCACTGGCCATCGACATCACAGCCAGCGTCACAATGAATGACGGTATCTGAACACGCGCGACAAGAGTTCCCACCACGGTTCCCAGCCCGGCGCACAAAGCCACTCCCAGCACGCAGGCAAGCACCACGATCCCAATGCCTGATTCTTTTCCGCTGCCGACGTCACGCACCAGAATCGCAGTGGCGACAGCCGACAGCGCGACCAGTGACCCCACAGACAAATCAATCTGGCCGCAAATAATGACCATCGTCATGCCAATGGCAATGATGGCGTAGATAGCCGTTTGGTTCGCAACGCTCAGCAAATTGCTGGACTTGAGGAAGTCCGGCCACGTGTAAGGAGTCGGCGTCGCGCACTTGCTGGAACCAACTTCAGGGTACTTGTCGTACACAGTCCACCGGGCAGTCACGTCGTTTGCAACAATCGCGTCGATGGGCAGATTCTGTTCCAACCGAACGTCAATCGCCTTGCGTAAGTCGGCAGGCTGGCCGTTCACGACCACAACTTCATCCAGCCCCGCAGCTGTCAGAACCTCAAGAGCCGCATCAGAAAACAGCCGATCCTCTTTCGTGTCGCGCGCCACAATCATCACGCCGGCATCAGCGCCGTGCGTTTTGAAAACGCGTTCAGCAACCTGCCGCCCCGCGTCGGCACCCGTCGGATACTGCTGCTTCAACGTCAACGCGCTAAACAGCAGGCCCAGCAACGCGAGGACAACAATCATCCCGTAATCGCTAAACAACCGCGCCAGCATCGACTGACCATCATCACGCTGCATCAGCCAACCGCCAGTTCCATAATCTGTGCCTGAGTTGCGTTCTGCACGTCGGATATCTCGCCCGCAATCCGACCATCGTGCATCACCAAAATCCGATCGCTCATCCCAAGCACCTCGGGTAATTCCGAACTGATCATAACAACCGCTTTACCACGCCGCGCGAGGTCATTGATGAGCATGTAAATTTCGTACCGGGCACCCACATCGATCCCACGGGTCGGTTCGTCAAAGATGATGACTTCCGCATCGCGTTCCAGCCATTTGGCCAGAACCACCTTCTGCTGATTGCCACCGGACAAATTGCACGCGGCCTGCTCTTGATGCGGAATCCGAATCGTCAGCGTCTCGATGTACTTTTGGAATGCCGAGCGTTCATTGCGTTCGCTCACCACACCCGCTGTGGAAAGTTCAGCCAGGTTCGGCAACCCAAAGTTCTCTCGAACACTTAGCCCCAACACCAGGCCCTGAGACTTCCGGTCCTCAGTCAAAAGACAAATCCCGGCCGCGATCGCATCACGCGGATTGCGAATATCAAGCGGCTGGCCGTCCAGTTCAATGGAACCAGCCTCAGCAACATCCGCTCCGAAAATAAGCCGAGCCAACTCTGTCCGCCCTGCCCCGACAAGACCGGTCAGGCCGAGAATCTCACCGCGGCAAACAGAAATACCGACGTCCCGAACACTCACACCGCGCGTCAGCCCTTTGACAACAAGCCGCGGTTCACCAATCTCTCGTTGAACCTTCGGGTACTCGTTCTCAATTTCGCGGCCGACCATCATCTCAATCAATTGAGGCCTTGAGAGTTCCGCTGTCGGCCGATCGCCCACCAGTTCACCGTCGCGGAGTACCGACACCCGATCCGCAATCTCGAAGATCTCGTCCAACCGATGGCTAATGTAAATGATGCCGATCCCACGCGACTTCAGATCTCGAATGATGCCAAACAGCTTGCCTACTTCCTGCGGCGTTAGCGCGGCGGACGGTTCGTCCATTACCATGAGCCGCACTTCCTGCGACAACGCCCGGGCGATCTCGACGATCTGCTGCTGAGCCACCGACAACTGACCGCACGGAACACCAAGCGGCACCTCGACACCAATCTGTTCGAACAGCTCTTTCGCCCGCGCGCGTTCGGTCCGTCTCTGTACGAACCCCATGCTGCGTTCACGACCCAGAAAGATATTCTCCCACGCTGTCAGGCCGGGAACCAGGTTGAACTCCTGGTAAATCACACCCAGCCCGCACGCGAGCGCTTTCGATGGCGTTGTCAGCTCAACCGCTTCGCCTCCCACGCGAACGGTTCCGCTATCGGGGCTGTGAGCTCCACCCAGCATCTTAATCAGCGTGCTTTTCCCTGCGCCGTTCTCACCAAGCAGCGCGAGCACTTCACCATGCCCCAACGTCAAATCAACCTCGTGCAACGCGCGAATACCGGGGAACGACTTGCAGATGCCGCGCATCTCCAGCAGGTTGGTGGACGTTGCCTGAACCATGTTGTGGGGGTGGTTCCTGTGCCGCGGTGCGAGCGGCTGCTCTTGTACTACTTCTGCAATTCCGGATCCTTGTCCGCATCTGCTTTGTAGTACAGCGCGGATGGGATGAGGATTTCCGCTGGTACCTCGTCACCGTCGAAATGCTTCACGATCATCTCAATCGTCTTCCTGCCGATCCGATCAGGAAACTGAATCGGATCGCAAACAATCAAACCATCGCGAATCGCTTCCTTGCCGATCAACTGCCCATCGAACGCGATAATCTTCACCTGGTCTACCTTGTCGGCGGCTTTGATCGCGGCATACGCACCCAGTCCAGCTGGGTCGTTAATCGCAAAGATGGCTGCGAGATCCGGGTTCGCTTCCAGCGCGTCCTGAGCGGCCTTCATGCCCTGCGCGCGTTCGGCTCCGCTTTCCAACGTGGTCACGACTTCTATCTTCGCAACACCGTCCTTGCTGTTGTACGCGTTGATAACCTCAGTAAAACCCTTCACGCGCAACTGACACGATTCGGCCTGAGCAAAATGCAGAACCGCAACCTTGCCGCCGCCTTCGCCAAGTAGCCTGACCATCGCTTCACCCGCCAGTTTGCCGCCCTGCAGGTTGTCGGTCGCCACATGGCAAACCACTTCCGCGTCGCCACCGTCATACGCCAGGTCGTTGGTGAACACTGGAATCCCAGCCTCATTGGCACGCTTGATGGCGGGCCCCACAGCTTTCGAATCGCATGGGTTCAGAACAATCGCCGAAACACCCTTCACGATAAAGTCGTCTATCTGATCCGACTGTTTCCGGGCATCAGTTTCACCAGAAACCACAAGCAGTTCGAACCCGGCATCCTTAGCCGCATCCGACATGTTGTCGGCGATGACTTTGAAAAACGGATTGGTCAGTGTGAGCGCCGAGTACCCGATCGTTTTTTTCGAACCGGACTCGGACTGGACCCCACCCGCCTCCGAATCGCCAGACGGACTGCTGGAATCAGAACCAGAGCAGCCGAACAACGTTAGCGAGAAAAGCGCAACCAAACACAGCACACGGCGAAACATGGCAAACTCCTGCAAGATTCATCTCCTACAGTATTCAGGTGTTTGTCACTCAGAACAAGCTACCAATGCAGCCTCGCTCCATCGGGGCATAGCGACGATGCCACTGACCCTTCGCCACCGATTTTACATCGGTGGGTCCACGGCTTTTGCACTACAGAACCGGGGGCGGAACACACACGCGGTCGGTTTCACTTAAAGTGGAGCGATACCGGGGGCTGCCCTCTCCCGCGGCTGAGACCGCGACCTCTCCCGCAAGCGGGCGAGGTGACTTTCGCGCCTAGCCGACTTGGACTGGTTCCGGTTCGATTTCCTCAGCGGGCTTCGCTGGTTTCTTCATGACGTCCACGGTATCCGCGACCGCAATGTGCTTGCCAACGGGAACCAAATCCCAGGCAAGTCCGAAGGTTCGCATCACAACAAGAGTGAGGTAGGTGATGTCAATTTCCCACCACTTGTGACCGTGAGCCGCCGCGCGTTGATCGGCGTGGTGGTTGTTGTGCCAGCCGTCGCCGTTGCTAATCAGGCCGATCAAAAGGCTATTGCGTGAGTTCTCTTTGGTGTCGTAGTTGCGATAACCCCACACGTGACCGATTGAGTTCACGCTCCAGGTGATGTGCCACACGAGAACGGTTCTCAGGAACACGCCCCACACCATCACGCTAAGTCCAAACTGCACGCCCGTCATGAACGAACCGCCAGGCATCAGCCATCCGAAAAGGGAACCGACCAGGTAAAACAGAAACGCGTGCAGGAAGTAAACCTGAAGCCAAAGCAGGTTCCGTTCGAGCTTCAGATAGAACGGATCCTTGAAAATGTCTCGCGCGTAGCGTTCGTAGTTGCCGGTGTTGTAGAAGTCGGGGTTCTCTCTGAAGATCCAACCCATGTGACCCCAAAACAAAGTCACAATCGGAGAGTGTGGATCGCCTTCGTCGTCAGAGAACTGATGGTGAGCTCGGTGAGTAGCCACAAACTGCCCTGGCGTTTTTTCCAGGCAGCAAACGCCCAAAATCGCCAGTGTGTGTTCGACCCACAGCGGACACTTGAAACTTCGATGGGACAACAGGCGGTGATAGCCCATGTTGATGCCCAAAGTTCCAAAGACGTAGCACCCGGCAACAGCCAGAGCGACACCCGTCCAGCTAAACAGCCATGGACTTAGTGCTGACAGGGCCAGCACGTGAATGCCTGCCACAACGCCCACAGCAGCCCAGTCAATTTTCCGCGATTCAACAGTCGCCACGCGATGATTCCTTTATCAGTACATCGCTCCGGCGGCCCCAGCAGGCGGTGCAATATGGCGGAGAGATAACAAATCCGTCGTCTTATGGCGACCTTGGTTCGGCATTCTTCTATTGGTAATGCCAAGCCAACGAAAGAAACCGGCACAAACCGCCGATTGAGTGGCCAGTCAGGCCGACGAGATTGTCCCCAGCCCGCCAGGTCATGCAGTCCGCTTCCCGCTACTTCTCAAGTGCGCGGTACCAGGCCGCGAACGCGCGTGGGATGACCTGAGGGGAAAAGATGTACCACTTTGCAAACTCCGTCGGCAGTTTGAACTCCGCCGCAGCCGCCTTCGCTGACTTGCCAGCTTTCAAACTACTGGCCGCTGAGTCTTCCATCATGTCCAGGAATTCACGGTAGATGGAAAGATCCTTCGCAGTCGCAATCGAACCGTGACCTGGGACGTAAAGCGTTTCCTTTTCACGTTTGAACCCAGCCACAGCCGCTTTCAGCTTTCGGGGTTGAGCATCAACGTAGTTGGGAACCAGCCGGTTGAAGAACAGGTCGCCACAAAACAAAACGTTGGGTTCCTTAACCTCAATCGTCACATCGCTTGGCGTGTGCCCCGACTGAGTTCGAATGAGCACTGTTCGTCCGCCCAGATCAATCGTGACTGGTTTGTCCGCGGCAACTGTCTTGATGGATGGAAGCAGCTTCGGCGTGTTCCCGCGGCGTTTGTTTTTCGTTTCGATCAACGTCTGCGTCTGCTTGGTTAGCCATAGGTGCGTATCGGTTCCATCAAGCTGATAACCCATGACGCCAGCCGAATGATCCGAATGGTAGTGCGTGATCACAACGTCAGTCGGCCACTTCCCCGTCAGTTCTTTCGCGCGTTCTGCCAACCACTTGGCGCCTTTGGGTTGGTTAAGCCCCTCAATGACAACGACACGATCCTTGCCGGCGATAATCCCGCCGTTGGAAACGGTCGTGTAGTCTTTCGTTTCGAACGGAGTCGACACCAACGCCCAGATGCGATCGGCCACCTGTTCAATTCGGCCCCACTTTTCTTTGGAGACGACTTTGCGTTTGTCTGTCTGAGAAAAAGCGGCCCGAACGCCGGCAGGAGAAATAGCCGCCAAACCCATCACCCAGGCCGCACAGGATGATTGTTCAAGAAACTGCCGCCGAGTTGATTCCGTCATGATTCTTTTCCGAGCCAAAGATGTGAGCGCCGTCCTTGAAGCTTGCGTCTGCTGGAACTCATCAAGAACACAAACTGACCGGACAACGGTAGCGACAGTGTAACGCGAAACAGGACAATCCCCTGCCCCAACATGGCCACTATCTTATTGGTTCGTCTATCCCGCCAAATCAGTGTGGCTTGGCTCACAGCCACGCAGCGTGTCGCTTAAGGGCTGTGAATAAAATGGGTGGCCGGGGTTGGAGCGAGGCACGAGTGAAACCCCGGAACATGATTCGAATGTTTCACTTAAATTGAAACCCTGCTCGTTAGTCGAACCGGGGTTTCCTTCGCCGGCTCAGTCCAACCCCGGCCACCCAAAATAGTGATGGACCAAAAATCCACAGCCTCTTCGCGTCACTCTTTTTTCCACAGTGCCTCGATCGCTGACAAAGGCACAGCATGCTTCACGACAAGCATGCCAAACGAAACAGATTCGTCCTCGCCCCATTCTTCGAGTTCAGAATCTTCATTCGCAAAGCTGTCGTCACCCGCCAGATCCGGCCCATCACCCATCGTGATGGACGAAACCAGTCCGACCAGTTCGTGCTGCCTGTTGAAGAGTCCGCAACCGCTGCCGCCCGGAGCGTACTCGGCCGACACCTGCATCCATGGTTGCTTACCAACCATCGTGTACCGCATCACATAACCACGGTCATAAGTAAAGAACCGCAACTCGCTGTGATGCATCATCCGCAAATCATCGCCAGCCGGCGGCGCTGCTGCCGCGATCTTCACAGCCGGGAAACCCTGCCCTTCAACTCGAATCAAAGCGATGTCACGTTCTTTGCTACCGGCGAGAACCTCGACGATTCGGTGAGCCTTGCCCAGAGAATCCATGGCCATCAATTTTGATTCACCAATCGTCTCAATCACATGATAGTTCGTCAGCGCAAGACCATCCGCACTTACCAACACCGCGCCGGAACTGAAGAACCCTTCCTTTTCGTCGTCGCCACCAGCAATGATGAGGCTCGCCCTGGCAAGATCCTGAACGCTCTCGCACGGCTTCGCTGACGAAAGATCGGGGCGCTCGATTGCCTTCGGAACCTTCTTCATATCTACGGCCGGCCACGGTTTGTCTGACTGCAGCAAATCCGCATACCGATGAACCAACGCGCCAAACACCAAGGCATCATCAACCGGCTCAGTGGCACTGACATACGGAACGAAGTCCGCACCGGGGTCAGGGTAGGCCTCCACTGCGGAATCCGAAATGAACTTCTCAATAACCTGAAGCCGCTCATCGAACTCGTTCTTTGAAAGCGAACCGCTGTCATCCTTGTCGATCTTTCGAAAGATCTTCCGCAACGGCAGCCCTTCGCCGAGACGCTCGACCGCGTACCTTCGAAACTCCCTAAGCCTGATAACGCCGTCACCATTGGCGTCTGCTACATCAAACCCATCCGCCGCGCCGCGATGTTTAAGCGTTTCCCGGAACTCATTGGCCGCCACGAACCCCATCGCTCGACCAAGTTCATTCGCCTGAGAATCGAGAAACAAGTAGCCGGGCAAAGCATTCACTTCGAACTTCGACGCCACAGCCGATCCCTCGTCCGAATCAACGTCGATGTAAACAACCACTCGTTTGCGAAGTTCTGCCTCGACCTTCACGTCCCGCATCGTTTCTTTCAGCATGGCCTGGCACGGTCCGCACCACTTCGCCGTGAAGAATAGGACCAGTTCTTTGGATTCCTGCTTTGCAAGTCTTGTGGCTTCATCAAAATCCTGAAGCCAGTAGTCGGGCACGGCTGCGAGTTCGATCTCTGTCCGAGCCATAACATTGGGCCGTTTCTTAGGCACAATACTCACCACTTCTGTCGCACCAGCGCGAATGCGTTCCAGTTGGATTGGGCTCTTGTCAGCAGCCGCAGCGATTGCCGCCGTTAACTGTTCGGAACTCTGCAATGGCTGTCCGTTGACCGTTGTCAGGATGTCGTTTTCTTTGAGTCCCGACTTCTCCGCCGGACCAGACTCGAACACCTCAGCCAACACAAAACCTGTGCCATCCGGAATCTGAAGTTCCTCACGCCGATCCGCACCCAGTTCATCAATCGTCAGGCCAATCCAAAAGTCGGACACAAGTGTTGGCCCGCCGTACCCTTGCCCGACGTATTCATTGAACGGCGGAACCGCTCCTCTTTTCTCAATAAACAACCGCAGCCAACCATTCACCTCTTCGCCAACAGACTGACCTATCTGTCCGGCTGTGAGCAGTCGTTTCGCTTCGGCAATGGCTTCGTCCGTTTTGTTCTCACCATGCAAACCCTGCACACGATAGAGCCGCAATTCCGGTTCCATTTCCGACGGGAAATCGTCTGCCTTTTCCCATTCAGCAACCGTCTTCAACAACTCGGCGTAACGCTTCTTCTTCAACAACGCGTCCAGCATCAGCGACCGCGCGGTAAGAGCCACCGGCGAACCATGCCCACGATCGTCCAACATCTGCCGCGCAATCGAGACCGCTTCCTCTCGTTTGAACTGCGACAACAACATCATTCGGTTAATCTCAAACTCATCACGCATCTCGCCCTTTGGCGGGAACAGCTTGTCTAACTCCGCAATCTTCTTTATCGCTTTGGACGCGTCGTTCATCATGAACAGTTCGTCCATGGCCAACATCGCCGCTTCCTGTTGGCCCGACAGCTTGATGGCAGCGTACTTGCCAGCCAGCTTTGAATCGGCACCGGCCAACTTAAGAATCTGATCCACTTCACTCGCGTAATACTTCGCGACAACAGAGTCTTCCATCAAACCCAAAGCCGCATCCAGCTTCTGTGCTCGCTGAACACTCTTCACGTCTCGCGCTTCCGCAAACAACCGATCACGCATCACCCGCGCCGCACGGAATTTGTCCAGCATCTTCAGGTATGGTTTCGGGCCGCCTTCTTCGTAACCCGTCAACGCGTAGGGGCGGCCGGTCGCATCACACAAAACAACTGTGGGGAACCCATCAACCCGCAGCTTCCGCAGCCACTCGTGGTTCTGCTTTGCCAGCTTTGGATCCTGCCTGCTTTGATCCACTGGAAAATCCAGCGTCACCAACACAAAGTTCTTTGGAGCAGCCTTTCGAAACTCATCGGTTTCAAAAACCTGACCTTCCAATTCGTGACACCACGAACACCAATCGCTTCCGGTGAAGTTCAGAAGCAGATCTTTGCCATCAGCCTGCGCCCGCTTCAGCGCGGCTGGCATGTTGGTCGTCCACTGTTGCTTCTGAGCCTCAGCCGGCAGGCATGTCGATGTCACCAGCACGGCAACCAGAATCAGATTGCTTCTTGTCGTCATGGGTTTGTCAATCGCTCTCAAAAACTGGATTCAGTAGCGGCCATCCGCGTCCGATAGAACGCTCGACTAAGATCCGGAAGACTGGATTTCTTCTTTCCAGAAAAGCTAGCCCGAGTACCAATACTTCCAATGCCTGCCCGGTTCATTCTGTTCGAACCCGGCGTTCGCTGCCCTGAATCAACAACCAGTTGCTCAGGCGATTCAGAAGTCTGAGGTAATTGTTCCAGACGATTCGCCTCAACCGCGGGCAGTTTCGGTACGTCATTCACGACGGGCACAGAACCAGAACCACGCTCCGCAACACTGCCTGCCGTCGTCCCGCTGTTGCCGGTTCCAATCGCCATTCCGCCAGCAAAACAAATCAACAAGGCCGCGACCATCGCCAATTTACTCAACCAATTCCGGCGAACCGGAACCGGCTCCGCTGTGATACCTGAACTCGCTTCCGGCAACTCTTGCGGTGTCCGCACAATCGCAAACGCAATCGAGCTTTCCGAACCCGGTTCCTGAACAACCAAGCCCGGATACTTCTGTTCCAGAATCTCAAACGCCGCGTCCATCTCAGCAGCCGTCAATTCTCGCCGCAGTCGTTTCGCCGTCAGCACCTGACTGTCGCGATGAGCACACAGTGCCGCAACCTTCAGATCGCGGGTGCAGCTTCGGGGCGACATCGACGCCAGTTCGTTTTCGAGTTCGTTCATCCAGTCATTCATTGCACGGTCCCCTGATCAGTTCGACTCAATGTGTCTTTGAGCTCGATGAGTGCATGTCGATATCTCGACGCTGCCGTGTTCGGCGAGATTTGCAACACGTCGCCAATTTGCGGGAATGTCAGCCCGCTCCAAATCTTCAGCAGCACGACTTCCTGTCGAACCTTCGCCAACCGGCCAATCGCCGCCTCAACCTGCAACGTGCGTTCCTGTTGTTCCAACGGACACTGGAACAGAGCTTCGGTCGGGCGCTCAGCCGCAACTTCAACTTCCCGCCGAGCCCGACGCGAAACGGTTCGCTTGAACTCGTTGCCCACATTGCGAACGCATGTGTACAAGTACGCCAGCGGGTCGCTGACTTCTTCCGGAGTCACCCGGAGAACTCGGACCAACGCTTCCTGAACCATGTCTTCAGCGTCCGCATGGAAATCCGCCCAGCGACGCGCAAACAGCACCAACGCAGGTTCGTGCTGCTGGAACAGTTCCGGCCATGTAAATTGTGGAGCAGATTGCGGCATCCGAGGCTCTTCGAAGTCAGCGCAGTATTCTACGCTACCTACCGGATGCCACCGGCTAAGAATCTGTGTCGAAAAATCTGCGAGCCGCCCGATTTCCCTAGGGAACCACCTTATCCGTGCCCAGCAGTTCGTTTAACGCCCGGTTCGCGACACGAGTAATGTACTTGTTCGGCTGATCGGTCAGACACTTCTTCAAGTCCTCCACAAGCGGCCGAGCCACTTCGCCAGCCTCATCCAGAACAATGGCCGCCCGCAAACGTGCCCATTGGTTGTCGGAGGACAGCGCTTCTTTCAAGATGTCCCTGCCAGAATTTCCATTCTTCGATCTGATCAAAGCTCGTGCCGCAGCGATCTGAACACATGGAACATTGCGGCGCTCTTTTTCGTCAGCCAGTAAAAGACGCAACTGCATGAAAAGCACCGTATCGATCGCCTCAAGGCTGGGCTGAATCTCCGTATCCCAAACCGTTCGATTCCCAATCCCTATGTACCCCCAAAACCTCACCGCCGGATCAGCGTGCTCCAGTGCAGCACGGAGTTCCTTCGCATACTTGTCCGGCTCCAGCGCCTGAGTTGAAACCTTCCGCAGGTCCCACATCAGCCTGGCCCCACCTTTGCCCCGCAGTATGTCGAACCGACTCCCGGCCGCGACTTCTCGCCGTTCAATCTCTGACTCTGGCAACAATCCCAGGTCACGTGTTTGCATCACCCAATCCAGATGCTGCTTGCGTAATTTCTCCAACGTCGCGGCGTGCTTCGGATCAGCCGCGATGTTGTTGATCTCGTGCGGATCAGATTCCACGTCGTAGAGTTCTTCAACCGGCTTCGAATCAGCCATAAACAACTTTGCCGCAGCGGGCAGCTTGCCTTCCGCATGCACGCGACGAATCTCCTTCATCGTCGCGCCCTTCTCCGGCGTGTTCATGTATTGGTAGTACGGTTTGAACGGTTCGTAATTGCGGATGTAGCGGAACCGCTTGTTGCGAACCATCCGGATGATGTCATACCGCTCGTCCATCCGATCCCGCGCACCGAACACGTACTTGCGTTCCGGAGTCAGATGAGAACCAAGGAACGCTCTGCCTTGCATGTGTTTGGGAATCTCCAAACCCAGCAGATGCAACACGGTCGGAGCGAAATCGATACTGCTGATAAGCTGATCGTCGACCGTTCCCGGAACCCCCTGCCCGTCCGTCCGCAACGACTCTGGAATTCGCACGATCAGCGGAATGTGAGTTCCGGATTCGTACAGCCAGCGTTTGGCTCGAGGCAACCCGACGCCGTGATCTGACCAGTACATGATGATCGTGTTCTCATACAGCCCGTCGTCCTTGAGCTGCTGAATCAAATCACCGGCCCACACATCCATGGCCGTGATGAGTTCGTAGTTCCGCTTCCAATCTTCACGCACGATCGGCGTGTCCGGATAGTACGGCGGCAGCGTGAGCTTGTCCGGATCCTGCCGCTGCTCGGGCAGCAGATCCTTCGTGACCCGCTTGTACTTCGCCTCACCCGCAATCCCACTCTCGTGGCAGCCAGTAAAATTGAACACAGAAAAGAACGGCTGCGACTCATTCTTCCGCCGTCGCCAGTGCGCCTTACGCTTCGATTCGTCCCACACATCCTTCGGAGTCTCAAACTGATAGTCCTGCTTCGAATTGTTCGAACAGTAATACCCCGCCTCGCGCAAGTACGCCGGGAACGCGCGAATGTGTTTCGGCAACTTCGCGGTGGAACGCATGTGGTGCGTTCCCAAAGTCGTCTGGTACATGCCCGTGATAATGCCCGAACGACAGGGAGCACAAACGCCGGCCGTCGTGTACGCATGCGTGTACCGCACGCCCTCCTTCGCCAACTGATCCAGGTGCGGCGTGATCGCTCGCTCATCCCCATAACAACCCAAGTGAGCGCTGATGTCCTCGCACGACAACCAAACGATGTTGGGACGTTCGGCCGCAGACACAACTGAAACCAATGACAGCAAGGCAAGCGTTCTAAGCATGAGTATTCCCAAAGCCGTTTCTTTTCGAACCACCAGTCTACAAGAAAAACCACTCCACAACCCACTGTGCCAGAGACGCCCGGCCACCCAACAGAACCGGAACCAACAACCGCCCCGAATCGCTTCACCCCAAACCCACGCCCAACCGGGCCACCACATCCCAACCTCAGCCACCACCCCCACCGGATACCGGTGAAGCGGAACGCTTCTTCTTGTAAACGGGTGGCGGATGCATTCAAATTCGGCTGAGTGAACTTTGAATTTTGGCGAGCGAACCCATCATGCCGCAGACGGATGCGTGGCAGCACTTTTTATCAGACTCTCGGGTCGGCGAACCAAACCCTCGCCCCGCCGACGCCAACGCTCCGCGTTCTGAGTTCCACAAGGACTATGATCGCATCATCTTTTCCGCCGCATTCAGGCGGCTCAGTGAGAAGACACAGGTCGTCCCGTTCCCCGAAACCGCGTACACACGTCAGCGGCTGACACACAGCCTTGAAGTGTCGTGCGTCGGACGTTCGCTGGCCACGCACATCTACCACATGCTGGGCGACGACATCAGCGACGTGTGCGAGCAGGGTGACTTTGAAGCCGTTGTCGCGGCCGCGTGTCTGGCTCATGACATTGGGAACCCGCCGTTCGGTCACTTCGGTGAGAAAGCCATCCAGGAGTGGGCTCGCAAAAACCGACACTCCAGCGCGCTGTCGGATTTATCGGACACAGAACTCAGCGACATCGAACGCTTCGAAGGCAACGCTCAAACATTCCGAATCCTCTCGCGTCTGCAAATGAGCCGTGCGGGTGGAATGAGACTCACGGCCGCAACGCTTGGTGCGGTGATTAAGTATCCGACGTTCAGCTCGCTGGCAAAGAAGCACCGTTACAAGAAGCACGGCTGCTTCGAAGACGACCGACAACTGTTTGAAGAGACCTTCCAACGCATCGAACGCCCCGCCGACGACCACGGCGAGTACGCTCGGCACCCGCTGGCGTTCCTCTCTGAAGCGGCCGACGATATTTGCTACGCCATCATCGACCTGGAAGACGGCTGCAAAGCCGGCCTGGTTCCATTGGACGAAGGCTGCGAGATTTTAGAAGCCATCGGCGACATCCGACTGCGGGGCAAGACAATGCCCGCCACCGACAAAATGGCCATGGGCCGCGCGCTGGCGATTAATGAACTCGCCCAACAGTGTGTCCAGGTCTTCGCTGACAACACCACCGCCATCATCGACGGAACCTTCACCGGTTCACTCATCGATCACTGCCCTGCCAGCGAACCGTACGCCGCCGCAACACAACTGGTTCGCGAGAGAGTATTCGACAACGAACGTGTCATCGAAATGGAAGCCGCCGGCTACAGTGCGATTCAGGGACTGCTGGACATTCTGCTGCCGGCCGCCATGGTGAACTCACCCAAAGGCTACGATTCCCACGTTCTGAAACTCACAGACATCCGCATCAACGCCTCAATGACACCGTACCAGCGAATCCTCGCGTGCACCGACTACGTGTCCGGCATGACAGACCGCTACTGCCTTGAGCTGTTCCAAAAGCTGTCCGGACGTGGTGTACTGTAGGACGGCAGGGGTTCCCTCCACACTAGCCCTTGAGCGGAAACAGACAGGTACGCGCGCGGTTCTCCAATAAAAATGCGTAAGGGCGCAGAATCCTCCCCCTTCGTGGGTTTGCCTCCACGGCAAACCAAGATTTCCAGGCTCTCCGGCTCACGTCCTGTACACTTGCTAGACCCTCCCAGTAATAGAAGGTGCAAAGATGACTCTCAATCGATTCTTTCGTGCGGCCAGGAATCTGTCATCAATCGCCCCGGTGCGCCGACGAACTCGCCGGGCTGTTGCGAGCCTGGAACAACTGGAAGTCCGCGCGATGCTGTCGGCTGCTTCCGTTACGCTGCTTGAGGACCTGGCTCCTCGCAACGCTGGTTCGAACATCAGCAGCATCGTGCCCACTGAAGATCGTGTTTACGTTATCAACGAATCAGATTCTGACACTGATGAACGGCAGCTGTTCGTGACGGACGGCACCGATGAAGGAACACGACTGATCCATCAGGGTACGGACGACGTTCGGGAGCTGACCCCGTTTGGCAATGACCTGCTGTACGTCACGGGCAACTTCAATCAACCTGCAATACTGTGGCGGGCCAACGGAACCACTGGTGAGCCGGAGACCATTGGCACATTCGCAGGAGGACTCTCTGGTCTTGCCGTGTTCAGAGATAAAGTCTTCTTCAGGGGAGACGATGATGTCTCAGGCTCAGAACTATGGACGACGGATGGAACAGCGGGCGGTACAGTGCAAGTCGCGGACATCGAACCCGGCGAAGACAGTTCCTTCCCAACCGAGCTGACCGTGGTCGGCGACGAGCTGTTCTTCTACCTCGGAGGTTCTCGTAACAACGCGAAACTCTACAAAACAGACGGGACGTCAGAAGGCACGGTGTTGGTCGAACGACTCAAAGGCTGGCGACGATCATTCGGCCAGGCGGTAGTGGGCCAGGACCTCTTCTTCCCGGCAACCAGTAGTGAATCGGGCAATGAACTTTGGAAGACGGATGGCACAACCGGCGGGACTTTCCAGGTAGCAGAAATCTCTCCTGGCAGCGGCAACGCTTCGCCTTCGAATCTGACGAATCTTGGTGACCAGCTAATATTCACGGCCCGTGATCGTGTCTCCGGCAACGAGCTTTGGACATCCGATGGCACCAGTGATGGTACGAGATTGCTGAAAGACGTCACTCCCGGCCTAGCGGACAGCTTTCTTACCAACTTCCGGTCTGTAGCCGGAAAGGTTCTATTCACGAGAGTTTCGAATTCAAGCCTCGACGAAGTGTGGGCAACAGACGGAACGGAAGACGGAACGATTCGACTCGGGGAATTCGATGGCCTGGACGCGCGTTGGTCCGCAGCCACAGCAGCACACTATTACTTCACCGTCTCAGAAGCGGGCGAACCTTCTCGCCTATGGCGTTCCGATGGAACCGTTGAAGGTACGGTAATGGTACCCGACGTGGACAGTGCCGGAATCAGTCAGTTGACTTCAAATGGTACAGACGTTTTTTATGTCGCCAGTGACACCCAAACCGGAGCTGAGCTGTGGACCAGCGATGGAACCACGACCGGAACCGAACAGGTCGCCGACCTGAACACAACCGGCGAAAGTTCAAACCCGCAAGGACTCTACTCGATCGGGGAACAGAAATTCCTCAGGGCAAACGGCCGACTGTACCAAGTAGAAGAAGAGGGCCTGCAGGAACTAGCGGGAACCGAATCCGTACGGCTTGTTGAAGAAGCAGACGAGTTCCTGCTGTTCGGCAGACTTGTCAATTCCGACAGGCAGCTGTGGAAGACGGACGGCACCGAAGCTGGAACTGAATTCCTCGCTGACATCGAACCTGACTTCCAGCCAGAGCCGGTGGTCCTCAATGGGCGCCACTACTTTCGAGCAGTCGTTGGCAGTCTTGATTCCGGCGATGTCTACCGGACAGACGGAACCGTCGGAGGAACAGAAATCGCCTTCAACTTCCGCACGAACGACCAGATGTTCGTCATCGGCGATGCGTTGTTCATGATAGACAGCAGTCGATTCCTGTATCGCTGGCAGGAAGGTGACGAAAGGCCAGAGCCATTCTTCGAATTCGATAGCAACCCGGAAATCTTCGGAATGAAACAGGTTGGACAGCAGGTCTTCATTGAAGTCGGTGACTCCGTCAGTGGATTGGGCAGCGAACTCTGGGTCACCGATGGCACCACAGAGGGCACTCGCATTGTGAAAGACATCGCTCCTGGTGAGGCCGATTCATCGCCAACCATAGTTGGTTCGCACCTGGACAATCTGTTCTTCACAGCAATTACTGCAGAACATGGCCGGGAGCTTTGGATCACTGATGGAACCGAAGATGGAACCCGGATGATCGCGGACATTGCCCCGGGCCCGGAATCGTCTGGCCCCGGCATGGTTACTGTGCTGGGCAGCCAATACTTCTTCAGCGCAAATGATGGAACACATGGTCGCGAGCTTTGGACAACGGACGGCACCCTTTCAGGCACTCAGCTTGTTAGCGACATCAACCAGGGGCCGGGCGACGCGCTTGGGTTTGGAGCTCCACACCTCGCAGACGGGCTCCTGTTGCTATCCGCCGACGACGGAGAATCCGGCACAGAGCTTTGGGTGACGGATGGAACGTCCGCGGGAACCCGCCAGGTTACCGACATCAATCCCGGTTCCGATTCCTCCAATCCAAGCGTTCTCGGCAACAGCGGCACTGCGGTTGTGATATCTGCGTTCACCGACGAAACCGGTCGTGAACCATGGATCGTTACCGACTTGGAAGCCGGCGACCCTCCCCTGCCCCTTGATGTGAGGCTGTCAGGAACCACACTGAATTATCGCGGTACGCCAGCCGACGAAGTCATTTCAATCAACCTGCAAGCCGATGAGATCGTTGTCACCGCGGGAGAGGCTTCTGCACGCTTTCCAGCCGCCCAGGTAGAACGCATTCGCTTCCACACTGGAGCGGGTAACGATTTCATTTCCGTTTCCGCACCGATTCCAGCTGACATTCGGGGTGGCCAGGGCAATGACACGATCTTCGGTTCTTCCGTTGACGACACGCTTTTCGGCGGCAAGGGAGACGACATCCTGGAAGGCCGCGACGGCAACGACAAACTGCAGGGCGGAACAGGAAACGACACGCTGGATGGCGGCGATGGCAACGACTCTCTTCGCGGACGTGGCGGACGGGATGAACTCAACGGCGGTGACGGCGATGACACGCTCAAGGGCGGCAAGTTACGGGACTCGCTTTTCGGCGGCAGCGGAAATGATTTAATTCTTGGAGGAACCGGCAGAGACATCCTGCAGGGTGACGCAGGCCGCGACATACTGCTCGGAGGAGTCGGACGCGATCAGTTGTTTGGTGGAGAAGGTGAAGACATCCTGATCGGCGGTTGGTCTACCCTACCTGTTCGGAGACTGAGACAAGTCATGGCAGAATGGGCCAGCTCGCGCAGCTACGATCAACGCGTCGCGAACATTCAGGGCGATGCGGATGACGGTGAAAGTAACAACGGCAATAGCCATCTGGCGACCAATCCGGGAACTCGAACCGTTTATGACAGCATGGCTGACAGAATTAGCGGAGGCGACGACACCGACTGGTTCTTCGCCAACTTGACACGGAGTCACGACCAGCTTGACGATCGCCTTGATGACGAGGTCGCGACAGACGTGTGAAGCTTGCCGAAAGTCCTGGTGGTTAGAAAATCTTCATGACTCCCGACGACCCTGGGCCGGTGCGCGTGTGACTCGCCGGACAACCAGCAGCGCAGCACGCTCAGCTACCGGTACGAACCTGGCTGGCATCGATCAGCATGGCTAAGCCGCAGGTCGCGTCGGCGTCTCGAACGAACACTGGGGATGCTGAGCAGACCGAGGAGCCACAGACTTGATGGCTCCGGGACTGCGACTGAGAACTGCACATCAATGTTGATGCCCTCATTGGTGATGTTTGTCACTGGACCGGCAAGGTAGTCGAAGCTTAGGTTCGTGGCCCCGGCACTGTCGTATGCCCAGTTTCGCGTGTGCACGGGGTTGTCAATGCCTGTAATCAGCGAACCGGCATTGAAAACCAAATCATCACCATTAACAAACGCATCTCCATCGTCGTGACTCTGTAGCAGTTCGTCAGCGGTCCCCTGGTTCGCATCAAAGACCGTGGCCGTTCCATT
>CAZAIB010000041.1:0-45810 GCA_964485095.1 uncultured Planctomycetaceae bacterium | reverse complement strand
CGATGATTCGCGGATGTCGCCCCAGACGGATTTGATGCGGGCGTTGAGCTTGTCGTCTTTGAACCGGTCGAGTTCGCGGATGTGGTACGCGTGTAGATCGGTGCTCGGGATCTTCTTTGCTTCGATCGCGTCCAGCAGTGCGAGAGCCGAACCTTTGCGGGCGACCAACGTGCTGACGGCGTCGCGGCGTTCGGTGTTGTTCAGCGAACTGTATTGGCCAATGAGTGCGGGAGCGGTTCGAGCGTCGTCGATGGCGGCAAGTGCTCGGATGGCGGGGCCGCGGAGCTGTGGTTCAGTCAGCACGGCCAGCCACGAATCGGCGGCTCCGATGTCGCGACCGCGGACGAGAATGTCTAACGCTTCGCGGCGTTCTTGGATTGGTTCGTTCTTGTCAACCAGTCGGGCCCGCACGCGCGGGAAGATGCGGGCGTCGCCGAGCAAAATGGCGATGCGGTCGGCTTTGTCGCGGACGGCGGCGTTGGCGCTCTTGGCGAGTGCGTCGTACGCGGGCTTCCACGCCGGCGGCATCGGGATGTTGACTCGGCCTTCGAACGCTCGGGACATTTCATCCAGGACGAGTTCCTGCCGCGCGGGGTCGATGGTCTTTGTGAGGACATCGACGACATGGTTGATGAGTTTGTCGTCCGATGCAGCTCGACGGTAGATGTAGCGGGTGATGAGTGGGTTTGCAGACCTGGCAACCTTCATCGCACGAACGGGATCGGCGGAAACCAAGGGTTCGATGGCGTACCAGTACATGAGGGGGAGGTTGTGGTCGATTGGCTCGTCGTCGTACCACAAAACTCCATCGTCAATTATGTCCCAGCGTTGCGCGAGTGGGACTTTCTGAAGAGATGCTGCGACCCACAGTCGGGATTCGCCTAGTTCGTCGGGGAAGGCGTAAGCCTTCAACCACTCAAGCAACTTCTCAACTTTGCCGGTCCGCAATGCCGCTTCTGTGTACATTCTCCCAACAGCGCCAGACAGACCGTGTCGCGTTCCGATAACACGCTCGTCTTCGACTATGTAGAGCAGCCGTGCAAGACGATCCGCAATCGTGCTCTGCTTGCTTGTCGGCTCTTCAAGATTGCAATGGTGGCTGTAAACGGCACGTGCATACCGCTTCGAATCGGCGCCCAGTCCTCGTTCCTGGATGAGGCGCATAGCGCAACGCGAAAACCACTCATTGTCGTGTGATTGCAGCTCGATGAGTTTCTTCGTACTCATTGCCCCAAGGTTCACTCGTTCCGGCTTCTTGTCCCCGTACACAATCCGATAGATCCGCCCGTTGGTGCGGTCCCAGATTTCGGGGTTGGTTCGATGGCACGTGTTCTTGTCGTACCAGTCGATCAGGTACACGCTTCCGTCCGGGGCGTATTTCATGTTGATGCCGCGGAACCAGCGGTCGTTGGCTTTCAAAAAATCCTTTCCGTGACGACCGACGTAGCCGCTGCCCTTCGGCTCCAGAATGTCGCAGTTGATGCGGTTGCCGTGGATGTTGTTGAAGAACAGTTTGCCTCGGTATTCCTTCGGCCAGTTGTCGCCGAGGTAAATCATGGCTCCGCAGTGAGCGTGTCCGCCGCCGGCGTCATCGGTTCCTTTTGGCACATCGGGTTCGTGGCCCCACCACGCGTGGTCTTTGATGTTGCCGGTGTAGTGCAGGTGGTCGGCGATGGTTTTGATATCGTCGTAGGTGTGCGGGTTGAAGTGCTGACCCGCCTGCCGCTGATAGCGGGCTCCGGGGATGACGTGATACAGATGCGGAATGACGCACGCCGTGATGAACGCGTCGCCCTTCTCGTTGAAGTCCAGTCCCCACGGGTTGCTGGTTCCTTCCGCGAACACTTCGAACTCGTGCCGCTGCGGATGGTATCGCCAGACACCTGCGTTGAGTTTGGTTCGCTTGTCGTCGGGAGTGCCCGGTTTGCCGACCTTGGAATGCGTGAAGATGCCGTGGCATCCGTAAAGCCAACCGTCGGGGCCCCAGATGAATGAGTTCAGAACCTCATGCGTGTCCTGCCAGCCGAAGCCGTCGAGCAGGACGGTGGCGCCGGGTGGAACGTCTTTGGGGAATTGGAGTTTGGATTGGTTATTCTGTACCGCACCCCCACCGAGTTCACCTCGGTGGCTTGTTGGCCTTTGCGCTACTTGGGCTTGATTGCGGTTTGGTAGCGCAAAGGCCAGTGAACCACCGGGGTAAACCCGGTGGGGGGATATTGTGCTAGCTGTCTTTGTTGGTGGGTCCGGTTTGTCATCGCCGTCTTTGTCCGGAATGAACATCAGGTATGGAGCCGCCCCGACCCACACGCCGCCGAAGCCGACTTCCAGGCCGCTCACCAGGTTCAGACCTTCGATGAATACCGTTCGCTTGTCGAAATCTCCGTCAAGGTCCGTGTCTTCCAGGATGACAATCTTGTCTTTGCCCTCGCCGTCTTTAGCTCGATTCGGATACGTGTAGGCTTCGGCCAGCCACATGCGTCCGCGATCATCAAAGGTGAACGCGATTGGCTGATGCACCATCGGTTCGCTGGCCGCGAGTTGAACCTTGAACCCGGGCGGAACCGTCATGTTCTTCGCGGCTTCTTCGGGGCTCAGACCTGACGCGAGCTCTTTGGGTTCAACTGGCTGGGCCGCGTGCCAGTCCGCATCGCTGACTTTGCGGCGTTCGTGAATGAGAACATGGGCTCCCTTCATCCCACCGACAACGATGTCTAGCAGTTGATCGCCGTTGATATCGCCGACGGTTAGCTGGCGGCCAATACCTGCTTCGCCGTCCGCTTTGTATGGCAGCCAATCGACCTTACTACCGTTACGAACCAACTTGAACCAATACACAACGGCACCCGCGTCCCACATGGGGCTTTGCTTGTGGTGCGACCAATACGTCTTGCCAGTCACAATGTCCTTCAGGCCGTCGCCGTCGATATCGACCAGGTTCACTGAGTGCGGTTCTGTGAATAACACGCCGTACTTGTTATCGCTGGGCTTGCGACCCATGATCGTGTGCTGTTTGAACTTGCCGCTCGGCAATTGTTCGTGCCACGCCAGGCCATAGTCGTGAGCAGCCAGGCTGGTGATGACATCGCTGTCGCCATCACCATCCACGTCGTAGGCGAACATGTCTGCTCCACCGGGTTCGCAGAATTTCACCTTGTGCAGTTTCCATTGCGGGTCGCCGGCGCTGTCTGCAGGTTGTTCGAACCAACCGTCTTTGAACAACACGTCAGCGCGGCCATCGCTGTTGATGTCGCCTACGCCGAGTGCATGACCGAAGCGTTTGGGAGCGATGTCGTCTGAGATTGGGTGGAAGTCCCAGCGTCCGAGTGCTTTTGTTTTGTCACTCGGAACCGTCGCGTAGCCAAACCGGCCGTCGCGGGTGCAAACCAGTTCGGGAGTTTCATCGCCGACCAGGTTGACGAACTGTGGCGATTCGTTCGATACCCAATCGAACACTGTGTGCTTCTTCCACGCCTTCGTGAGCGGGCGGGCGCTAGCCCCCGGCATTGACGCGGTGTTCGTTTGCCCTGTTGTTCCACCGGCGGCTCGCGCCTTGCCGCTCACACTTGCGCGGCCCGAGTTCTCGTAGACGTAGGCGGGTGTGCCGGGGAAACCGACGACCAGGACGTCGTTCCAGCCATCACCGTTGAAGTCGTAAACCCAGTTGAAAAAATTGTCCGCGTACTTGTTTGTGTCCTGCGGTTTTGCCGGGTAGATCTCGTGCTTCGATTTGAAGTCCGGACCGGCGAACCAATAGGGACCACAAACGACATCCATCACGCCATCGTTGTTGATGTCGCCGAAGTTGGCTCCTTCAGAGAAATACGTGTCGGTCAGCTGAACACGTTTGAACTCGTGCAGCGCATTGTGGTCAGCGTGAGAATGATCGTGATCGTCCTGAGCCACGCACGGCATAACCAACGCAAAGACAAGAGTGAGACACAAGCAGAACATGGTCGTTTCCTCCGGGGTGGGAGTTCGATTCTAACCAGCTCAGCAGCCACACAGAACCACAGCCGTAGATCGGTTTTAACCGAATGCTCTGAACCAGCAGACGCGAACGGACGTTGTGAACTATGATCCGCGTCCAGTCGTCGAGCGAAGTTTAATGACAGCAATTGAAACCAATAATCTGACCAAGTCGTACGGCTCGCGTCGCGGTGTCGTTGATGTCAGTCTGAAAGTGGAACCGGGCGAGATATTCGGATTCCTTGGACCCAATGGAGCCGGCAAGTCCACGACAATTCGCATGCTGATGGGGTTCCTTAAAGCGACGTCTGGAACCTGCAAAGTGCTGGGCAAAGATTGTTGGACTGATTCTCATCTCATCAAGCGAGACGTTGGCTACGTGGCGGGCGATGTCCGGCTTTACCCGTGGCTGACCGCAACGAAGGCGTTCAAAATCATCAGCGACATTCGCGGTTCGGACATTTCGAAGCGAGGGATGGAACTGGCCGAACGGTTTAAGCTGGAACCGAATCTGGCGGTCAGAAAAATGTCGCGAGGCAATCGGCAAAAGGTCGCGCTGGTGTTGGCTCTGGCACATGATCCGAAGCTGGTGATTCTGGACGAACCGACTTCGGGCCTGGACCCATTGATGCAGGACACGTTGGCCGAGTGTCTGCGTGAGATGGCGATCGCGGGGAACACCGTGTTCTTTTCCAGTCACACGCTTAGCGAAGTAGAAGTATTGTGCGACCGAATTGCGATTGTTCGTGACGGAGCGATCGTGGTTGACGATCGCATTCAGAATCTCAAGTCCGTCGCCCCGCGAAGTGTGACGCTAACGTTTGAATCTGAAGCGGATGCGAGCGAAGTGGTGTGGCCGGGGTTCATTTCGTTTAAGCGTCAGTACAGAAACGAATGCTTCCTGGAAATTGACGGACCTGCCACGTCGCTCACTCAATGGGCGAACGCACAAGCAGTGGTTGATATCAGTATCAGTCCGCCCAGCCTGGAGGCTTTGTTTCGCGGCTACTACGACACGTCACCGACTGCGAAGGAGACCGTCTAATGCGCGGGTTGCTTCGCAAAATTTTCTATGAGGTGCGGGGGCCGGTGTTGCTGTTTAGCATCGGACTGGCCGGCATCATGGGCCTGCTCACGGCGCTGTTGCCGAAAGTGCTGGGTGACCTGGACAAGATGTTTGACAGCATCCCGTTCATCAAGCCAATCCTGACGGCCATGCTGGGCGTTGATCCGGGCGATGGCTTCACAGCGCAGATGATGCAGGCGTTTCTTTGGGTTCATCCAACCGTCCTGTCGCTGATTTGGGCTCACGAACTCATGTACTGTTCGCGCGTGCCGGCGGCGGAGGTTGATCGGGGGACTGTCGATTTCCTGCTGGGTTTACCCGTGTCGCGATGGAAGTTGTACGTCGCCGAGACGGTTGGTTGGATTGTCACTGGCCTTGTGGTTCTTACGACAGGATTCGTTGGGCACACGATTGCGTCGCGGTGGCTACAGCCGGATATGTTACCGGGGGCGTACAAGACGTTTTGTGTGATGGCCAATCTGTTCGCAGTTTACCTGGCCGTGGGAGCCATCACGTTTCTGGTTTCAGCCAACAGCAACCGCCGCGGTCGTGCGATTGGAGCCGTATTTGGTCTGCTGTTGTTTTCGTTCCTGTTGAACTTCCTCGCGCAGTTTTGGGATCCGGCGAAGAGCATCGCGTTTCTAAGTGTCATGGAATACTACAAACCCGCACTGATTATCGAGTCGGGTGAGTTCCCCGTGCGGAACGTTGGCATCCTGCTTGGGATTGCGGTGACTGCATGGATCGCGGGTGGCATCGTGTTCCGACGACGAAGTATCTGCACAGTTTGAACGAACTTTCGGGCTTTCCAGACAAGCTGCGGGACTATCGCGCTCTGAGTCTGTGTGACCTGCATTTTACCCGAGGCCTTACGGCCTTCGGCTCACGGGGTGCAGTGTGAGCCGAAGGGCGTAAGCCCTCGGGTTGGTTGGGCGCCGGTGTTGAATGCAGCTTGTTCTAAGGTCGTTGTAGCTGAACTCGTGGAGACCGCATGGAACCTGTTCGGAAAACACATTGGCAGAAACTGCGCAGAGCGGTCGGCATCTATGTGCTGCTGCCGTACTTTTGCGTGGTGCTTGTGTTCGCCTTGATTCAACGGAAGTTGATGTATCAACCGACGCGGTCGGACGACTTACGCGTGGCGGCGGTGGGATTGAAGTCTGACCAGTTTTCGGATGTGTCCATCACAACAGCAGATGGCGAGACGATCCGCGGGTGGTTACTCAAATCGAACGCAAAAGAACCGCGCCCGCTGGTTCTGTACTTTGGCGGGAACGCGGGCAACCGATTCGAACGCATCGACGATCTGAAGGAAGTGGCCGGCTGTGGTTACGATGTCCTGGTGTTCGACTACCGCGGGTTCGGTGACAGTACGGGTTCACCCAGTGAAGCAGCGATCACTGCAGATGCGAGAGCCTGCTGGGACTACGCCCTTAATGAAATTGGACTCGACCAGGATCGCATTGTTGTGTTCGGAGAATCGCTTGGTGGCGCGGTGGCTTTGTCGCTGTGGGCAGATGAGTCATCGGCTGGCCCCGTGCCGGCGGGGGTAATTTTGAATTCTACTTTCGATTCGATGCCGGCGACTGTTGGTTCGTTGTACCCGGCATTCCCGTTCCGGTACTTCGTGTGGGACAGCTGGTCGTCAATCGATCGGATCGGTCGCGTGAAGACGCCGATCACAATCTTCCACGGTTCGGCCGACAGCATGGTTCCGGTCAGCCACGCTCGACGACTTGCCGAAGCAGGTGGAACGCGAGTCACCTTTCACGAAATTGAAGGTGCAGAACACAACCATCTGCCACACAGTCAATTGCGTAAGACACTCAAAGCGATCACCGAACGGATGCCAGGTTCGGCAGCAGTGTCTACAGGTCAGTCTGTTGACCAACCCACGCAGCGATACCAACCAGCGTCACCGCCGCGCTTCCGACCAGCACCATGAGCGGCCATGCCTTCTCCGGCGGCGCGGAGGTGCTGTCTGGATCCGGCCCAGCTTCGCCGCCGGTGCTTCCGGCAACCGCGGCCAGGGGGTTGGTGATGTGCGGGCTGCCATTGCCCGTCGTCGCGGGTTGGCCAGGTGCAGGGGTACGAACGGTTTGTTCGCACAGAGGACAACTTACCTGCTGACCAAACTGGTCGCTGCGAACCAAAAATCGGTGACCCGACGGACACACGAATGCGGGTCGACGTACCTTCTTCGGAACGCTCACAGTAGTCGCCGCTTCTGCGTCGCCTGCCGGTGCCTGCATGATTGCCTGGCACTTCGGGCACCGAATTTTCTTACCGGCATGCTCTTCCCTGATAACCAGCTTGTGTCCTTCCGGACAGCTAATTCGAATGGTTGTCATAAGTCCGCCGTTGTAGGTCATCGGGCTACATACTGACGTGGCCTACAACGCATCGCAAGCACCGGTTTCGCAAGCCGCAATAACCAGAGTGATTGAGCAAAATGAGGCACCGACTACTTCGGAGGAGCGCTTATCCGGCTTTCGGTGTGCAATGCCTCATATCCGGCCAACGCAAAGCCGGCTCGCGGACTTAGTCCCAGTGGCTGATAGCCCAGTTCTTTGGCCGCCGCGTCACCAAACAGGCACGCAATCTGGTCAGACTTCTTTTCTGATTCACGGAACGGTTCGATGACCGTTCGTGTGTATTCCAACTCTTCCAGATCATACTCCGGCTTAACGACACAGTCGGCATTGGTGGCCACGCATCCCGCCTGACGCATCATTCCCGCAAGAGTTTTGGGCCAACCATGTTGCTGTACGACGTGAGCGCGCCAAATTGCGCTGGTCACAGTTTCTCGAACCGAATCAAGCGACGCAGGTTCGCTGGTCCACAACAGGCCGCAAGCCCATCCGCGTCGGTGGTGTGCGCGATCGTTGAAGCGGTGTTCGAACTCGGTCGCGATTCGATTCGTCCAGCCACCGTGTGCATCGTCGGCCAGAACCAAAGCGACTCGGAACGAGCCGTCTGTTTGCAAGGCCGCGTTGGAGTGTTGTTGTTCAACGGTCTCTGCGGCGGCGTCTTCGGCGCCCAACGCAATGTACTCGTCCAGCAGGTCCGGTACGTGTTGTTTCGCCATCGGGTTGAACGCCGACAGTGGGAGTTCCATATCGTCAAAGGTGCTGCCACGTAGCGTGCGGATGTATTCCTTGAACCGTTCTGCACCGCGCGGACCGTCACACAAGTCGCGTTGCAACTGCAGTAGTGGGACGTGCTCAAGATTCACAGTAAAGTTAAGCCGCAAAGTCAGTTGGTGTTCGGAAGACTTCTCCCGGATAGGAGACTGATGGTACTTGAGAACCGCAAAACCGTCGACCGACCGACGGTTCGATAAAACACTGGTTCGTTGGGTGCGGAGTGCAGTACAGTGATGAAGGTCGCCCGATCGTCGGATTGGAGTGGCTTGGGGAGTATCTCGCATGCAGCAAGGAGAGTCGTTGGAACACGAACCAGCCATCGATCCGAAGTATGAGCCTCCATCCAGAACCGTACCCAAGATCGTCGCGGCGCTGTTTATTTGCGGGGTCTTTGGTGCCCTAAGTCTGCTGTATCTACTCGAAAGCGGCGAGCCAGCTGCGCCTGATCCGGATGATGCCTTCGAGCAGTTGACTGGCTGGCAACTGCCACCGGGTACGGAGATTCTTGAGAACAGCAACACGCACGGTGGCCTGACCAATGATGGCGATTACGTGCTGACTGTTCGGCTACATCCCCGGCAGTTGCAGGGCCTCATTCATAGCGACTCGAAAGCCTGGCGAGACTGTCCGGTTGCCCCCGAGATCGTCCGAGCGGCAACTGGTCTTCCAGAGCATTCTGGTTCAATGTACTTTGCCAGGAAGACAATGGTTTCGGATACGGATTGGCATCGGGGGCACGTGGTGATCGTGAACCCGAAGTCTGGGACTGTTTGGATTTACGAGTGGAAAGGTTGATGTTGGCTTAGTCGTGGGAATCGCGGGTAAACGGCGGTATCCTGTTGTGGTTGAACACAATCAACTCCTGCAGAGCGCGCCAATGCGAAAACTTGCCACCCACACACTACTTCTGATTGCAGCCTGTTGCATGGTTGGTTGTGGCAACGGGAATCCAACCACGCATCAGGTGACGGGAACGGTCGTCTTCAAAGACGGCAGCCCCCTAAGCGATGGCAGCGTGGAATTCGAAACGAAATTGGAAGGCAAGCCGATTACGGCTATCGGTCAGATTGGATCTGACGGGAAGTTCACGCTGGGCACATTTGAAGCGGCTGATGGAGCGTTGCCGGGCAAGCACCGGGTGGCTGTGTTCCTGCAAAATGAGATCGGGAACAAGCACGAACGGCCGGACAAGCTGCCGCCGCTGGTTTTGGATCCGCGGTTCTCTGACTTCAACACGTCGAAGTTAGAGTTCACCGTTGGTGAAGAGCCCAACGACTTTCGTATTGAAGTCGAACGAATCTCAGAGGACGACGAGTAGGTTCTTACTTACAGATCGTTGTCTGAAATCGGAACGCCGTCATTGCGTGTGGTCAATCGCCCCAGCACGTCGGTTGAAATCAACGGGCTGATGCCTCGCACGCTGCCGTCGGCCATCACGAAGTAACATCGACCCTGGTGATAGCTGCCAAAGTTGTTGTTGAAGTTGTCATCGGGGAACCGGGCAATTGGGAACCCAGGCCCGCCTGCTCGAGCAAAGTTACCGGGATGATCGCCGTTGTAGACGGCTCCATCTTCCTGCGCGATTCCGAAACGATCGGGGCGAACATGCTTCTCGCCCACCAGAATCGTATTGCTGGCTCCATCCGTGATGTTGTTGAACCCGGTCCGGCCGCGCCAGCTGATCAGCCTGGCGTTCGGCGGCGCGAAGTTGCCGAACGGAACCGTTGGTGGGTCCGTTGTTACCTGACCAATAATCATCGCCCCACCCGAATTGATCCAGTTCCAACCGGGACCAAACCCGGCCCCACATGCGTAGTCGCTAAGTGTGCCTGGTACGTGCGGACTGGTTTCCAGCGGCGAAAGAATGTTGTCGCCTGCGGTACTGTTGCCACCAACACTGCGCCGACTGGGACAGATGTAGCTGGAGATTCCAGTGAGCCGCGCTTCGTCGGCCTGGTCGTAATACTTGACGGCGGGGTCCCACGATTCGAACAGGTTGACCTGTTCCATGTGCGGCAGAATCACAAACGCCCAGGTGGTGTAGTGATCGTAGGTCCGCGACGGTGGCAGGAACTTGCGTTGCGCCTCAAACGCGGTGACCGCGACGCCAATTTGCTTTAAGTTGTTCCGGCACTGTGTTGTTCGGGCCGATTCGCGAGCCGACTGGACGGCCGGAACAATCAAAGCCATCAAAATGCTGATAACAGCAATCGTGACAAGCAGTTCAATAATAGAGAACCCACAGCGTCGTCGCGGGGAGGCCGTCTGCTTATTCATAGTGGCTGGCTCGGGGTAACTTGTTGTTGCCCCAATTGTCACGCCGCCAGCGAGCAGCCGCAATCAACTGCAGCCTTTTCCTTCAGGAATTGGCTGACTCAAACTCAGCAACAACCGGGTTGTGGTCACTGAGTGCATCCCAATCCGGTCCGTTAAGAACTTCGCACGAACACAATCGTTCCTGCCAGCTTGCAGGAACAAAGATCCCGTCGCAGTGATACGGAATCGTGCGGTCGCCCGTCCATCGCAGGGTTTGCGGGATTGGCTGGTCAGTATTGGCAGCTTGCCAACAGTTGATCAGCCCGAATTCTTCTTGGAGCCGCAGTTGCACGGCCAGATTGCCCTTATGAACAGGCCTGTCTGAAGCCGCCGATGTGCTGATGGAAATATTGAAGTCGCCCCCAACAATGACATCGTCACCTTTCGCCACCCGCGAGATGCGATCGAGAATCTTGTTGACCTGGCCGCGATAACTGCCGGGCCCGTTCGGTGCATGAACGCTAACGACGAGTGTCGATGTTCCTGCGGGCTGCCAATCGGCACCAGTGATTCGAACACCGGTGGCCCAGCCCTTGAAGCCTCGAAGCGCAACGCGTTCCATCTGCCCGGTCTTGCTGCACACTGCACTGCCCCACTTGTTGTTTCCCGCAGCGCTCCAGATTGAACGTCCGGCGAGTTGGGGGAATTCCGATCGCGGCAGGTGCTGGTTCTGGGTGAACGATTCCTGAGCCAACAGCAGGTCGACGTTGTGTTCCAGCAACATGCGTTGCCAGTGCACGCGTTTCGTGCCGCCCTTAAGCATGTTGTAAGTGGCGATTCTGAAAATAGGATGATCCGCCGCTACTTGTCTGCGTTGCCAACCAATCTCGGACCTGCGAGTGCTGAGGTCCACTGGTTCGAACCGAAAATGCCGAAAGCGCTGAGACTAATTATGAGCCCACGCAAAGCTGGTTTTCTTCAAATCGCAACTTCGCTCGCCTTTGCCTTCGCGATGTTGGTTGCATCATACCTCATGGGCGATTCACCGCATTCGCAGACCGTGGTACTACTTCTGGTAGCCGCATGGTGGATTCCGTTTTCCTACCTGCTGTCTGCCGCCCAGGGTTTCTCAATCTGCTGCGAATTAGCATGGATCGGAAAGAAAGTCCGGTCAGCGTTCGACAGAGATTAGAATCTTTCAACCCTTCAGCTCTTCAGCCTTCCACCTCCGCCTCCCAACGCGGTACGCTGAAAACAGCCACAGATTCGTGAGGTGCATTCCACCAAGCACGATGCACACGAATCCAATTTTCGTGGCCAGCAGTACGAATCCATGGAGCGGTGAATCGACCGGTTCGTCGAATCCGGGAAACAACATTGCGTAGCTGGCTTTGGTCACGATGAACCCAACCACCAGCATGCGGTTGATGGCATCGGCCAGCGGCTCATTGCCCTCGAAGCAATCAACCAGAAACTCACGACCGTTGCGGTAGAGCGTTCCCGCGACAACGACAACGATCGCGATGGAAATAAACAGGTAGCTAAGCGTGATTGTGGTCATGGTTCTTCAGCGAACTTGCGAAGGCAACGACTGATGAATCTGCGACGAGAGGTGTGATTGTTTTGGTCCACCACCATTTTGGGTGGCCGGGGTTGGACTGAGCCCGCGAAGGAAACCCCGGTTCGATCAACCAGCAGGGCTCAGATTCAAGTGGAACGCTCGAATCACGTTCCGGGGTTTCACTCGTGCCTCGCTCCAACCCCGGCCACCCATTTTTTCACAGCCTCGGTGCAGTCGTTGGGGCTAGGGGTTACGTTTCGGGGGTGTGGTTCGACCGGTGACAGGCTCCAGTACTTCGCTGTGACGCAGCTTGCTGAAAATCAACAGCATGAAGAAATGCATGGCGCCGATTAGCAGTGTGACTCCACCGATTTTTGTGCTGGCGAGTTCGATGGCTGTGTCGGAGGTCGTCACGGCGCGGCTGCTTTTGAGTGCGAACGCGATCAGGCCAAAGTTAACAAGGTAAAACCCGACCGTGAGTAAGTGAGTCATCGACTTAACCAGCGGTTCCGGAAGATCCGTGCCATGGCCAACAAAAGTGGCTCCGTTCCGGCGCAGAACTGCACCGACCCAAAGAGTGATGGCCGTGCAAACGACAATGTATCCAATGTAAACCCATGCCATGACGCTCATTTGGCTCTCCCAAATCTCGTGAATCTTGTTGCCGTGAACTCTTTCAAGACTACTACCGCGACCACGCCGTGGATTTAACGAGAGTCCGGACAAATATTGTTCTGGCCACGCCAATGTTGATGGCACGAACCGTCTTTCACGATCACAATATTGTGAATCCCAAACCGCTTTCTTTGAGGCAGTTGATGCGTATTGCTTTTCTAACGGCAGCCGTCACGGCAATCACTACGTTGTCATGTGCGGCCGACGATACTTCCATCAATGGTCACAGTCCTGATGAGTGGCGAAAGCACATTCAGCCCAGCGCGGAAGAACTCGCTTGGATGAAGATCAACTGGCTGCCGGACCTGCGCAGTGGGATTGAAGCGGGTGGCAAAGCTGGCAAGCCGATCCTGCTGTGGACGATGAACGGGCATCCGTTTGGCTGCACATGAAACAATGGCGTCAAAGGCCGGCGGTTCGTCTGGTCAGATCCCCGCATTATTGAGATTGCGAAGCAGTTTGTGGCCACCACTGATGAAGTGTGGCGGTTGGATACTGAAGACGACGCTGACTGCGTGTTCTTTCAAAAGATGTCTGACCACGGTCATTACGGAAAGCGCAAGAAAGGTTCGTCTCGTCAGGGAACCTATGTGTTCACGGCTGACGGCAAGTTTCTGTCTTCCGTGAACGATCTTGATCCTGAAATTGTCCTGGCGACTCTGAAAGAAGGTCTCGCGAAATGGAAGGCGCTGCCGGAGTCGGAACGCACGGGTCGGAAAGTTATCACGCAAAAGCCAAAGCATCGCTGGGAAGACTACTACCCACATGACGGGTTGGTACTGACCGGATACTCGCGCGATTTGCCTAAGGACAAGAATCCAAAGTCAGAACGTCTGCCGACCTGGAATCGTGATGCTGCGTGGTTCTCGAAGGGCGAGCTACAGAAATTTGTGCCTCGGGATGTGCGGAAGGGTGACAGCTTCGACTTCCCTGATGTTTTCGTTTCGCGTCTATCTCGATTGCATATCGTGGATGCAGTCAAAGGCCAGACAGATGAGTTCGAACCGAACGAAACTACGGGCTCGAAGATAGCGGCGACCATCACTGAAAGAACCGCGACGCAGATCCAGATGAGGATTCACGGTACGACAAAGGCGAAGGGCAAGACGCCGGCGCGTGGAATTGAAACCACCGTTGTGGGTTCGGCCACGTTTGAGATTAGGTCGGGCCGGTTCTCAAAATTCGACTTTGTTGCCATCGGCGAACGCTGGGGGCGGACTCGATTCAACGGCCGGTGGAGACAGCAGGAAAAAAGCCCCATCGGATTCGCGTTTCAATTAGCGAAGCCGGGCAAGCTGCCGCTCGTGACGCCCGGCATGACCTGGGCGTACCACGTTCCGTGGATGCCGCAGCCGGACACGAAGTAGTGGTGCATCTACCCGGCAGAAGTGTATCTGGCTGAGGCCCTCAGCCAGTTCGTCGCATGGCGACAAAGTCCGTACCGGACCGACTCAGGGCCTAAGTCGGCTACATAAACTTCAGGCCGTTACCAGCAACGAGTCAAGCCCCTGACATTTATCGATAGTCGTAGCACTAGTAGGGCAAATATTCTCAGCCGAAGTTCGTTAGAGCTTGCTTGAATTGTCGAGGCCGTCTTCCGCTCAAACTAACTGGCGGTTGTTTTGAACCCTCCAGCCCGATTGTGCGTTGTGGTAAGCTCAGAGGCAGATATGAAACTCATCCCGCTCAAATGCGAATTCTGCGGTGGTCGGCTGGACCGTGCCAGTAGTGACACTGTCGTATGCCGCTTTTGCAACATGGCCTACCTGGTTCACGAAGAGCCGAAGGAACCGATTGCGATTCCTGCGGAAGAGCCGCAGGTCGTAGCACCTGAGGATCAGGATGAACCCTGCGAAGCTGAGCAGGAGATTCGACGATTGATGGCGGAAAGCGAGTCCGAGTTCTGGCAGTCACTTCCAGACGAGCCGAAACTTGAAGAAGTCGGGGGAGAGTTTCGGAGTGCCGAGTCAGACAATTTGCTCATGGTCCCATTTGCGTTCGCGTTCGTAAGCATGGGCATTGGTTCGGCGATTGCATCGGGGAATCGTAACGTGGTTCTCTATTGGATTGGGGGTATCTGCTTTGCGGTCGCTTGTGTTCTTGGGTTTCGCGCAGTCGCTACGTTGATAAGAGTCAATCTTTTGATTGACCAGTTCGTCAAACAACGGACCGCATACCGGAACCAGATTCAGGAGCTCCATGACCACCGAGATCTGCTTGAGCGACGGCCGTAGCTGTTGAGAGAAACCACCGGGTCGCGGCATTGCCACATATTGCCTTTTTTGTTCTGCCATTCTATTTGCCGCTTGACGCAATGCAACGATTGTAGCACAGTAGTGATACAGTTGTACTTTGAGGTCAGGTTGTGCAGATTGAGATTTCTCTCCAGGACGGCGTTCCGATCTATCGACAGATCGTGAATCAGGTCAAGTACCTGATTGCCGCTGGCAAGCTGCGCACTGATGAAGAATTGCCAGCCATCAGGGTTCTGGCCGAACGGCTTTCGGTGACCCCAAACACGGTCGTGAAAGCGTACGGAGTCCTGCAGACGGAAGGTCTGGTTTACAAGCGTCAGGGGGCCGGCACGTTTGTGTCTGATACGAAGTCTCCGTTGGCTCGCAAAGAACAGAAGCGCATTCTGACTCAACGCGCGGATGCGTTGTTGGCGGATGCCAGTCAGCTGGGATTTACGTTTGACGAGATTCTGGTGCTGCTCAGGAAGCGGCATGAGGCTTTGGACAAGGGCAAGTCGGGCGGAGGTGAACGATGACCGATAATGTTGTGGAAGTTTCGGGGCTGTCCAGAAGGTTCGGAAACACGCAGGCGCTTGATGGCGTCAATTTGACTGTCGAACCGGGGCGGGTGTACGGACTGGTGGGCGCCAACGGTCAGGGAAAGACAACGCTCATTCGCCACTTGCTGGGTTTGTTGCGGGCTCAGTCAGGCTCGGTTCGTGTCTTCGGACTGGATCCGGTCAGAGAACCGGTGGCCGTACTGGAACGCGTTGGCTACTTGTCGGAAGAACGCGAACTGCCCGGCTGGATGCGCATCAGTGAACTCATGCGGTACACGGCCGCTTACCACCCGAAGTGGGATCAGGCTTATGCCGACGAACTACTGACAACATTTGGCCTTGATGTTTCAAAGAAGGTCAAGGACCTTTCGAAAGGCATGCGGGCTCAGGTTGGCCTGGTTGCGGCTGTTGCTCATCGGCCCGATTTGTTGCTGCTGGATGAACCGTCGACGGGGTTGGATGCCGTTGTGCGGAAAGACATTTTGAACGCGATTATTCGAGCGGTCGCAGACGATGGGCGAACGGCAGTTTTCTCATCGCACCTGCTGGACGAAGTCGAACAGATGTCCGACTACGTTGTCATGATTGACGCGGGAAAGATCGTTGTCGAAGGCGGCCTCGAAGGTGTGAAGGAACAGCACCAACTGTTGGCGGTTCAGTTTGAAGAGGAACGCGACACGTTGCCTGCTATTGCGGGTGTTCTTTCGGCCGAACGGCTGGGCCGGACCTGGACGGTAGTCTGCAACGGATCAGACGACGTGGCCGAGTCACTTCGTGCGAACGGTGGCGAAGTTTTGAAGTCTCGCACGGCGTCTCTTCAGGAGATCTTTGTCGCTCGGGTCGGTCACGATCGCGTGATGGTGGAGGCGTAGTATGAACGCAACAGCCAGAGCGATGTTGTGGGAGTTGTTCCGAACCAGTCGAGCCGACCTGTTGGGTCGATTTGGTTACTCGGTCGCGATCGTGTTGTTCTTCGTCGAAGGCATGCGCCGAGCCGGACAGGGTGACTACATCGAAGCGGCGCGCGGAGTGGTCGTGCTGATAGCGGCGATCACCAGTCTGCTGTCCATGATCTGGATTCGCGAACTTGACCGCGCGGCCGGCGGGTTTAGCTACAGGCTGGGGTTTGCTCGACCCGTATCGACCCTGCAGCTTGTCATTGTGCCGATGGTGTTTGCGGCCTGTGTGTCTGTCCTTTGTTTTGTCGTGCCAACGCTGCTGTTCTCAAAGTCGGCCGGTGTCCCGTTACCAATTGTCACGCCTACGGTGTGCGTTGGTTGTGCCGGCACCTGGTTGACAGCTGCAACATGGTCGCCGCGATCGATTATCGACAAACTGCTGGCGATGCTGCTGGCGTTCACAGTCATGATCGTGTTGGTTGTCAAGTACAACGCAGATCGTGCGTTTGGGGAACCGTTTGTTTTGGCGATCGGTCGTCCCGAGTACTTCCAATTGACCGCCATTCACTACGGCGTGCTTTTTCTGATAACCGCAGTGGCTGTTTACGGAACCGTCGCTGCAGTCGGAGGGCAACGGCGAGGGGAGGCGGTTGAGTTGTCTGGTTCGGTTGCTGCGTTTTGCGCGGGACTATTTTCGGGCAGCGTGGTTCGCAAGCCGTTCCGCAGCCCGATGACGGCTCAGATGTCTCATGAGTTCAGAAGGTGTGGTCCGACGGTTTTACTGTGTGGCGTGGCGGCGCCGGTGATGTTGTGGTTGTTTGGCCGGCTGATGACGTGGATGTATCCGCACGCCGCGCACGGGGAAACGATTTGGCAGGGCGAACCGATCTTTTGGGGGCTTGGTCTGCTGTTAAGTCCGTTTATCTTTCAGTTGCTGGGAGTGCACTCAACGGTGGGCTTGCGGCGTGTTGAAAACGTGTGGCGGTTTTCGGTCTTTGATGCGACACGGCCAATGTCCAATGGTCAGTTGATTGCGATTAAGTTGGTGGTGGTCGCGTTCTGTTCCATTGTGGCCTGGTCGTTCATGTGGATCGGGGCGTTTTTGTTTGTGAAGTTTGGCGGGGACGGACAGATTGGACCCAAGGTGTCCGCAGCCGCGGTTCAGGTGGCAGGCAGCGTTTCTCCGGCCTGGTGGTTCGGCGTCATTTGCAGTTTGACGATGTCGTACATCAGCGTGACATCTGTCATGTTTGCATTCGGATTGTGGATGCCGCTTTATCCCCGCGTGTCCGTCGCGTTGTTCGTTTTCGGTTACGCTCACCTGGGTCTTGCCGCTTACGACAAGCAAACCGAGTGGCGTGGAGCCAACTTGTGGATTGCCTACGCGTATGTTCTGGCGGTCGTCATTGTCGCTGCTTGTATCTACGCGATCTGGAGAGCCGTTCGCGATCGCGCGATAAGCAAGCGGGCTCTTGGCTGTATTGCCGCTCTGTGGTTGGTTCACGTTGTGACAACCGAGGGTCTTGCCACGAAGTCGCCCGAAATCAGCGCGGTTCCCGGGCCTTTGTTGGCGCTGGTGTGTGCGATGTTGCTGGTTCCACTGGCAACCACAGCCTGCGCGCCGCTGGCGCTGGCGTCGCAGCGACATCGCGCGTGATGCGGTCGCTGGGCACGATGGACGTCAGCTTCTTATTCAGAAGCGTTGATTTGACGGACGTAGTCTTCTGCGATGAGGCGGCCGAGAGAAACGATGCCCTGTGTGTCGAGAACCAGTTTCTTTTCCTGTGGTGGCAGGTAGAACGCTTTAATGTGAAACAGGTTGGGGTCCTGCCTGGCGAGACGTTCGAACTTTGTTGTTACCTGGACGGCGTTCACGCTTTTGTCGTTGGTCGGTTTCTGCTGGCTGACGAGCCACTTGAGGTTAGGCAGGCCGAGATCTTTCCGGCTTTGCTGCACAGTTGATTTCAGACGGTCTGCTGCTTTGCCTCGATACGGACCGAACGACATGTCGTTTTCGCCAACGTGATACCAGATTGTGAGTTCGACTTCGTGGCCTCTTGCTTCAATTTCGGCAACCGATTCTTTGATGAACTGAATGAACTTCGGGTAGATGTTTCGGAACTTTGCTTCGCTGCCTTCCGGAGTCCAGTCGTTCATCTGGGTGCCGCTGTGCGTGAACTTGGCAATGGCAAGGTTGTCGTCGAGCCGTATTGAGAGAGTGTCGGCGAAGCTAAGTTCCGGGCCGAAGGTGTCGTAGAACCCGGCTGGCCCCAGGGGTTCCCACCCGTTTGAAACCTTGTAGCCTCCACCGATGCTGTACTTGTAGGCGATTTCGTGATTGTCCCCGGCCAGGCCTCGGTTCAGGACATTCATGCGTCCCAGCTTATCCACGAACGCCCGTTCGCCTTCCATGTTGCGATGTCCGGCCAGCACGAACAGTTTCACTTTAGAGCCGTCCGCATAAGGCCACGAGACAAGTTTGCGAGGCGTCTGTTTTAGCTTGCCGATTGTTCTGAGGTACGCATCGGCGTAGTTGACGCCATGTTCGAGTTGCCCGAGCGTTCCGTAGTGGTAGTGGAGTCCGACTCCGCCGCCGATTTCCACGCCAACGTGTGACGTGGGAATGTACTCAGCCAGTTTGTCGGCGTCCGTGACTTCGCGTTGACCTTTGCTGATGGCGTACATTCGCGGTCGCAGATCCATGCCCCAAATTGTTTTGCAGCACAACTCGCCGATGTAGAATTTCAGATCCGGTGTTTCCAGGTCGCGTCGCCAACTGGCCAGGAAGTTGGCAAGGTTCTTGCCGTAGGCGGGCATGTAGTCCTTTTCGAACATGTCGTTCTCGCCCTGATGCCACATGAACCCTTCAATGCGATAGCGAATGCCTTGCTTGTCCAATTCGGCCAGCGACGAACGCACAAGGTCCAGCGCCAACGGGTACATTTTGAACCCCAGAGGTGTGTCGGGGTTCCAGTCGCCGCCCAGGTGTGTTCCGCCTGCAGCGCACTTGATAATCGCGATGGGGGCGTCGATGTTTTGTGAGACTTTGCGGGCGAAGCTAAGTTCGGGCCCGACCACGTTGTTCACGGCGGCCAGATTGACCCAGCCTCTGGAACGCAGTTTGTTTTCACGGCCGATGCAGTAAGAGAATTTCACATCCGGCTGGGGATCCTGCAGTCCGTCGAAGGGTGGGAATCGGTAGACGTCGTCGATTTTTGAGTCGGAACCAACCATGTTAGATTGCCCGGCGAAGATAAAGACACGGACGACATCGTCCTTTTTCGCAGCCTTCAGTTCTGAGAGATTCCGCGTCAGGCCTGGCTTCTCCACACGGAAGGACACGATTTGCGTGTTGTCAACTTCGGTGACAAACGCGGTTCGACCATCGGGACCGCCGAAGCAGATGTTGCTGGGTTTTGTTCCCGGCAGTTTGATTTCTCGCAGCACATCGCCGGTTGGCGACAACTTGGCCACTGTCCCTTTGCCGTGACGAGTAACGTACAAATTGCCATCGATGTCGCATCGCATGCCATCAAGACTGAAGTCCGGGAACCGCTTGAACAACCGTTTATTGGACAGCGACTTGTCTTCGTTAATCGTGAACGCCCAGATGTTTCGCTGCTTGCTCTCGTTCACATACAGCGTTTTTTCGTCCGGAGAAACCTCGATACCGTTGGTGGTTCCCATGTCTTTGGCCAGCAGCTTTGTGGTTCCGTCCGGATCGATTCGCCAAAGCTGACCGGTACCCTTTGTCCAATTTGGATCGCTGGCGAACAGTGTTCCATCAGACGTGATCGCGAGATCGTTGGGCTGATTCATGTTTTCGTTTTGAGCATGAACCGTGACCGCCTGCGTCAGTCGGTCGACTCGCAGAATGTTGTGATTCGTGTAGTCGGCGACCAGAAGATCACCGTCTCGATTGAACCGAAGCCCGTTCCCGATGCTGCCTTTGGGTAGCCTGGCGAAGGTATGAACCTGACCGTTTTCGTCAACGCGACCGATGGTTCCCTGACGCTGGAAATTAACTGCGTACAGCGTTCCGAACCTGTCACAGGCTGGTCCTTCGATCCCGGATGTAAACTCACCAACCCGAGTCACGGGCTTCGCCACGTAAAGCGGAGTCACATTTTGTCGGATGTACCCGGGGCGATCTGTCACAATCCCCCACGTTCCCAGTTCGCGGTAGTGTTGGGCAATCGGAGTGTCGTTGACCGTCCACACGTGGAATTCTTCGAAGCCCGCCAGCCGCAACTTGTCGATGAATTCTGCGTCGAACCGTTCGTGTTCGGCCCGGCTTCCAAAACCGTCTGCTCCGGTCCGACGGAGGGTTTCAATGACTTCCTCCGGGGTTGGCGACCAGGTCTTCGTTTTCTCGTCAAACTTATGTGCTGACAGCCAATGCGCTTTGATGGCAGGAAGCTGGCGTTTGGCCTCGGCAATGGTGTCTGCCTTAGAGCTGACGATCAGGCATTGTTCCGGGAAGACACGTGAGTGTTCGAGAACTTCCTTCAGAGGAGCGATGATCTCGGGGCCAACTTTCAGTTCGATGACGAAGGTCTTGCCGCGTGGGATGACATGAATCACGTCGCGCAATGTTGGGATGTATTCGTCCTGGAATTTTTCGTTCTTCCAACCGCCGACATCCAGTTCCATAAGTTCGGCCATGGTCGATTCGGCGACGACCAGGTTCTTCTCTGCGACGCGCTTTGTGTCTGGGTCGTGAATGCACACGATCTCGCCGTCTTTGGTGAGCCGGAAGTCTGCTTTAATGCCATCAGCCCCCAACTCGAATGCGAGATTAAACGCAGCAAGTGTGTTCTCCGGCGCGTCCTTTGACGCTCCACGGTGGGCGATAACCAGCGGTGGGCTGGATGGAATGTCGGGGTAGGAGGTCAGGAATTCCGGATGTGAACAGAAAGGCGATGCGGGTAGTCCCGCGGTATTGAAAAGGTTGCAGCCTTCCGGAGCCACGGCGTAAGCGTATCGCACGGCGATGGGTTCGATGACGGCATCGGCTGTGACATGAACCGTGCTATCAACAATGCGGGCATCAGCCGCGTGCCAGGTTCCTAATCGGTCCAGCAATTCGAAGTGCTTTGGTTTATCAATCGGAGTGTTGGCGTCTGGCGATGTGCGCAATCCGAAACTGGCTGCATCGAAGGCGACGATTGCCCGGGGCCCTTCAAAGCGAACTTTGGACAGAACAGGGCCACTTGGCTGAATCGGTTTTCGGTAGTGCTCGAAAAGAGCCCAGCGAGCCAACCGTTCGCCGACTGCAATTTTGTTTGGCGGATGGATGTCGGGGTGTTCGAGGTCAATCGTCACGGCCATCCCAACGCGGCCAATTTTCTGATCGATGGAGGCGAGCCGTTGTTGTTCGCGCAGGTAAGGCCAGTTGGTTCCGGCTCCACTGCCTGGCAACTGCACGAAGTAAAACGGCAGAGACTGGCCCAACTCGTTACGCCAACCGTCAATCAACGCTCGCATCTTGTACCGGTAGTGTCTGGGGTCTTCGCGTTTGCCGCAGTTCGATTCGCCCTGGTACCAGATACAGCCTGCAACCGTGAATTGTTTGACGGGAGCGATACGCGAATTAAACAGTCGCCCGGGCATCCAGTTCTCGTCCCGCGCGCGGACTCCGCCGGGAAGTTGCCAGATGCCGCTTAGGTCGTTGAGTTCAGCCAGTTCGGCTTCGCGTTCGAGTGTCGGGTGCCCCTGGAACGCGGCAGGCGGGATGAACGGTTCGATTGGCGTTCCTCCTCGCGAACTGTCGATGATGCCAATCGGAACGCCCACTTCGGTGTGCAGTTTTCGAGCGAAGAAGAACGCGGCAGCGGAAAACGATTTGACGGTTTCAGGAGTGCACCGTGTCCACTTCGCCGGATTTGCCAACTGATCCAGCGGCGTAGTAGATGGACCGGCAGTGAGCCGAGTGAAACGGATCGTTTGCAGTTCGGCGTTCGCAGCGGCTTCACGAACAGTCTCAAGTGACCTGGCTGCGGCTCCCACGGTCATGGCCATGTTGGACTGACCGCTTGCGTGCCAGACATCGCCCAGCAGGATATCGGTGCGAACGATTTTTTCGTCGCCGCATGCGACTCGAAGAACCATGCTTAGGTTCGACGCTTTCTGAGGCCTAAGCTTCGCAACCCAATGACCTTCGTAGTCCGCGGTCGCTGCGGAGGTTCTGGCACCCAGGGTCACGGAAACGGTCGAGCCTGGTTTGGCTGTTCCCCAGACCGGCAGGACGCGATCCCGCTGCAACACGGCGTGGTCGGTGAAGATCTCGGCCAGTTTGAGATCTTCGGCGGCCCCGACAGAAGTCGCGAGGCAGGCAAGTGACACGGCAAACGCAAGAGTCTTCATGTCGATGATCCATGGTTAGGTGGCCACCAATATAGTACGACGTCAGCCCATATTTTACAGCGCGATCCAGGCCTATTAGCAGTTGGCGTGAGTGCTTTTATCCTGCGAACACTCCCTCCGTACGCCTACGCATAAAGGTCGCTTCTCTTCGGAACAGCGAGAATAATCGAGGCTAGACCAACGCCCGGATCGCCGCATGATCAACTGGTTCCGACCAACGACTATGGTGGCCGAACAGCAATGGATCGCCACCCAGGCGAAGTCGTGAATTCGCATTCCCATCTTGATGAAGACGCGTACAATCCCGCTATCCCCCCACCATGAGGCCAAGCTATGAAAAGCATCCTGCTGTTGCTTTGTTTCCTAACTTGTTGTGGTTCGCTTCCTGCTCAGGATGCGGGGAAACAGAAGGATAAGAAAGAGAAGTCCAGGCCAAAAGCAACTAAGCCTCAACCAGCCAAACCTCCGCTGGTTGCCCCTGCTATCCAGTGGAATGAAATCGAGCGATTGTTTCGTGTCCAACGGAACGTTCCGAACCCTGGTCCTGTCGTCCGGGTTGTGAACAATCCTGGTGGGCCGGTTGTCCTTGGCGGCAACAACATCGTGATTTCGGATCAGAACGATCAAATGACGTTCGAGAAGTTCGTCAACCAGCAAGTCGGACTGCTGGACAAGACATGCGAATTGTCACCAGAGCAAAAACGCAAGATCGAACTTGCCGCGAAGGGTGTCATCCATCGTAAAAAAGTTCGCACGCCTGCCCCGCCAAACGACAAGCCCGAGCCAGCAGCACCGAACATCAATCTCGGAAGGCGAGTACTACGTTTTACCCCGGTCTCTCCGACAAAAGACTTCCCCAAACAACTCAAGACCAGCAAGTTGTGGACCAGGACTTTGGCAAAGGTGTTAACCAAACAGCAGCAGGCTGCATGGAAGAACCGACCTGCACCGAAGCCGGTGAAACCAATATTTCGTCTGCAGCCTCGGCCGCTGCCACAGAACCCGGGCGTGCTCAGGCTGCAGCGTTAGGTTAGTAATGACACGCTGTTCGGCGGTGGCGAGAACCCTCCCAGGAAATCGCCGACTTTCCGAAACAGGACTGTCACGTTATCTTTCGCTCGCTGTTTCGAGGTGTTTTCCCGGAAGGAAAACCCTAAGACACAGCCCTCCAACCATATCCCCGGGTCGCCGGCACCTGCGATTGTTGCTGAGGTGCCAATTCGTATTGCAAAAATGTAAGGACGCTCGTCATGTCGACAGCTGTCGAGCCACAGACCGCGGATATCTCAACAACGTATGACGGTTCCAAGCTCTTCATTGGGATGCTGAGAGGATGTCACTGGGGCCCCGAAATGCTGAATTTCGGATACTACCCATGGCACAATCGGGCGCCGTTTATCTCAATCAACAAGGGCCAACGGGAGTTGGCCTACAGGCTCATTTCGCTATTGGGAATCGAGCAAGGCGACTCTGTTCTGGACATCGCGTGCGGGCGCGGTGGCACCAGCGACCTGCTTAGGGGAAGCACTACGGCGGGCCACGTTTGTGGAATCGACCTGTTGCCCGAGAACATCGAAATTGCGCGGGCAATCTTCTCAGAAGGCCCTCGACTGAAGTATCAGGTTGGGAACGCTCAGGACATCTCGTTCGACGACGGCAGTTTCGATCGAGCTATGTGTTGTGAAGCCGCTTTCCATTTCCCGGACCGCGCGAAGTTTATTTCTGAAGTTGCACGGGTCCTTAAGCCGGGCGGACGTTTTGCAATGTGTGACTTCGTGTGGCAGTCAGAGAATGCCCGGTTGCTGGGGTTCCCAGACGAACGCTGCGAGATAGTTCGGCGCATCTGGGAGTACGATGACATGGCGCTGGAAGCTGAGTACCGAGGTTGGTGCGAGGAATCCGGGCTCAGGTTCGTGGAAGCAATCGATTGGAGCAGGAACGTCACAGGACCGCTGCTTAGAGCGGCGGAAGTGGTGGTTCGATCACAAAAGCGAAGGCTGGGACGACGACTGCTGTTCCACCGCCGCCCCCAACTCAAGTGCTTCACGGATGCTGAGTGGGTCGAACTCGAACGCGGTGTCAAAGCACATCGCTTTGTTACGGATCTGACTTTCTACAAAGCGTTCGTAATCGAAAAGCCCGCTGACTAGTTCTTTTTGATCGAATTGAGCTCACTCGGTACTGCCTAAGCACGCAGACCGAGCGTGAGGAGCTTGGCGCACAAAAAACGCTGCAAACCGAATGATTTGCAGCGTTTGTGTGAGGGGTGGCTAACCGGGTTCGAACCGGCGACCTCTGGAATCACAATCCAGCGCTCTAACCAACTGAGCTATAGCCACCATGTGTGCGGTGAGAATATCCGGTGTTTTGAGCCCGTTCAATAGATGGATTGGCGGATTCGTGGAGGCAGCCGTGAAACGGTCGGGGTTTGACGATTGTGGAAAGTCAACGGGCGGTCCGCAGCTGCCAGTTCTCGATATTTCCCTGGTTCTGTGAACCTGCGGACCAGCCGGGCGGCTTGCCTTGGAGATTTTGCGGCGGATATTGGATATTCCCACTTTGAACCGACCGACACCAGACAGTTAGTCTACCCGTCACATGGAACCGGCACTCTTTGAATACCTCAGCAGCTTCCTGACCGCCGAACGGCTGGCGGGGTTCGAACGCGTGCTGGATCGGCGGACTCGGTTCCTAACGGTCGCGTTCGAAAATCTCTACCACCAAAACAACGCGAGTGCCTGCATTCGCAGCTGCGACTGTTTTGGTGTTCAGGATGTGCATTCCATCGAATCACGGAACCAGTTCGAACCGAACCACGAGATCGCGTTGGGGGCCGGCAATTGGACGACGGTGATCAGACATCGGGATTCCGCCAACGCGTCGCAGGACTGCATCGATCACCTGCGTGGTCAGGGCTATCGCATCGTGGCCACTTCGCCGGATCCGGAAAACGTGTCGCTGCGTGAGGCAACGTTGACTGAAAAGACGGCGGTGTTCTTTGGGAACGAACACGACGGATTGTCGGATTCGATTCTCGAAGCCGCCGACGAACGCATCTGTATTCCGATGTCCGGGTTCACAGACAGCTTCAACATTTCAGTGGCCGCGGCCATCACACTTTATGAACTCACTCGGAACGCTCCAACAGACCATGCTGACTGGGCTTTGACCGAATCAGAGAAGCAGACCCTGCGCGAGGATTGGGTTCAGAAATCGCTTGGCTGGAAATTGCCTTCGTACCTGAAACGATACCAGGATGATCGCGCAGAGAGTTAGCAGCGTGTTGTTTCCCAGTGACGAGTTCTCCCTCGCGGTGAGCCATTACTCGAGCAGGTCTGCCCGGAGCGATTCGATCACGCTGCGGAAGTCAGCATCCAAGTCACCCGGCGCGTTTATTGACCGGGGATCATTGGAATCAATGACCTTGAACATTCCGATGATGCCCTGATCGAAGCGAACCTTGAGGACCACAATGTCTTTGCCCGGTTCGACTACGCTACGTTGAACAAAGTAGCCGCGTTCGATGGCTGCGCGATCTTCGGTCTTGTATTGCTCGATCGTGGTGGCAGGCGTCTCTGGCGGATTGATGAGGTGGTAGCGTTTGCGTTCGAGGACTTCATCCAGCGTGTGGCCAAAGGTTTTGCAAAAGAGCGGGTTCGCATAGAGAACGGCTTCCTCCGTACCTTCGTACGCGGCATACCAGATGGAAAGCCGTTCGTTTTGATCAAGGAATGACTGCGCGACAGCGATGGTATCCATGAGTGAGCCCGAGGCGAAACGTGACCGTAGAGGCAACGACGTGTGACAGCCTGATGGCCGGGGTTGGAGTGAAACCCCGGGCGGTGGTTCGAACGTTACACCAAGATCGGAGTCTTGCTCGTGGATCGCACCGGAGTTTCCTGCGCGGGCTCAGCACTATCGCTCGGAGAACTGCATCGTGTCCAGCGGGAACAATGGCAGCGGTGTGTTGGGGTTCGCGTTGTTCGGGAACGCGAACGCGTAGGCAATCACTCTGCCGGTATGTTTTTCGGCGATGTGCAAGACACCTTTACCAAGTCCATTCCGGAGATTGATGTCTGCCCTGGAAGCGATCACGGTGTAGACAGGAGTTGGGCCAGAATCGGGGATGCCAAAGTCTGCGTTGATCCGCCGGAAGTATCGGTGTCGATACTTCCCGGTCCGGTTATCAAGAACGCCACCGGCCACGTGCCCCTGCAACTGGTCGACAATGAACACCCCGTTAACCCGACCTGTATCGTCAGCCGGAGCCACCGTCACCCCAAACTGGGCGCTTCCGCCTGAGCTACCCCCACCACCGGCCTTTGTCCCGGACTGCGGTGCAGCAATAAGCACCGATGGTCTAATGATGGCGTGCGTGCCAAATCCAATCGCGGCTCCGACGAACAAAACGAAAACGGTGTTGCGAGACATCGTGGACTCCTGCGCTTGGGTAGAAAATGGCGTGTAAAGGTCTGGCAGAAGTGGCGTCCGTGTTCCTCAGCCATCCCCGGGCAGTAGACGCACCATGCCGGAGTGTTCTTACGTTGAAAATTACACAAAACTCTCAGACAGGACCGGAGGGGCAGAACCGAATCGCGACTGGCGGGGCGGGTTGCGATGGAAAGATGCCTCTATGTGGCCATACGTTAAACTAGTAGAAGGGCGGTCAGTTGCGGGATCGATCCCTCGGCGCCGCGGCGGGTTGGGATGACGAACTCAGTTCAAAAGGAACACGATGTGACAGACGAATCAAGCGCAGCACGAATCGGCATCGTGACTGTCTCCGACCGTGCGAGTCGGGGCGAGTATGAGGATCGCGGCGGACCGGCGATTAAGGAGTACTTTGACGAAGTGCTGACTTCGCCGTGGGAACCCGTTGCTCGGGTGATTAGCGATGATCGTGTGATCATCGAACAAACGCTGCGTGAGTTGTGTGACGACGAAGGTTGTTCGCTGGTCGTGACCACTGGCGGAACCGGACCCGCGCTGCGGGACGTGACTCCGGAATCGACGGAAGCTGTTGCCGAGAAACTCATGCCTGGTTTCGGTGAACTCATGCGACAAGTGTCGCTCAAGGCGGTTCCGACTGCGATCTTGTCACGGCAAACGGCTGCCATTCGTGGTCAGTCGTTGATTGTGAACCTGCCCGGCCAGCCGAAAGCCATCAACGAATGCATGGACGCGGTCATGCCGGCGATTCCGTATTGCATCGATCTCATTGGCGGCGCGTACCTGAGGACAAACGAAGCCCGCATCGTGGCGTTCCGTCCGAAAAAGAAATAGTTCGAAAACGCGCGAACTATTTTGGGCGAGCGGCTGTCTCTTCAGGTTGCTCAAAGAAGCAAACTAACAGCGTCGCGGGGAGGCGATCTCTCAGCGACGCTTTTCGTGCGCGCTGTTCGAAAGGGGAGAGTCCATGGCTGCGATTCGTTTCTGTCAAATCTGCAAAGAGATCATCGGTTCGGAACGTGCCGAGGCGATTCCGGAGACGCGCCTGTGTACGACGCATGCGCAAGCGGTTCGGAAGTTTGGCGGGGAGTTCAGGGTCTATACAACTCAGGAGACCATCAGCAAGAAGGGCAGTTTGAAGAAGAACTATGGCGGCGTGAGTACGCTGAAACAGCGGAACGCGGAGGCGCTGGACCGATTGCAGGCTGAGTATGACGAGCAACGGTAAGGTACATCGTAGGACGGGCCCAAAACCTGTTGCATTTGCTGCTTCTTTGCCAAACCGAAAGAACGCGGCTGAAAGACAGCCTCATACATTGCTCTCGTGACAGCAAGCGGGTAAACCAGAGACAGACGGAACGACCTTCTTCCTGCTTGCTGTATCCATGTCCCGCATTCGCCAACTTGACCCGACGGTCATCAACAAAATCGCTGCCGGTGAAGTTATCGAGCGCCCGGCCAGCGTGGTCAAAGAGCTGTTGGAGAACAGTATCGACGCGCTGGCAACGCGCATCGAGGTGGACATTGAGGAAGGTGGCAGCGAACTCATTCGCGTGGCCGATAACGGTTGCGGAATCCATCCGGACGATCTGCTGTTGTCGGTGACCAGTCACGCGACCAGCAAGATTGCTGATGACGCGGATCTTTTTCGAGTTCACACGATGGGTTTCCGCGGTGAAGCTTTGGCGTCGATTTCCTCGGTCTGCCGGTTCACTGTGAAGTCGCGTCAGGAGGACGCTGATGCCGGAGTGGAACTCACGGTCGAAGGCGGCAAGCCGGCGCCGGCGACTGAGTGTGGTTGTCCGATCGGAACCATCATCGAAGCGCGGCAGTTGTTTTATAACACTCCGGTGCGGCGGAAGTTTCTCAAGCGAACCTCCACCGAGTTCGGTCATATCAGCGAACAGTTTGTGCGGATCGCCATTGCCAATCCACGGCTGCACATGGTTCTGCGCCACAACGGCAAGATGGTTTACGAACAGCCAGCCAGTGCGGGGCTGGCAGAACGGTTGCGGCTGTTCTACGGCGACGACCTGTCGGACCAGTTGATCGAAGTCGAATCAGAAACCGGCGAAGGCGAGAACCTTGTCCGTCTGTGGGGATTCGTCGCGCATCCGAACTACAGCAAGTCGACTCGAAAGAGCCAGTACTTGTTTCTAAACGGGCGTTGGATTCAGGATAAGTCGTTGCAGCATGCGTTGCGTGAAGCGTATCGCGGTCTGTTGATGGTGGGCCGGTTCCCGGTTTGTTTTCTGTTTCTGGAGATGGCTCCGGATCAGGTCGATGTGAATGTGCACCCGACGAAAATGGAAGTCCGGTTCCGCGATAGCCAGCAGCTGTATCGTCAGATGCTGAACACGTTGCGGCAGCGGTTTCTGTCGATGGACTTTGATACGGAACTCAGCGTTAGCCGCAATGTCCCCAGCAACCCGGCCGGTGAACTGCGACTTGATGGCGGGAGCAATGGCGGTTCAACGTTCCGACAAGCTTTGCTGCCCGAACCAGAACCAATGCTGCCCACCGCGCCGGTGGCTCCAATCGGCGCGTCGGTTGCGTCAGCTTCAGGGGCATCAGCGTCGCCCGTGACCAGTCCCATCGCACCGTGGGCCGGTAGTCCGGAAGCGCAGGGGCGCGCTTCGAGTGTTTCGCTTTCATCCGGCGCGACGTTGCCGACTGGGACGGAACCGACCGGCGAGGCAGGTGCAGCAGCGACTGTTGGAGATGCAACTACTGCTGAGGATCAACCAGTGCAGCAGGATGCGGTCGGACGAGTCAATTTGACGGAAGCGAATCTGGCCGATGCGAACCGCGCGTTTCAGTTGCACGATTGTTACATCGTTGTGGCCAGTGATTCGGGGCTGACCGTTATCGATCAGCACGCGCTGCACGAACGGATTCTGTACGAAGAATTTCGCGAGAAGACGCTTAGTCAGACGGTTGAGAAACAAAAGTTGCTCATGCCGGAATCGGTTGAGCTCTCACCAAAAGAAGCGGCCATCGTTCTTGAACAGAAGGACCTGCTGTACGAGTTGGGTTTCGAAATTGGTGAGTTCGGCGGCAGCACGGTTCTGGTCTCTGCCTATCCAGCGATGTTGAAGAACCGCAAGGTGGTTCGGATTGTTCGTGACCTGGCAGAACACCTTGATCGCCAGGAAGGCAAGCCGACGCGGCGAGATTTGTTGGACAGTTTGCTGCACATGATGGCCTGCAAAGCCGCCATCAAAGCGGGCTACCGGTTGAGCCGCGAAGAGATCGCCGCGCTGCTTGAACAACGGCATTTGTGCGACGACGCCCACCATTGTCCGCATGGTCGGCCCACCTGGCTAACGCTTAGCAGGGGCACGCTGGACAAACAGTTTGGTCGCCTGGGATAATCCGCGGCTTTCCTGCCGCCCGAGTGGCTGCTCAAGCTACAATTCCTCAGCGCCCGCGATCCAAAATTTAACTCAACCTGGACGGCAAACCCTCGCCTCATGATTTGCGTAAGCATCGGTAGAACCCGGCACAAAATGGTTGTTGCCGAACACAAACACCTGGCGGGAAAAGGCGCCAAGCTGGTTGAGCTGCGACTGGATTGGCTTCGCCGCCGGCCTGATGTGGCTCGGCTGATTAAGGACCGACCCACGCCCGTCGTCATCACGTGCCGTACAACCGATGATCGTGGTCGTTGGCGAGGAACCGAAGATCAGCGCTTGGCTATCCTGAGGGAAGCCATTGTTTCGGGTGTTGAGTACGTCGATTTGGAAGGTGAGATCGCCGGGAAGATTCCGCGATACGGCGACACGAAGCGAATCGTGAGTTACCACAACTTCGACGAAACGCCGCTGCACCTGCCGGACATCCTGGAGAAGCTTAGCCAGAAGGATCCGGACATCGTCAAGATTGTGACGATGGCCAACGCCCCCAGCGACAACGTGCGGATGTTGGAAGTCGTGCAGTCGGCCAAAGTGCCGGTTGTCGGTTTCTGTATGGGCGAACTTGGTATCCCCAGCCGGTTGCTATGCGGCAAGTACGGTTCGCCGTTCACGTACGCCAGCTTCAGCAAAGAACGCGAACTCGCTCCGGGGCAACTATCCTACGCCGAAACCCGCGCGCTGTATGGGTTCAATAAGATTGACGGCGACACGAAAGTCTTTGGGCTGTTGGGTGATCCGGTTGCCCACAGTCACAGTCCGCTGGTTCATAACGCTGCGTTTCGAAAGCAGAAGCTGAACGCGGTTTACATTCCGTTTCGTGTTCCGCCTGAGCTGTTAAGCGATACGCTGCAGGAATTCGATCGCCTGGGCATTCACGGTTACAGTGTCACAATCCCGCACAAAGAAGAAGCTCTGGCGAAAGGCACACCGGACGACGGAGCGCGAGACATTGGAGCGGCCAATACGTTGTTCAAGGACGACGGGTTTTGGAAATCGACCAACACGGATTATTCAGCGGCACTGGAGGCGTTGCAGGCTGTACTGGATGAACAAGACGATGAGTCGGGCCGCACCCTGGAAGGTCGCCGCGTTTTGATTCTCGGCGCAGGCGGGGTGGCTCGAGCCGTCGGGCTGGCACTGGTTCGGAAAGGTTCGGCTGTTGTGATCGCCAACCGCGGGCGTGATCGCGGGCAGAACCTGGCTTCGGAACTTGGTTGCCAATACATCAACTGGGAGAACCGCGGTTCTGAACACGCTGAAGTTGTCATCAATTGCACGTCGGTGGGGATGCATCCGAAGGTGGATGAGACGCCGTACGACGAACACTGGATGCGCGATGGTGCGATTGCTTTTGATACGGTGTACACACCTGAGAACACACTGTTCCTCAAGAACGCGGCCGCGCGTGGGTGTGCGACGGTAAGTGGTCTGGACATGTTTGTTCGGCAGGCCGCTCATCAGTTCAAGATCTTTACAGGTCAGGAACCGCCGATCGAGTACATGCGCGACACGCTTAGACGAGGCCTCTCGGCGGCTCGACGATGAACTCGGTCCCGGACCAACCTATCGTCGTGACACTGATCGGCTACCGCGCGACGGGGAAGTCTACGGTTGCACCAGAACTGGCGAAGCGATTGGGCTGGACGTTTGCTGATAGCGACCAGGAAGTCGAAGCCAAAGCCGGGCGGACGATTGCCCAAATCTTCAACGAAGATGGTGAAGCTGAGTTCCGGAAAATCGAACGAGAAGTCATTTCCGGCCTGTTGAAGCAGCACAAATTGGTTCTGTCGTCCGGCGGCGGAGCGATTTTGGACGTAGATACTCGTGGGGACATTGCCTCCGCTGGTCCGGTGGTTTGGTTGCAGGCGTCGGTTGAAACGATACTTGAGCGGCTGACTACGGACGCTGAAACGACAAAACAGCAACGCCCCAGTTTGACAGATCACGCTGATCAGCGAGCCGAGATCACCGAGGTCCTAAATCGTCGGACAAAGCTGTATGCTGATGCGGCAACGATTGTGATCAACACCGATGAACTTGATGGCGATAGCGTGATTGAAGTGGTCTACAAAGAAGTGACACAGGCACTGGGTTGCGGAGACGATTCGTAATGTCTGGTGATTACCCTTTGTGGTTCATTTTGTTTTTCGTCTTCCTGTTCGGAAGCGTCTTCGGCAGCTTCCTGAATGTTTGCATTCACAGGTTTCCAAAGTACGAATCGACTGGCCGCTTTAGCTTCTTTCGCGATGCGTGGACTCAGATCCAGGGCGTCTGGGGTCGTTCGAATTGCCCCCGCTGCGATACCGAAATTCTAGCGCGTGACAATATTCCGATTCTGGGCTGGTTGATGCTGCGAGGGAAGTGCCGCAGTTGCAAGATGCCAATTTCCGGACGATACCCGCTGGTCGAACTGTGCAACGGACTGCTGTTTGTTCTGGTCTATCTGTTCGAACTGCCAAGCGGTTTGGAAACCTACTGGGATGCTCAGTGTTGTGTGGAACCAGAACTTGGGCCTCAGAAACTGGGTTCGGTGTGGGGCACGACAGCGATCGTGTGGATGCACCTGCGGTACTTGTTTCACATGGTGCTGATTGAGGCACTGGTCGTCGCGACATTTATCGACCTGGAGACGTATCTCATTCCGGATGGTTGCACGATGCCGCCATTGGTCTTCGCGGTGATCGCGTCCACTGTGCTGGGGCAGATGTTTTTGGTTCCGGTCTGGTTTGCTTCTGTTCCCAACCACAACACGATCACCGGGTTGTTGCCCGATTCTTTAGCGTGGATGGTCTTTGACTTTGACGCGATTAAGTTTGCCAGGGCCTGGCCGTATCTGCATGGGTTCCTTGTCAGCTTCGTCGGCCTGATTGTTGGTGCGGGTACGGTCATCGCGGTTCGAGTCATTGGGCAGAAGGTGCTTCGCAAAGAAGCAATGGGTATGGGCGATGTCACGCTGATGGCCGCGATTGGCAGCTTCATTGGCTGGCAACCCGTGGTCGTGGTGTTCTTCCTTGCTCCACTGTGTGCGATGGTGGTGGTGATCTTTGCGTCGCTGACGGGCTGGAAAAAAGAGATACCCTATGGGCCTTATCTCAGCCTGGCGACACTGCTTCTGTTGTTGTTTTGGAAACAAATCTGGCCACTGGCTCACACGTACTTCGACCTTGGGGTCGGTATCTTCTTTGTCGCAATCTTCATGTGCGTGGCGATGTTTGTGCTCTTGTGGATCATGCAAATCGGTAAGCGTTTGCTGGGCATCCCACTGTATGAAGAAGACGTCGTTGACGCGGGTTGGTCATCTGCCGACACGCTGCACTACCTGGCAGGTGAATCGATTGACGAACAGCAAGGTCAGTGGAAACGACCCGGCTGGGAAGGTTCGCTAAGCGGCCGCGGTTTGAACCAAAACGACGTCTGGCGCAACGGACGATAGTCAGGTAGTGGACGAGGCAACGAGTCCCCGCTCGTCCGTCACACTTACAACTCACCTACATCGCCCGGTATGGGTTGTCGCTTGGTTCCTGTGGTGCGAACAACTCGGTTCCGTCTACATCGCGTTCTGGCGATCGATCAAGGAATGCGGCTGACGCAATCAGGCCGATGCCGAACAGCTGGATTGCGGTTCGGACAAGACCCAATAAGCGCATTGCACTCGGAAACTGAGCTGCAGGCAGCGATCTGACTATCAAGACCTGGATCACCTGGCTCCCCAGCATGCTGGCGATGCACAGTATCGCTCCGATTGAAACCCGTCGTCGGACGGCTGTGGGAGCCGACTGATTCCGGAAAGCGAACACCAGGATTCCACCATAGAGTGCCAATGGAAGAACCAATGGGAGAATCCATGAGAGCAGTTGCAATAGTGATCCAGCACCCATGGCTTATTCCCAAACGGGCAAGAAGTATCGGAGTCTTTGGCTCATCCACAGCGTGTGACTCACTGCTGAATTCAATCAGCAGTGAGTGCGGTCGGCTACCGGACCAGGGATGTTCGTGTTCTAGGCGTCCGGCGTTTCTTCAGCGGTTGCGTCGGGTTTCGGTTTGGGTGCGTGACCGTGTGGTGTGTTCATCGCCACAATCACCACGCCGATGACCACCATGACAATGCCGACGTACAGGATGGGGTTGATTGTTGTGTGGCCTTTGAGCTTCCAGACAGAAAACAACGCTGTCACCGAGACCGCTCCACCAAACACGATTGGCATGACCAACAACGCGTTGCCTTTACTGGTCATCATGGCTGTCGTCAGGCACAACGCGCCGAGGGCTCCCAGTAGTCCGGCAAGGAAGCCCCACTTGGCTGGTTTGAAGTGTTCGCCACTGTAGCTAAACGTGTCACCTTTAAAATGCATGGCGACCAGTCCGCCGACGACAGCGAGAACCAGATAAGCGACTCCGATAAACACGTATGGTTTGAACGGCGACCAGCCTTCCGGCGGTGGAACCTTCACCTGAGCGTTACCAATAGTCGGACCGTACATTCCCCAGAAGCAGGCGGTGCCAATGGCGAAGAGAATCGGGATCAACATGTTCTTCATTACAATCTCGGCCGGGGGGCATTCGCCCCGTCTCGCGGTATTCGGATGACGCCTGCGTGGGCGTCTGACTTGGGCGGATTCTATACGCCGCTCGGGGGTCTGTCTTGGCTACCGATGAAACTACGCGCCGGAGTGGCGGAAAGCCGGTCCCAGCAGCTCGGTTCTCACCGGCTCGGATAGACCACGACTTCCAGGTCCGAAACCTGCATTTGCCCCAGCCCTGACAACAGAAACGTCAGATAAAACGGCGTATCCGTTTCCGCTTCTCGAAGGATGTCAAACTGAACCCAGCCGTTGGTTTGCCGTCGCCATCGCAAAGATCCGGCCGGACCACCGATGCTGTCAAACAGCATGGCTCCATTTACGTTGCCGCTGATTGTTGTTGGTATTCGAACCCGTCCGGTGACGGAAACAGTCTCGCCCTGAGCCAACTGCAGGATTGGACTGGTCACTCGGATTGGCGGGTCGGTAATGACCTCAGCTGCCTGTTTTCGATCGATGGGTGCGGCAACCATGTTCAGCCAGTACCGTCGGTTACCTTTGGCGAACTGAGCCTCCTTGCGGATGGTGTTTGATTGGCCCGTGAACCGCCGCCAACCGGTGCTCTCAAGAGAATTCAGTTCGCTACCGGTGACTGCGGGCAGTAGTTGCGCCACCCGAGTTGGCTGCGTGGAACGAACGTGTTCCAGCATGGCGTAGTGGTCGGGCAAAGTTTGGTACGACACGGCGTGCGGGCTGGACGTTGGTGACGACAGCGGTGCGGTGGCCGCCTTCCAGCGCGAGTGTTGCAGGCGCCGCATCAGTCGCATGGCTTGTTGAGCCTGACGTCGGGCCGAGTGATAGTCTGCGGACTCAGCAGACGCGTTCGCCGCTGACAGGATCTGATAGACGTTATTGAGCGTTGAAGTTGTTCTGTTGTCGGGAACTGCCAGTTGTTGTTCGACGGTTTGGATGCGATTCAGTTTTGCCTGTGCCAGTTGGATTGAGGTTCTTGCGCTGTCTTCGGCCATGGCCGAAACTTTCAATCGCAGTTCATTGAGGACATCTTCGCGAGCCGTGATCAGGATAATGGCCGTTTGATCGAGGAACGTCTGCCGGTCGGCTGTCGATAGGTGAATCCGTACGCCGCCGGCCTCCCGTGGCGCCGACAAACTACGGATACCGGTCGTCGTGACCAGCCATGCTTTGCGTTGTGTGTGAGGAACATGAACAACCAGACTTAGATTCTCTGCAACCAGTTCGCTTGGAACAAACTGAGCCGAGTCGGAGTACCACACTGGCAATAACAGCTTGCCCTTGTTCGAGTTGATGATTGTGGCTTCGACGTTGGTTTTTTGGATGCCCGGTTTGACTGTGCCGGATTTCGAAGCTTGACGTTTCCGTGCGATGAACTTCAGCTTCTCCTGCTTGGCACCGTTTCCACTCGACCGAGCCTGCAGTTGGGCTCCAGCTTCGCACGTCACGCTGCCGGCCAATTGTCCGGTGGCCAACCAGTCTTCGATGAGGCTAAATTCGAGATTCAATTGATGCATCATGAGCCGGCGTTCGTCGTCACCCGGCCGCGTGCTATTGAGCGGCGTTGTTTTCCAGAACCCGACGGCTTTGCTGCCGGCCGCGATTGCTGCGTAGGTTTGAAGACGCAGTTGTTCTGGTTCCAAAACATACGGCAAGCCCGTTCGATTGGCTTGAGCACCCGGGACGTCTGCCTGCACCCAGGTCCACATGAATTTTCCGGGCTGCGCCATTGCTCGACGCTGCAACAGCGTGTTGCGGTAGTCACGGAGCGAAACGGACGTGCCCAGAACCGGGCGGCTAAGCCCTAGCAGGTTCACGTGCCGCGAATACAACCGTTCGGCTCCAGTAACATCAGCCATCAACGGACGACGGGCCGGGTCGGTTGTTTTGAGCCACTTTGACCAGCTGATGAGCTTCTTCTGATCGCCGGGCGTCACGCGTGTTCCCAGATACCAAAACAGCAGGTTTGTATTTTCTGTGGGCAGCAGGGTTCTGGATGAATTGACGAACCTTGTGCCTGGCTGATGAACGGGCGGGGTTGGTGGAACCGCGATTGCGTACATGCCGGCCGCTTCGAGTTCCTGCAGCAGACCACTGTCGGTGGCATCTTCAATCCAAACCGTGTTGATGCCGGCTCGCTTAAGTTCCGCAACAGAATCGCCTTCGTGCCATGCGGTCATTCGTGGCAGGAACGGCTTCCGGTCAACCTGCAGTTGCCCCAGTCGCATTTCGACACGCGATTCGACTTTGGTGTCGCCTTGCGTTTCCCACGGCTTGACGGTTTGATCTTTTTTTGGCGCCGCCAGCCGGCTTGGCGAAACGACTGGTCCGAAGTTGAGATCGTCGATTGAGACTTCGGAATTGCCCGGGTTTAGATCGCACATCAATATCGCGCGGTCGACGTAGGTGAGCCCGATGGTGTCCAGCGGGAGGTTTGTTTGTTCGCGCAACCACCGCACAGCGCGGTCGACGCCCCGTCGGTCGGCGGCGCAGGTGAGTTCTTTCCACTCGCTGCCGCTGCGATAGACATCGCCCTGGATGTACGCTGTCAAAGGCTTGCCGGTTCGCGGATTCAGGTGGTCTGCGAACACGACGCGGACAGCCAGTCGCAAACCTTCCTGATTGGATTTCAGCCTGAGTGTCAGTTTGAGTTCGTCGAACGGTCTGGCTGGCGGGAGACTGTACGAGAGGACCATTCGCTGGCTGCGTTCGTCGGTCCTTAGTCGCAGCACCTCCGCGCTACCCGTTTGGTTCCAGTCGCTCTTCTCTCGACGGTGTTGCACAACCCGAGTGCGCGGCTGTTCGGAGCGTGGCAGGAACAGTGTCGTCCAGCCGAGTTCTTCTGCGTCGAACGACTCCACGTGGAACCGCTGCTGCCCCATCGCGCGCAGGTTGAAGCAGAGGACGAGCGCTAGCCCGACCACGCTGTGCAGGATTGCACCTCGCGTTTGCTTCTTCACATGCCGTCCATGGCAACTGGTTTCAAATGTCGTACAGCCGGGAGATCCTGGCAGCACTACCTGTCTTCCATGACAGGTTGAACTCGAACACTGCCACAACTTCCAGGCAGAATCCGCTACGTTCGCTCAAGTCTGATCGTGAGGTCCGAAGTACGGCTCGCGATTTGGTTGGCGATTGCGGGATCGTTCAAACCTCTGATTCTAATTGGACTTACGATCGGCCTGAAGACGTGATTTACGACCAGCAATGGGCTGCCATGGCCTCTGTCCATCGATTGGCACGGCCGTAAGTCCCTTGCTACAGGGCACTTGTGCCGAACGGTTGCGAGTTAACCGTACGAAATACACAATCGCTGTTCCTGGGAACCTGGTCAAAAGGATTCGGCATGAGCGATTTGGAACGATTCCATCGTAACGCGGACGTAGATCTTCCCGGCGAACTCAAAGACCTGGCGAGCGGCCTGGCTGCCTGCACCTTGGGAGAGGGTGCAGAGCGAGCCGCCGTTCAGTCAGCGTTTGGGCGCGTCGTGGACATGATGATGAGGCGACGAAGAATCCTTAGTTTGGTGCAGGAAGCACTGTCGCAACTGCGACTGGACGTGAAGTACCTGATGTTTGACCTCGAAGCGACTCGACGAGAACGCGACGAACTCAAGAGCCGTCTGGAAGAACTAGAACGCAACTTCTAGGCAACGTCCCGTTGCATCGGTGTGCGGCAACGGTGTTGGGGGGGGTTGTTTGAGAATCGCTCGCCGCGTGGGCGGTTCTGGGCAGGCTCTTGGCCGCCGGCGGCAACGGAATCGCCATGTCAGCTCGGTCGCAGGCAGTGTGGGGAACCCCACGATTATTCTTGTTTCCGCCGACTGGCTTCCATCCTGTCCGGCATTGTTGTTTGATTCGCGGATGAAGGTCTCGGTTGTTATCCCAACGCTCAACGAAGGCCCGCGCATTGCGGAGCTCATCGCGGCAACCAGTGCGCTTTCTCCACACGAAATCGTGGTTGTAGACGGTGGCAGTGAAGACGACACGGTCGCGAATGCAAGTGCCGCTGATGTTGTGGTTGAATGTGATCGCGGTCGGTCGGTTCAACAAAACGCAGGTGCCGCGCGGTGTTCGGGGGACGTGATTCTGTTTCTTCACGCCGACTGTCAACTCACAGATGGCTTCGTTCAGGCCATCGCTGACTGTCTGACGAACGACGACTGCGTAGGTGGCTGTTTTCGTCAGAAGATCGACAACGCGGGCAAACGGTTCCGCGCGGTCGAATGGGGTAACAGCATGCGAGTGCGATTGCTTGGCTGGGGTTACGGCGACCAGGGGATCTTTGTTCGACGTGGTGTGTTCGAACAGATCGGCGGGTTTCCGGACGTGACGTTCATGGAAGATCTGTTGCTGGCGAAACGACTTGGCAAGGCTGGCAGATTTGTTTTGCTACAGCACGACATTCACGCTTCGTGTCGACGCTGGCAGCGAACGGGGGTTGTCAGGCAGACGCTGCAGAACTGGTTCTTCGTGTCGCTGGCCCACTGCGGCGTCTCACCAAACTGGCTGGCTCGCTTCTACCCCCACGTCCGCTAGACATAGTCGCCGAACACTCCGTGTTCGGTTACGAAAGCACGAACTCGGAGAGTCCAGCGACTGTGTTGCGAGGGTAACTTCTGGCGAAGAGTCCGCGCGCTGCGGCATCCGCGGAACCTCAATCTGCCCGGCCGGTTGGACGTTTGGTGGTGAGGGGTATAGGTTGGGGCAGTTCACGGGACACGGTCCCATGCTACGAATGAGCAGCGCTGAATTTGCTTGGGACTCCCAGAGTTATGCCTGTCGGACTTTACGTTACATCGCAGAACGAACTCACGAATTACCTGGCCGTGTCGTGCCAGTTCGCGCGAGCGTATGTTTGCGATTTGATTGTGTTTGTTCCCGGCAAGGAAGATGGCCTGCTGGCCAAGACCGTGCGCACGAAAATCAAGTCGCGTGATGATGGGGATGACAACAAGAATCCGCGCGTCAGGCTGAAGCCGCTGGGTGAGGACAATCCGGAAGCCGCCCTGTTGGAAGAGGCCCGGCCGCTTGAGAAGTTGCTGTTCCCATACGCGTCTGAACGAAAAGCGGAGTTGGCTGAGCTCGCCGATCAGGTCGCGTGCACGACGATTCGGCTGTTTGCCGATGAAAGCAACGGCGCTTGGAACCGGATTAGTGTCCCGCGAGACGGCTACCGGCACGGTTCCGCTCGCCGCGCCGCGCAGCAGATGTCTGAGTCGCTGGATGGCTGTGAGTTGCGGTTACATCCGTACGAAGCCACATACACCGCAGACGATCTTGTGTTGGTGGGAACTCCCGCCGACGGCAGCCGTGAAGCGGAAGATATTGAAGAGGCCACGCTGATTAGGGACGCCGCAAAGTCATCGCCGGCAGTTGGTTTGGTTCTGACGGGTCATTCACGAGGACGTCGCGCGTATGCGGCGTTCGAGAATTCTGTGCAGGGCTGGGTACCGCAAATGGAACGCGATACCAGAATCAAGCTCACCAACGATTTGCACGTGTTCGTCACGAAGGAAGACAAAGAGAAGAACCAGTCGAATAAGAAACTGAAGGACGAACGGTTCGACTTTGTGGCGATGATTGGTGCGTCGTCGGCGCTGGCGTCGCTTGGGTTGGTTCAGGATTCAGCAGCGGTCATCATCGGCGCGATGTTGGTGGCTCCGTTGATGTCGCCAATTTTGGCGGGGAGCCTTGCGGTTGTGCACTCGCACAGGGTCTTATTTAGACGCTCATGGCAAATGATCGCGGTTGGGTTTCTGTTCGCGTTTGCGGTGAGCTTTGTTGTGGGGCTGTTGTATCCACTGGTTGCCGATGTCGGGATTACTCGGGAAATGGCATCCCGCTGCAGGCCGACTTTGATGGACTTTCTGATTGGCTTTGCGGGTGGCGGCGCGGCGGCTTACGCGAGAACACGCGGGCAATTGTCTTCAGCGCTCGCAGGCGCGGCGATCGCAGCGGCTTTGGTTCCACCGATTGCAACCGGCGGGCTGTCCTGTGCGTTTAGCCTTACGATTGGAGTCGGGGACGAACCGGCGCACCCGATTATGGGGCCACTGCTGCTGTTCGGCATGAACGTGCTGAGCATCATGGTTGCTGCTTCAATCGCGTTGTGGGCGACAGGGATTCGGTCGTACCGGCAGAAGGCTGGCGAAAAGATGTGGCAACTGAAGATTGTCACCGCGCTTGTGTTGTTGGCAACGGTGAGTGTTTGCATTGCCTACGCGATTGATGTTGGCGGCAAATGACCATTAGACTAGTCAGCAACGCGCAGTGGGCACCGCGATAAAAAAACGCCCGGCATCAAGTTGATGCCGAGCATTCGTTGTGCCCTGACGAGTGAGTCGCGTTACGACTGCTTCATTGCTTCCGCGAGAATCTTGGAGGTGCCTTCTCGCATGATACGAGGGTCAACAAGTTCGCCTTCCTGAAGCGTCGCGCGGACTTGCTTGCCTGAGATAAACACAGGCTTGTCGTCCGGGTGGTTCGACATCAGGTCAACTCGACCCATCGATTCGTAGTACGCGGCGAAGCCAACCTTGCATGGTGTGATGGCCAGTTCGCCGTTTAGGTTGTCGAAGATTTCGTGAGCATCGAAGTCGCCCCAAATGGCGGTTCCGTCTGCGAACGGAGCGTCGGCATGCTTACGGCCGATGACGATGTGAGTCAGGCCCATGTTCTGGCGGTAGATGCCGTGCATCACGGCTTCCTTCGGTCCGCCGTAGAACATCTTGATGTCCAGACCCAGCAGGGTGACTCGGTCAGGAACACTCTCGCCGCGCGATGACCACAGATCAGCATCGCTGTCGCCTTCACCCAGGCCACGGTCGGAGATGAGCTTCTCGTAGGTCAGCATGCGGATTTCCGCGCTGACATCGTCGCTCTTGGTTTCGCCAACAAGCGGGTTCAGAACCGCTCCGGCGTTCTTGCCTTCCTTGAGAAGTGATTCCAACGCGTAGACCAAAGCGTACTCGTGAGCGCGGTGCAGTGGGTTCCGAGTCTGGAAACCAACGCAGGCGTCCCAGCCTTTTTCTTCCACTAGCGCTCGGACTGCTTTCGGTGAGAGCACGTACTGGCCGAAGGCGGGGTTCTTTGGTTGAGGAAGAACCTTGATGGTTCCGCCGACAAGGTGAGTGGCGGCGGCATCGCCTTCCATCACCATGTTGCCACCAGGGTGGTCGGTGCGTTCGGTTCCGTAGACAGCCTTGATGTAGGCGGCCTTGTCCCACGGGTACACATCGCTGACAGCAAGAGTCGCGACAATCTCACCGCTCGGATTAGTGATGGCGACAGTATCGCCAGCTTTCATTGATGCGGCTTGATCGGCGTTCGCCGGGAACGCTATTGGGATTGTCCAGGCGTACTTCTTCCCGTTCGATTCGATGACGGACTCATCCAACACCATTTGGTAGGCGGCGGAGTCCATCGGTCCCGTTAGCGGGCTTAGGATTCCATCCCCAAATCGGTATACAGATGACAGGTCGGCAGCTGAAACCGGGAACTTGGGCAGGCTCTCAGCAGCAGCCTTAAAGTCAGCGATTTCTGCCTCAGGAACGGTACAGCAGACGGGTTCAGACAGTCCGCCGTGCGGAGGAATAAGTGCGGGCATGGTTGATTTGCATTCGATTTACGGGATGTACGGATTTGGACCGTAGGAGAAGCCTAAGGCGTAGTCAAGTAGTTGTGCCGGCCAGGGGGTACGGGTTGGATTGTAAAGACTGGGAGGGCCTGGGGTTTTGCTGCAACGTTGAGTTTTACCAAGCTACTGCTGACCGTGGTGATATAATTGGGTTCGATTCTTAGCGGAATACCCCCCGGGGAGAAGAGAATGCTCAACCTGACACGATTGTGGCCTGTCTTATTCGTAGCCGTGTTGGCCATCAGCGCAACAGATGTTTGCGAAGCCCAGCTTAACATCGATGGCTTCCGCTGGAGCGGTGGCACCGCTCAAACCCAGGCACAGGGATTCGACCAGGGTGACCCACTACGCCTCACTTGGGGACTCGCGGCAGAGGGAACGATTGTTGGACAGTTCTCCAGCGAGCCGGACAGCCCCAATGAGATCCGCGCTTTCTTTAACGGGATCCACGGCACGGAAGCTGATTGGCTCCCGATTGTTGGATCAACGTTTGACCGCTGGAGTTCAATTAGCGGACTGGACTACACGTTCGAAGCGAACGACGACGGTGCTGCCTGGGCAGTTTCGGCTGGCGTAACCGGTGTACGAGCCGATGTGCGGATTAGCGCCCATTCGATCGACGGTCAAGCTGGTTCGAACACGCTGGCGTATAACTTCTTCCCTGACTTCGCTGACCAAGTGATTGATTCAGACAATGTGGCGTTCTTTTCGGATGCGACAGATAACTTTCGCGGAACGAGAAATGTACTTGCTCACGAAACCGGCCACGGAATCGGCATGGAGCATTTGTTCTCGGGTGATTCTGAACAATTGATGGAGCCGTTCATTAACAATAACTTTGATGGTCCCCAGTACTTCGACATTCTCGCCGCGCAGCGGGGATACGGTGACTTCAATGAGAAGAGCTTCGGGCAACTCGGTAACGACGTTGCTGCCAGAGCCACAGCGTTGGGTAATATCGCTCTTGGCTCGAGTGTTGCAATCGGACAGGACGCCAACACTTTCATTGTCGATATTGACTCTGACGATTTCTTCAGCATCGACGATACCAGCGATGTCGACTTCTATTCCTTCACGGTCAACAGTAGTGGGTTGATAGACATTGACCTTGAAGCTCTCGGGTTTACCTTCGAAGTTGAATCACAGGCTGCCAACGGTAACCCGGCTGGAGATGCAATCGACTTCAATACGAGGGAACGCAGCGACCTGGCGTTGACTCTATTCGATAGCTCGATGACAAACCTGGGGTCTTCCAATATCACGGGGCTCGGTGGAGCTGAATCTTTGACCGGAGTGGCCATTGGCCCAGGTACGTACTTCATTGAAGTGACCGGCCTGGACAACGCCGACGCCAACTTGCTGGATACTCAGTTCTACGGTCTTAGCGCAGCTTTCAGTGCGGTTCCGGAACCCGGTTCAGTGGCGTTCATGTTCATTGGCTTGACTGGAGTTGCGTTCCGTCGGAAGAAGCGAAAGACTGTGTTGCCGGAAACAACTTAGTCACTCGCAGGCACGGAAGTCAGTCGATCATGATGAATGCAAACCCTGCGCAATCCCAAGCAGGAGGACGGTTCCGCACACGTCTGTTGATGGTTGTTGCCGTGCTGCTGTCGGTCTTCGCCGGCAGCAGCGAAGCTTTATGCTTCGACCTTGTTGTGGACGATATGCTCGACTTCAGGTTCGGCAAGAAACTGCGCAGCATTCATGAGGTGAATGCCGCGAAGGAGTCTCTGCGAAACGGCGATGCGGCTAAGTGCCGGGCACTGCTGGCGGGTGTCAGCAAGTCGCTTCCTGACTCGCCACATCCCACAGTCTTGTTTGTCGGTTTCCTATTGGAGGAACGGCAGGAACAGGCGGCCATGGATGCACTGGCTGAACTGTCACTCGACCCAAGGGCAAAGTTTGAGTGCCACTTTGCGTTTGGAAGATTGCGCGGCAAGCAAGGACGATGGCAGGACGCCTGGGCTCATCTGCTGGTTGCAGAACAGGCACCAAAGCCAGATCGATGGTCGCCTAAGTATTGGAAGACGGTTCAGGCCAATGTTCGTGAGGTAAAATCCATCGTCGCGATGGGTCGACAAGACTGGAATGTCGCTCACCCAATCCTTCTTGAAGTTGTTAAGGAACGCCCGCGAGATGCGCAAGTACTTCGGCGACTGGCAACTTGCTCGTTCCATCTGAAAGATGTTCCGGCTGCGAAAGACTTCTTTCAGAAGGCATCCACTGCAGACGAAAACGACCAGCTTCCGGTGCCGGTGAGGCTGGCGAACCTTTACCTGCAGACTGATTCTCCGGATGCTCGGCAAGCAGCGGAGTCTCTGTTCAAGCAGGCCTGTCAGGAATCGGAAAAGCCTGGGCAACTTGCGAGAGTTCAATACGGTGCGTGGCTTCAGGGTCAGAATCGACCGAAAGACGTGCTGGCTCTTCTTAAAGATGCACCGTTTGATGAATCTCTGGCGCGGGAACAAAGCTATCTGTTGGGCCTGGCGAGCCGAATGCTTGGAGACTACCCGACCGCTCGAGATCACTTTCTGAGGCTAAGCAACAGTGAGCCCGGCAATATCCGGATCAGCAATCAACTGGCGCTGGTGCTAATCGAAGACGAGGACGACAAGTCAACCGCTCGCGCGTTGGAGATTGCTTTGAGGAACGCGTCCCGAGTTCAGACAGAGGCGACTCTCGGCACACTTGCATGGGTTCGGTTTCGACGCGGCGAGACAGACGAAGCGCACAAAATTCTCAATTCGCTGACCAAATCATCCACGGTCTCGCGCGATATCGCGTTCTACTTGAGTCGGTCGTTAAAGGCCAAAGGACGCAGTGACGAAGCGGAGAAGATGATTCAGGTTGTCAGGAAATCAGCCGGCCCCTTCTACTACTCGCACCAGCTTGCCCCTTAGAGTTTTGCGTTCTCAATAGCGAGTCAGGCACACACTGTACCATCGAAGGTTCGTTCGATGTCTTGAAGGCGACTAGAGCGCATTTCATTTTCGAGTAGCGCCAGGCAGGCAAATAGATTAGTTTT